>JAVBLG010000052.1:0-41520 GCA_031553655.1 Desulfovibrionaceae bacterium | reverse complement strand
ACATAATGTAACTCACAAAGGTCCACATAAATGATACAAGAACCAGCCCTACACCCAGACAAAATAGCGCAAACCATCAATGAAATGTGGCTTGCCAACAGTACTAGCGAAGGTACCATTATCAAGGCATTGAAGCAATTTGTCGCCATCCCCAACCTTTCTCCCGGCTTTGTCAATGGCGATGAATGGGCCGACGACATGCAAAAAGTTGTGGAATTACTTTGTACAAGCATCGAGCAACTCAAAAAGGAATGGGGGGCAACCTGCAAAACAGACGACATCAAGACCACGGTTTACGGCGATAAATCCGCCCCCATCAAAGACGAAAAAGACGCCGGGCGGCTACGTACTCCGGTTATCCTGGTGGAAATTCCGGCCTTTGCCGGATACTACGGCAAAACTAGAAGCGAAGACACTGTGCTGCTTTACGGGCATATGGACAAGCAGCCTGTGGGCGAAGGCTGGTTAACCGGATTTGAACCGCGAAAGGCGGTAATTAAGGACGACAAAATGTACGGCCGGGGCGCGGCCGATGACGGCTATGCCCTTTTCGGCGCGCTGAGCGCCATTCTGGCCTTGCGGGCGCAAAACGCCCCGCACGGACGCTGCCTCATTCTGATTGAAAGCGCCGAAGAATCCGGCAGCCCAGATTTCCCCTTCTATCTTGACCTGCTCAAAGCGCAACTTGGCGACATATCACTTATCGTATGCCTTGATTCCGGAAGCGGAGATTATAATCGGCTGTGGCTCACCGATTCGCTGCGGGGCATGGTCAATGGCGTCCTTGAAGTAAAAGTGCTCACCGCCGGGGTTCATTCCGGGGCGTCGTCGGGCATGGTACCCTCGCCTTTCCGCATCATGCGCCAATTGCTTTCGCGCCTGGAAGACGAAGCCACCGGCGAGATCAAGCCGGAACAACTACGTTTTAATATTCCCTCGATAAATATCGCCAGGGCTGAAGCCTCGGCCGCGCTGCTTGGCATTGGCGTATACGATTCATTCCCATTTGTGGACGACAACGTGCGCCCGGTAAGCGAAAACATTGCCGAACTGCTGCTGAACCGCGCTTGGCGCCCGGCATTGTCTGTCACCGGCATGGAGGGCTTTCCGGGTATCCGCGAGGCCGGCAATGCCACCCTGCCCTTTGCCAGGGCCAAATTGTCCCTGCGCCTGCCGCCCAGCCTTGACACCCGCAAGGCCTCGGAAGCTCTTAAAGAAATATTCGAAAAAAACCCACCTTATGGAGCCAGGGTGAGCTACACATCCACCCAGATCGGCAACGGTTGGGCCGCGCCGGAATTAGCCCCATGGTTGGCCCAAACCCTGGAAGAAGCTTCAAAGACCTATTTTTTCGGAAACAATCCTGCTTTTATCGGCGAAGGTGGTTCCATAGATTTTATGGGAGATCTGGCCAGACGCTTCCCCAAGGCCCAATTTGTAGTAACCGGTATTCTGGGGCCGAAGTCGAACGCCCACGGACCAAATGAATGCCTGCACCTTGATGCCGCGCGCCGTATTGTAATGTGCATGGCCAATGTGCTGGCCGCCCACGCCGTTTCCTTTCCGGCATGATAAAAAGTTTAAGCAAAGGGGGAAGGGGGCCAGGGGAAGGGGGAAAGAATCCTCTGAAAATGGTCGTTCGTATTAAGCGTAGCGAAATAGAACTAATCTATGAAAGCCCCCTTACCCCGGCCGCCGTAGGCATTCATTCGATTGCCCTGTAGTCTTTACAAATGAAGTTAGACAAATGCCCTAAATCTGGTAAGCGCGCTCGTTGTGCTCACTAATATCCAACCCGGCCAGTTCAGATTCCGGGGTAGCTCGCAAGCCCACCATCCAATCCACCGCATGCAGCAATACCCGGCTGGCGAAATAGCCAAAGCCCCATGTGGCCGCCACAGACACAACTTGCACCAAAAATTGATGGGCATTGCCATATGCCAGACCGTTCACATTATTCACCGCCGCGCTGGCAAAAATGCCTGTGGCCAGCGCGCCCCAGGTTCCTCCCGCGCCGTGTATGCCCACAACATCCAGCGCGTCATCATAGCCCAGTCGGCTCTTGAGCCACACTCCGCCATAGCAGGCCAGACCGCCGACAAAGCCAATCAGGATTGAGGGCAAAACATCCACAAAACCGGCCCCCGGAGTAATGGCTACCAGTCCGGAAAGCGCTCCGGAAGCCGCGCCCAGAGTGGTGGGTTTGCCGGTGTGCAGCCACTCCACGGCCAGCCAGCCCAAAATTCCGGCTGCGGCCGCCATATGCGTGGTTACCAGAGCGTGTACAGCCAGGGTTCCGGCCGAAAGGGCGCTGCCTGAATTGAAGCCGAACCAACCGAACCATAAGAGCCCGCCGCCCAGCAAGGTCATGGGCAAGTTATGCGGCGTCACAGCGCCGGAATCCCCCTCGGCAATATCCAGACGCGGTCCCAGCACATGGGCGGCGGCAAGTGCCCCGGCAGCTGACGTCATATGCACAACCGCCCCACCGGCAAAGTCAAGCGCGCCCATGGAAGACAGCCAGCCGCCTCCCCACACCCAATGGGCCATGGGGCAATAGACTAAAAACAGCCACAAAGCGGAAAACAGCAGCATGGCCGAAAAACGAATGCGTTCGGCATAAGCTCCGGAAACCAGAGCCACTGTGAGCACGGCAAACATGCACTGAAAAATCATGAACAGCACTGCGGGAATGGTTTTGGCGTATTCCGAAGGGGAAAGACCCACTCCGTTCAGAAATGAGTTTGACAAATCTCCAATCACCCCGCCCACGTCCGGCCCGAAGGCCAGGGAATAACCGGCAACCGCCCACAGCACCGGCACCAGGCCTAGCAGACTGAAGCTGTGCATGGAGGTGGAAAGCACATTTCTGGAACGAACCAGGCCTCCATAAAACCAGGCCAATGCCGGGGTCATGAGCATAACCAGCATGGCGCAAATGATAATGAAGGCGCAATCGACGGAAGACATTGTGATACATCCTTTAGTTTGGGTCCGATAAAACCGTCCGCCGCCACCTTCCAGGCGGCGTTCTGCCCAAACTCAAGGCACAAATGATGCCAAATCAGCCATAATGGAAAATATAGGTACTAACAAACGAAAATATAAGGATATTTTTGATAAAATAACAAATCGGCAATAACACAAAAGCTACACAATTGTTATTTATAGTATATTCACAATACGCACTTGTTGCTATGATATTGAACTTAAGAGTCAGGGCTGACGCGCCTCAGCGCGGAGGCCCGAGGCACTTGCATCAGCAAGTGCCCGAATGCGTTAGCATTCGTAACTAGGCGGGAGCGTAGCGACGCCGTACTCAAATAGCGCAAGCGCTGCGATTAATCACCTTAAACGAATGATTTTGTTAGTATGCAAAACAAGATGCGTCAGCCCTGACTTAAGAGTGGCTTTGTATTCGGCTAGGCAGTCATGTCGAGCAAGGTACCGGTCATCTGATCCGTAACCCGTATGGTCGCGGCCTGGGCCTCATAAGACCTCTGTGAGGAAATGACTGAAGGAAACTCTTTGGAAAGATCGACGCCGCTCGGACGCAGCGCCTCCTGCGGTAGGGAAGACTCATAGGGAACCGGCGATGTATCAGGCAGCGCTGCGCTGCTGTTCGAGGGGGACAGGTAGGCGCTGTTATAATCCGTGCCGGAAACAAGACCGCCGTACTCGCTCCTGGTTATTTCGGCCACCCGCACACTATTGCCCTGTGCGCCGGTTTCATAATTGACGCTGTAGGGGGTATAGCCGGAAGTGTTTACGTTGGCAACATTATGGGAAGAAACCGAAATTCCCGTGCTAAAGGCGTTCATGGCTGAAGCCGCATAATTCATGGCATCGATCATGGTCGGGCCTCCTTTCGGATTTCTTACGCCTGACTCTCGTGCGGAATTTCGCGCTCTATGCAAGCGAAGGCATTGTGGCAATGTATGGACTCAAGGCTCTCCACCTCAACCCTGAACCAGGAAATTTGCGGATGAACGGCCAGTTTGGCGGCGGCATTACGCACTACATCTTCCACAAAAGTCGGGTTGGCAAAGGCGTTTTCCGTAACAAACTTCTCATCTTCTCTTTTAAGAAGAGTGTAGACCGACGATGATCCGCTATGTTCGGCTATGTCGATAAAATCTTCAAGCCAGGCAAAGCCTTTCAGTCTGGTGGTTATTCTCACCATAGTGCGCTGGCTGTGCGCGCCCTCGTCACTGATGGCCTTGGAACAGGGACACACCGTCATTACCGGCACATCAACCCGTAGCAGCAACGAAAGATGCCCGTGTTCAAGTTCAGCAATAAATTCGCACTGGTAACACACCAAGCCCGAGGCCTTTGAAGCAGGGGCGCTCTTACGCAAAAAATAGGGAAATTTGAAAACAACGTAAGCCTTACGGGCATCAAGGCGCTCGGTGACCTTTTCCAACAGGTTGCGCACCGACTTGTAATCAAGTTCTTCACCCCAATTTTCCAGAGCCTCCACAAAACGGCTCATGTGTGTGCCTTTGAAAGACGAGGGCAACTCCACGCCCATGTCCACACTGGCCACAGTATGCTGTCTCCCTTGGGCGCGATCGCGTACCAAAAGGGGGGTGGGCAAATCTTTTATGCCAACTTGATCTATGCTGACCGCTACTTCCGCAGGGCTGTTCTGTACGTCTTGCATGTATGGGACCATAGCTCAGGTTTCACCGTCCGTCTAGGGTTTGCGGGCGGTATTCGTGCAAATAGGGTATTTTCGGCAAGTTCAAAAAGTAACTTCAGGTAATGTATAAATTCAAAAATAAAATGCCTCTAAATAGTGCTTTGGATGCGAGAAAGAATAAAGTCGTCGGGGATGACACGCCCACGCGGAACAGCCTCTATGCTCAGGGGGTGGCTGAGTCCCTCTCCGGCCAGCAGCCAGGCGGCATGGGCAATCATGGCGGCATTGTCAGTGCACAGGCTCAGAGATGGCAAAACAAGCCGCCCTTTGCGTTGTTTCATCAAATCAGCGAGGCTTTTGCGAAGCGCGGAATTTGCGGCTACTCCCCCGGCCACGACAAGGCTGTTCACCTGGGGATAGGCCTCAAGGGCGCGTTCCGTTTTAATGCGCAAAACATCAACAACAGCAGAGGTGAACGAAGCGCATAAGCCACATATCGCGCCAGAGGCCGATTGCGGCTCGGCGGCTTTAAGAAGCTTGAGGTCTTCTCTCAACTCCGGATGCTGATCAAGCCAAGTGGCAACAGCGGTTTTAAGGCCGCTGAAGCTGAAATCGAGGGTGGGATTATTCAAATACGGCCTTGGGAAAAGTCTGGGGTCAGCTCTGCCCAAAACGCCAAGTTCGTCTATGAGCCGTCCGCCAGGGTATGGCAGGCCAAGAATTTTGGCAACCTTGTCAAAAGCCTCACCGGCCGCGTCATCAATGGTGCGCCCCAGTTGCCGCATACGGCTGGGACTTTCCACAAGATAAAGATTGGTATGCCCGCCGGAAACCAGCAGACCCAACATGGGAAACGGCAAATCCTGCTCCAGACCGGCGGCCAGAAGATGGGCATGCAGATGGTTCACCCCCAGAAATGAAGCGCCGGAAGCCAGAGAAAGAGCCTTGGCAAAAGACATTCCCACCAGCAGACACCCCAAAAGACCAGGGCCGCGCGCTGCCGCCACCACGTCAAGATCGCCCGCGTTCAGGCCTTGCCTAGCGGCCAACGTGTCATAAAGCGCACCAAGATGGCGATAGTGCTCCCGCGAGGCCAGTTCGGGAACAATTCCGCCGAAAAGGGCGTGGATGTCGATCTGGCTGGCCAGAACCTGATCCACGAGGCGTCCATCTTCCACTAGAGCCACCGCTGTTTCGTCGCAGGAAGATTCAATACCCAAGCATAGCATTATGTGTCCTCCGCACGGGCCGTCAGAGCATTTTCTTCATTTCATTCGGAAAATACGCTAATTCGCAAAATGTTCTAAAATTCCGAAATAAAGCAATCAGGGGAGAAAATCTTTTCACAAAGATTTTCTCCCCTGTATTTGTGTTGCATGCAAATTATATGTACTTTTTATAAATAGCGGCGATGGAGTCAACGTCTTTGGTCGAACCAATGAAAAGGGGCGCGCGCGAATGCAACTGGTCCGGCTTTCTGTCCATAATTCTCTTGCAACCGGCGTCTATGGCCTGCCCACCAGCCTGCTCGGCCAGGAATGCCAGAGGCGCGCATTCGCACATCAGGCGCAGCTTACCGTTGGGTTTACGAGTGTCCGGCGGGTACATATAAACTCCACCATATAGCAGGGTACGATGAAAATCAGCCACCAACGAGCCAACATAGCGTGTGGTATACGGCGCTTTATTTTCATTTTCCACGCCCTTGAAGTAGTCGACTGTTTCGCGGGCCGCCTCATCCCAATAATGCCAATAGGACTCGTTTACCGAATATATCTTGCCGCGCTCGGGCATGCGAATGTCCGGGTGTGACAACAAAAATTCACCCACGCCCGGGTCCAGAGTAAAACCATGCACACCCTGCCCGGTGCTGAAAACCAGCATGGTGGAAGGGCCGTAAAGCACATATCCGGCGGCCACCTGCATGGCGCCGGGCTGGAGCACTTCTTCAGGCGAAACCGGGCCGTGCTTGCCGGAGGGACGACGCAAAATGGAGAAAATCGTGCCCACATTTATGTTGACATCAATATTCGATGAACCGTCAAGAGGGTCGAAAATGAGAATATAGTCTCCCATGGGGAATTGCTGGGGAATCTGGATAAGATCCTCATTTTCTTCCGAACCCATGGCGCATAGAGCGCCGCAACGCATCATGCGGTAAATGAGCACAGTGTTGGCGATTTCATCCAGCTTCTGCACATTCTCGCCCTGCACGTTAACTTCGCCTGTACCGCCCAAAATATCGAGCAGCCCGGCCTTGTTGACTCGCCGCGAAATAATTTTGGCTGAAAGAATCAGGTCATAAAGAAGGCCAGTGAATTGCCCGGTGGCATGCGGGCTGCGTTTTTGATGCAGGAGCAGATGTTCAGTAACAGTAATTTCGGACATGCTCATTCCTCCTGGGCGGCGGGGTCATAGTATTTAAACTTATTCCGGAATATTAACTTCAGGCACCTTGCCGGATTTTTTGGGCGAAGGATGAATAGGCGACGGGGGACGCAGCACACTGCTGGAACTGCCCGCATCAATATCCGCGTTGGTTTTAGGAGCCGGGTCTATTTCCCTGCCCGTTCCATTCTCGTTTGCGGAGCTGCTCCGATCTGGTGAAGGATGAATAGGACTGGGACGATCCGGAGCCGGATGAATCGGGCTGGGGCGATCCGGAGCGGGATGAATCGGGCTCTGAATTTCAGGCGCGCTCATAATGGGGCTGAGGGCCGGTTCGGCTCTTCGGCTGGAAGTTGTCTGACGCCTGGGAGTGGGCCGGGGTTGCTCAATCTGTTCCGGAGTTATAGCCTCGGGTGCGGACGGACCAGCGGGTTGAGCAGGAGCTAGGCCGCTGGCGAACGCGGGCGCGGACGAGGTGGAAAGTTCCGTGCCGGGACCCGGCATAAAAGACGGCGGCATGCTGGAAGTGATGTCTTTTCCCCCCTGGCCCATTGATGCGGCCACAGCGGCGATGCGCTCTTCTTTCTCCGGTTGTTGTTTGGTTATCGGAACGGCAAAAATGATGGGCTGATTGCCCAGGTAACGATTGATCCAATAGAAAGAACCGCTGCTGTCGGAAACAGTTCCGTGAGAGCTTCTGGCCAACACTTCTTCCCATTTCACTTGGGTAAGGGGAGTTGACTCAACATTGAATTTGCCCGGCCACAACACAGCCTGAGGGGACAGCACGATCAGTTCTTCGGGATTGGTGCAGTAGCGCATTAGCGCGCGCATGTCAAAATAGGCCACAACCACGCCGAGGAAATCGGTATCTTTATAAAGAGGGGTAGCCAGTGAAATTATCGGACCGGAAGAAGTTTCCTGCACAACCCCACGTAAGGCATGCACATTCTGCTTTTTGTCAACCTCAAGAAGCGGGGCAAAATCAAGCCCCAGCTCCGGACCGGCCTGTCCCACGATCTTGCCTTCGGCGTTTACGCCGGCAAAGCCGGTAAGCCAAGGAAATCTGGCAAAAAAGGCCTGAACCCATTCGCTGGTAGGCGGTTTGTCGGCATTGCTCATGGCCCGCTCAAGACTCTGCCACTGAACGTCTATGCCAATCATGCGCGTAGCCAGAGAGGCTTCGTAGGCGTCTATTTCTCCTGTTTCCTCATAATCCACCACCGCCGGCTTATTGACATAGGAATACCAGGAGCTTCTGGTGGCTTTCCAGGCGTTCTTTACCGTTTGATTGGTGCTGCACCCGGCAAGCAGGATCAAAGACACCAAAATAATGCCCAAGCTACGCAAATATATGAACACCCAAAACTCCTGTCCGCGTATGTTTTTATTTCATTCGGCCGACCACTCCGCCGCAGGGCGGAACAGCTCGGCGCGTAGAGCGTTTTGCGAATGAAATGAGCGAAATGCTCTGACGGCCCGTGCGTTGTCAGGGCCGTCCGGACACAAAGTGTCCGTAACTTAGGCGGCGAAGCCGCCGTAATAACATGCTATTTCTAGCCGCCGGTTAAAGGTGGCGCAGGACAATCAGCCTTAATTCTTAAAAAACAGTTTCAGGTAATGGATAATTTAAAAAGCAAAATGCATTAAGATTGTGCCCTGGCTTCCAGACGATCGGCTAAAGTTTCCAGCATGTTTATCAGCCTGTGCTTACCGGGGGCCTGCCGTTCAGAAATATCTTCCACCGTATAAACAGGCTCCTGATTTTTGCCGAGACGCGCAGAAAGCGTATTGATTCTGCTTTGCAGATCGGCGCGTTCCGCGCCATCGTCGGCCACGGAAAGCAACTCGGAATAAATTTCCAGAGCACCGCTCACATCACCCTGTTCCGCCAGTACTTCGGCCATGGAACGTGTGCGCAGAGAGAATTGCTCTTCAGCTTCGTCGATGCTGTCTTCCTCGACCACATCATCCCGGTCGGCCCCACGGTGGCTGGCCGCGTCGCAAAGCGCGTTCTGCACCAGAAGGCGCAAGGGCCGCGCTTCCGAAGACATTACCCGCATGCCTTCTTCATATTTGATGGTTTCTTCGGAAGTTTCTTCCAGGCTTTCCAGAACTTCCACCATGTCATCAAAGGTTTCTTCAGGCGCTTCCGGAGAGGGGGAGGAAAAATCGGCGGCAGGCTGTTCAGCCTCCCCCTGACCTGGCAGCCAGACCAGGGGAGAGAGCAAAGTTTCATCTTCTTCTGTGGAGGCAAGCGCTTCTTCCAGATCTTCCAGGGACTGATCATCGCGGACAATAAGTGGTTCGGAAAAAGAAGGGGCATCATCCAAAACGAAAAGCGGCTCGTCGTTGGCCGGTTCTTCCTGAATAAGCAATGGCTCACTGAAAGACTCATCCGTCACCAACAGAGGCTCATCACAGGAAGGCTCTTCTTCCAGCACAGGCAGCGATTCTTCGGCCATGGCGACAGGAGCCTCAACTTCAAGGCAAGGCTCATCCATAAATTCGGCAACGGCAACTTCTTCGGCAACCGGCTCTTCCGCAATTAGGAATTGCTCCGCATCATCACAGGAAGGTTCTTCTTCCAGCACAAGCAGGGGCTCTTCGGCCATGGTGGCGGCAGGAGTCTCGACTTCAAGGCAAGGCTCATCCATAAAATCGGCAACGGCAACTTCTTCGGCAACCGGCTCTTCCGCAATCAGGAATTGCTCCGCATCATCACAGGAAGGTTCTTCTTCCAGCACAAGCAGAGGCTCTTCGGCCATGGCGGCAGGAGCCTCAACTTCAAGGCACGGCTCTTCTACAAAGTCGGCAACGGCAATTTCTTCGGCAACCGGCTCTTCCGCAATCAGGAATTGCTCCGCATCATCACAGGAGGGTTCTTCTTCCAGCACAGGCAGGGGCTCTTCGGCCATGGCGGCAGGAGCTTCGACTTCAAGACAAGGCTCTTCAATGAAGTCGGCAGACGTTTTTTCCACCTCAGCGCTTGAGTCGGGCACAACGGCTTCCAAAGGCGTATCTTCCACCACCGCTTCCGCATCCGGCATGGATGCGACATCGGCAAGAGGAACAAAAGCAATTGGAGCGGAGGTTTCAGCGGGTTGAGCAACTTCAACGGGTTGGGCAACCTCAACGGGCGCGGCGGTTTCAGCGAGAGAAGCGGCTGCAACTCGCCGTGAATTCAAAAACTCTTTCAGCCCGTGCTCCATGACCTTGGCCATGGACAGCCCTTCATTCTGGAACATGGCCGCAAGAAAAGATATGGCCAGAGGCAGATCAGGCGCCTTACCGTCCTTATTAAGGCAGGCCCCCCACGCTTCCCAAAAACCGGGATAGTGGGTAAAAACGCCAGCCAGCCTGGAAAGATGGTTTTCGCATTCGGCAATATCATCATCCTGAAACAACAGTTCCACCAGATAAAGCCTGGCTTCAATGAATTCGGGATGCCGTTCAAGGCCCTGCCGGAGCGCGGCAATAGCCTCGTCTCTGCGATCAAGTCGCGTAAGCAGGCGTGCAAGAGGAAAGAACAGTTTGGAGCTTGGTTCAAGCTCCAGCACTTCACGGTACCATTCAATTTTTTCCAGCATCTGACACGGCCCCCGACCTGGTTGGGAATTGGGATTCACTAAAAAGATAAAGAATCTCGTTGTCTCTTACATAATGCAAACGGCGTCGAATCATTTTTTCAATATATTTATCGTCGGTTTGCAACAAGCGTATCTCCCGGCTGAGAGCGAGGTTGCCGCGATCAAGCTCCGTCAGCCTGGCCTCCAGGGCCACATGCTGCGCCTTGAGGTTGCGATAGGCTATAACACCCTGCGGCCCCCAGACCATGCGGAAAAAAAGTGCGACATTCACTGCGAAAAGCGCCAGAAGAATAAAAACTCGCCAAAACATGCTATTGTAATATCCTGTGCTTACAGGTGTTTTTACCCAAAAGGTCGAACGGGCGCCTTAATTCGTCAAGCAAGTTGGCTGTGGCGTGCTCAAGCCTGATCACATCTTCTTCAGCCAGATCCAAATCTTCAATTTTGTTTAAATAAGCTTTTATTGTGCCAAGCTCAATCTCAAATTCGCCGCACATGCGCAATTCTTGAAAATCCGGCTCCAGCTCAATAATGGTCTGAAGACAGTTTTTGAGTCTTATATTCAGCCTGTTAATCACTTACACGACCTCACGACCTTGCCGGGGAAGGGAAAAACATCAAAGAACATTGTTCTTACCTCGTGGGCCGGCACGCCGGCCCGCTCCCGCGGCTAATCGTGTTTTTTCTGCCCGGTAAAACTGTTACGGTAAAAGTCATAGATATACTTCGATCCGGAAAATACCGTGAGAGCCAGCGCAATGTAAAGCAATAATTTTCCCGGCAGTTGCGGATCAATACCCATAATGGGATAATGAATCATCAGAGGCACAATGGCGAATATTTGCAGCACGGTTTTGGCCTTGCCGTATCTGTCGGCCGCAATCACAATGCCTTCGTCGGCGGCCATGGCCCGCAACCCGGTCACCAGAAGCTCGCGGCAGATTATTATAATAACCAGCCAGCCGGGAACCCAGTTCAACTCAACGAACATAATCAGCACCGAGCAAATCAGCACCTTGTCCGCCAGCGGGTCCAGAAATTTGCCGAAACTGGTAATCATGTTCTCACGGCGGGCAATATATCCGTCGATAAAGTCGGTCAGCGAGGCAAAAACAAAAGCCCCCGTGGCTATGAGGCAAAAAAGCGGGCCTTCATTGTACAGCAGGGCCACAATGACCGGAGTCATTCCCATGCGCACCAGGGTTATCTTGTTGGCCAAATTGAGCATAAAAGGCTTGCCGCCCATAAAATACCCCAAAGTTACCGCGTCTTGATTCGCATATTAATAAAACTGATCCTCTTGATAACACTTTTCCGAAGATATTACAAATGCCGGCTGGCTATGGCCTCAAGGCTGTCGTTGGCAGCAGCGGCTATGGCGTCGGCAAGGCGCAGAAAACCTTCTTTAGCAGGAGAGTCTTCTTGTTGAAAAACAACCGGTTGTCCGCGATCAGCGGCCACAACAGTAGCCGGGTCAAGCGGAACCGCACCCAGAAAATTCAGGCCGTAACGCTCCGCCAGCAGCCGCCCACCACCCTTGTGGAAAAGATCTATTTCTTTTTTGCAGTGCGGACAAATGAGGCCACTCATGTTTTCTACCACACCCAACACATTGGCGCTGGCGTATTGCAGAAAATTTATGGCTTTGCGCACGTCGGCCAGAGAAACCTCCTGCGGTGTGGTCACCACCACGCACAGGGCGTCGGGAATGGTCTTAAGCACGGTCATATGCTCGTCGCCGGTTCCGGGGGGAGAGTCAACAAGAAGAAAATCAAGCTCACCCCACTGCACGTCGGAAACAAACTGCCTTATGGCCGCCGTTTTCTTGGGACCGCGCCACAAAATGGCTGTATCGCGTTCCTTGAGCAAAAAATCCATGGAAATTACCGAGAGATTTTCATTATAGGAAACCGGGCAAAGCTTTCCTGTTTCCGGATCAACTTCCACCGCGCTTTTAAGCCCCAGCAAATTGGGTACGCTCGGGCCATGAATGTCTATATCCAGTATGCCGACCTTATAGCCGCGCACAGAAAGGGCCGCCGCCGTATTGACTGTTACCGAGCTTTTACCCACGCCGCCCTTGCCGCTCATGATGAAAAGCTTGCGCCTGATTTTGTCGAGCGTACCGGAAATAGCCTTGTCCTGCATGCTCATGGCAAGCTCTTGAGACAAATCGTGCGCCCCGGCCTTGGGGCCGGAACCGGAGGTGGAATGTGGAGACATGTGTTTTCCTCTTATTCAATTCCAAATTAAAATCGCGTTTATTCAGCGGGCCATAAGGCATTTTCCGCCTTGTGTCCGGAATTATTCGCCAGAGTCCTGATAAACGTCTTTCCAGCCGTAATCACCAAGAAGATCCACAAAAACAACGTCGCCCATGTCTTTTTTGAATATCTTGCCGCTCTCCTTGCGGATGCGCAAAAGCCTCTGCATGCGGCGGCGCTCGCCCACAGGTATCAACATGATACCTGGATCTTTCAATTGTTCAAGCAGAGGGGGCGGAACCTCTGGACCACCCGCCGTCACTATTATACGGTCAAACGGAGGCACTTCTGGCATGCCCAGGGTACCGTCGCATTCCTTTATGCGCACATTGCGTATATCCAATCTGCGCATGGTCTCGGCGGCCGATCGCGCCAGTTCGTGAAT
Source organism: Desulfovibrionaceae bacterium (assembly GCA_031553655.1). Classification (GTDB taxonomy): domain Bacteria; phylum Desulfobacterota; class Desulfovibrionia; order Desulfovibrionales; family Desulfovibrionaceae; genus JAVBLG01. Next base: position 28,248 of record JAVBLG010000052.1, on the reverse strand, counting down.
GCGCTCCACGGTATGGACAAGACACCCCAGCCTGGACAGAATCGCTGCCTGATAGCCCGAGCCGGTACCTATTTCCAGCACGCGCATACCGGGGCTGACATCAAGCAATGAACTCATAAGCGCAACTATATAAGGCTGAGAAATGGTTTGCCCGTGCCCAATGGGCAATGGCGTGTCAGCATAGGCCTGCGAGCGCAGGGCCTCTTGCACGAAAAGGTGCCTGGGCACCGCACGCATGGCTGCGAGTACCGCGGGACTGGTTATGCCCCTGGCCTCAATCTGTTCTTTTACCATACGCTCGCGTAGGCGCTTCGGGTCCACGTTTTCACGCGGGTTTGAAAAACTTTTAAAATATGGCATTAAAGGAAACCACGATAGTTTTAGGGACATACGGCAATCAGCCTTTGTAAAAAACCAGACTTCGAGCCGTAAGTCAATGTTAAACTGTGCAACCGGTAAAGCAGAAGCTTATAATGCTCTTATCCTGCTACTCGGAACTAAGCGCTTGACAGTTTGACAAAATTTAAGCGACGATAAACCTTTAAATCAAAAACAAACAGCGCTTGTAATGGGGGCGGCAGGCCTTGCAGTTTACGCGGCCCAACAGCGCCTGGGGTTAAAAAATGAGGATCAAATCTCTATTTTCCGCTATGTTTACCCTGCTGGTGCTGGCCGGGTTGGGCTATGGCGCTTATGTTCTGTTGACCGACATGGACGGCCCGCAAATTACCCTTTCACCCGACACTGGAAGGGCCTCTCCAGGCAGCAATATAACCCTGACCCTCAGTGATCCGTCCAAAATAAGATCGGTAAGCGTGGCCGTTCGCAAAAATAATGCCAGCAATGTGCTGATACAGAAACATTTTGCCCAGTACAGGCCAACGGAAACTCTGACCTTCAATTTTAAGGATTCAGGCCTGCGCGAAGGAGCCTTCGAACTGGAAATAAAGGCCACTGATGCGTCGCTGTCAGGTTTTGGCCGGGGAAATACCCGCACCCTGGTCATTCCCATGCGTTTCGACACCCAGCCCCCACGCGTCAACATCAAGACAATACCGCCCAATGTGCATCGTGGCGGTACCGGTTCCATTCTTTATACCGTGAGCAAAGATGTGCTCAGAACCGGCGTGCGCATAGGAACAGCCTTTTTCCCGGCTTATCAGCAGGATGATAAAAGCTTCGCCTGCCTTTTCCCCTATCCGCACACCATGACGCCCTCACAATTCGCGCCGGAAATCCTGGCCGAAGATTTGGCCGGCAACGTAACCGTAAGCCGCTTGACCGTGCGGACCATAGACACCAAATTTAAACGCGACACAATCAATGTTTCGGACGATTTTCTGAACAAGGTCAGCCAGGCCATGGGCGACCATGCCCCGGAAGGTTTGAACCCCCTGGAAAAGTTTTTGTACATAAACCGCGATATACGTATGTCCAATGAGAAATTTTTGTGGGATCTTGGCCAGAAAAGCGAACCCTCCGTATTATGGCGCGGAGCCTTCGTCCGCCTGCCGCGTTCGGCCGCCAGGGCCGGCTTTGCCGATCACCGCACTTATGTATATAATGGGCAAAAAGTGGATGAGCAATACCACATGGGTTTTGACCTCGCCTCGCTCACTCACGCTGATGTGCCCGCCTCCAACAACGGCAAGGTAGTTTTCAGCGGCTTTCTCGGCATTTACGGAAATCTTGTAATTATTGACCACGGAATGGGCGTAATGTCGCTTTATTCGCATATGAGTGATATCACGACCATGGTGGGGACCACTGTTGCCAAAGGCGACATTATCGGGCACACCGGCACTACCGGCATGGCCTTTGGCGATCATCTGCATTTCGGCATTCTTGTTGGCGGCATAGAAGTGCAGCCCATAGAATGGCTCGATCCCAAGTGGATCAAGAATAATGTGACTGACAGGTTTATCATGAAATGATGGCATCCCGTGCTTTGGCCGTTAAATTAAAAGGCCCCTCAGGGGCCTTTTAATTTACATGAACCGATTGCTCTTCCGCAAATCTTCAAGCGACCAAGCCGTAATCCATCTGGCCAGTCGTTCAATCATGCCCTCTTTGGATCGTATATCGCGCCACACTACTTCATCATCAATGTTTTTTGGCGGGGAACTCAGGGCTGCGAATTGAAAACCAGCCTCGATGAAACGCGAGTCATCGCTGGTGCGCTGATTCCGCACTCGCATGATCATAAGAAATGTTTCCGACGGCGCGCCATTAACCGATTCAAGCGACAGTAGCATGGCGAAATGCGCGCCCGTGCTGAGCGACTGCAACTTGTCGGCATATTGCCTGTAGGGCAGTTGCAGCCTTATACCCGAAGCTGAAATATCTTTGACGAAATTTTGCTCAGTTTTTCCGGTCACAAAAATCACAAAAGGTTTGCCCCAGTCCTTCACAGGATCAGATTTGAGCCCGACGCGCAGTGACGGCATGGACCAAATCATGACGCGCCGGAACAATTTTTTGTCTGGCGACACGCGTATGGCCGCGCGTCTCTGGCGGCATTCCAGGCATTCGGGGATGGCAAACTGCAATACCCAGCTATGTTGGCTTTCCTTAGCGGTGGCAACAATGGGCGCGTTGAAAGCGTAAAATTGGTATTTGCCCATCTTCCGGATCTGAAAATAAACTATGACCTCGGCACCGGGTTCCAGAGGAATGCGCTTGCTGTCATTGGTATAAATCAGCGCCATAGAATGTTTGGAAACAACCATGTAGTCGCAGGAAAAAGAATATTTCTTGCCTTCGCGCACCAAATCCATCTGGCATTGGCCGCGCTGGTCCGCAGCCAGGTTCAGCACCTCAAAGACTTCCTGCGGTTCCGCAATGGCGCTTCCGGCCATATATTTGCGGGAACGGCTCTTCCGGATAGCCTGAAAAATTTCGAGCTGCTGTTCTTCCTTGCCGGGCATCATTCTGGAAAGACGTTCCCACATAGTACTCATATTGGCCGTTCCTGACGAGGTGCAATCAACGTACTTGCGAAGCGCAAAAAAGAATGCCTCTTGTCTGACAAACAAAAAAGGATTTGCTATTTGCCAAGGGTATATGAGTCACACTTGATTGTAAAGATTCCAGGCCCTGCATGATAAATAATAATTGCTATTCTAATGTGCGCAACAGACATCCCGGCCATAATGCGTAAAATTCCGCCAGCAAGTAAAGCGAACCGCACAAAATATGCGGACTGGAAGGAGACGAAAAAATGGGCCGGGCAAGGCTCAGGGCGTCTTCAAGGCCGCGCGTCGGTCGACCTCGGCCGCGCAACAATGCGGCAAGTTCCGCAGGTTCGGCCGCACGGGGGTTATCGGCTATTACCGGCACCAACACTTGAATATTTCCGCCTATTTTATCAAGCATGGAGTTGAGAATGCCCGCCAGACCCGACACATCTTTGTCGCCCAGGCAGGAAAAAATCACAGCAGAGGGGCGCAGACCTTCCGTCAGAACTGCGGCTTCAAGCGCGGCCAATCCGGCAGGGTTATGGGCTCCGTCGAGCAGCATGTGCCCGTGCCCTCCGGCCGGATCTGGAGCCACCAGTTGCAGTCGTCCGGGAATAAAAGCACTTGCCAGAGCCTGCCTCACAAGGTCACCATTTACGGTAATGCCGCGCTTACGGCAAAAAACCTCCCAGGCCCTCACGGCCAGACCGGCATTAATGGCCTGATGCGGACCGCGCAGGCCAAGTTTGAATCGTCCGCTGGACATGTCCAATTCGTCTTCCACGGCCGTAACAACCGCGTTACGCTCCGGTCCGCAATTTGAATGATCCGCCAGCGGCGCGCAAAATTCCAGCTCGACATTTTTTTCAGTTGCGGCCAGTTCCAGGGCATGTCGCGCATCAGGGCGTTGTGGGGCGGACACGGCGGGCAATCCGAGGCGCATGGCCCCGGCCTTGTCCGAAGCAATTTCGCCGAGATTTTTGCCCAGCACGGCCTCATGATCCATGTCTATGGAAGTGAAGCAAGTTAAATCGGCCCAGGCCGCAGTTGTGGCGTCAAATCTGCCGCCAAGTCCGGCTTCCATCACCACTAGATCCACACTCTTTTCCCTGAAGATCAGAAGCGAGAGCACGGTAAGAAATTCAAAATAGGTAAGATTGGGCGCTTTTTCATGCACCAGACGCGCCGGGGCCAGCCAGTCCTCTTCCGTTGCCGGGAAGCCGTTTATAACAATTCGCTCGCGAGGCGAAACAAAATGCGGCGAAGTGAAAAGTCCGGTTTTCAGCCCGTGCTTTTCGGCAATGGCGGCCAGAAAGGAAGAAGTAGACCCCTTGCCGTTGGTGCCTACCACCTGAATTATGGCAAAGCCCGGTTTTTCCAGGCCAAAAGCCGCTATGGCGTCCTTCATGCGGCCCAGCGTGAAATCCATATGGAAAAGGCCCAACTTGTCCAGATGGGCCATTATGTCGGAATATGATTGGAATAAAGGCAAGTTACAGTCTCCTTTGCCCGCGTCTAATGAAATAATTCCCTTTCCTGCACTCCCTTTTGAACGCGATCTTCAACTTCCACATTCTTGGGCGGAGTGAAGGAAAAGGCACGATCCTTAATATCAGCGTCTGGCTTAAAATCATTAAAGCGCACTGTATTGGTGTTACCGTAAAAATCGATAATGGAGGCCTTGCGGATCAGCTTGGTTTTCAAATCGACCCAAATCACCGCTTCCACCATCTGCATGGCCGGTTCCTTGGGGAAACAGCGTAATTTCATAACATTGCTTTCCACACCGTCTTCCCTGACCTTAAAATCCTGATCCAGCCGGGCCTGGCCGGTAATCACCTTGATCAGCGTGCGCGAGTCTTGCACCAGATCGAGGGAATAGCGGTAGGCGATTTCTTCGTCGGGTATGAAGTCCCATATTTCCTTCTCATTTATAATCAGAAGCTCGGCATTGGGGGTAAAGGTCTCCCAGCGTACCAGCAAAGGCTTTCTGAACGCCAGCGAACCGTTGCGCTTTTGAATGGAATTACTTTCCTTGTGCAGCAGCTCTTGAGTAAAAGAGGCTCTGAAGCTTTTCATGTGCTCGTAAACCGCGCGCATTTCGTTTGTGACGCTCTGGGCATCGGCACAAAACCCCTGTCCGGAGCACAATAGAACCAGAAGAAACGCTACCGTCAACATTTTTAATTTATTAAACAACATCATTTTATCCTCTAAACCATTTTACTTTATAGCATTTTGTTTTTTAAAATTATCCATTACCTGAAACTGTTTTTTAAGCATTAAGGCTGATTGTCCTGCGCCGCCTTTCATAGGCGGCTCGGAACAGCATGAAAAAAATTTTGATGAAGGGTAAATCATCTGTTTCTCGGCCTGTTCGCGTCAGGGGGAGGAATAACGCCGTCTTTTTCCAATTGCTCCAACAGGCGCGCGGCGCGGTTAAATCCTATTTTAAAGCGCCGTTGCACCAGTGATATGGAATGCCTCTCCTGCTCGCGAACAAAGTCGCTGACCGCATTATACAGGGCATCTTGTGTAGTGTCACCACTGTCGGAAGCATTGCCGGAAGTGTCGCCTCCATTACCCCATTCCGAAAAATCAACAGTATACGAGGGCTTGAGATGCTTTTTCCAATGCTCCACAACCTTGGTCACATCTTCATCGGACACGAACGGCCCATGCAGGCGCATAATTTTTCCACCGCTGGGTTTATAGAGCATGTCGCCCTTACCCAGCAAGTGCTCGGCGCCCACAGTGTCGAGAATGGTGCGCGAGTCGTGCTTGGAAGTAACCTGAAAGGAGATGCGGCAGGGAAAGTTGGCCTTGATTATGCCTGTTACCACGTCCACGCTAGGGCGCTGCGTGGCCAGAATCATATGAATACCTGCCGCTCTGGCCAACTGGGCCAGACGCACTATGCTGGTTTCCACCTCGCGGGCGGCGGTCATCATGAGATCGGCCAACTCATCGATGATAATCACCATGAAAGGCATGGGTTCAAGATCGGCCAAATTAGCGGGCAATCTGTCGCCAAAAGAGGCCAGTTTATGATTGTATCCGGAAATTTTGCGCACACCTAGGCGAGCCATGCGCTCATAGCGCGAATCCATTTCATGCACGGCCCAGTCCAGGGCGTTTTTGGCCTGATTCATTTCCGTAACCACAGGGTGCACCAAATGGGGCAGATCGCCATAGACGGCAAGCTCAATGCGCTTGGGGTCGATGAGCAGCAGCTTCATGTCGGCGGGCTGCATCTTATATATCAGGCTCAATAAAATAGAATTCAGGCAAACGCTTTTACCCGCCCCGGTGGCGCCGGCCACCAGCAAATGTGGCATACTAGTCAGATCGGCCACCATCGGCTTGCCTGAAATATCACGGCCAACGGCCATTGGTAAAGCCATATTGGATTTCTTAAAATCATCGCTATAAAGCAATTCCCTGAAATTGACCATTTCCCGTGCGTCGTTGGGAATTTCAATGCCCACAGTATCCGTGCCCGGTATGGGGGCTTGTATGCGCACGGCCAAGGCTTTAAGTCCCAGGGCCAGATCGTCGCTGAGGCTGGCAATGCGGTTTACTTTGATGCCGCGCGCCGGACGCACTTCAAACATGGTGACCACGGGTCCTGGAGTGATGTGCACAAGATCACCCTGAACGCCAAAATCTCCCAGGCAGGCCATCAGGGCGCGGCCTTTTTCGACCACACGCTTCTCCATTTCACTGGCGACCTTGGCTCCATGGCTGACCGGCTCGGCTTTGGTCAGCAGATCAATGCCGGGCAAAGGCGCTTTAGGCGGAAGCGGACGTTTGCTCGCGGCGCTTTGGGATTCTTCGCCCTGGTTGTCCGATTCGCCCTTGGATTTCACTTTACTAAAAAAGGAACTCAGCCCTCTGGATTTGGGTTTTATTTCCCGTTCCGGCTTTTCCTCGGGCTTCAGTTCTGTATTGTAATCGGGCGCTGCCGATTTTTCCTCATCGGCAGTTGAAGCAAAAAAGTCGCCAGGGTCCGAGTCATTTTTGTTTTTCGCAAAAGGAAATGAATCGTCATTTTTTTTCGTAAAGGGAAACAAGTCGTCGTTTTTTTTCGCCTTGTTTTTATCCTTATCTTTGTCTTCCACCGGAGAGACGTCTATAACTTTTTTGTGCGGCACAAAGATATCGTCAAATTCGTCTTCCAGTGGTTCCGGTTCGGCCGGAGCGCGGCCTTTCCCGGCATCGACCATTATTTCCGGCAATTCAACCGACTTGTCAGGCGTAGACCGACGTAAAGAAAAATTATTATTAAATTTTTTTAGTTGATTACCCAGGTTTAATTTGGGTAAAGGCAGGCTGGGCACCTTGAAGCGCGTAAAGTCCGAAGGTAAAAAACGGTCATGAAAAAATGCGAAAATTTTGCGGACCAAGGCAATGGCTGAAAGGCCGAAGGAAAGTTGAACAGCCACCAGAATAACGAAAAACCACAGCAAAGCCCCGCCGCCGGGGCTGAGAAACAAGCTGGTATTCTTAAAAAGTGTGCGCCCGACCACCCCGCCGCCACGCACGTCGCCTATTCCCAGATTCCAGGCTGAGCCGGCCGTCAGCAGACACAAGGTTATCAGAAAATAACCGCACCAACGCCACCAGTGCAATTCAAAGGTAGTAGAAATATATGCCACGCCGAGAGCGCCGAAAACCAACGGCCATATGAAAGAGGTAACCCCAAATATATCCACGAGAAAGCCCGACAGATAAGCCCCGAACAAACCGGCGCTGTTGCGCACAATTGTGGGGCGGCTCACCACATGGTTGAGGCTGGGGTCGTTAACATCGAAGGTCAGCAGGCTCAAAAGAACCAACAATCCCCAAAAAACAAGAAAAAGCCCGAAAAATTCCCGGGCGAATCTCTGGCCGTCCGTGACCTTACCCTCCTATTGCTGCCGTTATGTTTCAATCCACAGTCAGCTCCATCCGCCGACTGACTCCGTCTCCGGCGAATAGGAACCGGGCGGATTACCCCTCCCTAAATATTCCCGGTGTCCGGGCTGCCCGGGCAACATCCGGGCAGCCATTGCGATTTCAGATAAAAATTGCGCGCAATTTTCATCTGAAATCGCAATTATTCCCGGCCCAAATATTCGCGGCTGCGTGTATCAACCTTTACCCGGTCGCCCACATTGACGAAAATGGGAACCTGAATAACCACGCCGGTTTCCAGGGTGGCGGCCTTGGTAACATTACTTACGGTGTCGCCCTTGGCGCCCGGTTCGGTTTCAGTAACCGCAAGCACCAGGGAAACCGGAATTTCTATATCCAAGGGTTTGCCGTTATACATAAGCACGCGGCATTCCTGGGCGTCTATCAAAAAATCGGACTTTCCACCAGTTTCGGCCTCCGGCATAGGCATTTGCTCGTAGCTGGTCATGTCCATAAAAATAAGATCGGTTCCTTCACGATAGAGGAACTGCATTTCGCGGGTTTCCATGTCAGGACGGCCCACTTTTTCGCCGGAACGGAAGGTTTTGTCCAGCACACGGCCGTTAATCAGGTTGCGCAGCTTGGTGCGCACCATAGCCCCACCTTTGCCCGGTTTGAAATGCTGAAATTCGATTATTTCAACGGGAGTTCCGTCGAGCTCTATTTTAAGCCCTTTCTTGAAGTCGGTTGTTGAATACACGCAAAACCTCCGATATTATTATTTATAAAATTTACTTATGACACAGTAGAACCATGGCGGCACGAAAGCGTCGCCATGAGATGATGTTTTGTTATCCGACGCGGCGTTGCGCGGCAATGCCGGGAGTAGCCAAGGGCGAAAAAAAGCTCGTGGCGACGCGCCTTAAGCGGTATCACCGTTCGCCAGACACGTCACTAAAGCCTGCACCGCGAGCGCATAGCCCAAAACGCCGAAACCGGCAATAACACCGACTACATGGCGGCCCATAAGGCTTTTGTGACGCAGCGGCTCTTCGCGCGCCAGCACATTGCTTATGTGCACTTCCACACAGGGTATGTTTATCCAGGCCAGACAGTCGGCCAGTGCCAGACTGGTATGGGTGTAAGCCCCGGCATTGAAAACTATGCCATCCATTTTATCCCGGCGTGCTTCTTCCAGACGGTCTATAAGCGCGCCTTCGCTGTTGGATTGAAAAAAAATGAGCTCATATTGCACATTTTGCCCGGAAAGCAGGCCGTCAACCATAGACGGCACAGCATCGAGACCGGTACGCCCGTAAATTTCGGGCTGCCTTGAACCTATATGCCCCAGATTGGGGCCGTTCAGAATTAGAAAGCGGTATGTTTGCATTTTATATTTCTATGGGCTAGTATTTTTAAAACAACATTACTTAATAAACCACTAACGGCGACCAGTCAATTCCCGTGGCCGGCGCGTTTAACCATGGTCAAATTTTTATGCAACCATCCCTAATTCTCGAAACAACGGCCTATACCCCGGAACAGCTGTCCGGCCTCACCGTACCCCAGGCCGCCTTTGCCGGGCGCTCCAATGTAGGCAAATCTTCCCTGCTCAATGCCTTGGCCGGAACAAAAAAGTTGGCCAGGATCAGCTCTTCGCCGGGTAAAACCAGATCAATAAATTTTTACAGGGTAAATCCCGGAGAATTCTTTCTGGTGGACTTGCCCGGATACGGATATGCCAAATGCGCTAAAAAAGAAAAAGAAGCCTTTGGACGGTTGATCGAAGCTTATCTCGAAAAATGCGAAAACCTCAAAGCCCTTATATTACTGCTTGATTGTCGCCTGCCTCCACAGCAGTTGGACATGAACCTGGCCTCTTACGCCAGACACGCCGGAATTTTCATTTTGCCCGTGCTGACCAAAGCAGACAAATGCTCTCAAAAAGAAAGATCGGAAACAAGAAAAAGCTGGCAAATCATCCTGGGCGGCCCGGTGGAACCCATAGCAGTGTCATCAACGAACGGGCTGGGAGTGGCTACTCTGTGGCAGGAAATATATAAGTTGTTCGAGTTTGATGAGTTACTGAAATAACGGCTTTTTATCTTACTCTACAAATTCCCGGGTTCCATGTGAATTACGACCCGCGCCAACGCTGGATCTTCCTGCCGCAAGCGGCGTTCAAGCATGGTTACGCTGTGATGAGCCTCGGCCACGGAAATTTCCGCGGGAAGACGGCAATGGAAAGAAACCGAAAGGGGCTGTGGCTCATCGTTATGCCCCAAACAGCCTATACGGCACACGTCCAGTTTGTGGCAATCCGAAATATTCTCCACCTTGCTCAAGGCTTCGTTTATAGCCGTTCGCACTCGCTCGCGCTCGTCCGCTCCCACTTCCACTCTGGACACGGGGCTGTCATACTCCGTTCTGGGTTCAAGATGGGTAATCACCGCGGCCTTGCCGCCGCAAGCCTTGACCGTATCTTCTTCAAAACGGCTCACTAGTTCGTGCGCCTTTGCCAATGGCATGTCGCCATCCGTTTCCACATGCACTTCAATATGAAGCTCTCGTCCACCAGAAATCCGCACCGAATGCACAGCAAGGCCGTGCTTCAAAGCCGCGCCGCGCACGGTCGCCAGAATGCCACGCTCGTCTCCGCTGTCTTCCGGCTCTACTCGAACGCTCACATCCACATCTTGAAACAGCCCGGCAATAGATTTTTCGGCATGCTCGGCAATTTTGCGGCCGTCGTCCACGCTGAGAGCGGCATCAACCCCCACTGCCAAATCCACAAACAGAGTGGCCCCACTGCCGCGCAACCGCAAGCGGCGCACACTGCTTATGCCGCCTATATGCCCGAGAGCCTCTCGAATTTTTTCCTCCTGTCCTTCACGCCCGCCGTCCATAAGCTCGTTGATGGCCTTGCGGCTCAAATCATAACCGGCTTTCAGTACAATAACCGCCACAATAAGCGCGGCAAAGGCATCGGCCCGATGCAACAGAGAGGTCAGAACATGGCCCGGAGGCAGAAATGAAGCCGCCCACAAGGCCATAAGCCCCACCAGAACCACGCAGGACGACCAGATATCGGTGGTAAAATGCAGCGCGTCGGCCTCAAGCGCCTGGCTTTGATGCTTTTCAGCCACCCGGCGCAACATGCGCGACCTGGAAACGTCCACAATAATAGAAATAATAATGACGGCTACGCCCGCGAATGAAAAGGTAACCGCCGACGAATCCATAAACAGGCGCTCAATGGCCTCGCCAATGATCCAGCCGCAAGTGAGCAGCAAAAGCGCTGTTTGCGCAAGAGCCGAAAGATTCTCCGCCTTGCCGTGCCCATAAGGGTGATTTGCGTCAGCGGGCATGGCGGCAATGCGCAGAGAAAAAATGGTGAGAAGCGCGGCCACAAGGTCTATGCCACTGTGCAAAGCCTCGGAATAAAGCCCAAGGCTGTTGGTGTACAGCCCGGCCCCAAGCTTTATGGCTGTAAGAAATACGGCGGCCCCAAGCGACTGAGAAGCGGCTTTGTTTTTTTCATGCGCGGCTGTGTCTGTCATAATGCAGGCGATTTTGCCTTTTGACGGGGTAAATGTCAAATGTACGGGGGAAGGGGGAAACCCCTTTTTGAAAAAAGTGGTTTCCCCCTTCCCCCGTGCCCCCATCCCCCTTTACCCAAAACTTTTGTTTTCCCGCTATCACCGAGATATGTGACGTTTTTTTATAATTATAGACATATCAGCGAACGCGCGCGAGTAAAAACGTCGAATTTGGTTGTCTGACAAGACAAAAGGCGATTCCGGGCCAAGGATAGTACTTTTCTCGTACAGCCTTGGCCCGGAATCGCCTTTTAACGCCGCATGTGGGCAAATTACATCTTTTTTACAGCCAGCGGAACCACTTGCGCCACGTCCCCTCTCTACTCTGGCGCACCTCTTCGGATTGCTCTTCACGATACTTGAAATAGGCGGATATGGATTTTTGCTCGGCGTGATCGCAGGCTTCCTTCACATCCTTGAAGTTCTGACTCACATATACATAGCGCCGCCAAGCTGAGCCGTACTGCTCCATATGCCAGAACACGTCAGCTATATACAGCTCGTGCTCGGCCATAAGCCTGCGGCATTCCTTCATGGCCTCCTTGGCCGGAGGGGTATATTCCGAATCGGGGAAGGTTTCGGTAAGGCGGCGGAAATATTCATAGCCTTCCTGAATATCATTGGTCGGCCTGTCCACGGAGACAAAGCTCTTCAGCCTTGATTCCCCAATTTGATACAGCACATAAGGAATAGCCGGATGCCTGGGGTGCATGGACTCAAATTCCTTGTAGGCGTCGGCCGCCGAACTGTATTCGGAATCAAGGAAGTAGGCGTCGGCAAGAGACAGCTCTGCTTCAATCACATATGGGCTGAAGGGGTAGGCGTCTTTAAGCTTGTTGAAGCGCTCGATGGCCGCGGCATAATTTTTATCGCGCATGTACTCGTTGGCGGATTCGAAAAGCTCTTGCGCGGTATCTTCGGGAGGCGGCAGATAAAAATAGTCGATTATGCCGCAACCGCTGACAGTGAACAAGCACACAGCCACAACCAGAGAGCGAAGTAGTGATTTATACATTAAAATTTTCCAGATGTACAAAAGCGGCCTGAGCCGCGGTGGCGCCGTCGCCCACCGCAGTGGATATTTGCCGGCAGAGCTTGGAGCGGATATCCCCGGCGGCAAAAACGCCGGGAAGATTGGTACGCATTTCCGTATCAGTAATTATAAAACCGCTTTCATCACGGTTCAACCCCTCGGGGAAGAAGTCACCATTGGGATTGGAGCCCACAAAAACGAAAAGGCCGGTAACATCCAGCCGCCTGGTAGCCCCAGTTTGTAAATTGCGCACAGTCACGCCGCAAAGCTCCTTTTCGCCGTGCAGGGCGTCAATCACTGTGCCGCGCAACACCTCGATCTTGTCGGGCATAGCAAAAATCTTGTCTTGATACACTTTGGAAGCCCTGAAGCCTTCGCGACGGTGAACAAGATAAATTTTTCCCACTACACGGCTCAAATACAGCGACTCTTCAAGGGCTGAATTGCCCCCGCCCACAACCACAACCGGCTGATCACGGAAGAAATGCCCGTCGCAAAGGGCGCAATAAGAAACCCCCTTGCCGGCGAATTCGTTTTCCATGGGCAAGTCGAGCTGTTTGTGGCTGGACCCGGAGCACAAAACCACAACCCGGCCTTCGTACCACTCCCCGTTGTCCGCCAGAACTTTTTGCGCGGAGGGCGAAGATTCCATCCTGATTACCCGCGCCGAAACAATGTCGACCGGCAGGCCTTCAAGGTGGGCGGAAAATATGTCGGAAAGTTCGTAACCCTTGATGCCTTTGGGAAAGCCGGGATAGTTCTCGATGAATTCGGTATTAAGCACTTGCCCGCCGGGGCTGAGTTTTTCCAACATCAACACCGAACATCCGGATCTTGCGAGATAAAGGGAGGCCGTCACTCCGGCCGGCCCCCCTCCGATAACTATGGCGTCATATATTTTCACGCCAACGCCTTGCTGTCCAGAACTTCTTTGATAGCGGCTTTGGAAACGGCTCCGGTAATTTGCTCCACGGATTCTCCATTCTTGAAGAGAATAAGCGTGGGAATGGCTCTTATGCCATACTTGCTGGGAGTGGCGTGGTTTTCGTCAACGTTCATCTTAACGATGGACACCTTGTTTTCATACTCGGTGGTCAACTCGTCAATGATTGGCCCAACCGCGCGGCAGGGACCGCACCAAGGAGCCCAGAAATCAACCAGTACCGGTACGCTTGATTTTAACACCACAGCCTCAAAATTGGCATCAGTTACCTGTGCAGCCATGTATGTACTCCTTGGAGTTTTTGGTTAAAATTATTTCTAAACGAATCTTGTTAAATTTAGATGCAAAGTCCTTCCATGTCAAGATGAAGTGGAGAAAACGCTTTTTATCACATTATAATATTATTATTTCAATCCCGTGCGGAGGTTACGCCGACAATTTCTATTTCAAAAATCAGCGTCTGACCGGCCAGTGGATGATTGGCGTCCACCACGATTCTTTTATCGTCAAACTCCGTCACCCGCACATCAATCTCCCCCTGGTCGGTCGCCAGCTGAAGAACCAACCCCTCTTCCGGGGTGATGTGCGAAGGCAGCCGATGCGCCGGAATTTCAAACACCAAACTGTCGTCTTCCAGGCCGTAAGCCTCTTCCGGAGGTACGCTCACTTTGAAGGAGTCTCCCTTTTCCCGCCCCACAATGGCCCGCTCAAGGCCTGGAATAATCATGCCCGAGCCAATTTCAAACTCCAGCGGCTCAAGATCAAGTGACGAATCGAAAATCTGACCGTCTTCCAAAAATCCAGAATAGTGAACCTTTACTACATCCCCGTTTTGTATGGGCATTACTTTTCCCCTCAAAATTTTCTTGATTTTTTCCCCAGGCGCGCCAATCTATATTTATAGCGCGCCGTTTGCATTTGCCAGGCCCGTAAACGGGAAATACACGCTCGGTTTATACATTTCGCCACTTTACTTGTCTATATAAAAAAATTAAAACACTTTTATAAAATTTTGGAAATTCAGGCCGGACAATAACATGCGTAAACAACTCATCATTCAATTGGCCCGTTTCGGCGATTTGCTACAGACCAAACGGCTTGTGCTTACGCTGATGGCCGAAGGCGAAACCCATATTTGTCTCGATCGTTCCATGTCCGAGTTGGCCTCCATAATATATCCCGGCGTCATTGTGCACCCGCTGGCAGTGCATGGCAAGCTGACGCCAGAAGCTCTGGCTGGAAACCAGCGCATTTTCGAACGCCTGGCCGAAGAAAAATTCGATGACATTTACAATCTCAATTATTCCGGCTTCAGTCAGACCATGGCCCGCCTGTTTCCTACGGAAAGCGTCCATGGTTATGCCATGGACGGGGCGCAGGCCACGCGCGCGCCGTGGGTGCGTCTGATTTTCAGGCTTACCAGAACAAGGCGGCTGAGCCCGATCAACCTGGTGGATTTCTGGGCCTGTTTCGCCAAGAACCCTGTCAGTCCAAATTTGGTGAACCCATCGGCCTCAGGTGGAGGCAGGGGGCTGGGCATTGTACTAGCCGGGCGCGAAGCTCGGCGTTCGCTGCCGCCACCGCTTATGGCCCGAAACGCCGAAACCTTTTTTGACATTTTGGACGGGCCGCCCGTTTTCATTTTTGGTGGAGCCGACCAGCAGCCTCTGGCCCGTCGGCTCATGCGCGATTTTTCACCAAAAATGTTGGAAAAAACGGAAAACCTCACGGGAAAAACAGATTTGCCGGGCTTAACCCAAGCGCTGAACGGCCTGGACATGCTGCTAAGCCCCGACACCGGGGTAATGCATCTGGCCGCGCATCTGGGTGTTCCGGTATTCGCCTTTTTTCTGTCTTCGGCCTGGTGCTTTGAAACAGGACCGTATGGTCTTGGGCACCATGTGGCCCAGGCCAACATTCAGTGCGTGCCCTGCCTGGAATCGGCCAGATGCCACAAAGAAACTGCCCCACCCTGCCTTTCCCCCTTTGCTGATCCGTTGCTGCGGGGCATAATAAACGCGCGCTTCGCTCCCCAGAAAATTCTTGGAGCCTCGCCACCACCCCCGGAAGGGCTTATGCTGCTTTCTTCCGCCCTGGACGAGCTTGGCGGATGCTGGCAGGCTGTGCGCGGAGAAGACAGGCAAGCCCTAGAACGCACAGCCCTGCGCGCCCTGTTGGCCGAATATGCGGGTGCGGCCGCCTGCCGCCCGGCTTATGCGGAAATGGCCGGACGGCTGTATCAGGAAGCCGACTGGGTGTTGGGGAATTTTATGAAGGAATTAACCTAATGATGCGTCCTTTGAAAATATTGGTTGTCCTCCCCATGTACGGCGGATCTCTGCCCGTGGGCCGCTATTGCGTTGAAGCCCTGCGCGATCTTGGGCACATGGCCGAACCCTTTGAGGCCCCGGCTTTTCACAGCGCCTTCACCGCCCTTAAAGGGCTGGGAGTTACAGCGGACCGTTTGGAAAGCCTTGAGGCTTCTTTTTTAAATGTTGTTTCCCAGGCCATTATGGCCAAGGTTGAAACTCTGGAGCCGGATCTGGTACTGGCCTTGGCCCAGGCCCCTTTGAGCCGCAATATTCTGGCCAGACTGCGCAAGGAAGGCATTGCCACGGCCATGTGGTTTGTGGAGGATTATAGAGTTTTCACCTATTGGCGAGCCTTTGCTCCCTTTTACGACTTTTTCGCCGTAATTCAGAAAGAGCCGTTCCTGTCGCAACTGGCGGAAGCCGGGCAACCCAACGCCATCTACCTGCCCATGGCCGCCCTGCCCTCTTTTCATGCGCCAACGGAGCTTTCTCCGGCCGAACGTAGAACTTTCGGCTCCGACGTGTCGTTCATGGGCGCGGGCTATCCCAACCGGCGCGTGGCCTTCAGAGCACTTATGCATCTTGATTTCAAAATCTGGGGCACGGAATGGGAAGGCGAGCCCATGCTGTCTCCTTTTGTGCAGCGCGGCGGGCAACGCATCAGCCCGGACGAGGCGCTGAAAATCTATGAGGCATCCAAAATCAATCTGAACCTGCATTCCAGCGTACAATCACGCGAGCTTGTTCCCAGGGGTGACTTTGTCAACCCGCGTACCTTTGAGCTGGCGGCCATGGGCGCGTTTCAATTGGTGGACAAACGCGATCTAATGGCGGAACTTTTCGGCCCGGACGATTTGGCTACGTTTGAAAATATGGCGGAATTACAGGAAAAGATCGCCTGGTTCCTATCCAGACCCGAAGAACGGGAAAAAGTGACGAGAAATGGCCGCAAACGGGTTTTGTCGGAACATACCTATCAGCACCGCATGGCCGCGCTCCTCGACTTCATTAAGCAAAAAAGGCCCGGATGGCCCAAAGAACGCGAAGAAGGCGCCTTTCCGATCGACATGCCGGAAGGTCTGCGCCGGGAAACAGCGGCGCTTATGGCTTCCATGGGACTGCCCTCCAATGCCTCACTGCTGGATGTGATTGACCGCCTGCGCCGCAAAAGCGGCGAGCTCACGCCGCTGGAAGCCAGCCTGCTGTTCATGGACGAATGGCGTAAGCAGTATGTAAAAAATTGAGGAAAATTCCTTATAAGCGTCACGGACGCACTTAAAGACATTGACAGAGTGTGAAATTTCTGTGAGTCTCGTTGCGCCCAATCAAGCCTCGAATACGGGGTCTGAAGCGGCAGGAGGTTACATGGCCAAAGAAGATGCCATTGAAGTAGACGGCGTTGTGCAGGAAGCCCTGCCCAATGCCATGTTCCGGGTTGAGCTTGATAACGGGCACGAGGTGCTGGCCCATATTTCAGGCAAAATGCGTAAATTTTATATCCGAATTCTGCCGGGCGACCGCGTCAAGGTGGAACTCTCCCCTTACGATCTTTCGCGCGGGCGCATCACCTACCGCATGAAGTAAGCGTGTTCCACCGGAACGCGGCTTAACGGCTATGAGAATTACGGTCGGCATATCAGGGGCCAGCGGCGCGCAATATGCCCTGCGCCTTTTGAGCCGGCTGCAGGGCCTGGGTCACGAGACCCATGCCGTGATCACGGATAACGGCTGGAAAATTCTGCGCCACGAATGCTCCGTTGGAGAAAATGAACTGACCGCGCTGGTTGCGCGCATCCACGCCATAGGCGATTTGGGAGCGCCCATAGCCAGCGGGTCTTTTCCTGTTGACGGCATGGTTGTTGTGCCTTGCAGCATGGCCACCATAGCGGCCGTGTCTGTGGGCATGGCCGACAATTTGCTGCGCCGCGCCGCCGATGTATGCATAAAAGAGAAGCGCCCGCTGATCCTGGCCGCCCGCGAAATGCCTTTCAGCGCCATTCACCTTGAAAACATGCTTAAGCTTTCCCGCCTCGGGGCTTCTATTATGCCGCTATGCCCCGGCTTTTATCATCACCCCGAAAATATTGCCGATCTCGTTGACTTTGCGGTTGAAAGAATTTTAAATGCCCTCGGCGTTGAGGATCAAACCAAAAAGCAATGGCAGGGTTTCCCATGAAAACAGCAGCATTTGTGCAGGCCAGGCTCGGTTCCAGCCGCCTGCCTCTTAAAAGTCTTATCAACTTACATGGGCAGCCCATAGTCGATTGGGTGCGCCAACGCATCGGTCAGGCAAGGCTTATTGACGAAATTGTTTTCGCCATACCCGATACGCCTTTGGACACAGTTTTACGCGACCATCTGAGAAAACAGGAAGCCACCGTTTTTTGCGGCCCGGAAAACGACGTGCTGGAACGTTTTTATTTGGCCGCCGAAAAGCATAAACCTGATCTGGTGGTGCGTGTCTGCGCTGATAATCCGCTCGTTTCCGGGCAGGCGCTTGATGAGCTGGTTGAATTCTATCTCAAAAGCGGCGCGGACTATGTCTACAACCATATTCCACGCAACAATCTTTGGCCCGACGGTCTTGGGGCCGAAATTCTGTCTTTCGACCTGCTGCGCCACTTGCGCGAAACCGCCAAAGAGCCTCATCAGCGCGAGCATTGCCTGTCTTATATATGGGACAATAAGGAAGAATTCAAAATAGCCACTTTCGATCCCGCCGATCCCCGGCTGCACCGCCCGGATCTGAAGCTCGACATTGATACCGTTGAAGATTATTATCGCTTGGCCCGCCTGCCCCTGCGCCAGGACATGACCGCGCTGGAAGTGGTGACGGCCTGCTCCAACCAAACCAACCAAGAGGTTCGCCATGTATCGCAATGTTAAGAATGTGCCTTATTATATGTTCGGCAAGGGTTCGCTGGCCCAGCTTGGCGACCTGCTCAAAGAGCGCCGCGAGTCCGAATCCGGCCCGGTAGTATTTTTCCTGGATCATTACTTTAAAGATCAGGATCTGCACAAACGCATATTTACCAATGATAGTGATTTGATTATTTATGTGGATTCCACCGACGAACCCACCACCGACTATATGGACGTGCTGGCCGGCCAAGTGCGCGCCCACAGCTCCAAAATGCCCTGCTGCATGGTGGCTCTTGGCGGAGGCGCGACCATGGACTCGTGCAAGGCTGTGGCCAACCTTATGACCAACCCGGGCCTGGCTGAAGACTATCAAGGCTGGGAATTGGTTAAAAATCGTCCCATCTACAAAATAGCTGTGCCCACCCTGGCCGGAACCGGCTCGGAATGCTCACGCACCTGCGTGCTTTCCAACCTGAAGAAAAAACTCAAACTGGGCATGAACAGCGACTACACAGTTTTTGACCAGATTGTGATGGACCCCGAACTTACCCGCACCGTGCCGCGCAACCAGTATTTTTACACCGGCATGGACACCTATATGCACTGTTTCGAGACCCTCACCGGCTCTTACCGCAACATGATTGTAGACGCCCTGGCCCAGAAGGCCGTGGGCATGTGCCTGGAAATTTTCCACTCCAAAGATATGATGAGCGAAGAAAATCTGGAAAAAATGATGATCGCCTCTTATCTCGGCGGCATGGCCACCGGCTATGTGGGCGTGGTGCATCCTTTCTCGGCAGGTCTTTCCGTGGCCCTGCACATGCATCACGGCATAGCCAACTGCTACGCCCTGACCGCGCTGGAAGACATTTATCCCGAGCATTACATTGACTTCATGAAGATGGTAGAAAGCCAGAAAATAGATCTGCCCAAGGGCATATGCGCCAATTTGAGCGACGAACAGTATGAGGCGCTCTACGCGGGCACCATTGTGCATGACAATTCCCTTTCCAACCGCCTTGGCCCGGATTTCAAAAAAGTGCTGACCAAGGAAAATGTGATCGAGCGCTTTAAGCGGATGTAATCCACCGACGAAGTTGGGGGATTACATCCGGGCTGCCCGTGCGCTGTTAGGGCAGCCCGGATGCGGAGCATCCGTAACTTAGGCGGAAGCGTCAGCGACCGCCGTAAAAAATTCTATGCCGAGCCGCCGCTGAAAGGCGGCGGAGGCCAACAAGCCTCGGGGCAACAGAAGAATATAAACATAAAACGGTATTAATATATGAACATTAAAGTAAATTTCAGCGGTCGCGCCCTGAAATACACTAAAGAAGAAATAGCCGCTGTTGTCGAAGCCATGGAAAATGCCGATCCCCTCACCCAAGGGGCGCGCATGCAGGCTTTTCAGAAGGCTTTTGCCGAATATCAGGGCGTTGCCGAAGGTTCCTGCTTCGCGGTAATGAACGGCGTGTCGGCCCTTGAGCTTTCCGCGCAACTTTGCTGTTTCAAACCCGGCGACGAGGTGGTAATACCCACACACACCTTCACCGCCTCGGCCTATCCCTATGTGAAAAAGGGAGCCAAACTGGTATGGGCCGACATTGATCCGGACACGCGTGTGGTCAGTGCCGAAAGCATAGCCAAGGTGCTCACTCCCAAAACCAAAGCCATTGTGGTAGTGCATCTTTACGGCTATGTGGCCGACATGCCCGCCATAATGAAGCTGGCCAAAGAACGCGGCATCATTGTCATTGAAGACGCCGCGCAATCCATCGGGGCGGAAATTGACGGCGTAAAATCGGGCGCGTTTGGCGACATGGCCATCTTTTCTTTCCACTCCCACAAAAACCTGACCACTCTTGGCGAAGGCGGCATGCTTTATGTGCGCGACCCCAAGCTGGCGGCCATAGTGCCCATGCTGCGGCACAACGGGCATTGCGCCTTCAACTTTGAGCGGCCCGACTACTTCAAACCGGCCATGGGCAATGTTGATTTACCCATGCTGGACGGTGAAGTGCTCATGCCCAACAATTACTGCATAGGCGAGGTGGAATGCGCCCTGGGCGTGGTGATGCTGAAACGCATCGATCAAATCAATGCCGAAAAGCGCGCCAAGGCCATAGCCTTTATAGACGCCCTCAAGGATTATCCGGAATTGGAATTCCACCGGGTGGACACTGTGAGGCATAACTATCATTTGCTGCCCGCCCGCATGACAGCCGGCCCTGAAAAGCGCGACGCCTTCATTAGAGCCATGTTCAATGAAAAGAGCGTAAAGTGCGTGGTGCAGTATATTCCCCTGCACCGCTACGACTTTTACAAGCGCTTGGGCCTTGGCGAAGCAAACTGCCCGCACAGCGACGCATTTTATGATTGCATGATTTCCTTCCCCTTCCAACACTCGCTTACGGAGGAGGAATTCAACTATATGTTGACGTCCACCAGGGAAGTTCTGGACAGCTTACGAAAATAACCGGCAGCGGCCCGGCTTGCCGCCAAAAAATAAAAAGTTTTGCGGAAAAGGGGATGTGGGTCGGGGGAAAGAAAAAAAAACTTTTTCAAAAGGGGTTTTCCCCCTTCCCCGAATTCCCTCCTGAATTAGTCCGCTGCCAGAGTTTGATTTGAAGCCTAAAAAGCGTAATTGCATTATCATCCCCGCGATCAAGAAAAACGCGGTCATTCCCGACCAACTTATCAAAAAGCTGGCCGGAACCACGCTTATTGAACGGGCTATAAATACCGCCAGGGGCGCGGCCTCCGGCGACGATATCGTTGTTTTTACCGACAGCCAGGAAATAACCCTGATCTGTGAGCGCCACGGCGTGCGCTATCGCTACAACAGGGATTTTCGCTTTACCTCACTGAACATTGTACGGGAAATGCGGGAAATACTTCTTGAGCTGGCCAACGATTATGACTACATGACCATTTATCGCGCCAGTTGCCCTCTGCTCACTTGGCTGGACATTGACGACGCGCTGAAAAACCTGATCAAAAGCGGAGCCGACAGCCTTATTACCGTAAAAAGCGTGCACCACAGGGTCTGGAAGCAGACAGGCGGCCGCCTGGATATGCTGCTCCAGGACGAAGATGAAGATCCTCCGGTACATGTGGAAAGCAAGGCGCTTATCATAATAAAATCCGACGCCTTCGGCCATAAGCGCGTCAAACTTAAAATCATCCCCTACTTTCTCAATGACCGGGCCATTGAAATCAACAGCTACCAGGACTGGTGGATCTGTGAAAAATTGCTCACCAGACTACATGTGGTTTTTGTAGTGGCCGGCTACCCGGCCATAGGCATGGGTCACGTGTTCCGCGCCCTAATGCTGGCCAATGAAATAACCGATCACCGCATCAGCTTTGTATGTACCCGCGAAAGCGAGCTGGCCGTGTCCAATATCGCGGCCAGGGATTATAAAACCCACATTCAGCAAAGCAACGATCTGGCCGCCGAAGTAATTGCCTTGCGCCCCAACCTGGTAATTAACGATATTCTGAATACCGACGCCGATTATATCCGCAAATTGAAGGAAAGCGGAATAAAGACGGTAAATTTCGAAGACGAAGGCCCGGGCGCTTTTGAGGCTGATCTGGTCATCAACGCTCTTTATGAAAGCAAGGAAGACCTGCCCCATTTCTGCTACGGGCACCGCTTCTTCTGCCTGCGCGACGAATTTCTCGAGGCTGGCCGCAACATTTTCCGACCAGAGGCAAAGTGCATTCTAATAACATTTGGCGGCACTGATCAGCGCGACTGCACCAGGCGTATCCTGAGCATAGTGGCCCCCATATGCACGGAGCGAGGTATAAAGATACGCATTGTGGTCGGCCCCGGCTATGCGCATCTGGATAATTTCAAGGCCCATCTGCGCGAACTTGATAACCCGCTGATCCAATTCAGCCCAGCCACCAACATAATGTCACGCATGATGGAAGGGGCGGATCTTGCCATATGCTCGGCCGGGCGCACCACCTACGAGCTGGCCCACATGCGCGTTCCGGCCATGGTGCTGGCTCATCACGAAAGAGAAGCTATGCACACTTTTGCCCGCTCCAAAAACGGCTTTGCCTATCTGGGCATAATGGACAAGGTGAGTGACCGCAAAATAGAACGCGTCTTCCTGCGCTTGTTGGAAGACGCCCGCCGCAAACGCCTCTTTGATCGCCAGAGCCGCATCGCGCTTGGTTCCAACAAAGATAATGTGCTGGCGCTGATCTTGGGCCAGTTGGAATAGACGATGGATAGCGAACTTGCCGAAGAAAATTAAAACGCGCCAGGGAGAACCCCCGGCGCGTTTATTTTTAAAGATGGCAGGTTTTATAAGGCTTTTTCAAATATGGCGGCAATATCCTTGTCCTTGGCCAGACGCGGGTTGGTAAGGGCGCAGGCGTCCTTCATCGCATTGGCGGTCATAATTGGAATATCCTTGGCTTGCACGTCTTTGCCATAGCGTTTGCCGAGCTCGACCAACCCGGCGGGAATACCCACGTCGCTTGACAGACCGCGAATGGCTTCAATGAATTTTTCGGCCCCAAGGCGATCGCTTATCCCACAGGTGCACTCCCCGGCTATGTGAGCCAATTTGACAAAGCGTTCCACTTTGGCGATCAGGTTGAAGCTTTCAACATGGGGCAGCAGAATGGCATTGCATTCCCCGTGCGGCAAATCGTAATAGCCGCCAAGCTGGTGAGCCATGGCATGCACATAACCAAGACTGGCATTGTTAAACGCCATGCCGGCCAGGAATTGGGCATAAGCCATACCTTCGCGCGCTTCCATATCCTGCCCGTTGGCAACCGCTTTGCGCAGCCATTTGAAAATAAGTTCCACGGCTTTTTCCGCGCAGGCGTCGGTCATGGGCGTAGCGGCCGTGGAAACATAGGCTTCCACAGCGTGAGCCATGGCGTCCATACCGGTGGCAGCGGTAAGCGCCGGGGGCATGCCCATCATCAGCAGAGGGTCGTCTATGGCAATGCCGGGAGTGCAGCGCCAGTCGACAATCGCCATTTTTACCTTGCGGGAAGTGTCGGTAATAATGCAGAATCTGGTCATTTCCGAAGCTGTGCCCGCGGTTGTGTTAACTGCCAGATACGGAGGCATCGGCTTGGTGGACTTGTCCAGTCCTTCAAAGTCGTGAATAACCCCACCGTTTGCCACCACCAGGCCTATGCCTTTGCCGCAGTCGTGCGAGCTGCCGCCGCCAAGGGTAATTAAGGCATCACATTTATTAGATTTATAAACTTCAACACCGGCGGCTACATTTTTGTCGGTGGGATTGGGTATTGTGTCGTCATAAACGGCATAATCCATTCCAGCGGCTTTCAAAAGGTCTTCAATTTGTTTGGTTATGCCGCAGCCTGTAATGCCTTTGTCAGTTACAATCAAAGGTTTACTCGCGCCGAGCGCTTTTATTTTGCCGGGAATTTCTTTATGTGCACCAATACCAATAAGTGTAACGGAAGGAATAAAAAAGCCATAAACCTGTTCACGGATTACTGACATGAAAGTCTCCTGAAAAGGCTGGAGCGGCGTAACGCCGCGCCCAGGCTGAAAGTGGTGCTGAACAATTGCCAAGCTTCACTATCGTCTTCCCTATGCATGTCGGCTTATTCTGACTCCGGGGCTACCGCACCCGCGCGTCAACCCAAGGCACTTGCGCAACCAAGTGCCCGATCAAAATCAGCCTATACTAATTAAATACAAAAAAATAAATTTTGCAATATGCCACCCTGAACATAATATGAAGAACAACATGAATCTCAATATATGTCGCCCTGTTATTTTTTTTAATAAAAAAATATGGAGACCGCATAATCTGGAATGATAAACTTCAGACACAAATCTTGAATGAAGGGAATACCGGTTGTCATTTTTTTATGACAGCAGCTTGTCATTTTTTTATGACAAAACCGCCTATTTTGACTGCCCGGCCGCTACAAGCAAATAATCCATGTGAAAAAACAAGCAATTACCTGTTCCAGCAGCTATTGCCTATCAGGCACGTTATTTGAATATGATGGAATATTTAGAGTTTCGACCGTCTCGCTCTCCGCCTCACAACAATAGTTTTCACGTTGGGCCGCTTTCCCGCGTAATGCGGGCCGGTCCCGTAAGCCCCGGTTCCACCGGTTGCAGCAAGGAGAATCATGAGCAAAATACGCAAAAAAACCGTCCTGATTACTGGGCTGGCTCTTTTTGCGCTGCTCGGCGCGTCCGCCTATGGCTTCAAGGCAACTTCCACCACGAAGTTCTGCCTTTCCTGTCATGAAATGGCCCCGTATCAGCGTGAAATAAAATTTTCCTCCCACGCCAAAGACAAGGACGGCAAAGAAATAGGCTGCGCGCAGTGCCACCTGCCGCCAGGAGCCGGACCGCGTTTTGTTGCGGTGAAGATGTATTCCGGCATAAAAGATCTGTATGTGCATCTTCGGGATAACCCCGACGATCTACCCAGAGTAAAGCTTCAGCCCATGGCCAGACGGTTTATGGACGATGCAAACTGCCTGTCCTGCCACCCTGATTTGTACAAAGACGCCAAGGGTGAAAAGGCCGTTTCCGAAATAGGCAAAGTGGCCCACGACGCGTACCTGGGCAAAAACGGCCAGGCCAAGAGCAATTGCGCCGGATGTCACATAAATCTTGCGCATCTGCCCGAATTTGACCAACGTCTGGAAGTTAACGCCCCATTCAAATCCAAGCTGCTGAAGGAGGAAAGCGGTAATGGCCTATAAGAAACCAATTTTGATCGCGGTATGCGCCGCAATTGTGGCCGTAGCCGGATTTTTTGCCTATCTTAAAATCGCCTTCCCCGAAGTGCGCTGTGAGGCCGCGAAACACCCGGACACGCCCGAAAAATATGCCGACTGCGTGAGCTGCCATGTGAAAGCCACCGCCATGGTTGCCCAGGACTGGAAAGACTCCAAGCATGGAGTAATGCTGGTAAAGTGTGTGGTTTGCCACGGCCAGCCCGACGGCAAGGGCTCCATAGCATTCAAAGCCAAGCCCGACCCCATGGACATATGCGCCCGCTGCCACGATCCGGCCATAAAGCGCATGGTCGCCAAATACGGCGAACGTCCGGATTGCAATTCCTGCCACCCGCACCATCAGAACACCATACATCGCGATGCCTATGAGCCCCCGGTGTTCTCGGGCAAAACAAGTTTCTGACACAGGAGATACAAGCATGACGATTTCAAGGCGCGATTTTCTTAAAGGCACAGCGGCCAGCATAGCGTTTTCGGCCCTGGCCGGGCATACCTTCGCCGAGGCCGCCGCCGAAAACGTTAAATGGGTCAAGGGTGTATGCCGCTATTGCGGCACAGGGTGCGGCGTGCTGATAAAAGTTCAGGACGGCAAAGCCGTGGCCGTGAAAGGCGATCCCAACAACCACAATGCCGGGCTGCTATGTCTCAAGGGCGCCATGCTCATCCCGGTTATTTACTCCAAAGATCGCCTAACCCGACCCATGATGCGCAAAAGCGGCAAAAGAAGCCCGCTTGAGCCGGTTAGTTGGGATGAAGCCCTCAATTTTGCTGCTGAAAAATTCAAAAAAATCCTGGCCGAAAATGGTCCCGAGGCTGTGGCCTATTACGGCTCGGGACAGGCCCTTACCGAGGAATCATACCTGGCCAGCAAAATATGGAAGGCCGGTTTCAAATCAAACAATGTGGACGGCAACCCCAGATTATGCATGGCTTCGGCCGTTGGCGGATATACCACCACATTCGGCAAAGATGAGCCCATGGGCACCTATAACGACATTGACGCCGCTTCCTGCTTTTTTATCATCGGTTCCAATACTTCCGAGGCCCACCCTGTGCTATTCCGGCGCATAGCCCGCAGAAAAGAAACCTCGCCCGGCGTCAAGATCATCGTGTGCGACCCGCGCCGCACCAATACTTCGCGCATAGCCGACATTCACGTCACCTTCAAGCCGGGCACAGATCTGGCCCTGCTCAACGGTATGGCCTATGTGATTATTCGTGAAGAACTCGACAGCAGCCGCTTCCACGGCAAATATTGCAATTTCATGAAAGGCGAAAACAAGGTTTCGTTTGACGAGTATAAAGCCTTTCTCGAAGACTACACCCCGGAAAAGGTCGAAGCCATAACCGGAATTCCCGCCGCCACCGTGGTGCAGGTGGCCCGCACCTTTGCCGAATCACCCGCCACCATATCGCTGTGGTGCATGGGCATAAATCAGCGCGTGCGCGGAGTGTGGGCCAACAACCTGATCCACAACCTGCACCTGCTAACCGGCCATATCTGCCGTCCCGGAGCCACCTCACTTTCACTCACCGGGCAGCCCAATGCCTGCGGCGGCGTGCGCGACACCGGTGCTCTGTCGCATCTGCTGCCGGCCGGACGCGTAATCGCCAATGCGACCCACCGTAAGGAAATGGAAGATTTCTGGGGGGTGGAGCCCGGCACAATAAGCCCCAAACCCGGTCTGCACACTGTGGCCCTTTTTGAAAATATGGCCAAAGGCTCGGTAAAGGCCGCCTTTATCCATTGCACCAATCCGGCCCAGACCTTGCCCAACCTCAACAAACTCACCAAAGGTCTGGAAAATGCCTTTGTGGCCCAAACCGAAGCCTTTATGACCGCCGAAACCCTCAAATACGCCGACGTAGTCTTTCCGGCCGCCTTCTGGTGTGAAACGGACGGCGTGTACGGCTGCACCGAACGCCGCTACGCCCTGCTCGAACAGGCTATTCCGCCCATGGGCGAATGTCGCCCCGTTGTCAACATTCTCATGGACTTTGCCAAGCGCGCCGGGGTGTCTGAAAAACTTATGCCCTATAAAAACGCCGCTGACATATGGGAAGAGTGGCGCACCTTGGCCTCCAAATCAACCTACAACTTCGCTGGTATGACCAGAGCGCGCCTGAAAAAAGAATCGGGTTTGAAATGGCCCTGCCCCACCGAAGATCACCCCGGCACCAACCTGCGCTATGTGCGCGGCGAAGACCCCATGGTGCCCGAAGATCATCCCGATAAAATATTCTTCTACGGCAGGCCCAATGGCAAGGCCTACATCTTCTTGCGGCCCTATGCCCCGCCCTTTGAACCAGCCGATGCCGACTACCCCTTTGTGTTGACCACCGGGCGCGTAATAGACCATTGGCACACCGCCACCATGACCGGAGCGGTTCCCGAGTTGCAAAAGGCATTTCCCTCGGCTTTTGTGGAAATAAACCCCGACGACGCCAAAAAACTGGGCGTCAATAACGGTGATTCCGTAATCTTGGAAACCCGCCGCGACAAAATGACCTTCCCGGCCCGTGTAACCGATACCTGCATGCCGGGTCTGGTGTTCGGAACATTCTTTGACAAAAAATTGCTCATTAACAAGTTGTTCCATGATGCCGTGGATGATGCTTCTAAAGAACCAGAATATAAAATTTGTGCTACAAAAGTGTATAAGGCTTAAAAAGCATATATGATCATTGGGGGAAGAAAGGGGAAAATTTTGAAAACCAGTTCGTCCTGAGCAATGCGAAGGCGAACTATTCTCTAAAGTCCCTTTCTTCCCCCAACCCCCCATCTATCCCTTTCAAAATTTTTATCAGAGTATTTTACTAATTAAATTAGAAAAATACTCTGATAATACCTGTTTTGGTAGTTGCCCTAGGGGCT
>JAVBLG010000043.1:0-23652 GCA_031553655.1 Desulfovibrionaceae bacterium | reverse complement strand
TCTCATTCTACATATAACTCATTTGTTTCTTTTGTCTTATTATCTCGTATCTCCGGCGGCGGGCGGCCGGGGTGGCGGCGGGGGTCCGTGGCTGACCTCCACCCTCCAACACCCCCCCCCCCCCCCCCCCCCCCCCCCATAAAATTTTTTAAAGGAGTTCATCATGTCAAATCCCGTAACAGAAAGCCTGTCCGGCGGCATTGAGCGCGTTTTCGGCCTGGCTGACGCTTTTATCGAAGCCTGCCCCGAAGATATCTGGGGCAAAAAATTCGGCGGCTGGCCGGTGTGGCAGCATCTTTACCACGGCTTTGGAAGCACGGTATTTTTTGTGCTTCAGGAAGGAGAAAAAGAATTGCCCGCGCCTTTTGATCCGGCGGTGGGCGGCCTTAAGGAAGTAGCCCAATTTACTCCGTCCAAAGACGAAATAAAGGTTGTGAGCCAAAAGATGAAGGAACTTGTGCGCGCGTATGTGAAGGGTATTTCCGACGCCGACCTCGGCAAAAAAAATGCCGGGCTGTCCGGACGTATAGGTGCGGAAATGACTCATGCGGGCACCTTGTCACTGATTGCCGGGCATCTTTACTACCACTTCGGGGCTTGTGATGCGGCTTTGCGCGAGAACGGCCTTAAGGGTATTTTCTAAAAAAGCGTATTTTGCCTTTCAGCGGCGTCAGACATTGAAAATGGAATCGGAGATGGGCCTCTTTTGGCTATCAACGATTCCATTTTCGTGTTTTTCTTGCTGAAGAACAAATCAATCTTTAATACTGGTCTCTATTTTTAAGCCGTATTTATCCATGCGGGCCAGCAGGGTGGGGCGGGACAACCCCAGAAGTCTGGCGGCTTGCGAGCGATTGCCGCCGGTGAGTAGCAGGGCTTCACGCAGAATGGCGTGGCCCATGAAATCCATGAGCGCGTCAAAGGCATTGTGGGGGCTGTTTTCCAGAATGCCGCGAATATGGGTGGAAAGCTCTGTGGAAAATCCGGCCGAATCCTGTGGTTTGGGCGCGACAGGCAAAGCCTGGCGCACGTCATCGATGGAAAGCCCGGCTCCCCGACACAACACCAGGGCCTTCTGCATGGCGTTGGACAGCTCGCGCACGTTGCCGGGCCAGGGCAGGGAACTCAGGTAGTCGCCAACTACCGCGTCCAGGCCGGGGTCGGTCTTGCCCATGGATCTGGCCTGGCGAGCCAGAAACCAGGAGGCCAGAAGCGGAATATCTTCCTTGCGTTCCCGCAGCGGGGGCAGATGCAGCGATACCACTTTCAGCCGGTAATACAAATCTTCACGAAAAGTTCCGGCGCTTACCGCCGCCTCCAGATCGGCATTGGTGGCGGCCAGAATGCGCACGTCCACATCAATTGTTTCGCGCCCTCCCAGGCGTTCAATCTGTTTTTCCTGCAGAAGCCGCAGCAGCTTGGCCTGCACCGAAGGCGGCATGTCGCCGATTTCATCCAAAAAAACAGTGCCGCCTGAGGCCTGCTCGATTTTGCCTATTCTGCGGGCCGTGGCCCCGGTGAACGCGCCTTTTTCATAGCCGAAAAGCTCGCTTTCAAGCAAAGTGTGGGGAATAGCCACGCAGTTAATCACTACATAGGGCTTGCGCGCCCTGGCGCTGTGCTGATAGATGGCCCTGGCCACAAGCTCCTTGCCTGTGCCCGATTCGCCGCGTATCAGCACCAGGGCGTCGGTGGGAGCCACCCGGCCTATTGATTTGTACAAATCGGTCATGGCGCGGCTTTTGCCTATAATGGCGTCGGCGTCGGCGACTTCGTCCTCCGCTGTTTCGGCTATGACCACTTTGCCCTTCATGCGCCGCCCGGCCTCCACAGCCTCGCGGATGAGGTCGAGCATGTCCTGCACTTCAAATGGCTTGACCATATAGTCGAAGGCGCCGAGCTTGGTGGCTTCTATGGCCGTGTCGGTGGAGGAAAAGGCGGTCATGATGATTATGGGCAGGCGTTCGTCCATTTCGCGCATGGCCCGCATGGCGGACAGGCCGTCCATGCCCGGCATGCGTATGTCCATAACTACGCAGTCCGGCGGATTACGGCGGGCCAGCTCCAGCCCCTGTTCACCGGAAGCGGCGCTGGACACAGTATAGCCTTCTTCCTGCAACAGCCTGGTAAAGCTTTGCCGCAGGTGATGATCGTCGTCCACAATCAGGATCGAACCCATACGTAATCGTCCTTTTGCGCCGGAAGTACCGCCGCGAAAGTTGTTCCTCGGCCGGGCAGCACATGGGCATGAAGCCAGCCGCCGTGTTCTTCAAAAATACGCTTGGCTATGGGCAAACCCAGGCCCGTGCCTTCTGGTTTGGTGCTCACAAAAGGCTGGAACACGGCGTCGAGCATTTCCTGGGGAATGCCCGGCCCGGTGTCGGCTATACGCACTACCACCACCCGGCCCAGAGGGGCCAGTTGGCCGGCCTCTTCAGTTATGGTGATTGTTCCGCCGCCGTCCATGGCTTCGCAGGCATTGATAATCAAGTTAACCAGGGCTTCGCGGATTTGCTCGGCATCGGCCAGGGCTATAGGAATTACGTCGGCGCGGTGCAGCTTCACCTCCACCCGGAAGGCTTCGAGGCGCGGCTTGATCAGCGTGAGCGTATTATCCACTATTTCCGTGATGCTGGCCGGGGCCATGCTCAGTTTAGGCCTGCGGGAAAAAGCCAGAAAGTTGGAAATAATCCCTTCCATATGTTTGATGGCATCGTGGATGGCCGCAAAGTCTTCTTGCTGGCGATCATTAAGCTCCAATCCTTTGCGTAGGGAAAAAAGGCGCATTTTTACCCCGGTGAGGGGGTTACGGATGGAGTGGGCCACTCCGGCGGCCAGCTTGCCGGTGAGGGCCATTTTTTCGGTATGACGCAGGGTTTCGTGGCTTTCTTCAAGCTCGGCGCGGGCCATCTGCATTGATTCGTTGATGCGCCTGACTCTGCGGGCCAGGGAGGTCAATTCGTCGCCAGAGCCGCTCTTTCCTCCAAGCTCATGGTTCAAGTGGCGGATGCCGCGCAGAATGCGGAAGAACACCAGCCAGACCAGAGCGCCTGTTCCGGCAAGCGATATAAAAATTATGGCCCCGGCCCAGGTTTTCAGCGGCAGGAAAACCGCTCCGGGGTGAATGGCCAGATGCATGAGCGCGGCGGCCCCGCAAAGGGCCGCCAGCAACAGCATGGCAAGAGCCAAAAATATGTATATTTTTGTGTTTAACATAATGTTCGGCGCATGGGCCGCCAGCCTGACGGCGCAGCCGGCAGGCTAAAAAGCTTTTCCATCAATCCCCACGGCATCCTTCATCTTCTGCCCGGTGCTCTTTTCCTTTACGCGATTGGACCAATCAGCCACTTTTTTGCCCATATTGTGGGCCAAACCTTGTATTATGAAAGCCGCCGCGTCAGCTGGCAAAATAGGTTTTACTGCCAGGAAGTAAAAGTCGGCGGCGCGGTTCTTTTCCATTTGCCCGGCCTGGGCCATTGACCAGAGCATATTTCCGGTGGCTACCTCATAAATTTCTATCTGGATGGAAGCGGTGGAGTCACCAACGCTGCCACCGTCCATATAGTGGGTGATGTAGCCGCCCACCACAAGTTCCGCGCCTTTGCGTTTGGCCAGGGCAATCGCCGTTTCCGGTCTGAACAGCGGGGCCTGGCTGTCATATTCCAGCACGGAAAATGGACGCAGGCTGAGCCACTCCTGCCAGATGCTGCGGGTAAGGTTGCGGCTGATACTGTCGGGGTAGGCTATTTCCTGAGTGCAACGCAAAGGCACCATCAGGGCTTTTGGCGCATGATCGGGGGTGGCATTGGGCTGTACGCTGATTTGCAGCGGGCTGAAGCTCACCCAGTCATTATACTGAATTTGCAGGGGAAAGGACATGTCGCCTCTGGAGCTGATGCCGTAGCCGCAGCCTCCAAGCATGAGCAGGCAGAGCAGCGTCAGGGCCATGTGCGGGGCCAGGGCGCGCGGGAAACGTGACGCGATGCCGGAAAACCGGCGGAAAATGGAAGTGATGTCGCAAGTGTGGAACATTTGGCTCATTGAATTCTCTCCGTGGGGCTTTCGGCGGCCTGAATAGAGTCCAGAAGCTTTTGCCGCGAGTTTTGCAGGCTGTGGTGCAGAGCCAGTCGCCTGTCGGCTGAAAGCCGGCAGAATTGCGGCTCATCAACCATTTGTTTCAAATTCCGGACTACCTCGCGTAAAGAATGCAAATGTCGTGCCTCCCGCCCCGAAAGCAGTTGCGAATAGCTGGTAAGTTCAGCTAGATGCTCAAGTTCATTGGCCATGTTGCGTATTGTCCTAGGCGAAATTGCATCGGCATTTTTACGCCTCTTGACGAATTCCCGCCACCACAGCATGATTTTTTTCAGCATGGCACGTCCACATTCAGTACGACCCGGCTTGGTTGTCCGGTTTTGGGTTCCGGCTGTAGGCATGGTTTAGTTCAGCGTAGCCTGTAAGGCTCTGCCCAGGTAAAGCACTGTGAATATTCCTATGAGATATATGGGAACCATAGACATGGCAGTTTGCCCCCAAGATACGCGCAGTGCATATCGGCACCCTACAAAACCGCAGGCGGCAGCCCATATGAAGCCCGCTATGGAGCCAATGAGCGGCACCAGACAGAGCAAGGCGGGAGCCGTGCTGTAACACAACACAAGAAATATCAGGTAAAAGTCGGCTTTTTTGCCCACAATCAGCCTGAAGGCCAAATGGAAGACTGCCGCGTCAAAAAACAGCTGCAAGGTTGACGAGGCTACGCGGCTGATCAGGAGAAGGGCCATACTGGTGTCAGGCGCCAGCATTTGCAGAAGTTTGTCTAATTGTGGATCTGCGGACCCGGCGAAATACGACATGAAAACTCCGCCCCACAGGCGTTCGACTATAATCTGGATTACGGTCACCAGAATGAAAAAAGCGAAAGCTTTAGGCCGCGACGAGGTTGTGGAAAGACCGCTGAAAAAGCGCGGAGCGGCAAACATGACCCGTACGCAAGTTTGATAAAAATCATTCAGCCTGCCATTGTCGCCGGGATGCTCCCAGGGATTCTCAAGAGCAAAGCCGTCTTCCCCGGTATCCCCGTTTTCCGCGTCGGCGTTTTCGGCCTGTCGGCGGTAGGCATCCGCGGCGTTTTTGCGCAACTCGTCCAATTCATCCTGCTCGGAGGAAGCTTTGCCTGAGCGCTCGTTTTTTTCTTGTTCCGAGGAGCTTTGGGGCCGTCCCTCATTGTTTTCATTGCGCGCGGCTTGCGCTTCATTTCCGGCCGGGGTTCCGCCGCCGGGCACCACCGCTCCGGGCGGCAGAGGATCGTCGGGCCCCCCGGAGTCAAAAGCGGGTTTGCCATTGGGCGGAGGAAGCAACTCGGTACGGCCGTCTTCTCTGTAAATTCGAAAAGAATGACCGCATTTGGGGCAAGTGGCCAGCACTGTGGCCGAGGCCAGACGGTTTTCATTTACGGTTCTGGTAAAACCGCATTGTGGGCAACTGATATTCATAAAGCAACAATGCCTCGGGCGAGTAAAATTGGAATTATTACAAAATGTCGATAGGTCGAACCAACCTTTTTACAGGAATAATCGTGCGGACTCAAGTTTCAACTCTACTATCTGAAAATTTCAAGCAGGGCCGGCGCATCTTATTTTGCATAGTTGAGGCGCGTCAGCCCTGAAATTTCAAGCCGGACATCTTGAGGGCTTTTGCAATATTACAGTAAACAAGTCATCAATTTTGCGGAAGTTAGGCGTGCCGTCAGACGAGGAAAACAAGTTTTTTGTGAAATGAGTGTACTCTTCGGTACACGATTGGGACAAAAAACGCTGTTTGACGAAGTATCACGGCACGTCTAAACTCCACAAAGCGCCCGCAAAAATGGAAGAACCCTCCCTTGCGCCGGAATGGTATAGCGCGCGGCATCGGAAAACCGGCCCACCTTTATGGTTACGGCTTCGGGCGGAAGCGCCCTGAACATGTCCTCGTCGGTGGTGTCGTCACCCATGGCCATGATAAAATCATGATTGTTCAGAGCCAGCAGGCGTTTAATTTCTGTGCCTTTGTTGTATTCAGCCAGCTTTATTTCCACGATTTTGTCCCCGCGCATAATTTGCAAACCCAGCCGCGAGCAGGTGGTTACCAGCGCGCCGAGCAGTTGGTTTACTCTGAGTTCGGCCAGCCAGTGATCCACCTGGCGGTAATGCCAGACCATAGCCGTATTTTTTTCTTCAATGTGCGAGCGCGGGGTGCGCTCTCTTATCTGCTCCAATATTTCAAATATTTCCTCATGCCAGGTCATCTCCGGCATGCTGCCGTGCCACTCCCCGTTTTCGCGGTAAAACACCCCATGCTCTGCTGAAAGCCCTATATCAAGATCGCCCAGCCATGATTCCAGAGTTTTTTTATCGCGTCCGCTGCAAATAATTACCTTATTACGTTTGTTTTCGGCCAGTGTGGCCAGAATGTCGCGTAATTCCGTGGTGGGCAGGGCCAATTCCGGATCTTTGGAAAATGGGACCAGCGTACCGTCATAATCCAGCACCAGCAGACGGTTGGCGGCCATGCGGTAAACATCCAATATATGGTCCAGATTTTCTTTTTGCAGGATTTTGGCTGAAAGCTCGTCATTGCGTCTTTTTGTTTTCAGCAGCTCGCCCATAAAATCTCTGGACCAGCGATATACATCGCGACGTGAAATAGTTGATTGCATCTTACGTAAAGAAGCAAGCTGCTCTTCTTCTGGCATTATTACGGCTTTGTGTATTGCTTCCGACAATTCTTTGGTATTTGTTGGATTTACAATTATTGCCTCGGAAAGTTCAATGACCGCTCCGGCCATTTCGCTTAGAATCAGCACTCCGGGGCGATCGCGTTTGGCCGCCAGATATTCCTTTGCCACCAGATTCATGCCGTCGCGCAGCGGGGTGACCAGGGCAATGTCGGCTATATTGTACATAGCTGAAACTTCATGAAAGGAAAAAGAGCGATAAAAATAATGTACGGGAATCCAGCCGACGGCTGTATATGCGCCGTTAATCGCGCCTATGGTCTTGTCAATTTCTGTTTTGAGTTCGGCGTATTTTTCGACATTGTCCCTTGATGGAGCCACCACCATCAGCAGGGTAACCTTACCGCGCAATTCGGGGTTGTTCTCCAAAAAGGCGGCAAAGCCTTCCAGACGGAACAAAATGCCCTTGCTGTAATCCAGGCGATCCACAGACAGAATTATTTTGCTGTCGCCGGCAATTTGCTTCAGCTCTTCGGCAAAAGCACGGGTTTCGGGCATGTCCATGGCGTCGCGGTACAATTCATAATTGATGCCCATGGGAAAAGCCTCAATACGCGCGGTTCTGTTTTCAAGCTGCACTTCATCAAGGCGGCAATCCAGGCCCAGAACGCGATAAAGGGCGCTTATGAAGTGCCGGGCATAGTCGTGGGTATGAAAAGCGATCAAATCCGCGCCTAGCAGGCCTTGCAATATTTCCGCCCGCTCGGGCAGGCAGCGGAAAAGCTCATAACTGGGAAAAGGAATGTGGTGAAAATAGCCTATGCTGGCCTCGGGCATGCGTTCCCTGATCATGGCCGGAAGCAGCATAAGTTGGTAGTCGTGAATCCATACCATATCGCCTGGTTCGAGAATGCGCAGCGCCTGTTCGCAAAATAACGCATTGACTTGGCTGTAGGCTTTCCAGTATTTTTCATCATGGGATATATAACTGAAAAAATAATGACATAACGGCCATAAGGTCGTGTTGCTGTAGCCCTCGTAATAATCTTGAATTTGCTCCGGGCTTAAAAAAACGGGATGAAGCAGTTTTTTTTTCAGGTGCGCGCTGATTTTATTCTTTTTATCTTCATCCTCCACATGCAGTCCGGCCCAACCGATCCAGTGTTTTTCAACCTTTGTTTCTAAGGAATCAAGCCCGGTGGCCAGCCCGCCGCCGCTGCGCTCGATTTTCAACTTTTCGCCTCTGTCAACCACCGTAACCGGAAGACGATTGGAAATGATGACGTATTTCATGGCTGCCTCCGTATTGCTCGCGACGTTTCATATGACTATCATTCAAAATATACGCACAAAACGTCTTAGAGCACAACCGCATGAGATTTAGGGTAGTGACAACAGGTATGGAATTTTGCCAAGGATATGAATATGAGTGCTAATCTTGATTTTGGAGTTATAGGCAATTGCCGCAGCGCGGCCCTGATTTCCAAATGCGGCAGTATCGAATGGCTTTGCCTGCCCGATTTTGACAGCCCGTCCATTTTTTCCGGGTTGTTGGACAAAAATATGGGCGGCCGCTTCAGCTTTGTGCCTTCAAGCGATTTTGTATGCTCACAGGAGTATCTGCCTGGCACTAATATTTTGCGCACTCGCTTCGCCACCGCCGAAAGTTCTTTTGAAGTGTTGGATTTTATGCCGCGTTACCGCATATCTATGTCCGACCACTATACGCCGCCGGAAATTTACCGGCTGATGCGCCCGGTGAGCGGGCGTCCGCGCCTGCGGGTGAATTATGACCCCTTTATGAATTACGCCCGAGAAAATCCCGTGCATCAACGGTTCAGAGGCTATCTGCGCACAGCTTCGGAAAGCAATCGCAATGACAATGTGTATCTATACACCAGTCTGGATTTTGACGTGATTCTGGAAGGTAATGAAGTTGTTCTGGAAAAAGACGAATTTTTGCTGCTTTCCTATAATCAGAAGCTGGTGCCGGTGGACCTGGAGCGTGTTTATCTGGAGTTTGAGCGCACCAAGGTTTACTGGATGAACTGGTCCAGCCGTTCGGTAAAATTTGAAAAATATGAAGATTTGATCTCCCGCAGCCTGCTGGTGCTCAAGCTTATGACCTATGAGCGCAGCGGGGCCATTCTGGCGGCCTTGACCACAAGTATTCCCGAAAGCATAGGCAGCGAACGCA
This sequence comes from Desulfovibrionaceae bacterium, assembly GCA_031553655.1. Lineage (GTDB taxonomy): Bacteria > Desulfobacterota > Desulfovibrionia > Desulfovibrionales > Desulfovibrionaceae > JAVBLG01. The sequence continues at coordinate 14,737 of JAVBLG010000043.1, read as the reverse complement.
ATTGGGATTACCGTTACTGCTGGCTTCGCGACGCCTCCATGTCCATTACAACACTACTGCACATGGGGCATCAGCATGCGGCCCAGCGTTTTCTGGGGTTCATCAAGCGCATTGTGCGCACCAAGTACGACACCTTCCAGATTATGTACGGAATTCGCGGCGAAAGAATTCTTACGGAAGAAATCCTTGGGCATCTCGAAGGATATGCCGGATCAAAACCGGTGCGCGTGGGCAATGCGGCCTATTGCCAGAAGCAGAACGACGCCCTGGGCTATCTGCTTGACGTGATCAACACCTATTACCGCTATTTCGCGGGAACTCTCGACGATATTGAAGAAATGTGGGAGATAGTCAAAAAAGTGGCCAAAACCGTGGAGTCGGACTGGCGCAATCCCGATCAGAGCATTTGGGAATTCCGGCACCGGAAGGAACACTTCGTCTTTTCCAAGGTAATGTGCTGGGTGGCCCTGGACCGCGCTGCGCAAATAGCCTCATACTTGGGCCGATCAGCCTATGAGGAGCGGTTGCGCGCCAATGCCGAGGCCATTCGTGAGGACATTCATGAAAAAGGCTGGAATGAGGAAGTACAAAGTTTTTCTCAATATTACGGCAGCTCCGATGTTGATGCCTCGCTGCTGCTGATGGAGCAATACGGCTTTATCGCGGCTACTGACGAACGCTATATCAAAACCGTGGATCGGGTGAAGTCCGAGCTCATGCACAAGGGCCTTATGTACCGCTACAAGAATAGGGACGACTTTGGCCAGCCTACTTCGGCCTTTACCATCTGCACCTTCTGGCTGGTGCGGGCGCTTCATGTAACCGGCAGGCATGAGGAAGCCCTGGCCATTTTTGACGACTTGCTTTCCTGTCGCAACCATGCGGGGCTTTTCAGCGAAGACCTGGATTTTGATACCAGAATGCAGCTTGGCAACTTTCCCCAAGCCTATTCGCACCTGGCCCTTATTGACGTGGTGGAGCTGATTACCAAGCGGAGGTTCTGGTCGAAGTTCATACAGGCGTAGGCTTCTACGTTACGAACGCTACGTGCTCTGACGGCCCTGCCAACGCACGGGCCGTCAGAGCATTTCGCTCATTTCATTCGCAAAACGCTCTATTTAGCCAGCAGCAACCAGGTTTCGCCGTGGTGATTCACGCGGTGGGCCTCTACGCCGGCAGCGTCTCCGGACCCGGTATACATATCGATGCGGCGCATTTTGATGGCCCCGCCGGTGTCGTGGGCCAGACCAAGGCCTATTTTGCCGGCTGAAGGTAATTTATAGGCTACAATTCCCCCTAGCGGCAGCACGCGGGGGTCGGTAGCCATGCTCACCCAGGGCGTGAGCGGGCCGCCCGCCGTGCCGCGCGGCTCGGGTGCGCCAAAGCGGAAAAACACATAAGTGGGGCAGGCCTCAAGCAGAGCACGGCGTTTTTGGGGCGCGGCCGTGTCCCACCAGGCGCGCATTCCTTCCATATTGGCGTTTTTGCGCGCTACCTGCCCGGTGCGCATCAAATATCCGGCCATACTGGAGCTCTTGCCGTCCGATTTGCGGCTCAGACCGGCAAAAAGCACCGCCCGGCGCGAACCGTCCGTAAATTCTAATATCCCCGATCCTTCCAGCATCAGCAAATAGGCGTCAAAAGGATGGGATACATAGGCCATTTCCAACTTTTTGCCGCGTAAAACCTGATCCAGATCAATTTCCGCCCGGCCGTAATAGGGTGTGTCCGGGGCTATTACGCGGGTAAAAGGTTCCTCCGGGCAAGTATGCGTGGGCAGGCACCAGGCCAGTTCTGGGGCAATGGCTTCGGGCAGACGGTAAAGGGGGTGTTCAAAGCCGGCCGCACGCGTAAGACTGGCCTTGACCACCGGGGAGTAATAGGCGGTAAAGCGCGGCCCAGGCGTTACACGCAGCCATTCGAAGCGTTCGGCCAGAAGGTTGGGATTTTTGTCCAGCTCCGGCAGTGTTTTTTCCAATAAATTAAGGCTTTGTAGCACCTTGCGCCATGTTACGCCCATGCCGCTGTGCTCAAAAGCCGGTTCATCCGGCGGCCATGATTCGGCATAGGACCGGCTTACGGCCAGGGCTGGGGCCAGATCCTTCCATGAGGTCAGCCCTTGTCCGAATTTATCCAGACTTTGCGCCAGCCTTCCTGCTTCGGGTGAAGATGTTTTGCTGAAAATTAGTGTGGGAGTGAGCAGCGGGGGGACCGGTTCGCGTTGGGTCGGGCGCGAGCCGGAATCCGCGGCCGGGCGCACACCGAGATCCACAGGAGACGCCGCCATGTCCTGCACGGCGGCCAGAGAGCTTGGGGCGCGTATGGCGCATATTGAAACGGTCAATACAAAAATTATAAAAAGAATTCTTATGGAGGCTCCTGCTGTTGTTTTGGGCATAACGTTCCCTATCTGCTGCATTTTATATTGTTTTGTTTTTAAGCCAAACGAAAAATAGTATAATATGATGTAATGATGAATAAAAGTTTATTCTTATAAAACACGATATTATAGCATGGCATGTATAAAAAATAAACTTTAATGATTGACAAAGTACGCTAAGCAATAAATAAAGTAATTATCTCAGATTGTACAGGATGTAGCCCATGGTAAACGTAGACTACAATGATGTTTCGGCTCAACGTGCCCGACTTCAGGAAGCCTTTGCCACAGTTTCCGACCATCTCTTTACCAGCAATGCTATTATGTGGCTCTGGGAGGTTGAAACAAAAAAATTCCATATCAATTCTTCTGGTTCGCCTTTATTCAGTCAAAATACTTCTTCGCTGATCGACTTTGAAGATTTCTGGAAAAATGTGATTCATCCCGATGATCGAAAGGATTTTATTCTCAACACGGGCAAGGTGATCAAAACCTCCCGCCACGGCGAGCGTTTCGAGTTTTTTTACCGCGTAAAGTCGAAAGGGGAATACCAATGGGTATTGACCAAAGGACGGGTGCTAGAACGCAATGCTTCGGGGCAGGCTATGCGTGTTATGGGTGTCATGCTTGACATGCATTCCCTGAGCGAAATCAACGAACGTATTATTACCCAGAACGCTCGCACCGCCTATGCGCTCGAAGCCACCCAGGGCGGCCTGTGGGACTGGAAACCCGATGACAATGAAGTGTACTACAGTCATCGCTATATAACCATGATGGGCTATACTCCCGATAATTTTCCGCATAGCATCGAAGCCTGGGCGGAAAAGGTTCACAAGGACGATATTGAAAATATAATGCGCCCGCAGCGGGCCTGCATAGAATCACCCGAGGGCGGAGACGCTTTTGAGGTGATTTACCGTTTTATGGCGGCGGACAATACTTATCGTTGGATTCTATCGCGAGGCAAGGTGATTGTACGCGATGAAACCGGGCGCGCCAAGCGTCTGGTGGGCCTGCACATTGATGTGACTGATCTGCGCGCCGCTCAGGACGCTTTGGCCGATCTTGTAAATTGCGATCCACTCACCAAGCTGGGGAGTCGTTTTGCCTTTGATGCCGCCTATAGTGAAATCAAGAATACAGATTTGCCGGCTTCCCTTATATACATGGATGTGGACGGCCTGAAAATGGTCAATGACGGCATGGGACACTCTGCCGGAGATAGTCTGCTGTGCAGGGCGGCCGATCTTATCCGCAATGAATTCCGCTCTCGCGATCTTGTGGCCAGAATCGGTGGGGACGAATTTGTGGTGCTACTCAAAAATTGCACACATGAAGCGGCGCAACGGCTTATGATGGATTTGCGTCAGGTTTGCGGCATTCGCAATTGCAGTGACGACGCCATGCCGATTTTGCTGTCCATGGGTCTGGCCAGTACGGAGCAGGGGATTGATGCCGCCGATTTGCTTAAGGAGGCAGACGAGGCAATGCTCGAAGACAAAGCCGCCAATGCCGCCGCCAATTATAAAATTTTGATGAGTTGGCTTTCTAAATATATGGATCGGCGGCTTGACCCCAAAAGTGTGCGCTCCTTTCAGAGCGGTGCAGCCACAGCAGCCGTCAGCCAATAGCCTTCAGGACCGGGCAGATGTTGCCATTCAATTACGGTCCGTCCGGCCTCCGGCGCATCTTTGCACGGCGGAACATCACCCCACGTTCCATTCTCTGTTTTCCATATTTCAATTGTCCCGACATCTGACGTAAGCTTCCGCCCGCATCTGGTGTCCAAATGTGAAGGGTCGAGCAGAAACCCCAAGCCCAGGGCCTTTGTTGTTGCTTCCTTTACTGTCCAACGCCTGATCAGTTCCGAAGAACTGTCGGTGCTCTCCCCGATTTCTCGCAGTTCTTCCCGGCTGAAAGCGGCACGGTAATCTTCGGCCTGGAGCGGTCTTATTTTTTCAATATCGATGCCTATCCCTGAAATGTTTTTTTCACAATATGGCAAAGCCATCATTTGCAGGCAGCCTCCGTAGGCATACTCTCGCGATACAGCGGTACTGCCGCGCGGCGCGAGCAGGACGCAGGCCACATAGTCATCGCAATGGCTCAAGCTGAAAAGAGGGGCATGTATAAGGTTGAAAAAAGGACGGCCCTCTCGGGTTTTGCGCATAAAACGCAACATTTCAAAGCCGCTTTCACCTTCTCTGATACGGGAAAATTCTACCTTGTCCAGCAGCAGGGCCAGCAGCACTCGGGCGGCTATGCCTCGCCGTCTGTCCTCTGACCTGATCTTGCGGGCGATTGTTTCTATTTCCGACGGTGGCAAATGGGCGGATGCGGTTTGCTCCCACTGTTCTGAAACGTTGCTCACAGTCATAAAAGCGGCCGTAGAGTTCGGCCATGGGCCGCGAACAATAGTCAGCATAGGCGTATTTCTCCCGGTCGGGAGAAATATCACAAGTCGTTGGCATGAGCAAATGACACGCCGAGGACATTTTTTGGGCTACAGCGTAATCCCTCACTTGCCAACAGATACATCCTGCTTTATGAAATGGTTAAAAGAATATTCCGGAACCATTTTTTGATGTCCAAAAAAATTTGTATAATTCACGCCAATTGCCAGGGCGATCACCTCAAGGCTGCTTTGGAAAGCTGCCCGGATTTTTCCAGGCATTTTTCTGTTTACAAGTATACCAATTATTTGAAGGAGCATATCCCCGAAGGCATTTTTACCCGTTGTGATCTTTTGCTTTATCAAAATCTTTCGGATAAATGGGAAGAGCATTCTTCCAGGGCGCTTATGTCCGCGTTGCCCGGAGGGGCAAACGCCATATGCATTCCCAATATGTTCTGTAAATATTACTGGCCGTTGTGGACCAATACCGCTCCTGTGGCTTTTGGTGATATTTTTTTGGAGCATCTTTTGGGCTTAGGGCTGAACCTTGATGAAGCCGCCACCATTTATTTACGCGGCGATCTTACCGCCAAGTATGATCTGGAGGCCTTGCGGCGCGAATCACTTGAGGTGGAACGACGAAAAGAAGCGGGCGCCCCCATAAAAACTACGGATATTGTGGAAGAGTTGTGGCGTGACGAACAGCTTTTCTATACAGTAAACCATCCTGGTGAGAAGCTTATCCTTCATGTGGCCGGAGAAGTTTTGCGGCTTTTGGGCCTGGGAGAGCTGCCCTCAGGCCTGAGGGAGTATTTCCGAGCCGATTATGAGGATATTGAATTGCCCATTCACCCGCGGGTGGGTAATTTTTTCCGTCTGCCCTTTGCCGGGACTGACAGGCTTTATAATATATACGGCAGGCGTATGATTTTTGAAAAATACGCTACATGCTATATACAGTGCCGCCTGAACAAAGTGGATGATTTTGTAAGTTTTTTGCACCTTGTTCCCCTGGATTAAATTATTTCAGTCGGCGGATGGAGCCGGCTGTGGATTGAAACATGGATAATGGAATTCTGCTTTTACGCGCCTCGGGAGGCATGGCCAACAGGCTTCAGGCTGTGGCGGCCGGAGTGGCCTACTGTCTGCTTTCCGGGCGCAGACTTTGCGTTGATTGGCGCGACGGGGTTTATTCGGACGATTCGTCCAATGTTTTTCCCTTGTGGTTCAACTTGCGCGGTATTGAAAGCGCCTCGGTGGAAGAGGCTGTAACGGCTGCGGATAACAGTCTGTACCCATCATTTTGGCGCAGCTGGCTCAAAGAACCAGTTGCCGTGGAATATCTTTTCAACAACAATCACATGTCTCCTGAAAATGTGGCCCGCACCAGCATTGATTTTTCCCGTTTCGATTATGAACAGGAAGTTCTGGTGGGCTGGGGCTGGAATATGGCCCCGGCTCTGGCTCTGGCTCCGCTTTTACGTGAAAAGTTTGCCGATGGGTTCGGCAAGGACGACAGAGAAACGCTACGTGTGCTTTTCAAAGATTACATTGTGCTTGATCGCGGTTTGGAAGAGGTGGTGGACGAATTTTCCTCCGCGCATTTTTCGCCGGGGCGCACTGTGGGGGCGCATATACGGCATACGGACCTTAAAGCCCCGCTTGAGGGCATGATTAAGGCTATAAGAGACGTAACCGTGCCGAGTGACACAGTTTTTTTGGCCACCGACAATATTTTAGTGCAAAAAAGCGTGGAGAGAATTTTCGCTCGGGTGGTGCATACGGAAAAAGTTTTTCCCGAGGCCGGAGAAACCCTGCACGGCTACACGCCTGGCATAAGCCGGGTGCAAAGCGGCCGGGAAGCCCTTGTGGATATGTATCTTCTGGCCCGTTGCGATGCTGTGGTGCATTTTTCTCGCAGTTCGTTCGCCAGAATTCCCGCCATCATGTCCGGACTTGCTCCCGACAGGATAAAAATTGTTTATGGTTGACAATATCTGGCGGCTTTATATACTTTTTCGCCAATTGTTTTTAGTTCCCTGCAATACAATGGCGCATTACCATCGGAGATGACGTGGATTGGTTGGAAATCGCGCTGGCGGCCGCATTTGTCGCCCTTGCCTTTTTCTTTGCGAAAAAATTTTTCGTGGGCCGCGATTTAGAGAAACGCCTCGCGGCGGGCATGGCCGAGCATGTGGAGGAACTCCTCAACAAAGCTATAGATCAGCGCGGTTCTTTTATGATTGAATTTGCCAAGGGCGAATTCAACGGGCGCAAAATTAACGGCATATGCGTCAGAATGGACGGCGATGGAGTGTACATAGACATCGGCCGGGAATTCGCCACACAGCAATGGCTTGGCGAGCCGGTATTCACCTATTTTCAGTTTCGAAGCAATAACCGCTTTACCTACTATCAATTTTCGGCGAAAATTTTAAAAATAGCCCAGGTGCGCGGCGTAAACATAATTCAGCTTACCAGACCCTCCAAACTTGAAAACAGCGAGCGCCGCTTCTTTTTACGGGTTACTCCGCAAAAAGACGTAATGCTGGGGCTTGGAGTGTGGAATATGCCTTTTGGAAGCCCCCTGGTCAAAACTCCGTCAAAAATGCCCAAGGCCAGGTTCACCTACCGGCCGGGCAGGGTGGAAGACGTAAAGCTGCTGGATATCTCCGCGGCCGGGCTTAGGCTGGATATTACCCCCGAGGCTTTGCAGCGCGCCCCAATGGAGCTGTCCAGAGGGTCTCAGCTTTTATTTTTGCTGATGCTCAAGGACCTTGATGGTGAAAGAGGGGTAGCCTTTTGGCTGGCCGGCAGATGCATAGCCTGCGACGAGGTTGAGGACACCCCAGGAATGCTGCAGGTTCGGCTCAAGTTTTTCAACTGGGCCATCAACGGGGCCAGCAATGAAGATATCAATTGGTTTCCGGTAGGTAAAATGGGCGAAGTCACCCCCCTTGCCAACTGGATTATACGTTACGATCTTCTGAAGTCCAAGCTAAGGTAACAATAAACCAGGAGTTAATCTTGCAAGAGGGCGACAGTAGCAGCATATGGTCGCGTCTGGGAAAGCTTTTCGGGCGCGGCGATGAAGAATCTCTGGAAAAGGCCATACAAGAGGCCGGAGCCGAAGGCGAGGTGGACCCGGAAGAGGAATCCATGCTCCTCAACATTCTACGCTTTGACAAATTGCAGGTGCAGGATGTAATGACGCCGAGAACAGATATCGACTGCATAGCCGGAGGCAGCACGCTCATGGACGCGGTCAGCCTCATAATAAGTTCGGGACATTCGCGCATTCCGGTTTTTCTCGACACCAGGGACAATATAGTGGGCATTCTGCATGCCAAGGATCTTCTACCCTGCCTCATTGACCCGGCAAAGCATTCGGCTCCCATTGACACCCTCATGCGTGAAACGTTTTTTGTGCCCGAAACCAAAAACGTATTCGATCTGCTTCAGGAATTTCGTTGTCGCAAGCTGCACATAGCCATTGCTCTGGACGAATACGGCGGCACGTCGGGACTAGTCACTATTGAAGACGTTATTGAAGAAATTGTGGGTGATATCGAAGACGAGCACGATACGCCCCGCGAAGAAGATATACGCGTTGTGCGCGAAGGTTATTTTGAACTGACCGGCCGAGCCTATCTTGAAGATCTGAGCGAGCTTGGCATTGACTTTTCTTCGGATGAAGTGGACACCATAGGCGGCTATCTCACGCTTCAAGCCGGGCATGTGCCGGAAGCGGGAGAAAGCTTTGTGCTGGGTAAGTGGAAGTTTACGGTCAGGGAAGCCGATGTGAAGGCGATACGTCACATCAGTGTGGAACTTGCCGAGGAAGAAGCGGAGTAGCGCCGTTAAATAATGAAAGATAAGTCTTACATACTTTTTTCAATTGGAGCGGCCGGGGTATTTTTCGGCTTTCCAAATCCGTTTTTGCATGTTCCGCCTTTGGCTCTGCTTTTTCCCGCCGCCCTGTATCTTGCCGGGCGTGAGGCCTCCGGCGTTGGCCGGGCCTTCCGGCGCGGGCTTTTGTGCGCCGCCGTTGGTTCGTCCATGGCTCTGTACTGGATTGCCGTTCCAGCGCAAAATGTGGCCGGCCTGCCTTTGCCTCTGGCCGCTTTCTGCCCTATTGGCGTCGGCATATACATAGGCCTTTTCGGGGGCGCTTTCTGCGCCTTGTCCTTTGCGCTGAAGAGTCTGGCCTTCTGGCGACGTGTTTTAATTCTGGCCTCATTCTGGTATCTTCTGGAATTCGCGCGTAATTTTGTTTTTTCCGGCTTTCCATGGCTTTCACTGGCTTCGGCCTTAGCCCCCTGGCCCGCAATGTTGCAGGGAGCATCGCTTATAGGCGGCTACGCCCTTAGCGGAATTTTTGCTTTGGCGGCCATGCTGTTTGCCGGAGCTGTGGAGAGCGTGGCCGAAGCCCGCAAGAACCGCGCCGCCCGTAACCTGGAGGCGGAAAGCAAAAAATCTTTCATGTCTGTGCGCGATCTGGCTTCCGCTTTGTGCAAGGTCGGGTGCGGGGCCGCGCTGCTGGCCGCGCTGCTGCTTTTCGGCCTTTGGAATATAGAACGCTACGATCGCCTCGCCGAGGAGCGAGAAAAGGTCAGACCGCTGAAGGTGGCTTTTATTGAATGCAATGTGGACCAGAACCAAAAATGGGACAATCACATGCAGCGCGAAATTTTGGGCAAACACATAAAGCTGAGCGAAAAGGCTCTGGCCGAATACAAACCTGATCTGCTGATCTGGCCGGAAACCGCCATGCCTTTCCACTATCAGAATCATCCCATTTTTCCTCCGGTAATTCGCGCTTTTGCCGGTGAACGAAAGACGTGGCTGCTTTTTGGCGCTCCGGGTAATGAAAAGAAAGGAAAAAATGATTACTACTTCTACAACCGCGCTTATTTGGTAAACCCCGAAGGCGCGGATGTGGGGTATTACGAAAAAGAACATCTGGTGCCTTTTGGCGAATATGTGCCTCCCTGGCTTGATTTTGAGTTTGCCAAAGGCTTTTTACAGGGGCTTGGAGACTTTGAACCGGGTAAGAGGGTTGAACCTTTGCGCGTTAATGGGCTTGCTCTTGGCATTTTGATTTGCTATGAAACCATCTTTCCGGAGTTGGCTCAAAAAAGAGTTGCCGCCGGGGCCGAAATTCTGGTCAATATAAGCAATGATCAATGGTTCGGCTTAACCAGCGCCCCCCGACAGCATCTCCAGCAGGCCGCGTTGCGCGCGGTTGAGCAACGGCGCTGGCTGCTCAGGGGTACCAGCTCGGGTATTTCCGGCGTATATGATCCTGTTGGACGGCTTACGTCCAGAGGTGGCCAAATGAAGGTGGAAGCCGTATATGGCCTTGCCTTTCCAGAAAAAGAGTTTACTCTGTTCCATGGGCTGTTTTCCTTTTTGCCCTTTATAGCCTTGGCTTTCAACGCCCTTTTATTGTTTTGCGGAAGAAGAATACAATTTGGCAAACAACGCATTTAACCGGGTTTGAAATAAGATGCTGCATATAACGGAGCTCAGGGCCAACTGCTTGGCTTTAGGTGAAAAATTTTCCACGCTCTGGGGGCGTCTTTGACTTGGCTTCACAGCGGGCGCGTCTTGACGAGATAGAAGCGGAATGCTCAAAGCCCGGAGCTTGGGACAATCCCTCCAAAATGACCCCTCTTCTTCAGGAAAAAAGTAGGCTTTACGCTGAAGTGCAAAAGCTTGAGCACCTAGAAACCTGCCATGGCGACATGCAGGAGTGGTTGGTTTTGGCCGAAGAGGAAGATCCCGAAGCTCTAGAATCGCTGCACGGGGCCATAGATCGGCTCGCTGCCGCTTTGGAGGCAACCGAGCTTTCCATGATGTTGTGCGAAGAAGAAGACCGCCTCGACGCCATGATTGAAATACATCCGGGGGCGGGCGGTACAGAATCGCAAGATTGGGCCGAAATGCTTTTGCGCATGTATACCCGTTGGGCGGCATCACACGCTTTTTCCGTGGAAGAGCTCGACTTGCTGGCCGGGGACGAAGCGGGCATAAAAAGTGTAACCTTGCGAATAACAGGCATGAATGCTTACGGCTTTTTAAAAAGTGAGCGCGGCATACACCGTCTGATCCGCATATCTCCTTTTGACGCTTCAGGGCGGCGGCATACTTCTTTTGCCTCGGTGGACGTTATTCCCGATGCAGGACAGGATATTGTGATTGATATTAAAGAATCCGACCTGCGGGTGGACACTTTCCGTTCCAGCGGCCCCGGCGGGCAGAGCGTCAACACTACCAGTTCGGCTGTGCGCGTTACCCATTTGCCGACAGGCATATCGGCTCAATGCCAAAACGAAAAATCTCAGCACCACAATAAAGAAACTGCCTTGCAAATTTTGCGGGCACGGCTTTATAATCTGGAGCTGCAAAAACGTGATGCCGAACGTCAGGCCAAATATGCCGGAAAAGACGCAATCGCTTTTGGCAGCCAGATTCGCACCTATACCCTTCAACCTTACAGGCTGGTTAAAGACCACCGCACAGGTTCGGAAATGGGTGATGTGGATGCGGTGCTCGGCGGGCGTATAGATCAGTTTCAGCGAGATTATCTTTTACAGCAGTACGGTCATGGGCAATAAAAAAGATCCGAATTATCGAGTGCTTTTGCCCGCCGGCTCCGAAGACGGCCGCGACTCGCTGTTGCGTGATCTGGGCAGGATTGATGGTTTTCTCGGCAAAATAAACAGTTCCGAGCGCTCTTCTTCATTAGCTTTAGTACGTCTCGTTCCAGGCATGGATCTTAAGGAATGGAACGAGCTTTACAGCAAGGAAGAAGAGAAGGGCTGGCATGCCGTGGAGATTTCCCCCGAGCAAGGTCTGATGGGGGCGCTTCTGTACTATCTTCTGAAAGATCCCACTCCGGGTTATCGCATAGACACGGTCACCGGGGCTCTGCTGGCGGCCGAGTTTTCTCGCAGGCTCGAATCTGAAGCGGCCCGGGCTCGGAGAGGACGCTATGATCTGGCTGTGGGCGTATTTTCCGTGGACAATATTGATCGTATTTACGCCATCCATGGGCAAACTGCCGCGCGCGAGGCCCTGATTGGTCTCATAACGGTCATGCGTGACACGCTTGAGCCTTGCGATACCATTGGTCGTCTGTCTGGAGGCGAATATGCTGTTATTATGCCGGGAACCGGCACTTTTAAGTTTCGAGATGTTGCGGAAACCATTCTTGATAAGTATAGGAAAAAAGTAATCTCAAGCCCTGTGGGCTCTTTTTCGGCCACAATTTCCGCTGGGCTGGCCGTGGGGCACGGCGAAAATACCGCCAGCGGGTTGCTGTTGAACAACTCCCTTGAGGTTATGCGTCTGGCCGCCGGCGACGGCGGCAACAGGGCGCGCGTTAATCGCCGCGATATACACTGTTGCAGAGAAAAATCGGTTCTGGTGTGCTCCAACGAAAAGCGTTTTCTTTTTTCCGGAGCGGATTAGAACGGGCGGCCAGACAATTGCGAATTCGCGCCTCAGCCGCAAAACGGCTGGTTCAAGTTAAACGACATAATGCCGGAAACATATGACAAGTAATACCACACTCAGCGTCTCCATCATGAGCGGCAAGGGGGGCGTTGGCAAGACCAACATTGCGCTCAATCTTGGCTGTGCCCTGTATCAGATGGGTTTTTCCACCCTGCTTATGGACTGCGACTTGGGCCTGGCAAATCTGGACGTGCTTTTGGGCATAACCCCCGAAGGCAGCTTGCAGGATGTGCTGCTTGGCGATGCTTCACTGGAAGACGTGGTGCATCGTATCGACAACGGTTTTGACGTTCTTCCGGCGGCTTCGGGCGTACCCGAGCTCATCGACCTCGACTCCGATACGCGCGGCATGCTTTTCAAACGTCTCGAGCCCATGCTTTCCCGTTACGATTTCACGTTTATGGACCTTGGCGCGGGCATCAATGAAACAGTGCTGTCCTTTGCCGCCATGACGGCCATACGCGTTGTGATCATCAATACCGAGCCTACGTCGCTTACCGATAGCTATGCTCTGATCAAAGTGCTTTCAAACCGCCACAATGTGCGCGACTTCATGGTGCTGGTCAATCAGGTTGAAAACCAGAAGAAGGAAGAGGAATACTCTTTCAAGCGCCTGCAGGCGGCTTGCCAGCGTTTTCTGCATATAGATCCGGTGCTGCTCGGCTCGGTGCGTTCCGACCGCAAGCTTGTTGAGGCCGTTTTGAAGCAAGTGCCGTTGCTGCAATGGGCGCCCGGTTCTCCGGCCGCGCAGGATTTGCAAAAAATAGCCGCCAGATTGCAGAAAATTCGGTTGAGCATGGTTGACTGGATGGCCGATAAGCCTGTTTTGCAGCACCCGAACGAATAACGCGCTGATTTTGTTTTTGGGTCCCACCCAGCCCATTTTGCCCGGAAGGCGCGCTTTTACAGCGTCGCGCTCCGGGCCTTCGTGCCCGTATTTGTAAATTTTCTTTATATATGTACGTTGTCTGTCATTACTCTTATTTACCTTGAGGCAAATTTGATCTATTCTTGAATGTAACATTTTAGCGGGACTGCCAGTCCATACTTCTGACGGAGAACAGAATGAATAAAAGTGAACTTATCAAAACCCTGGCCGAAGATGCCAATTTGTCTCTCGATGAGGCGACTCTTGTTGTTAACACTTTTGTTGACAGCATGAAGGAGTCTCTGTTGGCGGGCGAACGGGTTGAGATCAGAGGTTTTGGCAGCTTCAAGGTTAAGGAATACGGCGGATACTCCGGGCGTAACCCCAAGACGGGCGCCGGAGTTACAGTGCAGCCTAAACGTCTGCCATTTTTCCGCGCCGGCAAGGAACTTAAGGAATTTCTCAACCAATAAAAGTTATCGCGGCTCTCTTGATATTGGACGATCCGCCGCATCGGGTCTTTCAATACGTACGCCTTTCGCATTGTGGCCGTGAAGAGGCAGATTGGAGGTAAACATGAATTTTTCCGGAGCTCTTACCGCTCTAGTAACTCCGTTCCACAATGGTAATGTGGACGAAGAACGCTACCGGCAACTTATCGAATGGCAAATTCAAGAAGGCATTCACGGCCTTGTGCCCTGTGGAACAACCGGAGAGTCCGCCACCCTCACTCATGAGGAGCATGAGCAGGTTATAAGTATATGCGTGGACCAGGCCAAAGGCCGGGTTCCGGTGCTGGCCGGGGCCGGCTCAAACAATACGGCCGAAGCCATCCGTTTTACCCGCTTTGCCAAAGAAGCCGGGGCCAGCGGCGCTCTGCACATAACCCCTTATTACAACAAACCTACTCAGGAGGGCCTCTACCAGCACTTCAAAGCTATAGCCCAGGCCGTTGACTTCCCCATTGTGCCTTACAACGTGCCTGGCCGCACGGGGTGCAACATGCTGCCGCCCACCGTGGCCCGTATTGCCAAAGAATTTCCCAACGTAGTTGCAGTAAAAGAAGCTACGGGTGATCTTAACCAAGTTTCTCAGGTTATCGAACTCTGTCCCGATAATTTCCAGACCCTTTCAGGTGACGACTTTACTGTGCTCCCCCTTCTGGCCGTTGGCGGCAGCGGGGTCATCTCCGTGACCTCAAATATAGTCCCCGGTAAGATGGCGGCGCTCTGTAACGCCTTCTTTAATAAAGACATGGTCCTGGCGCGTAAGCTTCATCACGAGCTCAACCCGCTCAACCGCGCCATGTTCCTTGAAACCAACCCCATACCTGTAAAAACAGCCCTGATGCTCATGGGTAAAGTCGGAACCGAATTCCGTCTGCCTTTGTGTCCGCTTCTTCCGGAAAACGCGGCTAAGCTTAAAGGTGTGCTGCAACAGTATGGATTAATCAAGTAGTTTTGGATAGGTGGGGGGGGGGGGGGGGGGGGGGGGGGGGGGGGGGGGGGGGGGGGGGGGGGGGGGGGGGGGGGGGGGGGGGGGGGGGGGGGGGCGGGGGGGGGGGGGGCGG
>JAVBLG010000034.1:0-57377 GCA_031553655.1 Desulfovibrionaceae bacterium | reverse complement strand
TCGATGGAGACTTTGATCCAAATCAAATATCAAAATCGGTACGGACAACTGTACACCGAAACTTCACCACTCCAACGCAACATCATGGACGCTTTCAAGCTCGCTACTCAAACATAGTTACATTTTGCGGGAAATCAGGTTTCAAGGAAAATAAAATCGCCGAACTGTACCCCTGCCACTGCGTTTCCTTTACCGTAAAGGCGGAAATCAACAAACATATGAAAGTAAACGAAGTCGGCGTTGGGCTTGAGCTGGAGGTATAGTGTGCCGGTTGTGCGATCAGGCCACGCGCGCGGGAAGACCATTCCCTCTTTTAAGCTTCTCAAATGGAAATGTAGTTACAAAATCCATAAAATTGCTCACCAGCGGCTATTTGTCGCCTATGGTGGATTCCCTGATAATCAGCTCGGGTTTGCCCGGCCAGAGCACAGCTGGGCGATCCGGCTCGGACATGCGTAGAGCCAGAAGCTCCACGCCCATAGTCGCCACTTGCTCCAGATGCAGATTAAGGGCGGTAAGGGGAGGACGGCAAAGTTTGGCCCGCAGGCCGTCATAGCGGGTGGCGATTTTAAGACGCCCGGGCACGGTCAGGCCCAAACCTTCGGCAGCGCGCACCGCGCCGACGGCAAAGGCGTCCACCAGAGCCAGAAGACCGTCAACATCGGGGTGCTCGCCAAACATTTTGGCCGCGCCCATTTGCCCAGCCATTTCCCCGCCACTTTCGTCCAACTTGTATATAACAGTTTTTTGTCCGGTCCGGCGGCAGAAGTCTCGATAGGTTTTTTCCGTTTCCAGATAGGAATTGCGCTCCTTGTCGCCAATCATCACGGCTATTTTGCTCGCTCCGGATCCGGCCAGATGTTGCAGAAGGAGGTTGGCCGACTCGGCGGAAAGAAGATCAACATAGGAAGCCTCATCATGCCCCGGCCAGCGGCCGAGAGCCACCGTTGGAATGCCGCATTCCGCCAGACGGCACATGTAGGGGTCGTCAGCGGTGGGTTCCACCACCATGGCTCCGTCTATTTCCAGGGGGGGCAGGGCTTCGCCCGCGGGCTGGGGCGGCACCAGCACCATGGCCAGACCACGGCGTATGGCTTCTTCGGCGGCCACAGCCGCCAGCTCCATTAAAAATCCCAACTTGGAAGCTCCTCCGGCTACTCCCAGAGGCATGGCCGAAATAAGAGCGATTATCCCGCCCCCGCCGCTGCGTAGGCCTCTGGCCCGGTGGTTGGGGCGGTAACCCAGCTTGCGCACTGTTTCCAGAATTTTTTCGCGGGTGCCGCTTTCCACATAGCCCTTGTTGTTGAGAGCGTGCGACACTGTGGAGGGGGCAACCCCGGCCGCTCTGGCCACATCGACTATGGTCGGACGTTTGTTTTTTTGCACTGAGTTATCCATATGTTTTTATTTACTTTGTAATCATAAGCTTAAGAAATGGGAAAAATTTTTGCAAGAAATATATTGAATGGCACGGCTTTTTTTGTAATCATAAGAAAACGATTTCCTATGGCTTGGAGCCAGGGAAAAAAATTTTAGCCGCATAGGAAATCGATTTCCTATGCGTTGACATGGGGAGATGTTAAATGAGCGGCTACAATCATGCTTCCGACAGAGACGGCGACGAAATTCCGCCTTCAACTTCTGTTCATCCTGTGGATGAAAAATTGCCTCCAGCCAAACTTTTTCTTTTCGGCCTTCAGCATGTGCTGGTAATGGCGGCCTCGCCCATTACCTCGGTTTTTCTGGTGGCCGGGGCCTTGAATCTTTCCTCGGAACTAACCCTCAACCTGATCAGTGCCACCTTTATGATCTGCGGCCTGGGTAGTCTTTTGCAATCATTCGGGCCGTGGGGCATAGGGGCGAAGCTTCCCTTTGTTATGGTTCCCGGCGGCGCGCCCGTGGCTTTTTTCATGTCCATAGCCAAAGAAACCAGTCTGGCCACGGCAGCCGGGGCGGTGATTATGACCGGCGTGCTTTACTGGCTGCTGCTGCCGGTTTTTCGCCGCTGCCTGAAATATTTCCCCAAACTGGTCATCGGAACCATGTTGTTGCTGGTTTCGGTGAACCTGATTAAAATCTACGGCGGAGTGATTATGGGCCGTCCTGGCGCGCCCGATTATGCCAGCCCGGCCAATGTGGGCCTGGCCGTAATTACCGTTTTGCTGACCGTTGTTTTCGCCAGGGTGTTCAAGGGCACGCTGGGGCAGATATCGGTTATGCTGGGCCTTCTGGGCGGGGCCGTTGTTTCGGCTCTTTTTGGCCTCACCGATTTCATCGGCGCGCTTAGCGGCCCGGTGCTCAGCTTGCCGAAGCCTTTTCCTTTCGGCATGCCTTCTTTTGACATTCTGGCTTCGCTGCCGCTTTTAATTTTCTGCATAATTTCCATGACTGAGGCCACCGGCCAGACCGTGGCCATAGCCGAGGTGGTGGGCAAAAAAATATCCCCCGAGGTTGATGTGCCCAAGACCATTCGCGGTGACGGAATCGCTTCGGTGTTGGGCGGTATTCTGGGCACTTCGTTGATTATAACCAGCGGCGAGAACATAGGCATTGTGCAGGCCACCGGGGTGCGTTCCCGCTATGTGACGGCTGTGGCCGGGGTGATTCTGCTGGTCATTGCCGTGCTGGCTCCACTGGGGCGGCTTGCCAATGCCGTGCCCGGAGCGGTTGTGGGCGGCACTGCCTTGATTGTATTCGCCATTATCGGAGTTATGGGCATCAATATGATCAAAACTGCCAATCTGCACGAGCGCTCCAACATGTTCACACTGGCCGCCGCCCTGACTATGGGACTGCTGCCGATCATGATTCCGGGCATTTTCGGCCCCTTTGCCGTGCTGTTGGCCAAAGCGCTTGATGTTCCGGCTTTGGCCCGCTTGCAAGTGCTGTTGAACAATGGCCTGATGATGGGCACTCTCACCGCCGTGCTGGCCAATATTCTCTTCAATCACACCGGAGTAAAGGCCGGGGAGGCGAAATGAGCGACATACAATATCCCGAAATTTTTTCACCGGAAAACGACGAGGCTGCACTTATACTGTTGCCTGAGGCCATCTTGGCTCCTGATGGATTGCGGCGCGGCTGCGGCGTAGTGGTGAAAGACAAAAAATTTCTGGCCGTGGGCGCGGTCGAAGCCCTCAAGGTGGAGCACCCGGAGGCCAGAGTGGCTGAACTGCCGAAGCGTCTGCTCATGCCCGGTTTTATCGATACTCATCAGCATCTGGCTCAGGCTTTCGGCAAAGGATTGGCCTGGGGCGAGCCTTCGGAAATTTTCAAGAGAGTGTGGATTCCTCTGGAAGGATTTTTGACGGAAGAACTGGTTTATCTTTCGGGCAAACTGGCCGCTTTTGAGGCTTTGCGCGGCGGCTTCACCACTGTGGCCGACGCCGGGGCGCGCTCGGGCGAGGACCTGGCGGTTCTGGCCCGAGCGGCCGAGGAAGCGGGGCTGCGCTGCGTGCTGGGCATTATCTGCAATGACTTTCCCGGTTCGCCCAATCTACCAGAACAGGCGACCATTATCAAAAAGGCCGAGGCTCACTTAAGCCGCTTTGACAATGGCGGGCTGGTCAGCCCTTCGCTGGCCATATCCATTCCCGAAGCGGCTAGCAATTACATGCTGGGCCGTGTTTACGAGATGTGCCTCGAGGCCGGGAGGGTTTTTCAGACTCATGTGAATGAACATATGGTGGCCGTGGAACGCTCGCTGGTGGAACGCCGCCTGCGCCCGTTGGAGCATCTCGTTGCGGCAAAAGCGCTTGGCCCGGCCACTCTGGCTTCCCACGCCACCCTGATAACCCCGGCGGAGATGGTTATGTTGCGCGACACGGGCGCGGCTGTGGCCTACAATCCCGTTGCCAGCCAGTGGAAGGGCAATGCCGTGGCTCCGGCCCTGGCCATGGACAGTCTGGGCATCCGCCTGGGTTTGGGGACCGACGGCACCCGCAGCGATGCCTTCAGGTTGGTGGATGCCGCCGAATCCGCCCAGCGCCTGGCCTTTGGCCTGTCTGTAGGTGATTCTTCCTGCGGCGGCGGAGCCAGGTGGCTGCGTATGGGCGCGAGCGGCGGGGCCGACGCGCTGGGCTTGGGCAAGGTAACCGGAGCCGTGGCCCCCGGCCTGGCCGCCGACTTTTTGCTGGTGGATCTTGATGTGCCCGAATTGATCCCTTCCTGGGATCTGCCGTGGGATCTGGTGCGTCTTGGCAATCGCTCTCAGATTGAGGGCGTTTTTGTTGACGGCCGCTTGCGTCTGTGGCAGGGCTGGCCTGTGGATTGGAACGGCCGCGCCCTTATGGCGCGTATCAACGAACTGGCTGTGGAAGCGGTGCGAAAGGCTCCTGTTGTGCGTATTCACGGCACCAGCGAAGAACATGCAAAATTCAGGAAAGATAACGGACTAGCTTAGAAATATGGACTTTTCCACTACAATAATATTATCGACGGTGATTATGCTGGCCGCCTTCATTCAGGGAACAGTGGGGGTTGGCTTCGCCCTGATTGTGGCTCCGGTTTTCACTCTGTTGCAGCCGGGTTTGATTCCGGCGGCCTTGCTCATAATAATGCTGCCACTCAATCTTTACGTGGCCGCGCGCGAAATCGGCCAATTGGACTGGCCGGGCCTGGGCTGGATAAGCTTGGGCCGCCTGGCCGGGGGTTTTATGGGCGCGGGCATTCTAATTGTGGTAAGCGCGGCTACCCTGAATATTCTGGTGGGATTGTCCACCATTCTGGCTGCCGCGGTTTCGCTGGCCGCTCCCAGCTTTGTCCCCGGACGCAAAAGCATGGCCGCTGCCGGGCTGATTACCGGAATTACCGAAACCGCCACCGGCATAGGCGGCCCTCCCCTGGCCCTGGTGTATCAATATCACCCCGGCCCGGTGCTGCGGTCTACCATTGCCGCCTGTTTTTTTATCGGGCAGCTTATGTCCCTGGCCATTTTGGCGGCCGGAGGGCAGATTGGGGCCGGTTTGGTTATAGATGCCGTCAAGCTTGTACCCGCCACAGTGGCTGGCGCGGTTTTGAGCCGAGTGGCGCACAAGCGAGTAGGGGGAAAGAGTTTGCGTGCCGCTGTGATGGTTTTTGCCCTGGCGGCGGGGATGTTTTTGCTACTCAGGGAGTTATTTTAATAATAGTCTGCAAAAAAGCCATCGCAAACGCCGCGCCGAGCGCTTCCATAAATATCTCCGTTTGATTCAAACCACCAAATCGCACATGACGGCCCCGGTTTCGCGAGCAAGATCGGCCGGGGCCAGTTTAAATTGCAAGCCACGCTGGCCCGCGCTTACATAAATGCTTTCGTACAGCTCGGCCGTTTCATGAATAAAGGTTGGAAAGCGTTTTTTCATGCCTATTGGTGAGCAGCCGCCCCGCATATATCCGGTGAGGGGCAGCAGTTCTTTCATGGGAATCATGGCACAGCTTTTATTGCCCGAAGCCTTGGCCGCCTTTTTCAGATCCACCTCGTCGCCTCCGGGTATTATGCAGACCAGATGCCCGTTTTTGTCTCCGTGCAGAACAAGGGTTTTAAACACCTGATCAAGATCCTCCCCCAACTGTTCCGCCAGATGGGCGGCGCTGAGATCGTTTTCATCCACTTCATAAGGAACAAGTTCGTATGGTGTGCCGCTTTTATCCAGAAGGCGGGCGGCATTTGTTTTTTGCGCTTTCATGCGGTATTTATGCCTTTTGTCTAGTTTTTCAAATTTGTCGTTTAACTTACGGTGAACCGCTCCAGACTGCTGCTACTATTACCGGAGTCACAAGGGAAAGGAAATATGGAATATCTTACACCCGCGCCAGAAGGCGGTCTTTACTGGGGGGAGCTTACGCGCGGCATTCTTATACACCGCTACAAGCGTTTTTTGGCCGATGTGGAGGTGGAAGGCGGCGTCATTACCGCCCACACGCCAAACACCGGGCGCATGCTGGGCTGCTGCCTGCCGGGTCGCCCCGTGTGGCTTTCACGTCATGACAACCCCGGCCGCAAGTATGCTTTCACCCTGGAGATGATTGACATGCCCACAGCCCTGGTGGGCCTTAACACCTCCGTGCCCAACAAGTTGGCGGCCCTGGCCGCACTGGACGGGGTGTTGGCCGAGCTATCCGGACCTGCAACACGGGTGGACCGTGAAGTTGCTGTGGGCCGCAGCCGTCTGGACTTGCGTATCGTTGACCGCAACGGGTGCGAAATCATGGTGGAAGTTAAAAATTGCACTCTGGCCGAAAACGGTACGGCCTACTTTCCCGATGCCGTTACCGCTCGCGGGGCCAAACACCTGGACGAACTGGCGGAACTGGCCGGGGAGGGCAGGCGGGCGGCGATTCTCATTGTGGTGCAGCGGGCCGATGCCGATTGCTTTAGCCCGGCCGACCACATCGACCCCGAATGGGGCCGCAGGCTGCGCGCGGCCCTGGCCGTTGGTGTTGAAATATGGGCCTACCGGGCCGATCTTGATTTGCAAAAGATAAGCTTGGGGAAACGTTTGTCCGTGATACTATGAATCTTGCCTGCCGCCGCACTCCACAGTATTCTCTTTACGGTAATATAGTTTTTATGCGAATAGAGTCAAAAAAGAAACTGTGAGGAAATATGGGACTTGTCAAATCGTCTTATTCCTGCCCGTTGGCCATGTCTATGGACCTTGTGGGCGGCAAGTGGAAGATGGTAATATTATGGCATTTACGCGGCAAGATTTTGCGTTTTAATGAATTGAGGCGGCAGCTTGAAGGCATAACGCAGAAAATGCTCACACAGCAATTGCGCGAGCTTGAAGACGCCGCGCTTATTACCAGAACCGTATATCCGGTAGTGCCGCCCAAGGTGGAATACGCCCTGACCAGTGAGGGAGAAAACCTCATGCCCGTACTGGAGGTTTTGTGTTGGTGGGGCAATGGCTATGCCGGCCTTCACGGTATAGCCATAGATGCCTGCTGTCCGGAGAAGGATGAAGCATAAAAGGCGGCGAAAGCGGTTGCCCGGCGCGAATGCGTCGACTACATCGCCCCCGCCATGTCCGCTACAGTACGCCCGGCGGGCAGGTTAGGGTCATTTTTTTTCAGATATCCCTCAAGAAAAGAAATGAATAGAGAATCGGGCGCGCCAAGAGCGCGGTTGCGGTGCATGTACAGCATCATGGCCCGGTTCAGCACCGGTTTGAAAATCGGCGCCACAACAAGCCCATATCCTCTGGCCAAGAGTATGGAAAACGGCCCGGCCACGACAATTCCCTGCCCGGACGCGGCCAGGGCACAAGCGGTGGGCATTTGATCCACAACATGGGCGATGCGGAAAGAGCCTCGCCCGCCTATGTCCGACGATATTTTCGCAATAGACTCACGCCCCACAATTATCAGGGGTTCTTTTTTGATCATGCTCCAGGTAATCTTTTTTTTGGCCAGATGGTGATCGGGCCTGCAAATCATGGATACCGGGGTATTGAAAAGAGTGCGGGCCATAATGTCCGGTTCGAGAGGGCGCTCCGGGCCAAAACCGAGACTGGCGTCTCCGTTAAGTATACAACGCTGCACTCTGGACATCGGTTCATCAAGCATCTTTATGCTGATATCCGGCGCAATACGCGAAAATTCGGCCATGTATATGGGGAGGAGAGTGCAGGCGATAAGCGGCGCTCCCACCAGACGAATCAGACCAGAGCGCCTGTTTTTCAATTCTCCGGCATATCTTTCGGCCAGTTCAAATTCATTCAAAGCTTTGCGAGCCACCGGCAGCAGTGTTTCCCCATCTGGCGAAAGGAACACCGCGCGCGAGGTTCGGTCAAACAGAGCAACCCCTATTTGCGCCTCCAATTCTTTGATCAGTCCGCTTACGGCGCTTTGCGTGATGTGCAGGTATTTTCCGGCGGCCGTGAAACTGTGTAAATTGGCAACAGCCAGAAAGGCTTCGAACTGGCGTAAGGTAATATTTATCACGTTGTTCTCCGTTTTTTCATCTATCGGATGAACTTATGAATCAATGAATAGAAACGGTTTTACATGAGACGCCGATTTGAGGCAAACATTATGTAACAGATTGTCGACACTGTTGCCGGGGCTGACGCGCTCAGCGCGGAGGCCCGAGTTGCTGCTGTAACATGGCTGCAAATGGCGGCTTGATGCCGTTTGCCACTGTTTTCTTCGCGTAACCCTCTCTGGAGGACTTGGCATGAGCAGTATTTCGATGAACGACAACACGGCCAACGTGTTGGAAACTCCGACCAGAAAACGCTTCACCATTGTTGCGTGCCTGTTTATCGGTATTTTTATCGCCTACCTTGATCGCGTGAACGTTTCCGTTCTGGGCGCGGACGAACTCTTCCTGGCTGAAATGGGCATCAAGGGCATGCCGGTGCAAATCGGCATGATGATGTCCGTTTTTCTGGCCGCTTACGGCATTGCCAACGTTACCCTGGCCCCGCTGGGCGATTATTTCGGCCCGCGCAAATCTATGATGTTTTGTATTGTTCTCTGGACAATATCGCTTTTCATGGGCGGCATAGCTGGGTCTTTCACCATGATTATCGCCAGCCGCATTTTGCTTGGAGTGGGCGAAGGTTTTTATTACCCGCTACAAAGCGTGTTTATAAAAAACTGGTTCCCCAAGCAGGAACGCGGGCGGGCCAATGCCGCCTGGGTGGTGGGGCAGTCTGTGGCTCCGGCCCTGGCCATGCCTTTCTTTGCGTGGATCATCGCCGCCTTCGGCTGGCGCTCCAACTTTTATGTATGCATGGTTCTGGGCCTGATTCCGCTTTACATGCTCTGGCGGCACACCGCCGATACTCCCATGCAGCATAAAGGCATCAATGAGGCCGAGTTGCGGCATATCGAAGCCGGGTTGGAAGCCCCGCTCAACGCCGACGTTCTCAAGCCCACCCTCATGGAACGCCTCAAGCCCTTTATTTACAACTACCGTTACTGGCTGCTGGTACTATGGTATTTGAGCCTGCAATGCATGTATTGGGGCCTGATTACCTGGTTGCCAAGCTATTTGCGCAGCGCCAGAGGCTTTTCCTGGGCGGAAATGGGCGTGCTGGCTTCGCTTCCCTTTGTGCTGTCCATTATATCTAAGGCTTCCTCTGGCTTCATTGCCGACAAAATCGGGCGAAGCGCCCCCATTCTGATGCTGGCCATGCTGCTGGCCGGAATGTGCGTATACGCGGGAGCGACCACTGAGCACAAGTATCTTTCCGCCGTGCTGCTTTCCATGGCGGTGGCCTTCTGCACCATGGGCACTCCGGTGGCCTGGACGCTGTTACAGGGCCTCATTGACGGCAAGTCCATTTCCACCGCTTCGGGCCTGATGAACGGCATATCCAACGGTCTGTCCTCGTTGGCTCCGGCCATGATTGGCGTGTTCATCACCATTACCGGCGAATATTCCGGCGGGCTGCTCTGCCTGGTGTTTACCAGCGGCGTGGCCACCATCGCGGCCGGAATTCTTACTCTGAAAAAGTATTGATAAAATAAGGAGCATCTCCATGAAAATTACCAGCATCGACATCATTGACGTGAAAAATGACTTCAGTTCCGCCACCAGCAAGTGGAGACCCTCCGTGGTCAAGGTCAATACAGACGAAGGCATTTCTGGTTATGGCGAAATTGGCCTGGCCTACGGAGTTGGAGCCTCGGCCGGGATAGGCATGGCACGTGATCTTGCGGCCATTCTGATTGGCATGGACCCCATGAACAATGAGGCCATATGGGAAAAAATGCTGCGCAAAACCTTCTGGGGGCAGGGTGGAGGCGGCGTATTCTCCGCCGGCATGAGCGCTCTTGATATTGCCATGTGGGATATCAAGGGCAAGGCGCTCAATGTTCCCATTTACAAACTCCTGGGCGGCAAAAATCGCGAACAGATCAGGGCCTATGCCAGCCAGTTGCAATTCGGCTGGGGCGACGGGGGCGACAAGGCCATGCTGACCAAACCGGAACAATACGCCGAAGCGGCGGCTATTGCCGTGGCCGATGGTTATGACGCCATTAAGGTCGATGTAATAGCCATGGACGAAAAAGGAAATTGGAACCAGCGCAATCTTTCGGGAGTGTTGCCGGACAAAATTCTGCGCCTGGGTTATGATCGTCTTGCCGCCATGCGCAAACAAATTGGGCCGGATGTGGATATTATTGTTGAAAACCACGCCTTCACCGACACCACCTCCGCCATTCAGTTCGGCCGCATGATCGAGGATATTGGAGTATATTATTATGAAGAACCCACAATGCCCCTGAACCCAAATCAAATGAAAAAAATCGCCGACAATGTAAAAATGCCGGTAGCGGCCGGTGAACGTATATATTGGCGCTGGGGCTATCGCCCGTTCCTTGAAAACGGCTCACTCGACGTTATTCAGCCCGATATCTGCACTTGCGGCGGGATTACCGAAGTGAAAAAAATATGCGACATGGCTCACGTATATGACGTTACCGTGCAAATTCACGTATGCGGCGGTCCTATTTCCCTTGCGGCAGCCCTGCACATGGAAACGGCCATTCCCAACTTCATCATCCATGAGCTGCATCGCTACTCGCTGTTGGAACCCAACACCCGCACCTGCGTGCATAATTACATGCCGGAAAAGGGCATGTACAAAGTGCCGGAACTGCCGGGCCTCGGGCAGGAATTGACTGAAGAGTCTTTTAAGGAATCCACTGTTATTACCGTAAAATAACTAAATTTTATCCGCGCCGTCAGGAATTGGCGCCTGGCGGCGCAGGTAAAGCCGTGCCGGTTTGAAACCCTCCCCTCAATCGGAGGGTTTTATTTTTGTGGGATCCAAATATGGACATCATTATAGCAATGCTTATAAAATAAGGTGCGTGCTCATTGTCGGTAAGCGCTGGTGTACGTAGGCTGGCGCTGAACACTATTGCTTCTTGATAGAATACAAACATATTTTGGAGGCATTATGTCTGGCAATAAAACTGTTGATAAGAACAAATGGATGATCGATCCCGATGACGCGGTCATGCTGCTGATTGACCATCAGAGTGGCTTGTTCCAACTGGTTCGCGACATTGAACAGCCGATTCTGCGCTCCAATGTCACGGCCCTGACCAAAGTGGCCGCCCTGGCCAAAATTCCCACTTTTACCACGGCTTCCGTGCCCGATGGCCCAAATGGGCCGTTGATTCCGGAAATCCACCAATATAACCCGAACGCGGTATACATTCCACGCACAGGGCAGATTAACGCTTGGGATAACCCGGCTTGGGTGGAAGCTATTGAAAAAACAAAACGCAAAACTCTTATTATAGCCGGAACACTCACCAGCGTGTGTATGGCCTTTCCCGCTTTAAGCGCGATTGAGGCCGGGTATAAGGTTTTTTGCGTTGTGGACGCTTCCGGCAACTGGAGTAAGATGGCCACTGATTTGACAATAGCCCGCATTGTTCAGGCCGGGGCAATGCCTATAGACACTTTTGCCGTGCTGGCGGAAATTATGAGTACCTGGAACAGACCGGATGCCATGGATTTTGCGGCCATTATGGTGGATCATATTGTACCGCCGTTCCGCGCTCTTATGGAAAGCTATGATAAGGCGCAAAATGTGCAAAAACACGGCCACGAAACGAAGCTCGACAACTTTAGTAAAACGTAAGGCAAATACAGGTAGTGGCGGCTATTTGGAGATAGCCCCTAACACAATGTCATTGATTTTGACAAAAAAGGAGAATTGAAGGATAATTGAAAAATAGAGCGCCCACATGGGCTTAATAGGGAATCTCGTGTAAAGCGAGAGCGGACCCGCCGCCGTAAACCAGATTTGACTTTTTTTCCAAAGAGCCGCTTTAAAATGCATTATTAAATGCGGCTCCAGTGCGCCACTGAGGTATATCTCTCGGGAAGGCCGAAAAGAAGCTGGATAGCCGGAAGACCTGCTCTGTTTTTTCGTCTTTGAGGACGACCGTTGGCAACGGGGCTTTTGCCATGCGGTTTTATTATGGGGATAAATACGTTTCCTCCGCCTGTCATGGGCGGAGTTTTTTTATTCCCTTTTTCTGTAACGCCCCGTAACATTTCAGGAACAAGCATGTATTTTACTGCCATCAGAAAGCGGGACGGGCACGTTGCGGATTTTGACGCCGCAAAAATAATTTCCGCCCTGCTCAAAGCCGGAAAAGCTACCGGGGAATTTGAGGAACGCGAGGCGCGCCGCCTGACTATGCAGGTGCTTTCTCTGGCTAAGGCCGTGCATCTGCCCGACACGCCCGATGTGGAGAGCGTTCAGGATGTGGTTGAGCAGGTACTGCTCGATTCACCCTTCAGAGCAACAGCCAAAGCCTATATTTTGTACCGCGAGCAGCGCGCCCAGCTGCGCCGCATAAAAACAGCGGCTAATGTGGACCTCATGGAAGGCTATCTCAACAAGATGGACTGGCGTGTAAGGGAAAACAGCAATATGGGCTTTTCTCTGCAAGGGCTGAACAATTATATAGCATCAGACATCACTTCCGAATATTGGCTCAACCGCATTTACACCCCGGCCATACGTCAGGCGCATGTAGACGGCGACTTTCATATTCACGATCTCAATTTACTTTCCGTTTATTGTGTGGGTTGGGACATGGCCGATATGCTGCGCCAGGGCTTTAAAGGCATAGCAGGCAATGTGGAAAGCGCGCCTCCCAGGCATTTGCGCACCGCTTTGGGGCAACTGGTCAACTTTTTTTATACGTTGCAGGGCGAAGCTGCCGGGGCGCAAGCCGTGTCCAGCTTCGACACCTACCTTGCGCCCTTCATTCGGCGCGACGGGCTGAGTTTCAGAGAAGTTAAACAAGCCCTTCAAGAATTTGTTTTCAATATCAACATTCCAACGCGGGTGGGCTTTCAAACGCCGTTCACCAACATAACCATGGACATGCACGTTCCGGACATGATGAAAAATACTCCGGTAATCATCGGCGGTCTGGATCAGAGAGAAGTTTACGGCGATTTTCAGCCGGAAATGGACATGCTCAACCAGGCTTTTGCCGAAGTTATGATGGAAGGCGACAACAAGGGGCGCGTATTCACTTTTCCCATTCCCACCTACAATATCACCAAGGACTTCGACTGGGAAAGCAAGAGGTTCGAAGCTGTATGGAAAATGGCCGGGCGCTACGGCATTCCGTATTTTTCCAATTTCGTCAATTCCGACATGTCTCCGGATGATGCCCGCTCCATGTGCTGCCGTTTGAGGCTGGACAACCGCGAACTGCGCAAAAGGGGCGGAGGACTGTTCGGAGCCAATCCGCTGACCGGCTCCATAGGCGTTGTCACCATAAACTTGCCTCGGCTTGGTTATCTGGCTAAAGACGAACGTGATTTTTCGAACCGCCTGGACAAACTCATGGAGCTGGGCAAAGAAAGCTTGCTCATAAAACGCAAGGAGCTGGAACGTTTTACCGATGGCGGGTTGTACCCCTACACGACCTTTTACTTGCGCGACGTCAAAGCCCGAACCGGCACTTACTGGGCCAATCATTTTTCCACAATCGGCCTTGTGGGTATGAACGAAGCCTGCCAAAATCTTTTGCGTCGCAGCATAGCCTCGGAAGAAGGGCAGCTTTTCGCCCTGCGCGTGCTGGCGCGCATGCGCGAAAAATTGGAGGTTTTTCAGGAAGAAACCGGTCATTTTTTCAATCTTGAGGCAACCCCGGCGGAAGGAACTTCCTATAGGTTGGCCCTTCTGGACCAGAAGCGCTTTCCGGATATGATTTTCGCCAACGGCAACGGTGGCGAGGCTACCCCATACTATACCAATTCCACGCATCTGCCTGTTGATTTTTCAACGGATATTTTTGATGTACTGGATTTGCAGGATGATCTTCAAGGCAGCTATACGGGCGGAACGGTGCTGCATGGCTTCTTGGGTGAGGAGGTGACCAATACAGACACTGTGCGTAGTTTGGTGAAAACTATTACCACTCAATATAAATTGCCATATTTTACCCTCACCCCCACCTTCAGCATCTGCGCCGAGCACGGCTACCTTAAGGGCGAACAGTTCAAATGCCCGGTTTGCGGCGCGGCAACGGAAGTATATTCCAGAGTTGTAGGCTATCTCAGGCCGGTAAATCGCTGGAATGACGGAAAACAGGCCGAATATGCCGATAGAGTTCCTTATATACCCACAGAACAGCGCATAAGAACCCAATAATGCGCCGGACAGCGAATAAGCCGGCGGCCCTGTAATTTTCGGGGCCGCCGTCATCAGGAACAAAATATGCGCATAGGCGGTCTACAAAAAACAACGTTGCTGGATTTTCCCGGAAAGGTCAGCGCTGTGGTATTCACCCAAGGGTGCAATTTTTCTTGCCCATACTGCCACAACCCAGATCTGACTTCTTGCCGGGAGGGAACCTGCTCATCCACGGATGCTCTTAACTTTCTGGCCCGGCGGCGTCGTGTACTGGAGGGAGTTGTTGTAACCGGGGGCGAACCCACACTGCAAAAAGGTCTTGATGATTTTTGCCTGGGAGCGAAAAAGCTTGGCTATGCCATAAAGCTCGATACCAACGGCAGCGGGCCCGGCGCATTGCGCCGCCTTCTGGAGCTTGAACTGCTGGATTATGTGGCTATGGACGTAAAAGCCGCCCCAAGGATCTATCCGGAGGAAATAGCTCCAGGTGGAGCAGGGGAGTCTCTGGTGGAAAGCCTTGCTCTGCTTTGCTCCAGCGGTGTACCGCATGAAATTCGTGTGCCCTGCGCGGCTCCTTTTGTTGATGCGGAAAGTTTTGAGGGCATTCTGGAGGCAACTGGCGCAGCCCCGATTTTTTTGCAGGCCGTTCACCTGGAACGCGTTTTATCCCCGGATTTTTTTAAGGAAAAAGGTAAGCCCATGACCGGAGAGGAAATGGAGGCTTTACGCGCGCAGGCCGCGAAACGCGGACGCGATTGCCGCATAAGGTAGCCGCTGATGCCGCTGGCTCAGCCTGACGGTTGTATGATATATAAATTAGGTAAACCCCATAAAAACTAAGCCCCGCAATGCCTTTAAGGGGGCTTTACGGGGCTTTATGAGATTCTAGTTTGGCGGAGGGAGAGGGATTTGAACCCCCGGACGACTTACATCGTCAACAGTTTTCAAGACTGCCGCTATAAACCGCTCTGCCATCCCTCCGTGAAGCAGTATGGCATTGCTGTGAATCTTGAATTATAGCCGAACAAGAGTCAAAAATCAAATAAAAATTCCAGCCTTGAATGCGAGGAGCGATTTTTTCCTGAACATTGCCGCTCTCTTTCGTTGATTGAGTAACCATCATAATTTGTCCAAATTTTGGGGAGCACTTATATTCATTTCAGTCCCGGATTTTCGCGCCCGATGTAGAAGAAAAAACGAGTGCGCGCGCTTTGGAATTCGGTCATAGCACGGCTGGAGTCGTTTTCGGCCTGGGTCAGCCTGAGCTGGGCATCCAGCAGCTCAGTGATGGTGCCGGTATTGGTTAGGTAACGCTTGTTGGCCATGGCGTAGCTTTCGCGCGCCGCGTCAACGCCATTGCGGGATACGGCGATAAGATCCTTGGCGGCCGTGATATCCAGCAGGGCGCGGATGACGTCGGCGCGTGCCCCGGACATGGCGTCTTCATAGTCTTTTTGCAAGGCTTGAGCCTTCTTGCGTTCGGCCAGAGTGGCGAAAGTCGTGTTGCCGCCAGAGAAAATTTCCCAGGAAAAATTCAGCCCAACCGACCAATAGTTGCGGGTGTATCCTTCATAACGATTATCATCGAAATCCTTGCTGGAGCTAAGATTGTCATAGGTGGCGTCCACGCGGGGCAGATACTGGCCCATGGCGATCTGCATGTCTTTGTAGGCCGCTTCCACCGATTTCCGGGCCACGATCAAATCCGGCCGCTGCCGCGCCGCCGTAGTGACGGCTTCTTCCTCCGTATAGCCGACAGTGGCGCTGAAATCTTTGAGATTGCCCACGTATCGCACAGCCCGATCCGAAGAAAAGCCCAAATATTTGTTGAGCTGCACTTCCGCATTTCGAATGTCGTTGTTCACCCTGATTACCTGCTGTTGAGCGCGGGAAAGTTCGGTGCGGTTCTGCAACACGTTGACATAGGGGGCCATGTCGACTTTCACAAAAGCCTCGGCGGCCTTGAGTTGTGTTTCGATGCGGCCCACAGCCTCTTTTGCGCTTTTGAGATCTTCACGGTTCTTGAGCAACTGCAGAAATTGCAGCTGCACGTTGCTGCCCAGTTCCAGGCGGGCTTGCTGGTAGCGGGCCTTTTCCATATCTGTGGCAATGCGGGATCTCTGTAGAGAGTTCAAGTGTGCGAAACCGGCGAAAAGGGACAATGACGCCCGCAGCCCTTTCGACCAATTGTTGCTGCTGAGGTTGTCGCTGTTATAAGTCTGCACTTCTTCATAGTTTTGAATGCGCGTGGTGTTGCCCACCAGGGATATGCGCGGCCAGAAGTAACTTTGGGCCACGCCCACATTCATTTTGGCTTGTTCCAGCATCAGCAGTTTTGCTTCCACGCCGGGATTGGCATTCATGGCTTGGGCCACCGCCTGTTCCATGGTCAAGGCCCCGGCGACGCCTGAGGCCGCGAAAACCGGCGCAATGTGCCCGAAGCAGGCCAGAAGCGCCAAGAGGCAAAAAGAGATACGGATGCGTATGTTCATCAAAATTTCCTTTATGGTCTGAAAATTTCCCCCTTCAGGGGAAAAATTGATTGAAAAGGCGGCTAAGTTGGCGGCGGGACTGATGCGCTTTGGCGCGGAGGCTCGATTTATATACGTCAGTCCCGCATGCTCTGTTTGTCAGCGTTTACGGCTGATCATGCGTCCGTGCGGTGCGGCTTTTTCTAGTAAAAAGCTCTGCCCGTCGGACGCGGTCAGTACCAGAGCGCCGGTTTCCAGTGACCAGGAGCGGACGGACGTCAAAATACGCGGCAGAGCTTCCGCTCCACAGGCGTGCAGCATCTTGGCATCTTCTTTTCTTACAATGAAATTCAAGCTTTGCCCGTTCAGAGCGTATTTTGCTTCCAGCCGCAGGCCTTGGCCTGTAACTTCCAGGGAACCTTGCCCTTTTCCCTTGCCGCTGAACGTGCAGGAAGAAGTGGGCAGGCCGGGCAGGGAGGGCAACAGCCATACCACGCCTTCCACTGCGGCGCGGAAGTCTTCGTTGGTCAACTCAGTCTCGGCCTGCGAGGGAAAGCGGGTGGAAAAACTTCTTATGCGCTCAATGGTGCAGGTATTTTTTGACGGCAGGACCATAGCATCCACAAAGAGTGGATCAGTCCCGGGCAAGGCCGCCAGCGCATCATCTTTGACGTGTGTACAAATTCGCCCTGTGGCGCTGTCGGTCAGCGTTACCTGGTCTTTTGCGCGTTCCAGCCTGCCCATGACATTGAAGGACGGCTTGCTGAAAAGGGTTTCTTTCAGCACCAGGCATTGCGGCAACCCGTTGGAAGCGGGAAAAAAGTCGCCGTACAGGTCGCGGCCGCCGATGTTCAAACGTAGCGACAGTCCGTGGCGATTGCTCAGCCGCAGTATGGAACCGCCCTCCGCCTGCCGCCATGTGCCGGTCATATCTCGCGCAACAGCCGCCTTGCCGCGTGCGGAAAAACTCTGACGCAGCACGAAAAAGTTGCCGTCCAGCAGATAGAGTTCCACCCGGCGTTCCCCTTTTTCTCCGCGCTCTCCGCCCGTATACAGGCTGTGCGCCCGTAGCGCGGCATGACCGGAAGGGGCGGCGGAAACCGGCAAACACATAGAGAGGTTTGTTGCCGCGCACAAGAGGATTACAAAAAAAATCAGGCGCATGGTCATTCCCTCAAAGCCCGGTCCCAGTTCTTGATTAACGGTTCCAGAATGTAATAGAGGACGGTACGCTGTTGTGTGGTAATGAAAACCGTGGCCGGCATGCCTGGTGAAAGATAGAGTTGCTCCGCTTCCAAAGCTTTGGGGTCCACTTCCACATAGCACAGGTAAAACGGCGTCTTTTCTCCGGCGCGTTCTTCCAGGCGGTCGGCCGATATATAGGTTACTTTGGCCGGTATGTGAGGAATAAACCGCGCGCCGAAAGCGTCGAGCTGCACCTGGGCGTCCTGATTTATGTATACTTCCGTGATTTTATTGACCGGCACCTGAGTTTCCACGATCAAGGGGTTGTCGTGGGGCACTATATCCATGAGTGGTTCGCCCGCCTTGACCACCCCGCCCCTGGAGTGCACCTTGAGGTCCACCACGCGGCCGCTCACTGGAGCCACTATCTGAAGGCGCTTTTTGGCGTCTTTAAGCGGGCGGATTCGTTCGCGGGTCTGAACTATATCGTTTTCAGTAGTGCCCAGGGCTTTGGTGGCATCTTCCATGAAGCGGACTTTCACTTCTTTGATGCGCAGATGAAGTTCGGCGGCTTTTTGCCTGGCTTCGGCTATGGATTGCCGTAAACGGCCCCTATTGCCCTGGTGCCCGGCCAGATTGCGTTCCAATTCCAGAATCTGCGATTTTTCCAGATAACGTTCCTTGTAAAGCTGGCGTTTGGCCTGTAATTCCTCATGCAGGGTGCCGATGATGGTCTGCTCGGCTTTGAGCTGATCGTTAAAACCGGCCACCTGGGCATCCACCTGGGCAAGCTGGGTGTTCAGCAGAGAAATCTGGGCATTCAGCGCCTCCCGTCGTGCGGTAAAAATTTTTTGCTCACTGATCAGCACATCGGCGCTGTGGCTGTCTTCAGCCAGGTTACGCAGTTCTTCCGGCCACAGGAACTCATTCTTAAGATCTTTTTCGGCGGACAGGCGGATCTGAGCGGCCCGCTGCGCCACAAGCTGCTTTTGCTGCATGCTGGCGTTGGCGTCCACCTGCACGGATTCCAGAATTACAAGAGGCTGACCCGCTTGCACTTCTTCACCCTCGCGCACAAGTATGTCGTCCACAATGCCGCCTTCGAGGTGCTGCACGGTTTTGCGCTCGGTTTCAATCTTGATTTTGCCCTGCGCCACCACGGCTCCGCTGATATGCCCCAAAACCGACCAGAGTCCCAATGCTCCGAAAAAGAACCCCACAACAAGAAGTCCCTGGCGGATGATGCGGTGCGGATCTTCCACTTCGCTCATGCTGCCCCGGCGTTTTTCTTTAGTGTCGGTTGTTGGTTTGAGGGAGGGGACTTCGATGTCGGATGGGGTGCTGCTCAATTGTCTACGCATGGGAGGGAGCCTCCTTGCCGTTTCGCGGCTCATTCGAAATTCCCAATGAGGCGGAACGCTGTTTTTCCAGAGCCTCACGCGCCAGCCTGGCCTTGGCCGAGGCTTCCTGCTGGTGCTTCTGCAGATCAGCCAACTGGGCGAGCACTTCCTGACGCGGCCCGCTGAGGACTATCTGGCCGTCCTGCATCATCATAATATTGTCCACTATGGAGAGAATATGAGCCTTATGGGTCACAAGAATCAGGGTTGCCTGCTGTTGTTTGAGATTCAGCAGAGCCTGAGCCAGAGAGGCTTCACCCTCTTCGTCCAGGTTAGAGTTGGGCTCGTCCAACACAATTACGCGCGGGTCGCCATAAAGAGCGCGGGCAAGGCCTATGCGCTGCCTCTGCCCCCCGGAAAGAGCCGCGCCCTGTTCGCCTAGCTGGGTGTCGTAGCCTTTGGGCAGAGCCAGAATCATTTCATGCACACCGGCCATACGGGCCGCTTTGATCACTTTGGTGGAATCCACCTCGCCGAGCCGGGCGATATTTTCCGCCACACTGCCGGAAAACAGCTCCACGTCCTGCGGCAGATAGCCGAGGAACTGGCCGAGTTTTTCCGAATCCCAGGATGCCATATCCGCGCGGTCAATGCGCACCTTGCCGTTGGTGGGCTCCCATACGTTCAGCAGCAGCTTGCAAAGGGTGGATTTGCCCGCCGCGCTGGGACCGATTATGGCCAGGGATTGCCCTGCGGGCATGCGAAAGGACATGCCCTTGATTATGGGCCGCCCCCCGGCTGCGAAATAAAGATTTTCAGCTATAAGTTCTCCCCGTGGTTCCGGCAAATCCATGTTTGGTAAAGGCTGTGGAGCGTCCAGCAGTTTTTTCAGGCGGCCATAGGCTCCTCTGGCCTCAAGGGATTGCTTGTAGGTGGCCATGGCCTGGTCAATGGGAGCCAGCGCGCGCCCTATTAAAATGGATGCGGCGAACATTATCCCGGCAGTCGCTTCGTGCTCAATGACCAGATATGCGCCCAAGGCATAAGAAAGTATCTGAAGCCCAGTCCGCAGCGACTTGCCGACGGACTGGAGCAAGCCCGCTCTGCGGCTGGCCCGTGTTTGAAGGGTGATTACGAGGTCGTTGGCTTTTCCCCAGCGTGCCGTGATTTTGTCGATCATGCCCATGGCCCGCACAAGATTGGCGTTGCGCATAGCCGCGCTCGTGAGATTGGAAGCGTGCGTGTTTACGTGACTTGCCGCTTCCAGGCGCTTGCGGGTGAACCGCTCGGTTAAAACGCCCAGAGTCATCACCATCAGACCACCCGCTACTCCCAACCATCCCAAAAGAGGGTGGAGAATGAAAATGAGGGCTAAATAGATGGGCATCCAGGGTGCGTCAAAAAACGCGAATACCGCGCTGCCGCTGAAAAAATTGCGCAAGGTCTGCACGTCACGCAGGGTGCCGTTGCGTTCCGCACTCTTGCCCGAAGGATCTCCCGCGTTTTGCAGATTCAGTTTCAGCACGGTGCGGCTCAGCATGTGATCGAATTCAATTCCGGCCCGCACCAACAGGCGTGAGCGTATCCACTCCAATGCGGCCATGACCACAAGCGAGATGACGGCGGCGATGGTGAGGACCACAAGGGTGGCCGCATTGTAGCTGCTCAGAACTTTGTCAAAGATCTGCAACATGTAAATGGGAAACGTTAATTGCAGTACATTTATGAACAAGCTGAAAAGGAAGGCATATTTGAAAAAATACCTGCACGAACGGAGAAAATCTTGCATGAATAATCACTTTCCTTCATTTATAACATTTTGCTTTTGAAATTATCCACTTCATTGGCAAAAAGCTTTATATCATTTGCATTCCGGGCCGCTCGTTGTCTGTTTACCGTTGTTTTGCCGTGCGCAAGCGCCGCAAACACTGGCGTGCCGTGGCCAGCGCGCGCCGCAAAGGGGAAGGCAGATCCGCCTGCTCCGGGCTCAGGAGTAGGGAAAATATGATGCACAGACGTCCGGCTAAGTGTTCGGCCTGGGGCGCGTAGTTGCGCAGCCCGACAGGGTCCGCTTCACGTTTGAGAATGGCGCGGTAAGCGGCCAGGACAAAGTCGCCGCCCTTCAGTCTCAGCAACGCGGCCAGTGTTCGCCAGTCCGGTCCCTCTCGGCCACGCTCGCCCGCCTCACGCCGCACACCGGCCATAAATGCCTGGCAATCAAATTCCGCCATGTTCCACTCCATAAAGTTCAAGATTGACGGCCAGCCGCGTATGTCCGCTGAAATAGAAATCCCTGTCCTGAACAACCTCGAATGAGGTTGCGTTGTCCCACCAGTGAAAGCATGTTTCCAGATGGGTTGTGCCCGTATGCGCGGCCAGGTTGACAGTATATACGCCCGGGCCGATGTTCATGGCCGGAAAATGGAAGCATCCTTGCCCGTCTTCGCGGATGTCGGCCAGTTTGCCCAGCAGCGCCCCGTTGCTGCCGAAAACATCCTGCCCGAAGCGGTCGCGGATCATCACCCCGAAAGTCACCTGGTTCACATGTTCACGGCATACATAGGAGAAATGGATGTTTGCGGATTCGCCCGACGCCAGCACCGCAAGCGGACTGCCGGATGAGTCAAGCACTTGCGCGGAAGTGAAGCGCACAGCCGCGTTGCCGTAACCCACGGGAGGCGCATCACCGCTGTTGCCGCGCGCCGCCATGACCTTGTTGTATAAATTGATGGCCTCATCCGGTTCGCCCAGATAGCGCATAGCGCCGTGGTGCAGCAGCATGGCCTTGTCGCACAGCAACTTGACCGCGTTCATGTCGTGCGAAACAAAGACTATGGCCCCGTCGTTCCTACGGAATTCCCGTAATCTGGCAAAGCATTTTTGTTGAAAACGGACGTCTCCCACGGAAAGCGCCTCGTCAATGATGAAACACTGCGGGTCGGCGTGAATGGCAATGGAAAAGGCCAGCCGCATGGTCATGCCGGAAGAGTAGTTTTTCAGTGGTGCGTCAATGAACTCTTCCAATTCGGAAAAATCGATGATGGCCTGCTCGCGCTCGGCGAGCTGACGGCGTGTCATGTGCAGATAGGTGCCGTTGAGGTAAATGTTCCGTCTACCGGAAAGCTCGGCATTGAATCCGGTGCCGAGTTCGAGCAGACCGGTAATTTTTCCCCGGCGGCTGATGCTCCCGGCATCCGGCAGCAGAACTCCGGCAACAAGTTTCAGCAGGGTGGATTTTCCCGATCCGTTTTCACCCACGATGCCCAAAGTTGTGCCGGGTTCCAGCGCGAAGGAGACATTGTCCACCGCGGTGAAATCACGATGCAGGCAGCGGCGGGTGAATATTTCGCCGATGCGGTCGCGCGAGCGGTTGAAAAGCTTGAAAGTTTTTCTAACCGCTTGAACATGGATAACAGGCTCAAAGGGCATCGCGCACATCCTTTTGCAGAGCATTGAGGGTGTACAACCCCAGAGCCAGGGCCGCGTGGGCCGCGACGGCCGCATAAAAAATAGACGACCACGCTACGTTGTTTCCAAAGACGAAATATTGTTGAAATATGCCGGTTATATGCATCATGGGATTGATAAAAAGCGTGTTACGCACCCAATCGGGCAAAATGGACGGCAGATAAACAATAGGCGTAAACCAGAACGTCATTTGCAAGGCAATTGACACGGCTTCCATGATATCGCGCACAAAAACGGCGCAGCAGGCAAAAAACAGACCCAGGCCCATAGCCAGAATTTGCTGGCAATAAACAGCAAACAGAACCCACGCCAGCAGAGTGAGGGATGGCGTCCAGCCGTAAGCCAGATCGGCCAGAGTGAGCAGCAAGGCCCCGGCCGCAAAGGGAATCAGCTCGGCCATACAGATGAACAAAGGAAAAACCCGCAGATCAACCGTGACTTTGCCGATGATCTGCCGTTTGTCCACAAATACGCGGGATGTGCGCTGCAATGTGTTGGCGAAGCAGGTCCAGGAAAGCAGGCCCGCCGCCACATATATGCCGTAGGAATATACCTGCGCGCCGCCGCTGAACCGCCCGCCCATCATTTTGCCGAAAATGACGATGTAAATGAACAATTGCACCAGCGGCCATATGAATACCCATAGCGAGCCGAGCAGTGAACCGGCAAAACGCTCTTGAATATCCTGCTTGCACAGAGAGGCGGCGAGGAGGAAAAATTTGGTTAACTCGCGCATAGTTCGGCAAAAAGCTCCAGATGTTTGCGTGCTGATTTTTCCCAACTGAACATGGCGGCCCGTTCCAGCCCGCGATTGTGGAGATCAGCGCGCAGGGAAGACTCTTCCAGCATTTCCCGCAGGCATTCGCTCATGGCGGATACGTCTCCGGGCGGCGTATGCCGCGCCGCGCCGCCGCACACTTCCACAAGGGCCGCGTGGTCCGAGGTGAGCACAGGACAGCCGCAGGCCATGGCCTCCAGCACCGGCAGCCCGAACCCCTCGTACCACGATGGATAGGCGAACAGAGAGGCCGCGCTGTAGAAAGCGGGCAGATCGGCTTCCGGTACATAACCCAGCAAACGTGCATGGGCCGGGTGCTTTTTTATTAAATTTAGGATATCCGCGTTGTTCCACCCTTTGGATCCCACCAGAATAAGCGGAAAGCTTTTTTTCAGGGCATCCGGCAGAGCGGCGTGCGCCAGCAAAAGATTATATAGATTTTTGCGCGGCTCCATCGTGCCCACATAAAGAATAAAGCGTTCCGGCAGGGAATATTTACGCCGGAACGCGATAAGGCTTTCCGGGGAATATGGCCGGAAACAGCCGTGTTCGACGCCGTTATGGATGACGCGGATACGTTCCGGAGCAAGGCCGAACAGCTCCATGGCTTCCCGGCGTATGGTTTCGGAAATAGTAATGACGTAATCCGCGCGCTTCAGGCTGCCGCGAAAATATTTTTCCATATGCCGCACACGCTCCACAGGATGCCATTGCGGGTGGAGAAAGCAGGAAAAATCATGCGCGGTAAGCACGGCCCGCCGGGCGCGGATGGTGGGCAACAGAATAAAGTTTGGCTCGTGGTAGCAGTCATACGTCACGCCGCGCAGGGCGCTGTAGGCCGCGCTTGTGACGGTAAGCGCCTTTTTGCAGATACGCCGGATCAGGGTTTGCTGCGCGGCCAGCTCTTTTATCTTTGTAAGGAGCGAGCCGGTTTCACCTTCCGCTGCCGCACCGGATAATTTTTTGCTGTAATAGCCATAAAAAAAGACAGGATCGAATACCCCCTGACGTGCCGCCAGGGCTCTGGCAATTTGGCGCGTATAGTTGCCCACTCCGGTTTGCTCGCCCAGCAGGGGGATGGTGTTAATCAGCACTTTCACAGATTTGTTCCCCTTGCGGGAGCCATGATGTCTTTTACAATGTGAGCCAACGGCCGCATGGCAACGGGCCAGGCATAATGATCCGCCGCGCGGCGCGAGGCGGCCGCGAGAGCGGGCTCCGGCGCGGGAGTCGCCAGGATGCGTCGTATCCCCTGAGGAAATTCGTCCAATCCGCACGCATGGACGCAAGGACAAAAATCCTCGTCCAGGCCGCGCAGGCCAAAGAGTGTGGACACTG
This sequence comes from Desulfovibrionaceae bacterium, assembly GCA_031553655.1. Classification (GTDB taxonomy): domain Bacteria; phylum Desulfobacterota; class Desulfovibrionia; order Desulfovibrionales; family Desulfovibrionaceae; genus JAVBLG01. The sequence goes on along the minus strand of JAVBLG010000034.1, from coordinate 32,683 downwards.
TTTCCAGTCCGGCCACAACATATTCAATGATTTTAAGATTGGTGCCGGAACCGGATATGACCGGATTAAGCCCCACATCAGCGGCCCGCAGCAGCATGTTTTTGACCGGCTCGGAAACAATGCCCAGCATATGTACATTGCCGGGGCGCGGAATTTCCCGCACTACAGCCTGGGTGCTTACGCTGCCCGCCACAAGAAAATGGACTTCCGGCATACTGCTCGCCAGGCGGATGATATGAGCGGCGGCATCCATATTGGGTTTGTGCCCGCTGCCGATAAACAGCGCCAGTTTAGCGTCCGGATAATCGAGGCGTTGGCGCAGCGCCCGCCGTTCTTCGGCCCCGGCAAACAAAACGGACGAACAGTCGCAGCCGTTGGGAATGCGGCAACAATGAGTATGTGGCAGGCCGTAGAGTTCGGCGAAGCGTTGCGCGTCCGCGTTGGAACAGGTCAGCACGGATCTGGCCACCAGCGCGCATTCCTTTTCCACATCGGCTATTTCGTGCAGCAGCTCGGGGTATTTATTGCCCAGAACAGCGGCTTTCATGTCCGATTCCACATTGTGGGCGTCGTAAATCAGCGGCAGATGGGGCAGCTCCCGGCGTATGGCGGGAAACATAAACGGGTGCGAAGACACAATGCAGGCCGCATCGCCGCCTTGGACGCGCAGTGTTTCCAACAACAAATCGTGATTTGCGCAGGTGCGCATGAAAGACAGATCGTCGGCGCTCGCTCCGGTCAGCAGCAGGAGGCGTTCCGCTTCGTCCTGGTTTTCCTTGGTCCAAGGCAAGCGTATTTCATGAAAATGAGGCATAATTTCCGTGGTCAGCATGCCACGCTGGGTTTGCGCGCCCAGGCAGAGCAGGAGGACGAAATAATTTTGCGCCAGCGCCTTACAGAGCTGGTAGAGGCGGCGCTGCCCGCCGGAAATGGCTTCCGAGGCGGCAAAGGTGCTGCATACGATAATTTTTTGCCTCATCCCTTGCGCACGCCGCGCCGCCGCTGTGGCCGCATGGCTCAGCAGGGCGCGGGTGGACTCTTCCCAGGTGAGGTGGCGTACACGCTCACTGGCACTTGCTCCCAATTTCGCCGCCAGCGCGGGAGATGATGCCAGGCGCTGCATGGCCGCCCCCAACGCTTCCGGCGTGGGGGCCGTGCAAAAGCCGGTGACGCCGTCTTCCACAAACTCGCGCACGCCTCCGGAGTCCGTAACCGTGACCACAGACTTGCCCGAGTGCATGGCCTCAATGGTGATTAGCCCGTAGTCTTCATCATAGGGCACAAAGGGCACGAAAAGCGAGTTGCCGTAAAGTTTGGGAAGCTCGACATCGGGAACGTAGCCGAGAAATTCTATGCGGCGGTCATCGCCCGCGAGCATTTTCAGATGTTCCAGTTCCGGCCCTGTGCCCGCGATTTTCAGAGGAATATCCTCTGTGACGTGCCTCATGGCTTCAACAACAAGATGCACGCGCTTCATGGAGGTGAGGCGGCTGGCCGTAAATATATAACGCCCCGCATTGCGGCAATATTCCGTAATGTCCGAGGGATGATGCAGAATTTTTACATCGGCCCCGGCCGGAAAATAGCCCTTGCGGTTGCGTACGGTGGCCGATATGGCGGCATAGGCGGAAATTTGTGAAGGAGCCAGGGCCACACGGTCGAAAAAATGCACGACTTCGCGGATCAGTGGCCCAGGAAAATTGAACAGATCAGACGGCAGGCTTTTGGCGTTGAGTGCGCGCCGGATCAGTTCGAAAGCTTGCTGGAGGTCGTCGCGCGTGGGATCAGCTTTGCGCACAATAGCCAGCAGATCGCGCAGAGGCGCGGGAATTGATGATAGCGTTTCCGGCAGGCCGGTAAAGTGATAGGTGTCGTACAGGCCGCGCAAGGGGTGCTGCATGTAGAGCACATGGTTGTGATGCCGTGCCATCCAGGCCGGATACTTGGTGCTGATTACCATATCAAAATGCGACAAATTAAGTTCGCTGAACGCATGGTATGAGTCTACCAGACCGGCGAAAGACTCTTCCCGGCAGGGTAGCTTCAACAGCTCGACATAGCTGTTTGAATATGCGGCCAAGCCCCTGTGCATGCCCCACCAGAGTTTTTCGGCGCCGCCGATCTGGAAGGGCACGGAGGAGGGGGCTAGTATGGCGATTGTGTGTGGCATGGGGGTGGCTGTTTTAAATAAAATACTTGTAGTTCATTCATTATGCTGCACTGGAGTAGTTGAAGTCGCAATTATTTGCTCTCTCTCTACGGGAAAATTTGTACGTCTCTCCGCATATCCATATCGCAAGTAGTGCCAAAAAGGATTTATTCTTCCATCGGCCACATCTGGATAAGCGGCCAAATAAGCTATGGTATCAAACAAAGGAGAGGGATTCTTACCTTGGGCCACACCATAAAGAACATAATGTTCAATGGGAGAAAGTCCGGTCATCACATGTTCGGGGTATTGTGTATTATAATAGTTTTCATCAAAGCATTGCGATTTTTCTAGCGCGAGTATAGTAGCTAAACGTAAATTATCTTCCCATAATTCCTGCGCTACAAGTGCGTGTATGTTTTGTGGCGGAATAAGCACGTTATCTGAATAGCTTTTACGTGATAATGCGTAGATTTTTTCTTCTGCTTTTTGCAGTTTTTCCAATGTTATGCAGTTCAATTTTTCAAGATGCTGAACTTTAGTATCCTTATCCTTAAGTTCCTTCCAGGTACATTCCAAGGCGGCATTGCTTTCTTCGGTAAGTTTTTTCTTTTCGGTTTCAATCGCATCTATAATTTTATCTTTTTCTTCCACAAGTTTTTTTTGGTATTCACAAAATTTAATGGCTTCAATATTCTTTTTTTCCAATGTGGTTATCTGCTCTTTGTACTTGGCGCACTCATCTCCCAGTTCGCGCTCTCTGTCTGTAACGATTTTTCTGAGAACGGACAATTTGTCGTGTTTGGCTTGAATTTGTACAAAATCAACATCCTGAAAAATATTTAGATAAAATTCGTCTTCAGAAACAAAGTTTAATAGATCTGAATTTTCGACAAAACCTTCATAACTCAAACGGCTTATTTCTTCTTTGGAAGAAAAACGTCGTCGGCGAGGTTTATGATTTTTTACCTTCCAAATTACTGTCTGAGTGCCGTATGTACAATAAGAAAAATTTTCAAAATAATCATGAATAGCAAAGATAACTTTAAAAACATCTCCATACCATGCGTTGTCTCTGGAGCAGCCAGCTTTTTTTTTCCATTGTTTTTGCGCATCTATATCTGGAAGAGCTGTATATATATTGGAAGGGAACGTATCGTCCAGAAGCCATATTGTCTTTTCATGCGAGTAAGGAAGAGTATTTTCAAAATCGCGCAGAGTTTGATCAAAAATATGTAGGCCATCAATGTAAATTAGGTCTAGTATCACACTTTTGGTGTTTATTTTTTTTGTTACTTGGCTTGCCATGTTTTCGAAGTATGCATCGGAAGTCATATGGTAAAAGCTGATTTCATCCTGTTTATATTGTTCTGTATTAAAGGTAAATACAGGATCAACAGCAATTTTTTTTTGAACAGCAACATTCAAAAATGTTTCACCATTACGTACGCCTATTTCCAGATATGTTTTGGCATTATTGTGGGTGGCAAGTGTATTTAAGCGTTGAGATGAACCGGAAAAAGGGATATTACACGCTTTGCTTATGCCATTTTGCATGCTGGTTTCCTGTGTGTTGTTTTGATTAGTAGTTATCATGGCTTCAATAAGATGTTGTAAGCGACATTCCCAATGCTTTTGTGGTGTTAATGATAAATCAATGGCTTTTTTTGTATACTTTACAGCTTCTTGGAAATTATTTTGTGCTTGTAACACACATCCTATTTGATAGTATGGCCATGCTAAATTAGGTTTGTTTAGTAACACTTTTTCCGCAATAGCTCTAGCTTTATCAAGTTCACCTATTTTGCACAAATTTGCTGATAAATGTTGCTTATACCAAACATTCTGAGGGCTTAAGTCAATAGCGATCTGCGCATGATACAGCGCATCATCCATGTTTTGCTCGATACAATAGCAATGGCTTAAGCGAAAATGTAGATCGCTGGTAGTTGGTTGTAGTTTTATAAGTTTTTGAAGTAGAACTATTTTTGTTTTATTGTTTATGCATTTGACTTGATCTATACTGTTTATGTATTTATTGATAATGTAGTCATTAATTTGAGGTATTTTTTTTAGGTGTAGGTGGATTTGACGTAAAAACTTGTCGAAATTACCTTTTTGAAATGACAACATGGTGAAATAATAAAGTTTGTGTGAAAAATCTAGATACGGCGATTCGTATTTTTGAAAATCGGGAATAATTGTGTAGTCAAAATCTGGAATTAAAGATCTTAATATTTTGCTATTGGTATCAATATGGACAGTAAAGTCGCGTGTGTCTTCTAAGGTTTTGCATAATTCGTATTCATTTATCGTAAAAACATCATCGCCAGGCCAAGAACCAACTTCTAAAATATTTTTTTGCAAATTCGCAAAAAAATATTTTTGGGATTTCATATGCGCAATAACATCGTAGGTATACTGTGGCATTGGAATTCTGTCCTTCACCAACCTTGCTCTGGGAAAAACAAAGATATTGGCTTGTGGTTTTTGTATAAAAACTAGTAGATGTAAGCCGGAGCCTTCAGTAGCCAATATTGTTTCTGCGGTTGCCAACTCAAAAAGTTGGCGTTCTATAGTATGTTTTTCAGGGTGAAAGACATTCCAACCTCGAGCTTTTAGAATTTTTTCTATACTATTTTCATTTACGCAACCTCGCGTTTGTGAATATTTTGATCTAGATAGAAAAATTTTTTTATTTGAAATTTTTTTTTGTGAATAAAATGCTAAGGCTTCACTTTGTTCGGCAGTGAAAAACCCCCCTAGCATATTCCCTTGAGGCGGAATGTGAATTTTAGAAAACAGTGTTGGTTCAGTAATAAAAATTTGTTCATTGTTTATATTTAACAGTTTGAATAGTTCTTTTTGAAAAATTTGACTGGTATTTCCAGTGTTCCCGCTCCAAATAATAGGAATATTTGGATGTTTTTTTATGTAGTATAACCTTTGTAATGTTTCAAGGATAAAATGTCCAAATGTAGAAAAAAATATACCACCATATATACATTCTTGGTAAATTGTTTTAGTTGGGGGCATATAGGGCGCGGCATACGATCCACAGCGATTGTATAAAAAATGATTCATAATGTGAATACATTTATGGTTTTTATCATACCCTCCCGCAATGAATGTATTGTTATTGTGATATACGCACTCTACCGCTGGCATGATGGTTGCGTCATGATACAGGCTCATTTTCAATGTCATTGTACGCCTTTTGATTGTTAAAAAAATAATTTAAAACCTGGGAGTTTAATGCTTTGTTTCTATGTCTCATTGTCGACAAATAAGCCTATTCGTTTTAACTGATGGGTTCTTTAGTGGGGATATGTATGTAACGTTTTTTGTTCTCCCAAAAGGTCGAAATTATTTTGCGGATTAAAAATCAATTTTCCGATAACTTTCATTATATGCGCTGTCGAGAGTAAAACAGCTAAATTTATTGCAATTGAAAAAAAATATAGTTTGGGCAGGATGCTAAACTCAAAAATAATATATCTTGACACCTAATACTATCGCGTGAAAACGTATTTTTGGTATTCCAGTTTTTTCATATGTGCTCACGGAGGTAGCACCCAATATTCAAATCGCTTCAAACTGTCCATTTTCTTTCAAGTTTATATCTTTGCTGAGAGCATATAATTTTATAATATGGCAGCCCTGACTACTTTGCTTAGCATAATTATGCATATTTTTATGTGCCCGTAATTGCATGTCCACGTTTCAACCAGAAAAAACCATCCCAATTGCGAAATTTGATCTCAGGATGAATTGACAATTTATTTTCAAGTTCAGACAATATCGTTGTATGGGTTGAAAGATAACCAGTAGGAAAATATATGCTATCTCCCATCATTCCAGCAACAATATATGTTGACAACATATATTGCTCATTGTAAAATCGTTCAGAGTATATTTCGTTGGGTAACGCAATATCGTGGATAGCATAAATCATATCGCTTGGAAGTTCTGGCAGTATTTCTGTAAAAAACACCGTTGTATCTGAATTGGTAAAAGCTCTATGGCTACCATCCATAATAAAAATGTCTTCTGAAGATAGCTTAGAAATAAACTCAAGGTCCATATTTTCAAGTGGAACTCTAAAATTTTTATAGCATAACGAGGCGATTTCTGAGCGAGGCTGGGGATCAATGGATATAATTTTAGTTTTAAGATTGTGATCTGCAATTGCCTTCGCCGCACATTTAGTTGTATTTCCAGATCCACATTCAACATAATACCTAGGATTATTTGTAGCAATAACCGTATAAATCATAACCCCATCAATAGGAGGAACCCATCCGTTCTTCCAGTACGGATCGTGCATAGATTTTGGGTTGTCGATTGTAATCTTTTCAAAAAAATTTTTAAAAGATACAATGGCATCTATTATGTTGTAGTATTTTTCCCGATTACTTTTAAACTCTTCAGAAATAATGCGTCCGATACGAGACGTAGGAAATGTAGCTCTCGGTGTAGGATTATATGTATAATCCTTGATTACTATCATCTTTCCTTCCATATCTTCGATAGACATAACTTGCTCTCCAAATCTTATTAGTACTACAATGGAATCAAAATAATAGCACAAGTTATAGCTATTCACTTGGCACTCGTAGCCATTTGGCTTGATGCAAGAATAGCGTCCTTCAGTTTATTATGAGTTATTCAATATTTTTGACCAGACGAAAACTCAACTTGCCGTGCTTGAGTATAAATCAAAATAAATTTTTAAATATCTTCTACTGTTTTTCCTGTCGCATGCTCGTATTCTGATTTGATTTCGCTATAAAATGGCGATAATTTTGCATATTTCCAAAATATATTACTAAAGTTTGGAACATAGTGATTCCAGGGTTTTTTATGAGACGTAAAGTGTAATATTCCTATTCTGTCTAAATTTTTTAAATATTCTTTATTCTCTTCTTTAAAAGAGTCGTGATTAAAAATGACTGGGTGCCATTGGAAATTCCAATTATTGTCAATAAATAAAACCGAATCATACAAAGCTAGGTTGAAATAATATTGATCAACTACCATGTCGCTTTTATGCTTTTTCATCAAATTATATATATTGTTTTGCATATTTTTTTTTAGAAATTTATTTGTGTTAATAAGCATTACACCGGAGTTGAAGTATGTATTTTTAAGTGGGGGCATGTTTTTTTGCAATGTAGACATAAATTGTGACGAGCAAAAATCTTTTCCAGCACCTATGGTATTATCATGAAGATCTATGTTTAGTAGTATATTTATATTGTTATTCACGACAACATCACAATCAATATATAAAACTTTATGGTATAACTGGAAAAAGCTTGGAATAAGTATTTTGCTTTGTGCAATGCTTGAAATGTGCACCGCGCCACAAAATAGGTAGTCTTTAATGGCTTTCTCAATGTTTAGAAAGTGTATCGAAAAGTTTGGTGATGATAGTTTGGATAATTTTTTTTTGTTTTCTGTTTTTATATCTTTATGCAGTATATATATATCGTGTTTATCATGTTTTTGCTTATTTTCTTTGATTGAGCAGATGGCAACAGATAAGTATTTTGCAAAACTATCATCAGCGATAAATACAATTGGAATTATTTCCCGACAAGTTTTCAAATGATAGTATAACGGATTTGTATATTTAGCCATTTCTGTAAATATATTTCCGTAAAACCATTTAGCAGGGCTTCGTCCTTCTTTTGCGCCATATAACGTATAATGCATGATTGGATCTATGTCGGATTCAGCTACATCAGGATTCTGTTCAAGATAGTAGTTAGTATCGAATAATCCCGAAATTGCTAAAGCTGTGCTAATTTTAAATTCAGACGTTGGCTGTCTTGCATTTTCAATCTTTTCTAGAACGCCTTGTACGGCATTGGAGGGTATCTTAGTAGGATGAGTATTGGTATGTATTTCCATTATATTATCCCTTGGCTTTAGGTAGCACTTTTTGGGAAAGCACTGCGTAATCCATAATTATATTGCGCAGAAATTCTTTAACTGTAGTGATTTTTTCCAATATTACCTCGGTGAGTGGAGATGGTAGGCCGAGTTTATTGCACGTATAGATATAGTAAAGGAAGTTGTTTTGGTGATGTTTTGCGTGGTTAAATTCTGTAATTGCTCTTTTGTAGGTTGCAGAGTCTTCTCCAAAGCAGGCTAATAACAATTCATGTGTAAAATTTAAAGCATTGAGTGTACTTTCAAACTTTCTTTTCCTTTTAAATTGTAAACAAGTTGCGTCTGTAGAAATATGCACATTTTTAGCGTGATAGTATGCACATATATCTCTAAACATTATTTGGTTTGCCATCAAATTTGCTTTCAACAAAAAATGTTCATCCTCATAAGTAGTAGCTACTGAAAAAATGCCTTTTTCAATTAAAAAATTTCTTCTATATATTTTTGCCCACACTGCACGATTATTGTAGTTATTATGAATGTAATGCGTTAAAGCTGACATGCCATCAATATATAGCCCATCTGGCATCGCAGCGTAATGTATAATTTTATTGCTAATATTATCCCAAGCGCACCAGCTGAACTCAATAAAGTCACTCTCGCGATATTGTTCAATATCTTTAATGAAATGAAGAAAAAAGCCAGGAGCTAGCCAATCGTCACTATCCACAAAGGTAATATATTTGCCACATGAATACATTATTGCTTGACTACGTATAGTGCTTTGTGTGCTATTCCATGGAGTTCGGAATAACTTTATAAATTTATGCCGATGAGCGTACTTTTCACAGATAGCCAAAATATCCTCATTTTGTGGGCAATCTCCCACTAAAATAATTTCCACCCCTTCCATATGTTGCTCTATGACGCTGTTTAGACACCGTTCTAGATAATGAGTTGTATTATAAACCAGAATAATTACTGTGAGAATAACAGGGGCAAAATTTTCTGTATTAGACGGTATGGGAATCAGATAGTCTGCTGGCTCGTGGCATATGTACAACGGATCCATATCTTCCGTTGGCAGAGCTGGGGAGTAGTTAGTGTGTTGAGCGTATAGTTTAGCGTAATCATCAAGGATAATTCTTAAAAATTCTGGGCTATGCTTAAGGTTATCCAAATCCGAGTTGCTTAAAGGAGAAATAGCTTTGCCTTGAAATGATGCGATATATGCAAGCAAATCTTTTTTCGCATAAGATTCATATCTATGCAAAATACGTGAATGGGCAAATGTTTTGGTAAGATCTATTTCTGGATTAAGAGCAAAAAACTCTGAAATACCACGACATAAAGCAAAATTTCCTTGTGTATGCTTTGGCGTATAGCGCAAAGGCCTCACTGTAGATGATTCATGAGGTGTTGGAACAACTACATACGCAGGCATATTTTCCAATAGAATATATTGTGCTTTTGCATACGTGTGCAACAGAAAAATTGAATCTTCGAATAAATGCTCAGGCGATTTAATGCCATCTATGAAAGACTTCCTATATACTTTTCCCCACACCTCAAGAGAGCTACTTCTTCCTTTACAATAGCGTTCTAGCATTTCTCGCCCAGAAATTAATCCAGGTTTTTCACACGCCCAAGGAACAGGTTTGCCGTCAGGATCAAATCGTACACAGTAATGTATAAAATCAATATAAAAATTATGCTCAAGTATTGCCACTCCATGAAGTGCCAAGTGTGGCAAAATATAATCATCACTGTCCACATAAGTAATGTATTTTCCACATGATATTTCTAGCGCCAAATTGCGGGAATATCCTTGCCCCATATTTTTTTCGTTGCTATACACGCGTACGCGCGAGTCTTTTGAGGCATAATCTTCACATAAGACAAGAGTATTGTCTGTAGAAGCATCATTGATGATAATAACTTCAAGGTTGCGCAAGCTTTGGGTTAGTATTGATTCGAGACAACATGCTATACAAGCTTCTTGATTGTAGGTTGGGATGATGACAGAAACTAGTGGTTGTACCACGTGTGATTGTGTATGATTAGTGGTAATGTGTTTATGAGCTATAGTTAATAAACCCTCTTGTATGGGGCTTTGGGCATGACATCGCGCATAACCAATGAGCAGGCTCCATAAAAAAAGCGTACAGTCACGCAACAGCATGTAGTCTTTATTTGTCATGGGAGTAGCTTCAGTGGTTTGCCAAAAAGCTGCACAAGGTCGAAGGAAAAGATTTTCCATATGCCATTTAATGCGCTTATCCCCTATTTTGGTATATATTTTTTCTTTTTCAAATTCAAATAGATGTAGTATAAGTTTTTGAAATTCCCAATAAAAAATATACGCTGAATGGAGTTGAATATAGTTTGATGAGCTAGGCTTGATGCTAGAATTATATGCTTCACAATTTGTATAAACAATAATGTCTTTTGATACGCATCTGGTAAATTTCAATAGTGTATTGCTAAAAAAAATTACATCTTCTGCACCGCATATATGTCTGGGAAAAAAGCAATTATTTTGTCGCAAAGATTCAATGTTGAATATTTTAGCCCATGGTGCTGGTTCAAAGGCACCTTCTAGGTATTTTAACACTGCTTGTCTACCTGTGATATTTAGCTGAGGAACATTATTGACCCAAAATATTTCTCCATTTTTGTTCATTTTTTGTGATGAAAAAATAACAACATCAGCCTGCTCTATAGCTATGCTTTCCGTAGCCGTAGCAAAGTATCCAGGAAGGCATAAATCATCACTGTCTACAAAAATTATATATTTACCGCGTGCTTTATCCATGCCTATATTTCGGCATGTTCCTTGTCGTACATTGCGATCCATACGGTATAGCCGTATATAAGGATATGCATCAGCATAATCACTCAGCATGTCATAGCTACTGTCGGTTGAAGCATCGTCCACTATGATGAGTTCAAAGTCCTGCATGGATTGCGCGAAAATACTTTCCAGGCACTTTTGCAAGTACTTTTCTTTGTTGTAATTTGGTACAATAACAGACAGCAACGGCGCAGGTCTTGTCGTATTGTCGGCATTACCATAAGCAGTATATGTTTTTGACGGGCACGGTGCTGCGGCGGCGGCCTTCCAATCCAAATCTTCGGGGGCAACCTTGAGATTTAGTTCTTTGCGGTGACAGTGTAGAATGGCATAATCGACAATTATGCAGCATAGGGCTTCTTTGGAGCACCCTAACTGCAGTAGCCGTTCTTCCGTTAGCAATTTTTCCAGCCGGTTTTCCTTTTCAGCCTTGCTGACGGCATCAAATATTTTGTCCCGATTGCTGCGATAGATTTTTCTGACACAATGCAAATACATTTCACTTTCAACATCTAGTCCGCTATCTTCAAATAATTCCGCAATTACCTTTGCAAATTCTATAAATGCCGTGAAATCATGATCGCCGTGTGTCTTCATTGATTTTGAATTATTACGCAAGTATTTGTGGTAACCTACCTCAGGTAGTACAATAGATTTTGAAGCATGATAGAAAGTATTGATACCAAATGATATATCTTCATATTTTATATTATCTGTAAATTGTATGCTTTGTTTACGCACAAATGATGCTCTGTACATACGTGCGTACGGAGCATAATGGCCTGCTTTTTCCAGTAAAAATTGATGCAGAGATTCTTCGCCCTGGTATGTTCCGGCCTCCACGCCAAAGAGAACTTCTTTCTTATCAATCTGGACGATGGTCAGATCAAAAGCCACAATGTCGGCATCTTCCTGCTCCATTACTTCAACGCCGCGTTTCATAAAATCATGGGCCAGCATGTCATCGCTGTCGATGAAGGCCATATATTTGCCCATGGCCATGTCCATGCCTGCATTACGAGCCGGGCCGGGACCTTTGTTTTCGGCAAAGCGAATGGTGCGTACTATTTTGGGATAGCGACGTACATATTCGGCTATAATTTCCGGCGTGCTGTCGGTGGAGGCATCATCGATGACGATAAGCTCCATGCCTTCAACACCCTGAATCAATGCCGAGTCCAGGCAACGTTTGAGGGTGTCTTCATTATTGTGAGTGGGCACAATGATAGACACCAGAGGCCTGGGGAATGATTCCGGTATAGGCAAAGGCCGCCTCGGGCGTTCAGGAGGCAGCGCGTAGAGCAGGCTTTCCTCGTTCCACGGGGTGTGATGGCCCATATACAGCGTATATTTGGGAAACTGTTCAAGCAGCCACAAGGGGGCATCCAAGTAGCTGTCGGGCTGCTGATGGCTTAGTGCGATCTGAAGCTTGGGCATGTGTTGGCGAATGGTTCCCCTCATTGCGCGCAGGCGTTCGTCAGCATTCCCCGTATTGGACGCTTCAGCCATTGCTGCAGCATCGCCCTTATCGTCAGTATCGAGGCGAATACAGGTACAGAATATGCCCGGTTTGCTGAAGTAAATTTCACCTGCTTCTTCCTTGACCTCAGGATGCTCAAAACGCGCATATCCGGCATCAGTAAGGTAGTCCGTATCGCCGGTGACAATAGCCTTTATGCCGCGTAGAAAAGCGTCCCGGCTTTCCGTATCGGCCAGAGCGTCATAGAGCTTGCAAATATCCCCCATGCGTTTGCGCGCAAAGTCCGGATTGGGTATAATAACCGAGCGCTCCTCTCCTTCGGCCTGTGGTATGGGTTTCATGCGCTTTAACCGCATTCGCACTATTTGTTCTGTGTCGAGTTCCGTAGTTACGGGATTGCGCAGCGGGGCGACTTCATCAGCAAAAACCAGGGCGCGTTCTTCCAGTTCGGCCATGTGGGTCTTGGCGTCTTCCAATTCGCGGAATTTGGGCAAAACCTCATTGAGTCCGCCTGAGCAATGTTCCCTACGGCAGCGGACGATGCGCGCTATTCCAGCCACAGCTTTTTTTTCAGCCCGCCACAATGGTGGATTGTCAGCTGTAATGTCACACATGGTTCCATAAAAATGGCCGTCAGCGTCTACTCGCACCAAATTTGATCCGGTACAGCAATGGAAATCTTTGAACCAGGTATTGGGGCGCACGGAGTTTTGTCCCAGTGTCCGTATGCCTCGACCCTGTCGGAGGTGAAACTGCGGGGCGGTAAACGGCAACTCTGGATAGGCTGCCGGGCCTGCGGCCACGGCTGCGGCAAAGAGCTGTTTCGCTTCCTTCCACCAGCGAAAATCCGCGTCATTGTAGCGTGTATCCGGTTCGTTCATGTTTGAAGGTTGCATCACCGGCTGCATGGCCATTGTAAAAGGAATAATGGCCCTCAACTGAGTTAGTTTGTCATGGAAAAGGCGTACAGATTCTTGCAGTTCAGGGTCACACATGATCCGCACATGGGCCAGTTGCCGTGCTTCCGCAATGGTGGCCGTGAGGGTGAGAATCTGAGCAAGGTCCGCATAGGCCGGATGCACGGAAATTTGAAACTGCAAGGCATGATCCGGTACGCGTTGCAACAATTGCTGGAAATACTGTATGTCGCGGCTGCCGTTGGTTTCCACCACAACGCCCACCTTGCGGCCCGACGTATAGAGATATGCGAGAATTTCCGGCAGATGCGGGTGCAGGGTCGGCTCTCCGCCGGTAATGGTAAATGCGTAATAGGGGCGCGGCTGTTCCAACAGGCGATGAGCCATGGACAGAATGCGGTCCTTCACGAATACGCAATTTTCTTCCACTTTGGGCTGATAGCAATACGAGCATTGGTAATTGCATGAATGCAGAAGAGACCAATGCACATGCAGAGTGTCACGATGTTCCGGTGCAAGAGCCCCTTGGGCGATGATGTCGTTATAGGATATGGTCATAAACTCTCCTGCAAACTCTCCAAAAGTTTTTCCGCAAGGTGCGCGTTTGTGTAGTGGTAGGCGGTCATGTGCGCGACGCACAGATTCGAAAGTAATTGCGGCTGATCTCTCAATATGCGGGAAAAATGGTGCTTATCCGGCCACGGAGTATTGTCCTTGGCACCGTGCAAGGCATAATGCTGTAAGGCGCATAAAAAATTTCCGTCTCGCACGGCTTGCGCAACATCTTTGCGCGTGTCTAGATATTGTTTTTCCGCCAGGACAAGGGCTTTGAAAAAATAGATTATGGCTTCGTCAATCTTGCCGGTTTCATAGCGGTGCCCGGAAATGACCAGATGCGTGGAAATGCGATTATCTCCAACGGCCTTCAGGCGCTCCACAACCTCCGCCCTTACGTTTTGCAGCTTTTTATTGTGCGGCAAGCAGCGTAAAATAGTGAGACAGCAAGCGGCGTTGTCACCGGCCTCCGGAGAGAGTTTCGCCAGATCTTTCAGGCATTGGCGCACGTGGGGCGCACGGCCTGCGGAAGCCGCCTCGCGGGCGCGGGCGCAGAGCTTAGCGACCTGTATTGAGGTCAAATGCGACGTATCTTCCAGCGATTCCAGAATTTGGGTCGAAATTTCGTGGTGACCGCTGCGCGCCAAAGCGGCAGCCGCTTGAGCCAGCACTGCATCGGATTGGGGATCGCATTTCATGCCGCGACAAGGAGTTGATACTTCGCCGGATGCTGTAGCGGGTGACGCATAACGACCCTGCGCATGGGTCATGTCGTGAGCCATAAGCGCTAATTCCCCCAACGGGGCTGGCCACAGTTCCATAAAGGGCCGCAAACTGCGCATACGGTTAGCGGCGACGTTGGAGTCCTGCTGTACGGAACTTTTGTTTTTTGCTCTGCGGTACCAGAACAAAGACTCGGGAATGATCGAGACAGCTTCCCCCGTCAACACCATGCGTAAAAAAAATTCAAAGTCCTCGTGTCCCAAACCATAGTCTTCACGAAAGCCCCCAACGCGCGTAAAGGCATGACGGTAAACGAGAGATGTAGTATCCGCCAAGGTATTGTGTATGGTCGAGTAGGCTACAGCATTGCCGATGGGCAAAAAACGTTCCCTTTGCACCTTTGGAGTAGGCGTTTCCTTACCTTCGAAGGCATCAAACATAATGGTAATGAACCCTGTTTTGCGTTTTTGCGCGGCACAAGCGCACTGGTGCAGCATGTGGGGCATGGCCACATTGTCGTCATCAAAGAATAATAGCCATTGTCCTTTGGCCATATTGGCAGCGATGTTTCTGGCTTTGGCCGGATAACCGTTTTCCAGTCGCAGTATGCGCCAGCCCTTGCGCAAAAAAAGAGGCTCCAGATTGTCCAAAAGCTTGAGCGCATCTGTATCGGTGCTGCCGTCGTCGGCCAGAATAACTTCAAAGTGCGGATAATTCTGCGCCAGCAGCGAATCCACAGCCTGCCGGAGAAAATGCGGGCGATTGTAATGTGTCAGACAAACAGAAATGAATGGGTGACTGGAAGGGCATACTTCCAAGGAAACCGTGCGCTGTTCGTTGAGAATCAGCTGCGTCAGTTTCGGCAGCCCGGCGCACCATGCTCTCTGATTGTCTGGCGGATCAAATGCAAGTCCCGCCCGGAAAGGGGGCTGCCCGACGGTTGCATGCAGTTTTGCGGCAAGCTCGTGTGGATTGTCGCTAAAGAGTACCGTCGCCCTGTCGTCCTCCCGGATCAATTCCGCAACGCCGCCCACCTGTCGCGCTAAAAACGGCACGCCAGCCATGAGGCATTCATATACAGTGTAGGGTGAATTGTCGGCCACCGACGGCATGACGGCAAGACGCCCCTGACCGCATAAGTAGCTGACCGCCTGATGCTGGTCATAATGCAGATGCAGGGAGATGGTGCAGCCTTTCCACGCTTCGGAGCGCCGCGCAATGTACAGAACGGAATGCTCTTCGCCCATCCAGGCGCACTTGCCCATGAAAGTCACGCGCTTGGGCAAATGCGCGCGTTTTGCCAGAATATCCAGCGCCGAACAAAATTGTTCCAGACCTTTGCGGTATTCCAACCTGCCGAAAAACACCACTTCATCTATGGGATTATCACTTGTGTGCCTGCATTGTTCATCCCACTCCAGAAGATTGGGCTGTACAAAAACATGCCTCGGCAGTTTGAAATGATGATCCCGGCACCAATCCAGCATATAGGCGCTGGGGCTGATTAAGGCATCGGCCATTTCCATGCAAGAACGTTCCATGTGCCATGTGCATGATTGTATGGGGTTATCCGGCGCTTCGGCGTTATTGCAGATGTGCCATATGCTTGGGCTGTGTACTACAACGGCTAACACCGTATTTTGGAAACGTTGCCCGCATGCTTTTGCATGCATGGCGTAAAATCCGTGTCCCTGCCACTCCATAAACAACACCAGATCAAAGTCCGGTTGCGCCGCCAGCCAGTCATGCACCACGTGCGCCATATACAGAGGCGGGTGATTGGGAAAACAGGCAACGGAACCACGTTCCGCATCCCAGGTTTCAGCAGTGGAAACGTTGATGCCTTTGTCCGTATATTTTTTAATCCATCCTTCATCCGTCTGGGCTTTGGCCCCGTTTTGGCTGAACAGAATATGCACGACATGCCCGTGGCATGCCAGAGCATTCGCCAGATAGGAGCAGGCCGTGCCAATGCCGCCATTGCGTACCGGACCCAGTAGATCCGGGGTAACAATGGCCAGACGCAGACGTTGGTCTACTTTAGTATTCCACTTTAGTAGATCATTCAGGCTGGTGTATGCGTGTGGGCGGAACGGAGTCGGCACGGCTTTATCCTGAAATTATTTAATATTGGGAACGCGCTTATCTGTTAATGTGCCCGTCCTCGCTTGTCCTTTCCGCCACTGGTTTTCGTTTTATCTGACTTCGAGCTTTTGGCCTTCGCCTGAGCTGGAGTTGTAACTGGAGTCGGATCGGGCTCATTTTCTCTTTTGTTCCCCCCCTCACACTCGTCAAGCCACATCTCCTTAGCCTCAATCGGAGCGGGAACCGTAACCGCCACAGGAGCGAGCACGTTCTCTTCCACGTTTCCGTCCTCATCATCGCCGTCATCAAGAATCACCACATTTTCCAGAGCGCCCCCCACGTCGCGTGCGCGGCTGCCGGACAACAGAATGTCCTTTATGGCTGGAATAGTTCCTTTCTGCTCCAGTTTTTTCAGCTCGTCGACATTGTGGTCGAAGAAGCTGTCGCTCATGTTGTCGAGACGTTGCAATGCCAGGCGCGCAATGGCGTCCACATCGTTGAAGCCCACGAATTCAATGCCTTTCAAACGATTGAACTCCCGCACGGGCGGCGTATCCGAGGCCACTATGGGCAGGCCCAGAGCCGCGGCTTCCAGAAATGACCAGGAAAGGATAAATGGCGTGGTCAGATAGATATGGCAGGCGCTGAGTTTCAGCATGGCGAGATAGAGCTTGCGGTCCAGCATGCCGAGGAAGTGGACGCGGCTCCAGTCAACCATATCGCCCAGTTCGTTTTCCATAGTTTTGCGCCAGCTCGTGCCCTGGGGATTTTCCTTGCCGTAGCCTCTGCCGTTCACGCCCGCATCCTGCCCCATGACAATAATGTGGGCATCGCGGTTGCCGGCAAGAATGGCGGGCAGGGCGCGCATGAAATAGTGGAATCCGCGCACCGGTTCCAGGTGGCGGGCGCAATAGGTCACAATGGGCATGCCCTTGCGAAGCTTCAGACCTTGTGCGGGAATGCCCAGGTTTCTGGGCCTCACGGCGGCAAGCTCTTCCAGATGCAGCCCTTCATGAATTACTTGAATTTTTTCCTGAGCCCAGGCGGGAAAACGGCTTTTCTGCCACTCTGTCGGCGCTATGGCGGTATCGCATTCACTGAGCGCATGAAGGAAAGAGGTATTCTTCAAGGTCAGGCGCAATTCCTCTTCCTCGGTCAACGGCGGAAATTCCGCGTCGAAATTAACTTCCTGGCCGCGAAGATTGTAGAACCATTCCGCATAAACCACATAGCGCGCTTCCGGCCATACATTTTTTGCGAACAGCGCTTCGCCCCAACCGGGATGAGCGCAGATAACGTTGGGATTAAGCCCCCTGGCCTTCATAGCTTGCATGGCCCTGTAGGCGCTTTCGGCGCGGATGAGCTTGCTGTCGAATTCCCGCAACAGAAAGGGCCAGTTATCGCTTTCCTGATTACGAGCGGTGCTGTATCTGACCAGGTTGACTCCGGGCATGGAACCTTTTGGATTCATGGCCAGGGCGAACACATTATGCCCATCAGCGGCAAGAGATTGGGCGAGAGCTCCGAACTGACCGGGAAATGCCTGATGAATAAAGAGAATGGTACGCGGATTCATAAACGGAAAACTCCTTACCGGAAACATCTGGCGCGCGGCGGCAGGGCCAGACCGTCAAAAGGTTCAAGAACAGTGCTCAGAGGCAGGTTCGGGTTGTAAAACTGATCATTATAGAGGCCCCAGCGGGAGCGGAAAAAATTCATTTCGCGCGCGGCACGGGCCTTGTTCATGGTGGAAACATCTTTGCCCCGGCTGGCGGATTCGTGATGGAGCATCTGGGCGAAAGGCGTCCAAAGCACTTTTTTTCCCGCCGCGCGCACACGCAGGCAATAATCCACGTCATTGAAAGTCACGGGGAAGCGTCTGGCGTCAAAACCGTCCAGTTCCATGAACAGGCTCTTGGGCGTCAGCAGACAGGCTGCCGTTACGGCGCTGTATTGTTGAACAATGAGGTTGCGGTTAATATGGCCCGGCTCGTCGGCAAGCCATTGGTTGCCAACATGGCCCGCCAACTGGTGTGTGCCCACAATTACGCCGCCGTGTTGCACAAGACCGTTGGGCCAGAGCAACTTTGCGCCCACGCAACCGCCCTGTTCCCCGGCGGCTAGCAGCAGGGAAACCATTTCCGTCAACCAGTCCGGGGAAAGGATCTCCGTGTCGTTGTTGAGAAAACAGATCAACTCCCCAGAAGCTTCACGTACGGCGAAATTGTTGATGGCGGCATAGTTGAAAACGCCGGGCCAGCGCATAACGCGCACGCATGACAGAACGGAAATTTCTTCAAGCAGAGTCAGCGCGCCCGGCTCCGATGTATCGTTGTCCACAACAATGATTTCCATGTTGCCATAGGCGGTGGGCAACAGGGAGTACAGGCAACGGCGCAGCAGGTCGGCATGGTCGCGTGTGGGTATGATGATGGAAACGCGCGGGGTTGCGGCCAGAGGATAGCGTGCCCGTGACAAAGAGCTGTCGGCAAGCGCCTCTATCCGCGCGCCCGGGTGCCGAACGTCCAGCCAGGCCTGTATTGCGGCACGGCGAGTATCTCCGTCGGTTACGGGCAATTCCTCGCTCAGAACGAGCGGCACATGGCGGACGCCGCCCAGTTCTTCAGCCGCCAGAGCAAGCCGAACCCGCAGCGCCGCATACTGTTCTTTCGTCAATGGAGGCAGCGCATCCATGACGGTACGTGATACCAGCATGGGGCCAAGGTAGTCCCGCCCCATAAAGGCGTCACGATCCCAGCATGGTTTGAAAAAGGGGACAGCTTGCCCGTTAGTATCTAGGCCTTCGCCGTCGGCGTAAACCAGCCCCGCGCCTGTTTCCCGCATAACAGCCGCCAGATGCGCCACCGCATAAGGGTGAAGGCGCTCGCCCGCTTGCAGCAGTAACGCGCATTCCGCTCCTTCGGAAACGAAACGGAAGTCAGAGCCGGACTGCATGCGTAAACACTTGCTCACGTTCGCGTTGTCGCCCGGCACAAGGACGTTTATGGAAATTTTTTGTTTAAGCGAAATCTTCGGCACGGGGAATACATCTTTCCATGCGGCATAGTCCGCCGCGCTCTGTGCATGCGGGACACGAAGGTCCATGCGCCGGATCAGGCCGGAAAGCATATTTTTTTGCGGCGCATCAAGACGGTTTTGCCGGTCAAGCCAGTCCGCCACGCCTTGCGGCAGAATGCGGACAAGCACAGGGCTGCCGGGCAAGGGGCGTTCTTTATCATCTTGCACAGTGACCAGATGTTCCTCTCCATCCGCCAGTTTTGCCGGAAGGTACAGGGTAAAACCGTGCCCGTCTCCCTGTTCCGGCCTGTACCGACGGTCGCAGGCAACGGTTTCGGCGATGTCGTCACCGTCAAGCCGCGCTGTTACGTGGACTTTCTTTTCCGGTTCCAATGTGTCCAGTACCCAGCCGGAAAGCGTAAGCCCCATATCGTGATGAAGCTCACCACGTAATGCCGTAGTGGATTTGCCTTCCTTGAGATGCAGCGGCTTTCCGATGTATTCTTCCGTGTTGGCGGCGCGAATACGCAGGGTTCCGCCTTCTTCCAGTACCACGGGCGGAAGGGCAAGCCAGAAACCGCAGGCCTCCGGCTCCGGAAGATCGGCCCGGACTATGCCCATAACGCATTCATCCACGAGAAGTTCCAGCCACAAGGGGGCAGAACCGTCCGCCCCGCGCGCCCAACCGTGAACACCTTGCCCCGCAAGCTCAAATTCTCCGCTGAACAAGCCTGTGTTCATGCGGCCTCCTCAGGGAGCGTGAACAGGGGGATTCCGGTTACGCCGTGACGCGACAGCCAGCGTTGCCATCCGTTCTTTGTTTCGAGGTCGACTCCATCCATAAGCAACAGTGCGGCAGGGGCCAGCGGGTTTAAATTTTCCAGTTCGGGAAGCGCGCGCATATTTGCGGGACGCGGCGCGTCCCCCCATAATTTTTTAAGGCAATGCACCCAGAAGACAGTATGGTCATGCTCGGCGGCAAAGCGACACAAACGCTTCCAGGCCGTTACGTTGCGAGGTGGTTCCACAAGGCATGTTCCGCCTGTGGGAGAGAAAGTTGGCAATGGCGCAATAATAGATAGGGGCGCTTCTTCTACCGGAAGATCGAGTATTGCCGCTGTCGCATGGATATCAATGGAACGACTGTGTTGTCTGACAGCCGCAAAACGGCATTGCCGCGCAAGGGAGCGCAAGGTTTCCGCGTCCTCGGGTAAGCGAAAGTACATGTCCGCCAGTGGAATGGTGTGGCGGATACGGAGCATGGCGCGGGTAGCCCCTCCGCAAGGCAACATGAAAAGCGCCGCCCATGCCGTTTTTCCGGCTTTGGCGTCTTCCTGGGCCGCGTCAATGACGGGTAGGTGCATATCTGACCAGGCATGCACATGCAAAACAGTATCCGGCGGCAGAGCGGGACAGGCGCGTATGGAAATTTTTTCCCTGACGGAACGCAGGGAGTCCCCCGTCATAAAAGCTTCATAGGTGGCTTTATAATAAGGATAGGTAGCGAGCAGGGCGGCGTTGTTTTGCGCGGCCAGAGCCTTTTTGGCATAACCGAAGGAACGTCCGCCCAGATGCGCTACAAATACGTTCATAGCGGCATAGTTTTTTAACCCGGCTTTTTTGGCACGCAGGCAGAAATCAACTTCTTCGCCATAGCCGTTGAACAGGCGCAAGCCGTCGAAACCGCCGATTTTATCCAGGGCTCGACGCGTCACGGCCATGCAGAACCCCACGCCCACCGGCAGTTCTTTGAGGGAATCTCCGGCGGATAGAGCGCGACAGGCATCATCAAGAATGCGTACATCCCTCAAGCGGCGTATATCGCCGCGTTCAGCTGGTGAGGGAAAAGATACAAGTTCCGCTTCCGACCCCAGAGCGGTAACGGTGCCCGCATCCGGCGTGAGAGCGGCGAGCGCCATGCGGTCAATCCAGTCTCCATGCACAAGAGTATCCGCATTGAGCAAAATAACGTCACCCTGCGGAACGAGCGACAAGGCGTGGTTTACACAGCCTAGAAAACCCATGTTGGCCGGGGTTTCACAGAGGGTTATTTTTTTTCGCGCGGCAAGGCGGCGTAGCGCGGCGAGCAGCTTCGGGTCAGGACCATGATCCCACATAACCAGTACGGCAGATGGCGTTTGACTGCGCTTACGGCTGACTATTACGGACGCCAGGCAGGAAAGCGTGGCCTTTATGTCGTCGTAAACCGGCACAATAATCGTGACACCTGAGCGTTGACGTTTGCCGGAAGCCTTAATTTTTGTGGAAGGCAAGGCAGAATTTGGCGTGCAGCAGGGCAGGGGGCTGCCATGCGCATGGCGGCCCGAAGCATCCGTAATGCTGATAAAGAAAAGAGTATTCGCGGCGGGAATCGCCGTATCAAGTGTATAAATGGCATGGGAAGCGAGCGTCATTTTGCGCACGGTTCCCAGAGAAAATTGTGGGCCGCCGGATGAAATTTGTATGCGGAATGTTTCCCGCTCGGGCAGCCAGAGCCAGGCGCGCAGGCGCCCCAGGTGCATGCCCGCCGCGCCCGTTCCGCACCAGCCGCGCGCGGCAAGTTGCGCCAGCAGATCCGGCGGCGGCGCGGCAATAAAAACACGTTCCAGCAGTGTCAGCCACTGCCGGGAGAAAACAGCGGCCAGTTCTGATGTTTTTTCCATATCCCACGCGGCCCGCAAGGCCTGCGTCAGCCATTCCACGCGCTGCGGGCGGCTCTGTACCGCTTTGTCCCACTGCGCTAGCGACGCTTCGGCGCATCCGGCGCGCGCAAGAGCCATGGCGCACAGAACGTGCGCTTCCGGATAAAAGCCGCTGTATTCCGCTGCAAAAACAAGGGAATACTCCACAGCTTCCATGCTTCTTCCTTCCCGCAACGCGGCAAGAGCGCCCTGGGCCAACTCATCAGGGCCAGGGCGCTGCGAAAATTGGATGCGGCGAGAACCTAAAGACATGAAAACTCCACAGTCGGCGGCCCCCATGCGTGAAGGCCGCCGACTGATAATCAATATGGCTTAGAAGCCGTCAATAACGTATTTTGCGCCATCGTTGCCCAAAAGCTCAACGGCATCGGTGCTTTCCGCCAGATCCCAGGCTACCTCGACTCGATCCATAGCTCCGGAGTTGAGATGCTTCAGGTAATTTGCGGCTATTTCGGATACATCCCTGCCATCCGGGTAGAGATTGGCCAGAAGCGCGTCCACATACTCCGCATTGTTCATGGCGTCATACTTGTCGTGGAATTCGTCGCAGTTCAGGAATGAGTTTACCAGATGCTCCATGGTGCCATCGGTTTCGCCCTTCTCGAACTCGTTCATCCACCAGTTGATGCCGCCAAGGGTCGAATCGCCCCATCCGTCATCTCCGTCTATGGCTTCGCGGCCCAGAGCGATTTTGTACAGCTTAGCCACCAGGCTGTCTTGGGCGTTTGTGGCAAGGACGGTGATGTGGTCACCTTCTTCGAGTCTGATCTGGCCGTTACCGTCCACATCGAAACTTACCACATCCACGCCGAACATATTAGCTTGCAAGGGGCTGTGCATGGTGAATTCGCCGGTTTTGGCGTTGAATCCAAACTCATGATTACCGGGGTTATCCTTTAAGAGATTGATCCGGTCAAAACCGTCGCCGGCGTCGACAGTGGCCGTGCCTTCAGCGGTTTCGTCAAGGTTGACAACCATGTCGCCCGAACCACCGGCAACGTGATACTCGCCATTACCAACCAGAGCCACGACATCGTTGCCTTCGCCGGTATTGACGGTGGCGTGGCCGCCGTTGATTGTGAGGTGGTCGTTACCGCCGCCGGTGACAATGGAGTCGTTACCGCCGAGGGTTTCAACGGTGATGTCATTATTGCTCTTAAACTTGACGGTGTTGTTGCCGCTGCCGAGAATCAAGGTTTGTACTTCCGAATCGGCGCCAAAGGTGACCTTCGCTGTCGCTCCGTCGCTCATTATCACGATCGGAGTGCCGGGATCCGATTTCAGTTTCTCACCTGAGGGCACAAGGGCTATTTGCGTTCCCGGCGTAACCGGGCCGCCATGATAGTTTTCTACTGTGGCGTTTGTGCCGGCTGGAAGCAGCTGGTTGATAGCCGCTCTGGTATCTTCACTCAAATTACTCATACCTGATGTAATATCGTCTACAGGCACAGACTGTGGGGTATCATATTGTAAGGCCATAAATCCTCCTCAAGAATAACTCATTGTGAACTATGAAAAAGATGTTCTAAACGAATGTTTTCAGTATTACTGAAAACATTAAGAATTTAATTAACTAAATACAGAATGTTATACGAATAAATTTTTTGGAAAAATTTGGAAGATCTAAAATTTGTGGCCTCGCGGATGAGGTGCCGCAATACGTACAAAGAGATACTGCGTAATTATTTTATTGCCCTTCAATATAGTTTGTGCTATTTGGCATTAGACGGCTGTTATATGTAATACTGAAAACAGCTGTTTGGATGCTTGTGATTTAACTGGAACATTATATTAAACGACAACTATTTTCAGTGAGGCGGCGGGTAGGTTATTTTTTCGGACTTGACGTGATTATGCCCACCTTTTCTGCCTTACTCCACGAGGCGGGAAAGGTGGGCATCATATTGGCGGCTTTCAGCAAAGCTTCCTGATCAAGATGGGCGTAGCGCATGGTGACGCTTGGGCTCTGATGGCCAAGAATGCGTTGCACCACATAGAGGGAGTTGCCTGCGTTCACCAGATGGCTGGCAAAGGAATGGCGTAAATCATGAATACGCACGTTTTCAAGCAGCAGTTTTTTTCGCACTGAATCCCATACATCGTAAACGGATCGCAAGGCTTTTCCCGTCAGCGGATTTTCAAACAGCCATGGCGACCATATCGGCCTAGGAATGTTCGCTATGATGCGTACGGCCTCATCAGACAAAGGAATGTAGCGTGTTTTTCCAGATTTGGAGTTGGGCACTATAATCATACGTTTTTCCAGGTCCACATTTTCCCAACGGGCTGTAAGAATTTCCCTTTTTCGTGCTCCAGTATAAAGAAGCAATTGCAACGCCCTCGCTCCCAGGCCGCGTTCCGCCCGAGCCTCCAGCTCGGCCACGACGGCTTCCATTTCTTTATTAGTAAGATATCTGTCCCTGACAGCAGCCCCGGAAAAAGCCGCAACACCCGCACAGGGATTTTTGGCCAGTAAATTCCACCGTACGGCGCAGTTAAAAACCGTTCGTACAAGGGCCAAAATTCTGTTGCAGCTTGCTGGTGCGAGTCCCTTTGTGCGTGAAGCCTGTAGCAATAGCTCTACGTCATACTCATAAATCTTATCCAGGCTTTTATCTCCCAAAAAGGGTAAAACATGCCTAACAAGGAGCAAAGCATCGAGCTCCCAGCTTTTTTTCTTTATTTTTACATAAGGAACGTATTTTCCAGATACAAAAGCCTTCAGGGTTATACCGGAATGCAGGGATTTGTCATCTGATGCTGTGGTATCAGGGGAAAAATGCTTCGCAGTTGATATGCGCACCACTTTTTTTTTAAATTTATAAAATTGTTTTCAGTGCGGTTTAAAAAGTGGATAGCATCTCTTCTGGCATCCGTACATTTAGTGTCATTGATTGTACCAAGATGCAAATAACGGACTCTGCCTTCAGAACGATACCGAGCATACCATGTGCCGCCTCCTGATGGTCTGAATTCAAGGATAAACCCTGGAATATCAATGTCTGAAAAATGAATTATTTTTTTTGTCTTTATTCCTTGCAAGCTTTTAACAAATTCTTGTGACAACAAACAGCGTGGCATGACATCCTCATTTGGAAGCAGTTATTTTATTCACTGGTTAAAGTTTAATGTTTACTGAGATGTTTTTATTGTTAGGTTTAGTTATTGTTTTTTATTATGCACATAGTTACATTAGCCAGTAGCGTTGCGTAACTGTAATGATGATATACTTCAACAACCATTCCTGGACACAGCGATAAGGGCTATTTTAAATTTTTTCTGGATTATTTCAATAATGAATGTAAAGCATCTTGATGTGTTTATACATACTCTTTTTACGATAATTATTATGCTATGACATTTTTCGTAAGAAAAATCACGATAAACTGTGTATTGCATCAAACATTTTGTACCAAAGCGTGCGAAAACAGTTTTTTGTTCTATGCACTCCTTGGATAATTATGGCAGTAATTCTAAAAATATTGAGTATGAGTGACGTTCAATATTGTTGGCAACACAAAATATCATCCGCGTTACTCACCATTTTGACGGGAAAAGCAGAGAAGGAATACTCCCGAAAAAAATGGTATTCAAAAGCAGAATTTCCCATAATGTTTAATCGGGATATTGTGTATAAATAAATAAAGCGTTGCCGATAATCAGATTGCGGCAATCCTGAAGCAGGCTGAAAGCAGCATTACAGTAGCACAGATGGCATGTGCGCTGCCGCATTTTATAAATGGAGGGTAAAATATAGTGGGGTGGACGCTTATTTAGTAAAGCGCCTGCGTGAGCTTGAGCAGGAAAACAGCATTTGGGCTATCAGATGTGGAATTAGGATAATCCGCATCCAGTGTATTGCTGTTGTGTTATGGGAAGTTTATTTACGGCTCGTAGAAGGCTGGCAACGGGCGTCTACCCGCCAATCACTTGCAAGGCCATTTTGGGCAGAGAGTTGGCCTGAGCCAGCATTGCTGTGGCCGACTGAGTCAAAATTTGATCCTTGGTAAACGCTGTCATCTCCGTAGCCACATCCACGTCGGAAATACGAGATTCTGCCGCTTGCAGATTCTCTGCTTGTATCTTGAGATTGGATATGGTGTTCTCCAAACGGTTCTGCAATGCGCCCAGGTGGGCTCGGATGCCGTCTTTTTTTACAATAGCCTGATGCAACACATCCAGAGCCTTCTGCGCATTGTCCTGAGTGGTTATGTCGGTTCTGGTCGGCTCGTATTGCCAGGTTGCAGCCACGTCAAACATCCAGCTTCCGGACACCATGAAGATCAAGTCTTCACTTACATAATCTATTTCAAGAAACTCACCATAGTCGGTAGTAACGGTTCCGTCTCCGCTGTAGTTAATATTCATGCCGTTATAGCTAAAGCTATTATAAGGAGCGTTGGGATTGTATGGCACGTCGGTCCCTGAACCGTTAAGTTGAGTGCCCTGGTAGGTTGCCCCGGGCGCAAATCCGTTCGCGGCAGTGAAATATGCGGCCTCAAGAGCCGCTGACGAGCCAATGCCGGAAGCTGCCCAGGTTGGGTAGCCAATGGTAGTTCCAGCTATGTGAACTCCACTGGTGGTGAAAATTTCAATGGCGTCATAGCTGGTTCCAAGACCGTATCCGAACATATTGAGCTTAAGGTTGGTTGTACCTTTGGGAATTATGGCAAAGGGCACACTGGCCGGGTTATTAATATGCCCGAACGATACAGGCAAGTCGCCATTGACAATTACGTCGGAAAGCAACGGAAGCACACCAGGCGTGGAAGTTCTTGAGGCCACCGAGGACATGGCTCCAGATTGCTCAAGCCCAAGCCCTTCCAGAGTTGCTGGTGGGATTTCAACATAATAATAATCTTCAGCACTATCATTGCCTGACCCGAAATGCACCTTCAGCGCGCCGGTAGAGGTCAGGCCGGAGCCGTCGTGCCTGCCGGACAAATTTCCGTTAAGCAAGTGTATTCCATTAAAATCAGTGGCATCGGCAATTCTGTTGATTTCGGTGGCCATAGCTTGAAATTCGGAATCAATCATCAATCTCTGAGTGGAGTCATAAGTTCCGGTTGCGGCCTGCTCCGCTAATTCCGTCATTCGAATCAATTTTTCATCAATAATTACAAGCGCGCCGTCAGCGACCTGGATCATTGATATGGCGTCATTGGCGTTTCTGGCGCCCTGCTGAAGAGCTCTGATGTCGGCCCTCTGAAGCTCTCTGATGGCCAGCCCGGCGGCATCGTCGGATGAAGAATTGATACGTAGGCCTGAAGACAGGCGACGAGTGGAATTACTAAGGGAGGCATAATGCGTATTTAGATTTCGGGCGGAATTAGACGCCATCAGATTGTGATTGATAATCAGTGACATTTTATGCCTCCTGTTTTACGTATTAAGCTATAAAGCAAAAAGCATTCCGAAGTGTAATTATTTAATAATTGCAATAGGTAAAATTTGTAAAAATATTAAAATAGGAAAATATTTCCTTAGAGCGTTTTGCGAATGAAATGAGCGAAATGCTCTGACGGCCCGTGCGTTGTCAGGGCCGTCCGCTCAATTCCACAGGATGTGGAATTGGACGTTGCGCAGCAACGCCCGCAGGGCGAGGGCCAGGACGGCCCGAGTCTCTCACAAAGTGTCCGTAACTTAGGCGGCGAAGCCGCCGTAATAACATTCGATTCCGAGCCGCCGCTGAAAGGCGGCACAGGACAATCAACCTTAATTCTTAAAAAAACAGTTTTAGGTAGCGGATAATTTAAAAAGCGAAATGCTATAAAGAGTCGGGCTGTGTAGTCACGAGATGATTTTTCGTTTGCTGAGGCAAATGCCTTGGGCCTCCGAGCTGGGACGCGTCAGCCCTGATTTTATTATTGCAGTGGGTTGCCCTAATAGCGTAAAATGAATATGGTGCGCAAAAAAACGCATACAGATAGACCCAAATAAGAAAAATTATGGAATTTATTTTTAACGTAGAATCTGCTGTGGCCTTAGGCACCCTGGTGTTACTTGAGGTGGTGCTCGGCATAGATAACCTTGTTTTCATAGCCATACTTTCCGAAAAACTGCCCAGAGAAAAGCGAGCCAGGGCACGTCTTATAGGTCTTGGGCTGGCTCTTTTCATGCGTCTTGGCCTGCTTTCGGCCATATCTTGGATTGTAACCCTCACCGCGCCTTTCATTAGCCTGTTTGGACATACTTTTTCCGGACGCGATCTCATTTTACTGTCCGGAGGCCTGTTTTTGCTGTTCAAGGCCACCACGGAACTGCACGAGCGCCTGGAAGGCGTAAGCCATGCCGCGCACGGGCGCGAAGAGTACGCGGGCTTCTGGCTGGTCATAGCTCAGATAGTGGTGCTTGACGCGGTATTCTCGCTCGACGCCATCATCACTGCCGTGGGCATGACCCAGAGCTTGCCCATTATGATGACCGCCGTTGTGCTGGCTATGGGCATTATGGTTATGGCAGCCACGCCGCTTACCGGATTTGTCAACACCCACCCCACAGTCATTGTGCTGTGCCTCAGCTTTTTGCTGCTAATCGGCTTGAGCCTCATCGCCGAAGGGTTTGGCGCGCATCTGCCCAAGGGATATCTATATGCCGCCATCGGGTTTTCTGTGATTATCGAATTTTTTAACCAGATTGCCCGACGCAATGTGCTGAAGCATGAGAAGCGCCGCCCCATGCGCCTGCGCACGGCCGAAGCCGTGGCCCGCCTGCTTGAAGGCAAACCTCCGGAATCTCCCGACGCTCTGATCAAAAGCAGCCATAACCAGGAAACTTCGGGGGGCGACACCAACGGCGAAGACGCTTCCGTAGCTGAAGAGATTAATATGATCAGCCGGGTACTGAGCCTGTCGGGGCGCACAGCGCGTTCGGTAATGACTCACCGGGCCGACGCCGCCTTTTTAAATCTGGAAGACTCTCTGGAAAAACAGCGTGAAATTTTGCTGCGGGGCACGCCAAGTGTTTTGCCTGTATGCAGAGGCAGCCTGGACGATGTGCTGGGGGTGGCTCATGCTGCTGAGCTGTTGGGCGACCTTGTGCGTTACGGGCAGATACGCGAGTCGACCATGGAAGAACCGCGCGTGGCCCCGGAATCCATGCCAGTGCTGAATTTGTTGGACATGCTGCGTAGTTCGCGTTCGCACCTGGTGCTTGTAGCCGATGAATTCGGCTCCATTGAAGGGCTGGTTACACACATGGATCTTTTTGAAGCCATTGCCGGTGAAGTTGTGGAAGAAGGAGAGCAGCCGGACGTGCGCGAACTGGGAGACGGCCGTTGGAGCATACGAGGCACGGCCAATGTGAATTTTCTCGAAAACTTTCTGGATTTACGCGACATAGTCAGTGACGGTAATGACTATACCTCGCTGGCCGGCTTTATGCTGGCGCATTTGGGGCGCATACCCGAAGCCGGAGATTCCCTTGAGCATAAGGAGTTTCGTTATACAGTGCAGGAAGTTGACGGACGCCGCATTTCCCGTATTTTGGTGGAGAAACTGTAAGCATCCCCTTATTTGCAGCGCAGCGCGGCGGAACTCATCGCTTCGTCAACGTGAGACGAACTCGCCGTGAGAAGCTAAAATAGGCTAACCATATGGAATTATAAACTAGGCTGATCAAGGATCCGACTCCAAAATGCGGTGATGGATATAGTGAATTATATATTGCACTCCCAACTAGGGAAATCATGGTCCAAGTGAGCGCATCCCTTTTGTGCATTATTATTTTTATATAGGCAACAGTCCGGATCACAAACAACATCAGGGCCATAAAGCCAAAGGCAATGTGGACATCTGGGATATCGCTCTCTGGCTTGTTAATAGCGATCAGTACGCTCAGCAGAAAACCGCCAATCTCCATAATCAGGAATATTTGCAGCCAGCCTTTCACACCGGTCAGCTCTTCGTCGCTCTCATAAGTTCTGGCAAAGTTCTCCGAGCTTGGCGTTATAAAGTCCTGACGGTGATGGGACGAAGATTGGTTTCCTTTCTTCCGGGCCAGTTCCAGTCTCACATATGGGGCGGCGCATCGTGTGCAAATGCTTTCGGGAATATCCAGCCCCCTGTCTCTATAGGACTGATGTCGACTTTTGCTCATAGGCACTATGGAATCGCGGAAAATGCTGCCGCACACTTCGCAGGATATCAGCTTCTTTGAGGCTGCGGCTAAAGATTCAGTTGAAGCCGGGGCTTCAGCTTTTACCGTCAAGACGGTATTGCCATCTTCTTCCCGCATCACGGGCGGTTGTGTGATCGCCATGTTTACATAGGTGTCAATATACCCGCAATTGGCGCAGATCACTAGCTTTTCCGCTTCATGCAAGTCAAGATCGGCTCGCACGCCACCACATTTCGGACAGCAATAGGGAAACATTTTTTCTACAAAGGACGAGGTTTGCCCGGAAAGGCAATTGTCACAGATGCGCTCGGGCATATTCAACCTTTTGACTGCAAAAGCGGCCCTCCGGCTCTCGTTCGGTTTGTTGAAAGCAAGCCCACATAAACGACATAAAATAGCCATCTCCCCTCCCTGCAGGTCTTCTCGATTTGATGCTTGAAAAAGCGCACGCAAAATGATTCCAAATTGCGGGATATTTTCTGTTATATTTGTGTCACGTCGAATATGCGCTTTGCTACAAAATAAAGCAAGGTGGATAAATGGAATGCCGCGACCGAAACTGATTCCGGCCGCGGCCTGAGGTCAAAACCGCATGACCGCGGTTTCGATGGCGGGGTGAAAATGTTCTTTTTCGGCCGTTTCGTCGCTACGTCAAGCCGGAACATACCCAAGCTTGTCAAATCTTATATGACAGTATCCGCCGGGATTCTTTTTGAGATAGCCCTGGTGATATTCTTCCGCTATCCAGAAACTGGACAGCGGAGCCAGTTCCACAGCCAAGGGTTCTTTGTAAGTGGCCCCTTCGCGATAAAAAACCTGTGCCAGAATCTTATGATCTTCCTCGTCAGCATAATACATTCCGGTGCGGTACTGGCTGCCCACGTCCGGCCCCTGCCTGTTGACACTGAGCGGATCTATTATTTTAAAAAGGTGTTCCGCCAGCTTGCGCAGGCTTATTATTTCGGGGTCATAAACCAACTTAACGGTTTCCGTGTGGCCGGTATTTCCGCCGCAAACCTCCTCATAGGTAGGTTCGGGCGTTCTGCCGTTAGCATAACCGACCATGGTGTCACACACTCCGGGGATATGCGAAAAATATTCTTCCACACCCCAGAAGCAGCCTCCGGCAAAATAAATTTCCTTCAGGTTGTTGCGCATATCACGTTCCTTTCGTCTTGGTCCCGTACGCCCCCCTGTATTACCAGCCATAAGCGGACGGGATAAAAGGTATGGCCGCTTCAAATTAAATGCTCACGCGAACATTTAAGTCAACAGGTATAAGCTATATTTGAAGATCTAAAATGCATTTAAGCGAAGGATATGCTTGACAGGCAATGAATAATATTATAATAACAATTTTCCGTTTGAAGTGGACGGAATAATCATACGAGATAAAATGAGACCCGAAATGAGATTGTGTTCAGCCGAATTTTTCAATAACAAATTGTACAGCAACGGCAATTGGTGGTGCGCTCCTCTTATACCCTGAGAGGGAAGCGATCTTTATTAGCTGAGCCAGATCGTACGGAAGCAATAAATCCGCCCCCCTCTCGGGGCGGATTTTTTTTGTGGTGCACACTGCACCTTATCGGAGTCAGGTTCAAACCAAAAAGGAAGGACTGTATGAAAAAAGGTTATTTTGGCAAGTTCGGCGGCATGTTTGTGCCCGAACTCTTATGCGCGCCGTTGCGCGAGCTGGAAGAGGCCATGGAAACAATTCTGCCTAGAGCCGATTTTCAGGCGGAAATGAATGAGCTTTTATATCAGTACGCCGGGCGTGAAACCCCGCTTACATTCTGTCCGACCCTTTCGGCTGAAACCGGCCTGAACATCTGGCTCAAACGCGAAGATTTGCTGCACACAGGCGCACATAAAATCAACAATACCATAGGGCAAGCCCTGCTGGCCAAACACATGGGCAAAACCGCCCTTATAGCTGAAACCGGTGCGGGCCAGCACGGAGTGGCAACAGCGGCCGTGGCTGCCAGGCTGGGTTTAGAGTGCACCATTTACATGGGCAGCGAGGATATAAAGCGCCAAGCCCCTAATGTGGCGCGCATGAAGCTTTTGGGAGCCAAGGTTGTTGGCGTTGAAAGCGGGCAAAAAGGCTTGAAAGACGCTATTAACGTAGCCCTTGGCGTATGGGTGGCCCGTCAGGACACTACTCACTATTGTCTTGGCTCG
>JAVBLG010000112.1:0-22169 GCA_031553655.1 Desulfovibrionaceae bacterium | reverse complement strand
CCTCCGTCCCACAGACCCCCATCCACCAGTACCAAAAACATTTGTATTAGACCATTTCGCTTGCGAAATGCTCTGGCGGCCCGTGCGTTGTTAGGGCCGTCCGGACACGAAGTGTCCGTAACTTAGGCGGTGAAGCCGCCGTAATAACATGCTGTTCCGAGCCGCCGTTGAAAGGCGGCGCAGGACAATCAGCCTTAATTCTTAAAAACAGTTTCAGGCGATGGATAATTTCAAAAACAAAATGCTATAATAACGTGGAATGTAATTGATGTTTTCCGGAGAACTTTGGAAAAATAGCCCCACAGTTACCCTACGGGCCGGCTGCAAGGTAAATCTGTACCTTTACCTCACCGGCATCAGGGAAAACGGTTACCATGAGCTGGAGTCAATATTCCTGCCCCTGAAGGAACCTTTCGACCTAATTCATGTGTGCCCCGGCAAGCATGCAGGCCTGGAATTTTCCTGCGCTCAGCCTTGGCTCGATCCGCAAAATAACACTCTGGTCAAGGCTTACAACGCCTTTGCCGCGCTTTCCGGATTTTCCCCCGGCCTGGAAGTAAAACTGGAAAAAGGCATACCTTCGGGCGCAGGCCTTGGCGGCGGCAGTTCCGACGCGGCCACGCTGCTGCTGTATTTAAATTCCGTGGCTCCAAGCCCCCTGTCTATGGACGAATTGACGCAAGCGGCATTAAAAGTGGGGGCGGACGTGCCATTTTTTTTGCGCAACACCGCAAGCACGGTAAGCGGTATCGGCGAAAAGGTAGAACCCTGCCCAATGCCGCTCCTGAACATGATTTTACTGTTGATATGTCCCAATATTACGGTATCCACGCCAAAGGCCTACAGGCGTTACGACGAAATCATCGGAGCAAAATCATTTAAACCCCGCCAAGAATACTTGACATCTTGGCAAAGTAAATATAAGAAAGGGGGCTTGCGGTTGCCATGCTTGGCCAATGATTTAGAGCAAGCTGTTTTTATTGACTATCCTTGTTTGAGGGAGCTAAAAGCAGTTTTACTCGGCCTTGGTGCGGCAGCGGCTTTGATGAGCGGAAGCGGCGCGTCTATTTTCGCCCTTTTCCGTGATGCAAGTAGGGCGGAAACAGCCCGTGCCCACATGATGGGTAGGGGCTTGAAAGTTTACACCAGTTCGTTGTAGACTGAGGCGGATAAGGTTTCAACTTTAAGCCGCTGTAAAAAAGCTGCCCAGGTTTAAAAGGAAGCAGAACAAAATTGGGGCGTCGCCAAGCAGGTAAGGCAACGGGTTTTGGTCCCGTCATTCGAGGGTTCGAATCCTTCCGCCCCAGCCACTTCATCCACCCAAATTTCGCGGACAGCCATTAATGTTTGGTGACCTCAAAATTGTCAGTGGGTCGGCCAACCCGGCCCTGGCCAAGGCTATTTGTAATTATCTCGGCTGCAATCTCACTCCATCTTTGCTGACCACTTTCAGCGACGGGGAGTTACGCGTCGAAATATCCGACAATGTGCGCGACGACGATGTATTTGTTGTGCAGCCGACCTGCTCGCCGGTTAACGACAATATCGTGCAACTGTGTCTGATGCTCGACGCGCTCAAACGCGCCAGCGCCGGGCGCATTACCGCTGTGGTACCCTATTACGGCTATGCCCGCCAGGATCGCAAGGTCAGCCCAAGAGCTCCGATCAGCGCCAAGGCCATAGCCAACTTCATATCTGTTTCCGGAGCGGAGCGAGTGGTTACCATCGACTTGCATGCCGGACAGATCCAGGGCTTTTTTGACTGCCCGGTGGATAATATCTTTGCCGCGCCGGTATTGCTTGAAGACTTGCGCACTACTTACATGAACGCGGACGACGTGGTTATAGTGTCGCCCGACGCCGGTGGAGTTGAAAGGGCGCGCGCCTATGCTAAAAGGCTCAATGCCGGTCTGGCCATAGTTGACAAGCGCCGCGACAAGCCAAATCAGGCTACGGCTATGCACATTATCGGCAATGTTACGGACAAGCGATGCATAATTGTGGATGATATGATCGACACAGCCGGCACTCTTTGCGTGGCTGGTAACGAACTTTTGAAACATGGGGCCAAGGAAGTTATCGCCTGCGCCTCCCACGGTGTGCTTTCCGGTCCGGCCATTGAGCGCATAAATTCGTCGGGCATCAGCCGGGTGCTGATTACCGACACCATTCCGGCAAGCGACAAGGTCGCCCTCTGCCCCAAGATTCACGTTGTTTCCGTGGCGTCCTTGCTTAGCAAGACCATTCACAATATCCATACCGGCTCGTCGGTAAGCGTACTTTTTATATAGGAGTGTATCCATGTCCATAGCTCATTCTCTGACCGTGAAAAAACGCGTCGAACTCGGCAAAGGGCACAATCGCCGCCTTCGCGCCGGAGGCATGGTGCCCGGCATATTCTATAGCGGATCCGGCGAGAACGTTCCGGTTCTGGTACCGGCCCTGCCCATGGAAAAGCTTTATGCCCAGACCGGCCGCAACACGGTTTTCAACCTCGAAATCGAGGAAGACGGCAAAAAAAGCGTTCACCCGGTAATGGTTTGGGACGTTCAGTACCATCACTACAAGGTGGCCTTCAATCATATCGATTTTTACGGTGTGGATTTGGAAAAAGAAGTAAAGGCGCGTGTGCCGCTGGAATTTACCGGCGTGGCCAAAGGATCCAAGTTGGGCGGCAAGATGGAAACCTACCGCGAACAGCTCACCCTGATCAGCAAGCCGCTTGACATGCCCAAGAAGGTTGTGATCGACGTGACTAACCTCGATCTGAACCAGACCATCAGTGTCAAGGATCTTGAGCTTCCGGCCAATGTACGCGCGGCGCAAAATGCTAATGACGCTATTGTTTCCGTACTCACTGGCAAGGCTGATGAAGGCGACGAAGTCATCTAGCTTTCACGGACGCAAACTTACATCATGGAATACGCCGGGCTTTTGGCCGGCCTTGGCAACCCCGGATCACAATACGAGGGCACAAGGCATAATTTTGGATTCGCAGCGGCGGACGCCATCATTGATAATGCCCTGCGCAACGGGCGCAGGGCAGATATGGCGAGCACCGGCAAATTCAAAAGTGAACTGTGGCACTGCGGACTTCCCGGCGGCAACGCTCGTTGGATCATAGCTAAACCGCTTACGTTTATGAACTTGAGCGGTACGGCGGTGCAGCCCATTTTGGCTTGGCACAAAATACCGACTGGCCGGCTCGTTGTGTTGCATGATGAGCTTGATCTCAAGTTGGGCACGCTCAGGCTGAAATTTGGCGGCGGTCATGCCGGGCATAACGGGTTGAAATCCATAGCCGAACACCTTGGCACAACCGATTTTTTCCGTTTGCGCCTCGGTATAGGCAGAGGCCCTGACGACCGCATAAAAGGCGCGTCAGTTACCGGTTGGGTTCTGGGCCGCCCTAGTGCCGAAGAAAAGAATATTTATAGTGAAATAGCTATTAAAGCCGCCGAAGCGATTAATATATTCGCCCGAGAAGGCTCCGAGGCTGCCGCAAAATTTTGCAAGGCCATAAACCTCGCGCCGCCTGCGGCCTGAATTATTCCCGAATTTCAATCCAAATATCCTAATAGTAATTTACTTTGATTTTATACATTATCAGAGTCTGTCTTCCAAAGATCTGAGGCTGTTTGCTTTTGCGGCGGCTTTAAGGTCCGCCGCACTGCGCCGCATTGTAGCCCGCTCGACGTAGCATTTGCTCACTGTGTTCGCAAGATGCCTCGTTGGCATGTGAAAATTTTCATTGACGGCTGGCCGTCCGGGAAGTTTGTATTGACTTCCCGGTAGTGCATGCCGCCGGTTTCCCATATCTACAAAACCAGGAAAGATAATGACGAGAAAAAAAACCACCCAGCCCGCCGCTGATGGCGTCACGCCTTCGGCCGAAACGGTCGCCGCCCTCGCGATTCCCGCTCCCGAAACATCTGTGCTTGAAACTTCCGCCCCTGAAACATCTGCTTCCGCAGCTCCCGAATCCCCGCCCCCGACCACGGCGGCTCCCGAATCCCCAGCCCCGATGGTTCCAGCTCGCGCAAGCAATGCTCCCTCGCGAAAAAGAAAAACTTCACCACCTCCCCCTCCCGTTGTTGCTCCCGCAGTAGAAAGCGCGATGAACCTCACCGAGCTGAAGACTAGAAGCATGCAGGAATTAATGGTACTGGCCGAACAATATGAAATTGAAAACGCCAGTTCCATGCGTAAGCAGGAACTTATTTTCGCCCTTCTGCAAACCTGTTCTTCACAAAACGGGGCCATTTATGGCGACGGTGTGCTGGAAATATTGCCGGATGGCTTCGGCTTTTTGCGC
This sequence comes from Desulfovibrionaceae bacterium, assembly GCA_031553655.1. GTDB lineage: Bacteria > Desulfobacterota > Desulfovibrionia > Desulfovibrionales > Desulfovibrionaceae > JAVBLG01. The sequence continues at coordinate 17,854 of JAVBLG010000112.1, read as the reverse complement.
TCTCCGCTGTGCAGTTACATGCCCGGCCCGGACGATATTTATGTCTCCCCCTCGCAAATACGCCGTTTCTCACTGCGCAAGGGCGACGTGGTGTCAGGGCAGATTCGCCCCCCCAAAGAAGGAGAGCGCTACTTCGCCCTGTTGAAAGTGACTGAAATAGGCTTTGAACCGCCGGAGAACGCCAAAAGTCTGGTTCTGTTCGACAACCTAACCCCGATATACCCCGACGATCGTCTGTGCATGGAAAACGGCCAGACCAATCTTTCCAACCGGGTAATCGACCTGATGTCGCCTATCGGCAGGGGGCAGCGCGGGCTAATCGTGGCCCCGCCGCGCACCGGCAAAACCATACTTCTGCAATCCATCGCCAATGCCATTAATGCCAACCACCCCGACGTATATCTCATAGTGCTGTTGATTGACGAGCGCCCCGAAGAAGTTACCGATATGGAACGTACTGTGAAAAAGGCCGAGGTAATCAGCTCCACTTTTGATGAACCGCCGCAGCGTCACGTGCAGGTATGCGAAATGGTGTTGGAAAAGGCCAAGCGCCTTGTGGAACGCAAAAAAGACGTGGTGATCCTGCTCGACTCCATCACCCGCCTGGGTCGAGCCTATAATGCCGTAACCCCTTCTTCGGGAAGGGTACTTTCGGGCGGTCTCGACGCCAATGCCCTGCAAAGGCCCAAGCGCTTTTTCGGCGCGGCCCGCAATATTGAAAGCGGCGGCAGCCTTACCATTATAGCCACCGCCCTCATCGACACCGGCTCGCGCATGGATGAAGTCATTTTTGAAGAATTCAAAGGCACCGGCAACATGGAAATATATCTCGACCGCCATCTTGCCGAAAAGCGCGTCTTCCCGGCCATAGACATCAACCGTACCGGAACCCGCAAGGAAGATTTGCTGCTTGGCGACGACGTGCTCAACAGAGTGTGGATTTTGCGCAAAATACTGGCCCCCATGTCTTCTATCGACAGTATGGAATTTTTGCTGGACAAGATGCGTGGAGCAAAAAGCAATAAGGATTTCCTTAACGCCATGGGCAAATAACCCTGTTCACCCTTTCGCGGGCGTAGGCCCGCCTTGGAATGCCAGAGGCAAGTAGCTGAACCATGCCGTTGAAAATACCGTTGTTCATCCTGTTTCTCACGCTTTTGTCGTTTACGCCGGTATCTTGTCCGCAAGCCGCGGAAAAACCGTCCCTGCTCATGGTTGGTTCGTCTTCAGAATCTTCCATAGTGACTCATCGCATAATCAACACCGCCTTGAAGCGACTGGGTTACCAGATGCTGCTGCGTCAGGGAGGTATGCGCACTCTAGCCGCCGAAACCGACAGCGGCGACCTTGATCTGCTTGCGGAAATGGTTGAAGGAACCGAAACAGGCCACAACAACCTGGTTCGTGTGCCTGTATCTTTTTCGTCTACCAAAATAACCGTTTATGTTAGGGAAGACAGCAAAATAAGCGTGGGCTCCTGGGAGGATCTTCGCAGCCTGCGTGTGGCCTACCGGAATCAAAACCTGTATTTGGCCAATAATGTACCCAAACGCATTCCCGTCAACATCAGCACTTCAAGCTATGACGAACTCTGGCGACAAGTTCTGGACAACAATGCCGACGCGGCAATAGCGCCCCACAGGGAAAACAGCGGCAGAATAGTTCCCAAAGGCATAAAAAAAGCCGGAGTGGTGCAGGTAATTCCCAATTACCCCTATTTGAACAAAAAGCACGCTACCCTGGTCCCATTGCTAGCCGAAACAATCCGGGAAATGCAAGATGAAGGCACCATTGAAAATTTAAAAAAATGGTCTTTGTCACCGGGTGAAAAAACAGTTGTACACATAACTTCCTACAATTCCGAAATAGCCTGGGAAAAGCAAATGAACGAAGGCGTGCGCCAGGCTATTCATGCCGATGGAATACCCGCTGCCGTTTTTGGCTTTAATCTCAGCTCCCGCCGCGTGAGCAACAAAGACATGCAGCGCGCCAGCGTAGCTTCCGCCATACATGCGGCGCTTCTGGATCGAAACCCGGACGTGGTTGTAGCCTCGGACAATGATGCCCTGGAATTCGTACATGAAAACTATCATCGGCTTTTTATCGGTGCTCCGGTGGTATTTTGCGGCATAAACAATTTCACCCCCGCCGTCATCAATGGCATCGAACAATATGCCACCGGTTGTACGGAATCTATTTCTGTAAGCGCCACAGTGCAATACATGCTGTGGCTCTACCCCCGCGCTAAAAAAATATATGTAATCAACGACTACAGCAATTCCGGCCGCCTTTGGCAAAAGGACATAAAAAACCAGTTGTCACGGCTGAACATGCGCGTGGATGTGGAATATAACGATAATATGCCAAAAGAGCTCCTGCTGAAAAAGCTGGCCTCTTTTGGCAGCGACACTCTGGTGCTTCTTGGCTCCTACTTCACGGACAGTGAAAATAACAATACCGAGGAGGCGGAAATGCAGAGGCAGATTTCCGCCGTATTGTCCACTCCGCTTTTTGTGCTCATCAGCTCGCATATGGGCGAAGGGGCCTTTGGCGGAATGCTCGCGCACGGCAGAATTCAGGGGGCCACAGCCGGTAAAATGGCTGCCAGAATATTGCGTGGCGAACAGATTTCCGACATACCCATTATTTACGCTTCAGAGTCATTAAACAAATGGGTTTTTGACGCTTCGGTGGCAAAAAAATTTAATCTGACCGAAACAAACATGCCTGAAGGCCATGAGCTTATCAACAATCCGGACACTTCCTGGCAGTTGGAGCGCAAAAGGCTTGGCCCTGTTTACCTGGGCTTTGCGGCCATGTTTCTGGCCTGCGCGGCCGCCATACTTCTTTACAAACGGTCACGAGCGAAAAAAGCGGGTATGTCCGAGCAATGCCCGCATGACTTTGGCAATGACGCGGAGTCTTCCGGCGAAATAATCAAACGCCTGGAAAAAATCATGGAAAAAGCGCCTTTTGCCTTTGCCGCCGTGAGCGATGGGCGCATTGTGGAGGCCAACGATTACAGTCGCCACAAAATCGGTATGGTCCTCGGCGGAGACATACATAATTTTTACAAGAATCCCGGCAGCTACGACAAGGCGGTCAAGGCTCTTGACGATCGCGGAGCCGTCAGCGGCGAGGTAACTCTTTTCAACATGGCCGACGGCGAAACTCACCGCCACCATGTGAACTATGTGCCTTTTGAACACGAGGGCCGGCATGAATGTCTGGCTTTTGCCATAGACATTGAAGAACTGGAGCGGCAAAAAGACTACACCCGGCGCTCTCAGGAAGACCTCCAGAAAATACTCGACGCCATGCCCACAGCTATGGCCATAATCAACACCATCAGCGGCAATCTGGAATACGCCAACAAGGGGTTTCTGGGCTTCTACGGCTACCGCACCGTGCAAGAAGCCTCTCCTGAAGACTTTTTGCCGCTTGTGGAGCAAATTTTCGCCGCCTGGCAGGGGCGGACAATTGTATTTGAATATAACAGCAACAAATGCGGTACCGGCAAGCGTAATCTCAACCTGAAAATGTACGCCGACCAGATCATCTTCAGAGGGCACAACTGCATAGTGCTCATAGGACAGGATATTACCTCGGAAACCAGGCAGGCCGAAATGCTCACCAGAGCGGCGGAAAAAGAAAAAGAAGCCAACCTGCTCAAAAGCATTTTCCTGGCCAATATGAGCCATGAAATACGCACACCCATGAACGCCATCATCGGTCTTTCGCAATTGGCGCTCATGAGGGAACAGTCTAACGAAAACAATGAGCTATTCCACAAAATACGCTCATCGGCCAAAAATCTTCTGTCCATCATCAACGATATTCTCGATTTCTCCAAAATCGAGGCGGAAAAGCTCGACTTTGTGGAAGACATTTTCAGCCTGGAAGAAACTATTATCAATACCTTCCTGGTGGCTACCGAGCGCCTTGAAGACAAACAGGTGGAAATACTGCTGGATCTGGCTCCCGATGTTCCATTTTATCTGATCGGCGACAATACCAGGCTGTGGCAGGTATTGAAGAACCTGCTGGACAACTCGGTAAAATATACTCCTTCCGGCCGAATCATATTGTCCATATCCACTCTCGAATCCAAGGCCGACAGAGTGACCTTGGTCTTTCACATAAAAGATACCGGCGTGGGTCTGAACGCCGGGCAGCTTGAACGTCTTTTCGCCCCCTTCGAACAATTCCACCGCATGGGCGGAAGCAAGTCCGGCACCGGCCTTGGCATGTCTATAACCAAGAAGCTGGTGGACATCATGGGCGGAGAAATTCGAGTGGAAAGCGAAGTGAACGTCGGCACCGACTTCTACGTAACTATCCCCTTCAAGCGCGCCAAAAACCAGAAAACCATGGGCGATTCCATGCGTGAAACCATAGGAGGGCGCTCCGAGCACGTCAATTCCATCCTGTTGGTGGACGATGACGAATACTCATTGGCGATTATGTCGGCCATACTAAAAAATGCCGGCATAAGCTCGTCCTGTGCCCGCGATTCCGCTCAGGCCCTTTCCATGGTGCTTGAAACTACGCAAAATGGAACTCCATACAGCGTTATCATTCTCGACTACCTGCTGGGAGAGGAAAACGGCATAGATCTAGCCAGAAAAATTAATGAAATATCACAAAATACCAAATTGCTGCTGGTAACGGCCTATCTGAAACGTGTGGTTTCACCCGAATTGCTGGCTGAGGTCGGTTTCAGAGATGTGATTGAAAAACCTTATGTTGTTTCCACTTTCCTGCAGAAAGTATGCAGCGTGTTGCCCGAAATTACGGCCGCACCCAGAATAAGAATCGACAAATATCCCAATGCGCGTGTTCTTTTATGCGAAGATAATGACATTAACCAGCAGGTGGCTTCCGGCATGTTGGAACATTTCGGCATCATCCCGGCTATAGCCGGCGATGGGGCCGAAGCTCTGGACATTCTGGAGCGGGAACGCTTTGACCTGATCCTCATGGATATCATGATGCCGGTAATGAACGGCCGCGACGCTACCAAAGCTATTCGCCATGGTGGCAAACCTTGGCAAGATATTCCCATTGTGGCCATGACCGCCAATGTTATGGTTGATGACGTGGAATTGTATTTAAGCGAAGGTATGAACGCCCACCTGGAAAAACCGATAGACATCGAAAAATTTCAAGATATATTGGCGAGGTATCTGGGCTAAGACAATACTGTCAGACTGCTTATGTCTAGAGCGTTTTGCGAATGAAATGAGCAAAATGCTCTGACGGTCCGTGCATTGTTAGGGCCGTCAGAGCATTTTACTCACTGCGTTCGCGAAATGCCCTACTTCGTCAAAAGGTTGATAGCCCGATCTTCAAGGAGCGGCTTGCTATACACGAAGCCTTGAATAACCTCACATCCCAGCCGCTTCAGCATATCTCGGTCATTGTTGCTTTCCACGCATTCGGCAACTATGGAAAGTCCGAAATTGCGCGCCAGATCTATGATGGTTTTATTCATAAGTTCCACGCGCTCGTTCGAATCGGTGGATTCAAAGAAGGTGCGGTCGATCTTCAACACATCAATTGGCAAATTGATGAAGTGATAAAAAGAGGAGTCGCCGGCCCCAAAATCATCCAGAGCAATCAATACCCCGGCCTTGCGCAACGCTGTCAACTTCTCAAGGTGGCTTACACGGACGCCGGTCATAACACTTTCGGTAATTTCAAGTTGAAGCCTTCCGGCCGGAATTGCGCTTTCGGCCAGTAGATTCAGAACACTTTCCACAAAATCGTCCTGGTTGAGCTGCACGCTGGAAATATTCACCGCGATATAGCCGGTAAAGTCTTTTTCGGCAATCAATCTGGCCATGAAGCCGCAGGCCTCCTGTAGCGCGATGTGCCCAAGTCTTGCCATCATTACCTTGTCTGTTTCCGCCACAGGAACGAATTCTACCGGACTAACCAGGCCCAGCTTAACGCTTTTTATGCGCATGAGTGTTTCAAATCCCAAAATCTTCTCATTGGCCGCGTCATAAATGGGTTGGTACATGAAAAACACCTCGCGGTCTTCAATACAGCCGCGCAGCACATCCATAATAATATTATGCCGGTCAAGGTTGCCGCGCATGTCTGGATTATAGATCGCGAACAGATTTTTGCCGTTTTCCTTGGCCTTGAACATGGCTATATCGGAATTGGCAATAAGATTGTCCGTGGAGGCGCCATGGTCGGGGTACATGGCAATTCCTACGCTCACAGTCACAAAAAACGTCACATCGCCAAAAACTATGGGCTGCCGCAGTTCTTCAAGCAGCATTTCGGCCGAGCGGCGCATATCCTCGGCGCTTCCTTTCCTGGCTAGAACAAATTCATCACCGCCGATTCGGGCGCAAATATCGAATTCTCCTTTTGAGGCCCTCAAACGCCCGCCAACGGCCCGCAAAAGTTCATCGCCAATCATATGTCCAAGCACATAATTGATTTTTTTAAAATTATCTATGTCAATATAAAATACGCCAAACTTAATGCTTTCGGCCATATATTGCGAAAGCTCGCGTTCAAGCGCCATGCGATTGCAAAGTCCGGTAATTCCGTCGTGCATGGCGTTGAATTCATTTTTATCCTTTTCGGCCTTGATCTGGTCGTATTGCCGTTCCAGTTTTTTGATCATGCTGTTGTAGCTTTCGGCCATGTCACCCAATTCATTTTTCAGCGGCAGATCAACCGAAACATAGGCGCTCTCCTCGCCGCCGGAGGCAAAGGCTTCTTTAAGTTTCATTATTGGCGCCATAAGCCTTTTGGAAAACACCAGACCCAAAGTCACGGCAAGGGTTGCGGTAAACAGGCAGGCAAAAACGGCAAAGCGTATCGCTGAATTCCTCTCCGCCGAGAATTCGTCGTGATCCTGGCGCAAAATGAAAATCAGCTGAGATTTGGGCATTATCTCGTAGTAATAAATGCGACGTTTACCATCCATTACGTCATCAATCAGCCCCGTGGGCGGAACATCGCCGCTTCTCCAATGGTCCAGCAAATTGGCAAGCTGGGGGGCCGCCGTATATGAATTATAGAATCGCGGCTCAGGGTGATATAAAATGTAGTTGTCGGAATCAATCAAAAAAGCCAACCCGGTTTGCCCAAAGGAAATGCTCTTGGAAAAACCGGCCATGATGTTCACATCTACAAAAGCCACCAGCACCGCCAGCAAATTTCCGTTTTCGGCTCGCAAGGCGCTGCTGAAAGCCAGGCATCGCACATCCGGATTGTTAGGTTGCAAAAGAGAAGAGTGCACCTTGCTGCTGAAAACATAATTCTCTTCCCTGACATTCTTTACCTTGGCAAAGTAGTCCATTCCCGAAAGATCAAGCCCTATGGATTTGGGCTTATAACCCAGAATAACTTTACCGGTTCCATCCAGAAGAACAAGATCGGCGAAAGTTCCCAGCGAGTCTATATATACCTTGAAATTTTCACCGACAGCGTCAAGAGCGGCCCTGGTTTCGCCGTCATCGCCGCTGTCGCGCTCTTTCATCTTCAGATAATCCAGCATACTCCAGCTTGAAGCCAGCAAGTTGAGCTCGTCCTTGCGCAAACCTATAATTTCGCTGAATGCCGCAGCCGAAGTTTTGGTTATGGCATTTAATCGATCCTTATGTAAATTTTCTATATTTTTAAGATTAGAGGACAGGCTCACCGCAGTGAGGGCCAGGGTGGGAATTACGGAAAAAGCGACAAGCAGCAGCAAAATCTGTTTTCTGACGGTCATTAGGGTACTCTGCGGAATTTATGAAAAAATGTAATCAACGTTTTTATAAATCAACTTATTGTAACATAATACTCTTTCACTTCAAAGCCGGATTTTGTCAAGAAATTACGTTCAGCGCGCCAGGATTGGTCATGATTCGGGAATGATCAGGGAATCTTGACGTAACAGATCGTCCGATGTATTTTGGAGAATTGTCATTCTGAAGAATCTAATGACATTAATAATATACAATATACGCGCCTCTTCCCGGAGTTTCCATGACCATCAAAAAAGTTACTGTTATTTCCGGGGCATTACTGGCCCTGTCTGCGGTTGCGCTTATTTTTTCCCTTATCGTTGTATATAAAAGTGACATGGCCATTAACGAATCGCGTTCAACAATAAGCAAATCGCTGATCCTGGCCAATGAATTGCGTGAAAGTTCACGCAGCCTCACCACGGCGGTGCGCAAGTTCGCCGCCACCGGAGATGAACGTTTCGCAAAAGAATACGACGACATCGTGCGTGTCAGGGAAGGAAAAATTCCCCGTCCCCAGGTTAGCCAGATCGCCCCCGGGCAGACCATTTCCCTCAATGAGCTGATGAAGCAGGCCCACTTTAGCGATAGAGAGCTGCAACTGCTTCAATTGGCCGCCAATCTTTCCAATCGGTTGATCAGCCTCGAAATGGAATCCATGACCGCCATGCGCGGCATGTTCCCCGACGACCGGGGCCAATACACAGTAGTAGGCAAGCCTGACAAGGAAAAAGCCCTGAATCTGGTATTCAGCGACGCCTATAACAGTGAAGTGGACAAAATAATGGCTCCTTTCGATATTTTTAAACAGGAACTGGATGCGCGGCTGGACAGGACTATGAGTTCAGCCAGCGAGCATTATGACAACTCCATGCATATGGTCTGGATTATAACGGCTCTGGGGCTTGCCGCCTGCGGAGTACATCTGCTGATGGTCAACCTCATGATTGTGCGCCCCATTCTGCTGTGCGACACCTTCGCCCGCGAAGTGGCCTCCGGCCGCTCCGACACCACTTTGACATATAAAAGCTCCAATGAAATAGGCTCATTGGCGTTTTCGCTACGTTCTATGCTTAGCTCGCTGATGGAACGCATTACCATAAAGGAGCAAGCCGAGCAGGCCATGCGCGAAGCGGCCCAGGCCGCCAAAGAAGCCTCGCGCATGAAATCCACCTTCCTGGCCAATATGAGCCACGAAATCAGAACGCCCATGAACGGCATTGTCGGCTTTTCGGAGCTGGCCATGGACGATGAAGAGTCAACGCCCAGAACCAGAGATTATCTGCGAAAAATAAAAGCCAGTTCCGAAGGGCTTCTTGGCATAATCAACGATATTCTCGATATTTCCAAAATTGAAAGCGGCAAAATGGTTCTGGAAAAGACACCATTTAACATGCATGACGTTTTTGAATTATGCGAAACCATCAGCGCGCCCAAAGCCTTGGAAAAAGGTGTGGCCCTGCACTTTTATTCCGAGCCCCTGGCCGACAAAATGCTTCTTGGCGACTCCACCAAACTGCGCCAAGCGCTTTTAAACCTCATTTCCAATGCCATCAAGTTTACGAGCAACGGCATAGTAAAGGTAAAAGCCATTGTGGAAGAGCCGGGTGAAAGGGATGTGCGGCTCTATTTTGAAGTGCGCGACAGCGGCATAGGCATGACCGCGGACCAGATTAAAAAAGCTTTTGAACCCTTCACACAGGCCGACAGCAGCATCACCCGCCAATATGGGGGAACCGGCTTGGGCCTGTCCATAACCAAAAGCATTATAGAGATTATGGGCGGCACGCTCAAGGTGGACAGCATGCCTGGCGTGGGCAGCCGCTTCAGCTTCTCGCTGACTCTGGAAACTATGGCTGAGCTCGATACGGCTTTGCCTGCCGAAAAAGAATACGATACCGGAGACAAAAAACCGCTTTTCAGCGGCAATGTTCTGGTGTGCGAGGACAACCTTATCAATCAAGAAGTTGTGGCCGAGCATCTGGCCAGAGTGGGGTTAACCGCCACGGTGGCTGCCAACGGCAAAATCGGGGTGGATCTGGTCCGGTCTCGCCAAGATCGCGGGCAACACTTTGATCTCATCTTCATGGACATACACATGCCTGTAATGGACGGCCTTGAGGCCACGGAACTACTGACTGAGCTGGGCAACCAAACGCCCATTGTGGCCCTTACCGCCAATGTGATGGCCCAGGACAAGGCCAAATACAGGCATTACGGCATGGTCGAATGCATAGGCAAACCCTTCAAATCCCGCGAGCTATGGGCCTGTCTGAGCAGATATCTGCCGCAAATCGGCGAGGAAGAATGCGAGGCCGACAGCGAACGCCTGTCCGGCATGGTAGCGAGCGGGCGCAGCAAGCAAGTAATTGATCGCGCTTTGGGCCTTGAGCGCGCCGCCGGCAGCTTGGCGTTATATGAACGCCTACTGGTTGATTTTGCCAAAAACAGCAAGAATATTTGTCGAGAAATCGGCTCCGCCTCTCGGGACGGGGATTTCAAATTGGCCCACAGGCTGGCCCACTCCCTTAAAAGCGTTTCGGCCACCATAGGCGCGGAAAAGTTGTCCGCTTCCGCTGCCGTTATTGAAGACTCCCTGGCCACCGGGCGTGATGACGTCCGAGAATTGCTTCAGGCCCTGCAAACAGAGCTTGATGCGGTTATGAATGAAATTAAGGTTGATGAGGAAGAAACGCCCTCACCCCGTTCCAGTACCGAGCTGGATATTGAAAAAGCGCAACAATTGCTCGAAAAGTTATCATCTCTTCTGGAGTCGGGCAATTCCGACAGCCTGGACATGCTCGACGAAATACGAGAAAAATTGTCTCCTCTGGGGGAGATCAGTGAAACCCTGGTGGCCCAGATTGAAGACTATGACTTTGAACCGGCTGTGGACACAATGAAAAGCATAGAGGCAATGCTGAGACAGAAGGCTGCCAATTAGAACATTTTGCGAATTAAATTAGCGAAATGTTCTGACGGCCCGTGCTTTGGCGGGGCCGTCAGAACACGAAGCGCCCGTTAACTGGACAGTGTAGTCACAAGTGCTTTTTCACTGCGCTCATCCTTTGATACCGCCAACTCTTACAGGGAAAGCCCAGTGATCCATTTGGACATTTTTTCAATGAACGCCCCCTGGCTGAGCACTTTCCAGCGCATAGTTCCGTCTTCTTTTGATATTTCGCCAACGGCCACATACGGCGAACCGTATTCGGCAAATACCATGTCGTTGCTGAACCTGTGGTTATTGAATTTGATGATAAACCAAAAACCGGCTTCTCCGGTTCTGGAGAGGTTGCTGTCTATGCTGAAATAAAGAGCATAGTGTCTGCCCTCGCCAAATGGCGGATCTGTCCTGGGGATGTCTTCGCGCATTATACGCAGTCTTATGCCCGTAGCCGAAATGTTGCTTACGCGCACCTGGTCGTCTTTGAAAGGTACATATTTTAAAAGCGGCTCTCCCCATTCAGTCACAGGCGGAGAGGAGTTTTTTTCAACTCTGGGCATTTCCCACAGCAGGAGCATTTTTATACTGGCAAGACTGGGTTCCACTCGCGACGAAGAACGCCGCTGGCGCAGTTCCAGCCTGTCGGGTATGGCGAATTCCATAACCCACCGCACGTCCTCATCTTGAAAAATATGCATAACTTTGCCCTGGAAGGCGTAAAAATGCATGGCCCCCGGCTGATTGCGTTGAAAATAAACTGTGGCCGGCATGCCCTCTTCCACATACAGGCGCCGGCCTCCGAAATCGTAAAAAAGAATTATTTTGTTATCAATTATACTGGAGTCTGTGCATAAAAAAGAATGACGCAACGAGCCGATAAAAACATCCACCTGCCACTGCGAGCGTTGCTCTACGCCGCTTTTTATCAGAGAGAGCACTTCATTAGTCGCGGTGACACTGGTGCTCTTGAACTCCGGCTTGTCATCTCGTGTGGTATTTGATTCTAATGGGGAATTACCGTCGCTTAGTATTCCGGATAAATTTTTCCACATTCCGCACCTCCGGAATCAATATGATTTATGGTACGAATAAGTAATAATACATTAAAAAACAACAAAAATGTGTCTATCCAAATCTGGAGCTCAGACAAAATTTTCGCTATTGACACCGCCTGACTCTGTTGACATTATGGCTCTTTACCCTGCTTTTTTGGCGGCCCGCCCCCTGATGGCTCAATGCCGAAACCGGCCGCCGCATTTGCGCAATATACTGGAGCGGTTGGACATTTTGCTATGAACAAGGGCAGTTACATACTGGAAGAAGCTTCACCAGGCCAAGACTGGGACAATTTTGTACAAAAATCTCCTTCAGGAACAATGTTTTCCCTGTCAGCCTTTTTGTCTGCCGTGCGCGCCCCCTCACGGCTCTACTGGTGTCTGCGGGGCAACGAAAAACGCGCGGCTGTGGCGGTCATGGAATCTGAAGACGGGCAAAACGCCGTTCTGCACGATTTTGTGATTTACAACGGGCTCATGTTTGCCCCTCCGGCCAACAAGCAGAATCGCTCACAAGTAGTTTCGGAACAATTTGAAATAGCTGTTGACGTCGCCGCCGCTCTGTCAGCCCGCTACAAGTGTCTGGAAATGGCCCTCTCCCCACAGGTTGTGGATATTAGAGCATTTTTGTGGCACAATTACGGCGACGCGACGCGCTATACGCCCGATGTGCGATATACGGCCTTTTTGGACATAAGCTGCTTTGCTTCTGCCACCTCATTGGAAGAAAACCCGCTTTTGGGCGATATTTCCTATGCCAGACGCCAGGAAGTGCGCAAAGCGGCCAAAGGTGGCATAAAAACAGAAGAAAGTAATGATGCGGCCTCTTTGGCGCATTTTTATGAGCTGACTATGCGCCGCCAGAATATAGAAGTTGATCATGAACACCTGGAAGACCTGCGTGTGCTTGGCTCCGGGCTTATGCAGGCAGGACTGGCCAGACTTTTCATCAGCCGCACGGCCGAGGGCGAGGCCGCATCCATGGCGCTTTTCGGCTTTGACTCCAAGCGGGCCTACTACCTTTTTGGGGCCAGTGATCCGGAATATCGCAATACTCCCTGCGGTACGGCGGTTATTTGGGATTCGCTCGCGGCTTTGTCCACTTCCGGTTTTACGGAAGTGGATCTTGAAGGGGTCAACAGCCCTCGCCGAGGCTGGTTCAAGCTGAGTTTTGGAGCGCGCCTAGCGCCGTACTATCAGTTGCTGAAAGATGGGGAAGACACAGGCGCAACCTTGATCTGAAACGCGCCCTGACTTATGTTGGGAACAAGGAAATGAATATACATGTTTAAAAATATATCCGGGGTCATTTTTGACTGTGACGGGGTGCTCGTAAACTCAAGCGCATCCAATAGAGCCTATTATAACGGCATTCTTGCCTTTTTCGGTATTCCCCCGCTTACTCCGGAAGAAGAGGAATATGCCTTCATGGCCACAGTGGATCAGGCGCTGCAAAGATTTTTGCCCGCACCGCTGCATGCGCGCCTTGACGAAGCAAAAAAAAGCCTGGATTATACGGGTCTCATCATGCCGTTAATCAAGCTGGAAGACGGCCTTCTGGATTTTTTACGTCTGCTGATGAGCAAAGACATAGCGCGCGGCATACACACCAACAGAACCACCGGCATGAAAAAAATTATGGATCTTTTTGATTTGCATCCGTATTTCGATCCGGTGATCACGGCCGACATGGGCATAACCCCCAAGCCAGATCCCGCCGGCGTGGTTCATATCCTGGGCAAATGGAATATCAGGCCCGAGCGGGCGCTTTTTATAGGAGACAGCACAGGAGACGCCTTGACCGCCAAAAACGCCGGCGTGAATTTTGTGGCCTTTGGCAACAAAAAAATAGTATCAGACATTCATATGAGCAGTTTTATGGAACTTTCCCGCGCTTTTCAGAGAGATTTTCCTTGATTCCGCCGCAACGGAATGGAAATATGGCTGAAGAACGCATTTTAACCAAATACAGAGTCTTGGAGAGTCTATGTTTCTGGTTGCCAACGTCATCTCCGCCGTGGCCATTATCCTGGGGTCCCTGCTCAAAGTGTACTTCTGGGTAGTGATTATCTCGGCCATCCTAACGTGGGTGAGGCCCGATCCCTACAATCCCATTGTGCGCACCCTGCGCACCCTCACAGAGCCGGTTTATTACCGCGTGCGCAAACTCATGCCTTTCACATACTCCAGCGGGATCGACTTTTCCCCTGTGGTTGTGCTTCTGGCCATTGAACTTGTGGACAGAATAGTAATTGATTCCATGCTGCAATTCGCAATGACTTTACGGTAGGCGGCAAAAAGTTTTTTTCCCTGAAACCTAAAATATGGAGAATCACATGGAACAACATGAAATTGATCTTCTGGAGAAATATTCCGCCCAGGACAGCGAACTTAAAGAATTGTGGGATGACCACGTTCTGTATGAGAAGCAACTCGAAAAATTGGAATCCAAGGCCTATCGTACTCCGGCCGAGGAAGGAACCTACAAGCAGCTCAAAAAACAGAAACTGGAAGGGAAAACCAAGCTCATGGCCATTCTCGACCGGTATAAATCCAAGGGGAATTGATTCACCATGGAAATGACAGGCGCGCAAATCTTGCTGGAGTCCCTGAAAAGGGAAGGGGTTGACGTGGTCTTCGGTTATCCCGGAGGTTCGGTTATTGACATTTATGATGAGATCCCCCGGCATCCTGAGATTAAGCATATTCTTGTACGCCACGAGCAGGCCGCCGTGCACGCCGCCGACGGTTATGCCCGTGCCTCGGGAAAAGTGGGGGCATGTCTGGTTACTTCCGGACCGGGAGCCACCAATACCATTACCGGCATTGCGACCGCCTACTGCGATTCAATACCCATGGTAATTGTCACCGGACAGGTGCCCTCCGGCCTGATAGGCAACGATGCCTTTCAGGAAGTGGACATTGTAGGCATTACCAGGCCCTGCACCAAGCACAACTTCCTGGTGAAAGACATAACCAAACTGGCCAAAACAATCAGACAGGCCTTTTTTCTGGCTCGTTCGGGCCGTCCCGGCCCGGTGCTGATTGACATGCCCAAAGACATAATCAACGGCAAAACCGAGTTTGTCTGGCCAGAATCGGTGCATATGCGCAGTTATAACCCCACCTACCGGCCCAATCTCAACCAACTCAGGCGTTCGGCCGACGAGATTATGGCTTGCAAGCGCCCGGTGATTATGGCCGGGGGTGGGGTTATAATGTCCGATGCGGGCAAAGCTCTTACCGAACTTGCCCGGTCGCTGCACATTCCGGTAACCGCCACCCTGATGGGCCTGGGGGGCTTTCCCGGCGACGACGACCTGTGGCTTGGCATGCTGGGCATGCACGGCAGTTATCCCGCCAACATGGCGGTGAACAATGCCGACATGCTGCTGGCCGTGGGCGTGCGCTTTGACGACAGGGTAACCGGCCGCATCTCGGCTTTTGCCCCCAATGCCCGCATTGTTCATATAGACATTGACCCCACCTCCATTCGTAAAAACGTCAAGGTTGACGTTCCGGTGGTGGGCGATTGCCGACAAGCCCTGGAAGGACTGAAAGACATCATTGCCGCTCGCGCCGCCAAAGAAGACTGGCAGGGCAAGCACAGTGAATGGAACGCCCAAGTTCGCTCCTGGCGCAACGAACAGCCCCTCTGTTATCAGAAAAACGAAAAAATCAAGCCGCAGACTGTGGTGGAAACTCTTTACGAAATCACCGGCGGCGAGGCCATTGTGGCAACCGAGGTGGGGCAGCACCAGATGTGGGCGGCACAGTTTTATACCTTCACAAAACCGCGCACCCTGCTCACTTCCGGCGGACTCGGCACCATGGGCTACGGTTTTCCGGCGGCCATTGGCGCGCAGTTCGCTTTCCCCGATCGGCTGGTGATTGACATTGCCGGTGACGGTTCCATACAAATGAATATTCAGGAACTGGCCACAGCGGTATGCAACGGACTGCCCATAAAAATAGTCATTCTCAATAATGGATGGCTGGGTATGGTGCGTCAGTGGCAGCAACTTTTTTACGATCGCCGCTACAGTTCCACTTGTATGGAGGCCCAGCCCGATTTCGTCAAACTGGCCGAAGCCTATGGCGCGGAAGGATATCGCATAGAGAGCAAGGAAGAACTCAAGCCGATTCTGGAAAAGGCCCTGGCTTCACCCAAAACAGCTATAATCGACATTAGGGTCGAACGAGAAGAAAACGTCTATCCCATGGTGCCCGCCGGCGCGGCCCTGAGCGACATGCTGCTTATATAGGAGGGCCGGACATGAGCGATAATATGACCAGAAGATACGTGCTTTCCGTGCTTGTAGAAAACGAACCCGGCGTGCTTTCACGCGTATCGGGCCTTTTCAGCGGGCGGGGCTTCAATATCGAGTCTCTCAACGTGGCTCCCACGCTCGACAAAGAAGTTTCCCATATGACCATAACCACCATCGGCGACGAACAAATTATTGAGCAGATCATCAAGCAACTGCGCAAGCTGGTATCGGTGATCAAGGTGGTGGACTTTTCCGAATTCGCCGCTGTGGAAAGGGAAATGGCCTTTATCAAAGTACAGGCCGAAGGGCCTACGCGCGGCGAAATTTTGCGCACTGTGGAAATTTTTCGCTGCAAGGTCATTGACGTGAGCCTCAATGAAATGACCATTGAAGTTACCGGCGACCATTCCAAAATCGAAGCCATTATTACCCTGATGCAAAAATTCGGCATCAAGGAAATTGTGCGCACTGGCACTGTGGCGGTACGACGCTCTATGCAGGCGGTCACTGCCAACGATTAACAAAATTCGGCGCTTTTGCCCTTTGGCGGCGTTTTAAATTTTTTTGCTAAGAAAATCATACTCGCCCGCAAATTTTTCCGGTTTTGAACAAATTTTTTCAAATATTGTTTTTTAAAGGAATAAAAATGAAAGTTTACTACGAACAAGATGCGGATTTGGCGGTTCTCAAAGATAAAACGGTTGCCGTAATCGGCTACGGCAGCCAGGGCCATGCCCATGCCCAGAACCTGCGCGACTCTGGCATCCGGGTTATCGTGGGGCAGCGCCCCGGCAGCGCCAACTATGAACTGGCCAAAGAACACGGCTTTGAGCCTATGAGCGTGGCCGAAGCTTCCCAGAAGGCCGATTTGATCATGATTCTGCTGCCCGACCAAGTGCAGGCCGCCGTTTATGAAAATGAAATCAAGCCCAATCTCAAGGCCGGAAACGCGCTTTTGTTCGCCCATGGCTTCAACATTCACTTCGGGCAGATCGAGCCGCCCAAAGACGTCGACGTCTTCCTTATCGCCCCCAAGGGCCCCGGCCACCTCGTGCGCCGCACCTTTGTGGAAGGTGGCGGCGTACCCTGCCTGGTGGCTATTCATCAGGACGCCTCCGGTCAATCGCTGCAAAAGGCCCTGGCCTATGCCAAGGGCGTTGGCGGAGCGCGCTCGGGCGTTATAGAAACCACCTTCCGTGAAGAAACCGAAACCGACCTCTTCGGCGAACAGGCTGTGCTGTGCGGCGGCCTCACCGCCCTGGTCAAAGCAGGTTTTGAAACTCTGGTGGAAGCTGGCTATCAGCCGGAAATGGCCTACTTTGAATGCCTGCACGAAGTCAAGCTGATCGTTGACCTTATGTACGAAGGCGGCATGGCTAAAATGCGCCACTCCATCAGCGACACCGCCGAATATGGCGATTATGTCACCGGGCCGCGCATCGTCAACGACGAAACCAAGGCCGAAATGCGCAAGGTGCTCAAGGAAATCCAGCAGGGCGTATTTGCCCGCAACTTCATTCTGGAAGCCAAGGCCGGTTATCCTTATTTCAAATCCACCCGCCGTATTGAAGCCGAGCATCCCATTGAAAAGGTCGGCGGAGAGCTTCGCGCGATGATGCCTTGGCTGAAGAAAAAATAAGAGTCAGCCTGGAAAAACGCCTTTTGCCCTCTAACCGCGTCAAGCTCCGTTTACGGGCCGGGGATGAACCAAAAGAGTTCTATCCCCGGCCCGTAAACGGAGCTTTCCTTGTTACAGAATAAAATCCATATTCTCCAGACTGACTCTTTCTTCGCACATGCCGAAGCAATGGTTGAACACAAAAA
>JAVBLG010000063.1:0-40501 GCA_031553655.1 Desulfovibrionaceae bacterium | reverse complement strand
ATCTTAATGTTGGGGATGCCCCCGACGTGCGGAGCCGGAGTAAGCCTGTCACCCTTGACGAGGTTCTTACAGCCTTCCTCAAGTGGCGCGAATCCGAGGGGCAAGACATATACCCGGACGAAACCAGGCTGAACAAGCATGTGCGGCCGTTTTTCGGCAACATGCCAGTGAACCGCATCACAGCGGAGACTCTTGATAAATTCAAGGCTGCCTTGCTCGCCTGCCAGGCTCCGGCATCCGCAAAAAGAATTTTCGGCATACTTCGCGCCGCCATCAATTTTGCCATTAAGCGCAAACTTTATAGCGGCATAAACCCTATCTCCACCCAGACCAGCACTTTTACGTTGCCCAAAGAAAACAACAGAGGTGAGCGTTTTCTCACGCGCGAGGAGGCCAAAGCATTGCTTGACGAATTGGCCATGCGCTCTGATCAGCTCCATGACATGGCTTTCGTCTCGCTGCATACCGGCATGCGGTCCACGGAAATTTTTGGACTCAAGGGGGCGGACATTGACGAAAATGCCCGAGTGGCCAACATTTTCGCCAAGGGTGGGGAGCGCGAAAACGTGTTGCTCACCGATTCCGTGCTGAAAATTTTGCTTGCCTATAAAACTACGCCCGACGCCCTGCTTTTTCAAAAACGCGGCGGGGGAAGAATTGCAGCGGTGTCCGACGCGTTCGGCCGCGCGGTTGACAGCCTGGGGCTGAATGACGGAATCAGCGACAGGCGCTATAAAGTCTGGTTTCATACATTGCGTCATACTTTTGCTTCCTGGCTGGCCCAAAGCGGTAAGGTGGGGTTGCATGAGCTTATGAAGCATCTTCGACACAAAAATATTGAAATGACCCTGAGGTATGCCCATCTCATACCGGATAAACAACGTGAGCATCTCAATATTATTGGCGACATCATCAATACGTCTGATCCATAGTTTTATGGATCGCTTCTTCCATCCACGCGTCAAGGTCTTCCACGCGATAACGGAGTAATTTCCTGCGTTTGATATATTGCGGCCCCACCCCGCTATATCTGTAATTTTCCAGTGTTTTTTTAGAAGTATTACAGTATTCCGCAGCTTGTGCGGTAGTCAGATATCTTGGCGCGATACGCATGATTAAGCCTCTATTGAATTGCCCGATATAAAGTTTTTGATCTCGGCATGTTCATAGAACACTCTGGAACCCTTATCGTATTGTTTACATTTGGGGCCACAGCCACGGTGCCGCCATGTTTTAAGAGAACTTGCCGGAATCCCATAGAGTTCTTCCACTTCTTTTCCGGTAAGCAGAAGCTTGTTTTTGAGCATTTCCAGCCGGACCGCCGGGGCCATGGCTTCGCGCACGGCTTTTTCAACGGCGGCGTTGAAATCGAAATCATCTGGGAGCGATATTGGGTTCATAACAACTCCATGTCTCAAAGGGCAATATTTTGGCGCGATAAGCGGGCCTGACCGGTTTGACAGGCTGCCCCTTGATAAGAGCTATTGCCTCTCTGTAGAGAGAAATTGTTTCCGCTTGGGAAGAAATTATGCTTTCTTTTAGGGCAAGCAGGGTTTCCGCTTGGGCAAGTCTTTGTTTGATGAACGGATCAATAGATTCAGGCAGCGCGCGGCCGCCCTGGCGGGAATTGGACATGGGTAGACCCTCTTCGAACTTTCTAGGTTCATAGGGACATTTTTCCCAATGAAAAATGCCGGGTGTAGAAACAGCGAAGAGAGCTGCTGGCGTATTTAGGCTTGCGCCCTGGACATTAGCCACACCCGGCAAAAGAATATGCGAATTCAGCGCCGGAAAATGGGCGCAAAAAAAGCCAAAGCTTTCGGGGTTGGCGTGTCCGCTCTCCGGTGTTTCTAGCACCGTTAAGGCAACACTACCAAAGCGGCGCGAAATGTCAAGATGGGCTGAATCGGTCATTTTATGCCCTCGTCACTGGCAATACGCGCCTTGCTATGGGAATGGCGTATTTTTTCGGATTATTCAAAGCGCTGATCAGCTCTTGCTTGACGAAATTCTGCACAGCCCCTATTTGGCCCACGGTAATTTCATTAATACGGCGCAGATTGAAGTGAGCGCGGATGACGGCCCACAACAGATGCTCATCGCAATTGAGCGTCTTGCTCCAGGCATCGACCATATTGCGCAATTGAGTCCGATCCCGGCCTGTGGTGAAGGCTTCGCCGCCGCGCGCGCCGGGCATGGCGTATTGGCCGGTTTGACGTATGGACGGGAGCGCGTCACCGGCAAGCCACTTTTGAAAAGGCAAAGCCCTGGGCTTGTCGGAACGTCCGAGGAAGAAATATAGCCCCTGTTCGGAAAGGCAGAGTATTTCCCTATCCTGTACTATGCCGTTTTCAGAGCTGACCGGAATCCGTTTCCGGTTCGTCCACTCTTCTGGAATATGTTGAAACAACTTACCGGGTGTTTCAAGAGAAGATTCGGAATACCCCAGTGCTGCTGCAATATCTTTGGCCGCAAACCAGGGATTGCCGGTTTCATCAACATGAACGCGCACCAGGTTGTCATCGAAAGTAAAAGGCATCAGGTTATTCTCGTTCATGGCAGTTTCTTTGGAGCGTCCGGGTTAATTTGTTGCTTGACCTCCACCACAGCCCGGCGGGCTTTTTTTACTTGCCTGCCTTCGGCGGCGAGGCTGCGGCGGCTGTTTTCGAGCGCGATTTCCAGGGCCTTGATGTAAGCTTCCAGAGATTTGGCGTAGTCGTCTTTGAGTTGGCACAGATGGCACGACATGGCTTGATTTATCCCTTGGTTTGAGGGCTAATAGCCGGAACCTTGACCAGCTTCCGCATTGGCTTCCATGGCGTCCAGCACGGCGCGGCGGCGCTGGGAATAGACGCGGCGCAATGTTTCGTTCATGCCCAAAGCCAGGCGCGTCCAGATCATGATAACCGCGAGGCTGCCCGAAACGCGCAGGCGCAGCCCGCCCAAATGTACCCGGCAAGTAAATGTAGCCATGGTTATTCCCCCTTTTTGCGTTGAATCACAGCTTGCAGGCGCGAAGTCATGGCCGACCCCACGCTGAAGATGTCGTCAAGCTCGTTGAGTACGCGGCGGGCTTCGGCGGTGGAAATGCTGCCGTCTTCCAGGGCTTTTTCGCTCTCGCGCAGCAGCTCGGAAAATTCGCGCATCATTTTGCGCAGGTCGGCCATGAGGGTAGGGGCGTCCATGGGCTGGGCGGGCACGGCCAGAAAATTGGTATTGTCCACAATCCATTGGGCCAGAATGGTATTGCCGGTAACCTCGCAAAAGCGCGGAATTGTGGGCAGGGTGGGCCAATAATCCTGATTGGAAAAAACGCGATTGGAGACGGACGATCCCCAGCCCATGGCGGCGGCGATTTCGTCTTCGTTTTTATCGCTCACAGCCACGGCCATGCGGATGGCCGAAGCAAGGGAGTAGCCCTCCAAAGAGGGGAGCTTTACGCCGGAAATTTGTTTGTTGTGGGGCATGGTGCGGTTTTCCTCGTAATTACAGTATGCTTGCGCGGCTCCCCGCGAACGGGGAATAATGGGCCGGAGTTATTGGTTGCTACTTGGGCTTGGGGCCGGGCTTAACATCTTCAGCACGCGGCAAAAGATAACCGGGCACGCCTGCGGCGAGCAAAGCATTATGGTTTTTGACAGGCATACGCTCACCATTAAGGGCTGACGAAATCGCACTGGCGCTCATGTCGAGACTCTTGCCCAATTCTTCCAAAGATTTGCCTTCCCCGGTCAATTGCCACATGCGGAAGGCTGTACGGCGGTCAACACCGGCAATGGTCACCAGCGCGGATGACACAACTTGCGCCTGATTTGGGATTTGGTTATGGTCAGAAGTAAATTCCATTATCCATTCTCCTGCGGGGGAATTTGGTGTTGCCCTTAGAAAGACTAGTAAGGAAAACTTGAATTGAAGTCAAGTAAAGATATGCAATGGTCAGGACTGATTCATGCTGATTTCAGAAAGCGTCTGGAATTATTCATGGAAAAAACCGGCAAGAATGGAAAACAGTTAGCAGAACTTGCTGGTATTTCTAAGCAATCATTTTCTGCATATAAAGATGGAAGTTTTCCGAATGCTGCGGTCTTGGCTGCATGGTCAGTAAAACTTGGCCTAAGTGTAAGCTGGCTATTACTCGGCGAAGGCGCGATGTTGCGGAGCGAAGCGGCGAACTCTGCAACCCCTGAGCAAGAGCGGGAATTGCAAGATTTGCGTGCGGAAGTGGCCAAACTTAAAGATGAAAACTACAAATTGCTTCAGGAGCTTGTGGAAGAACAGCGGTATTCCCTCGGTTTGTTTCGAGAGCTTCTCACCCAGGACAGAGAAAAAAACGAGAACCACATTTCCAGGCCCCCGGCAGCGCCTAAAATCGCAAGCGGGCAAAAGTGATTATTTTCCCGTTATAGATTTACAACTATTTGTGGTTGATAGGCATAAAAAAATGGGCGTAAACTACAATAGAGGCGGACAGTGATGAATAAGAATCAGACGCATGCCTTGCGGATACTGAAAGACGCCACGACCCCAAAAGACAAGCAGCGGCGCGGAACCGAGCTTATAACATGCCTTGAACCTAAAGAGGGATATGGGCCATTGCCTGAAGATTTTTGTCAGGGATGGGCATTCAAGCTCGGCCCCAGCTTTGCCGACGCCCTTGATATTATTTTTCAGCAGCGCAAACGCAATAAAAAGTCCTATTCCGTATGGACGCAGGGCTCGCGGTTTGATTTTAAACAGGGTTACACTATACACAGCACCGACGGTAAAACCGTCGTGCAAGTGGCCGAGGCCAGCCCGGTGGAGCCTGGGGGAGGCGGAATAAAGCGCGACCCCGGCAAAATTGAGCTTAAATTTTACAGTGCCCAGGATGGCCCGAAAATTTGGAAATTGGAACGCACGGAGACTATGACTCAGGATGACTTGGTGCGGCTTTTGATTTTGGGGGATAAAAAGGCCATGTATGACGTCAACTCTGTTCCTCACGTTTTCAACGCCAGCCGTATCCAGAGCAGAAATTATGATGAACTGGTGGGATTATGCAAAGGTATAATTGCCGATAATCAAGTAAACCAATCCGAAGCCAGTTTTTTATTAAACTGGCTGAATAACCATGATGACGTGGCCGATATTTTTCCCGCTGACACACTGATTAACCGGCTGGCCGATATGTTGGTAGATAGCAATCTGGATAAAGATGAAGCCACGGAGCTATTGGCACTTCTTCGGGAATTTACCGGAGAAAAAGGACAGCAAGCCCAAGAAGCCATGCCAACAGAAATACCTTTTGATGTCCCCATGCCAGAAGTGAATTTTGAGTATGAGTCGTTCTGCCTGACCGGAACATTTCTTTCTGGGCGACGCTCCGAAATTGAAGATATGCTGGAATCTTTTGGTGCCCGGATAACAGATGCTATACGAAAAAGTTATCCACGCTATCTGGTTGTCGGCTCATTGGTGACCAAATCATGGAAATATGCCAGCCACGGCACAAAAATAGAGGATGCCATGGGATGGCGGGCCGCAGGAAGCGAAATAAGCATTATTTCCGAAGATCACCTTTGGAACGAAATACAGCGGCTTGGGTTAAAATATAATTCGAAAGAAAACACGGCATAAGGCACGCATGCTCGAATGCCGGCGATTAAGGACGCGGTTGCTGGCACCGTAATTGACTATTCCCCACGCAGTGTTTACAAGGATCATATGGAGGACATGCCATGCTGCTTTTTGATGATGCCAAAAAGCTTGAGAAGGCTGTGGGCGAGGACGCCGCCAAGATTATTGTTGAAGTTTTTGAAAAGTACGATGAAAGGCAAAAACAGGAGCTTGCCACCAAAGGCGACCTGCACGAGGCCTTCAAAGAACTGGACAATAAAATAGACAAGGTTGAGGCGCGTCTGGAAAACAAGATGAGCCAGATGGAATTGCGCCTCACCATTCGCCTGGGGGCCATGCTGGCCGCCTCTGTGGGGCTTATTGCCCTTATCCTCCGTTTTATGCTCAAGCCTTGAGTGTATGGCACGTTATTTTTAATAAAGGCGGCCGGGCGAGCCCGGCCTTTCTTTTTACTGCCACTCCCCAGTAAGCAACAGCTTCTTTTCCGCCGCGCGCCGTTTGACCAACCCCGGCAGCACGCGCCCGCCGCCGTGTACCCAGCGCAAGAGTTCGTCTCCGGCGGCGTTCCAGTCGCCCTGGTTGATGCGGCGGCGCAGGGTGGACGTTTGCAGCCGCCCCGCGCCCAGGTTGAAGGTGAAGGAGATTATCGCGGCCAGACGGTGCGCCGGTTCCGCCAGCAGAATCGGGCAGTAGCGGATTGCGGCGGAAACGGCGGTTTGCAGGTCGCCGTTCAGGTAATCGCGGGCCTTTTCACGGGTAATGGCCGGGTGGTTTTTGTCGCATAAATGCCCGTAGCCGATGGTCCAGTAGCCCGCCGGGCAGATATAGGGCACGGCGGTAACCACCGCGCCCTGGCGAACCTCCTCGTGAAAGCCTTCGAAGTATTCGCAAAGCTCGAAAGTCACTCGTGGAATCATTTATCCGTTCCTTGACGCTTTTAAGGTGTTGCTGGTCATGGTTTACGCACTCTTTTTTTCCAACACCCGCCCCACAAACCAGAAGTTGAGCAGCATGGCGAAAATGGCCATGTCTTCCGGGCTCCACATGAGTTTCACGGCTTCGACCCAATCCGCCCCACCGCGCACGGCCATGGCGAAGCAGGACATTTTTACCGAGCAATAAAGCAGCATAAACCAGTAGGTGATCACCGGGCGCACGGTGAGCGAAAGCGCGTCCGCCCAGGGGATGCCCGATGGCCTGCCCTGGGCGGTCAAGGCCTCGCGCAGGGCATCCATGGCGCCGAGGTCAAGAGCGGCCTGTCCGGCGGCGTTGATTTCGGCCATGCGCGAAGCGCCGCGCAATTGTTCGAACGCAAGGGCCTTGTCCTGCATGGCCAGTTCGTGCTTGCGCTCGCTGCCGCGATCAAGCAACTTCAATATTTCCGGCGCAAGGCGCAGAATGCCGCCGCCAAGCCCGGAGAGGATAGTTTCGATGAGCATGCCCTTGCCCTCCTATCGCCCGCGTTCGGCGGGGAATTTTTGCGTTTTGAGAATCATCTTCACGTCCGCGCCAATCTCGGAAAGGATGCGCTGCGTGGACTCGCTGAAGGCCTCTATTTTCGACAGCCGCCGCTCATAGTCGTTGTCTTTGGCGCGCAGCGCCACCACGGTTTCCGTGGTTTCCTTGACGTGATCACCGGCCTTGCGCTCAAGGTGGATGACGCGTTCCTCAAGCCGGGCCATGATGGTCATGCCGGTGAGCGCGGAAGATCCCATGCCCACCAGCACAGCCACAGTTAGTGGTAGAATCAGCTTTTCAAGTATCTTGCCTGTTTTGGATTCCATTTTAATTTTCCATTATATAATATTGCGTCAGACTGGTTTACGGCATACTTGACCATAGTCGATCCCGCCGTTGCCGAGCCAGTAGCTATAACCACCATAATTACAGCTTGTTATTGGGCTTGTAGCATAATGGCAACTACAGACCACGACACTGCCCCACCTTATATCACCAATATAAAGTATAGTAGGATCTTCGTCACTGGTGATATAGCCGGTATTCATAATTGAATAACCGTCGCCTGGGCCTCGGCAATCTGTACACTCCTGCGTATTACAGGCCTTACTAGTTGCCGGTTTAGTTCCGGCCCCGTATGCTGTGCAAAACGCGTCGGTAACGGTGATTCCGTCGGAACGTTTGCAGGGCACGGCGCGGGTTTGCGTTCCACTGCCGCAGGTTTTCGAGCAGCTGCTCCACGTGTCGCTGGTATCCCAGGAATAGGTCCACAGCTTTTTCCACGCGCCGGACACTTTGGTGTAAATATTCAACACATTTTTCCATGCGCCGGACACTTTTATCCAGGCTTTGGAATTGTACCATTTGGTGCCGACTTTCACGTGCAGGGGCATGACTAACCGACCGCCTTGCGCTGATCCAGGTCAAAGGCCTCCAGTTCGGCCATGAGCATGTCCGTAGCCGCATTGTCGGCACAGGTGTAGATCCGGTTTATCCAAAGGCGTTGACGGGCGTTTACACGCATGATTTGTGCGCGGAAGGCGATGTCATTTTCAAGAATGACGCGGGCAAATTCAGCTTTTTCCGGCGCTTCGCTTCCCAGCTCCTCCAGGTAGGCGTCAATTCCCGGCGTGGGATAAGCCTGATCGTTGAGCCACCCCTCGGCCTCGCGCACCTGACCCGGCCAAGTGGTTGTTTCAAAATCGGGAATATACGCGCCCCAGGCTCGCCAGCGTACGGCCTCGAACACATTGCGGATGCGCAAACCGGCTTCTTTTCTTAGCCGGGCCGGGTCGCGTTTATCCACCCATTTTTCAGCCGTAAAATCCCATTTGTAGTACTGATTGGGGGGTTGCGGAAACGCGGCCCATTCCGCTTCGGTCAAAAGCAGTACACATTTTGGGCATATATTGTCGGGCATCAGGCGCAGGGAGCCGTCTTCCATAATGGTGGCAACTACGCGCTCCCAGCCGTTTTCGGTCCACACACTTGCGGGATGATCGGGGGGGACACTGGGGTCATACATAATTTCGGTGGATTCTAAAGATTCGGACATATTTTTATGCTCCTTGTAGGTATTGGATATGGATGTCGCCGTTAGCACCGCCGCTGGGCTCGTCTGTTGAAACGGTTTTAACCGCGCCGTCCCATTTGGTGGCCGTGGTTGCCCTGACGCCGGTAGCCGCGATAGAGATGTTGCCGTTGGCGTCGGGTGTGCCCGAGCCGGTTACATCCCCGGTAATTTGCACTTTAACTATATGTGCTATTTTATTAGCAATATGCTCGTTAAGGCGCTGCAAGATCCCCGGTAAAGCCATAACTGCTTACCTGCCTTGTTATAGATATTGAATATGGATGTCGCCGTCAGCGCCGCCCGAAGGCGCGGCTGCGGAAACGGTTTTGGCCGCGCCGTTCCACTTGGTGGCCGTGGTTGCCGTGGCCGCATTGCCCGAGGTGTTCTGATTTCCGGCTATATTCACTCCTGGCAAATTAATTGCGGCAGAGCCGTCGAACGACACTCCGCCTATATTTTTGGCTGCGGCCAATTTAGTGGCCGTGGCGGAATTGCCGGTGCAGGAATCGGCGGTAACGGCGGTAACGTTTACGGCTATATCTTTACTGCCGTTAAACGGTGTGGCCGTGCCCGTGACTTTGCCGGATATGGATATGTTGCGGGCCGTTGCCAGCGCCGTGGCCGTTGCGGCGTTGCCGGGATTCAGCAATTCCCAGTTTGTGCCGTCAAAAACGAATATCGCCCGCATACTTTTTATCAATGCGCCAATTGGCGCTGCGACAGCCCCGACGGTAATCGCGGCCGCTCCGGTGGAATTGACGTCCAGCGTAGCATTGGCGGCTGTATTGGCGTTATCCCATCGCAACACCACAATTGCGCCGGTAAAACGCACAAAACCGCTGAGTGTTGCCACTTTTTCGACCGTTGCCGACGCGGTGTTACAGACACCGTAACGCGGAACTATAATATTCTTACTGCCGTCGAAACCAATGCCGTCTATGGTGCGGGCCGTGGCCAGCTTGGTGGCGGTTGCCGAGTTGCCGGTGCAGGCCGCCGCCGAAGTTGCCGTGGCGGAATTGCCTGTGCAGGAATCAGCGGTAACGGCGGTAACGGGTATGGATATGGGGCCGCTGCCGTCAAACGCTGTGCCCGTGCCCGTGACTTTGCCCGATATGGATATGTTGCGGGCCGTTGCCAGCGCCGTGGCTGTTGCCGCGTTGCCGGTTTTATTGCCGGTGCCGCCGTTTAAAACACCAAGGATCCCTGTCACCGGAATGGCGTTTTGCGCGGCGCTGCCGTCGAATGTAACCGCGTCCGTGGACGCCAGGGCCACCTTGAGGCTGCGAGGGGCTTTAAGCGCGCTTGCCGTGGCCGAGTTGCCGGTGCAGGCCTCCGCCGTGGTGGCCGTCGCCGCCTCCAGCCTGGTGTTAACAGGAACGGTCCGCACGCTTGTCCACAATTCTTCCGTGGCGAGTATCGACACAGCCCAATCCGCAACTAAATCCACAGCGACGCTGTTGTAATTTATGCATATATTTTCCACAAATACGGACCAATATTGCCATGTGCCGGTGGGTGTGGACAGCAGGATATACGCGTCATCGGTATTCAGCGCCGCGATGCGTATTTCAGAAATTACTGCGGAGTTGCTGACAAAAGCGGTGCATTTAGCGGAAACAGCCCCGGCGGCGTCGATGTAGCCGGAGATGACCAGTTTGGCCCCGGACAAAGTTTGAAGATAGTTATAAACTGTAAGTTCCACTGTAAACATGCAGCGGGCCGCCGCAAAATTGGAGGGCAGCTTGATCGCCATAACGCCGGTGCTTGCGCCCGTGGCCGTGCCGGTGGCCTTGTAAAAAAGGCTTGAGACCGCGCGGGAATTGTTGTTTCCCGCGCAAATCGGGCTTCCGGCCAAAGTGCCCGCCACGTTAACCCCCGGCAAATCGATTTTGGCCGAGCCGTCAAACGGCACACCCGCTATATTGCGGGGCGTAGCAAGCTTGGTGGCGGTGGCCGAGTTTCCGGTACAGGCCGACGCCGTAGCCGCGTTGCCCTCCAAATTACTCTTTATTGTTCCAATGCCACCCCCACTTTTATTGATGGTCAGTATGCCGGATTCCCATTCGATTATTCTGCTTGTGTAATTTTCCGTGGATGCGTTGAAGTGAAAATCAACAAATCCGCCATGTCCTGCTGTGTCCGCCGGAGTCAATTCAATATTTGATGGGGAAATGACCTTGCCAACTGTTAATGTGGCATCGACCGAGCCGTCAATCTTGACGGAACCGGTCAGCGGTCCCGCCAAAGTCAATGTTCTGGCCGCAGCCCATTTGCTGGCTGAACCCGCGTTGCCGGTGATTGTGGTCGGAGCGGCGGGCATGGCGTGCTTGTGGTCGCCGCGAGCTGCGGATGTGGAGACGCCAGCCGCTGCCGTATCGCCAAACGCCTGGGTAGACGGTGTGCCGCCAAGGTTGACGGGGCCAGCGGGGCCGGTAGCGCCAGTAGCTCCCGCCGGGCCTGCCGGACCAGTGGCTCCGGTTGGGCCGATAGCGCCAGTATCACCTTTCGGTCCTTGGGGACCTGCCGGGCCTGCCGGGCCGATGGCTCCGGTCGCGCCGGTCGCGCCCTTAGCGCCTGCCGGACCTGTGGCCCCGGTAGCCCCGACCGCCCCCTGAGGTATGCCGAAATTAAATTTTGCGGCGGCTGCGGTGCCGACGTTGGCTACAGTGGCGGCGGCCCCGGCTGCCAGAGTGGTCACCGTGCCTACCTGGATGGTAGCGGCGGCTCCAGCCGCCCCAGCGGGGCCGGTAGCGCCGGTAGCTCCAGCCGGACCAGTGGCTCCGATGGGGCCGATAGCGCCAGTATCACCTTTCGGTCCTTGGGGACCTGCCGGGCCTGCCGGGCCGGTGGCTCCGGTTGCGCCTCTTGCTCCGGTCGCGCCTGTATCCCCGGTGTCACCTTTTGCCCCCTGAGGTATGCCGAAATTGAATTTGGCTGCGGACGTGGTACCCGCGTTGGCCACAGTAGCGGCGGCCCCGGCGGCCAGAGTGGTAACTGTGCCTACCTGGATGGTAGCGGCGGTTCCAGCCGCGCCGGTATCGCCCTTTGCTCCCGTCGGCCCTGTGGCTCCGATGGGGCCTTGCGCGCCCTGGGGGATGCCGAAATTGAATTTGGCTGCGGACGTGGTGCCCGCGTTGGCCACGGTAGCGGCGGCCCCGGCGGCCAAAGTAGTGACCGTGCCCACCTGGATGGTAGCGGCGGCTCCAGCCGCGCCGGTATCGCCCTTTGCTCCCGTCGGACCAGTGGCTCCGATGGGGCCGGTAGCGCCGGTATCACCTTTCGGACCTTGCGTTCCGGTGTCACCTTTAGCCCCCGCCGGGCCGGTGGCTCCGGTTGCGCCGGTGTCACCCTTGGGGCCTTGTGCCCCTGTGTCGCCCTTCGGTCCTTGAGGACCTGTCGGCCCTGTGGCTCCGGTCGCGCCGGTATCGCCTTTCGGACCTTGAGGGCCTGCCGGGCCAATGGGACCTGCGGGGCCGGTATCGCCTTTCGCACCCTTTATATCTTTCACGGCTTTTTCCACCGCTTCGTCAACCGCCGGGGCCACAAGATTTTCCATGGCCTCGGGAAAACTCACATCATGGGCTCCGGTTTCCGGGTTAAGCGCAAATCCGGCCCCGGTCTTGATGTGGCCGTAGTGCGTTTTATCGGCCACCACACGCTCATGCTCGGCAAGCCGGGCGGCTGCCTCGACAAGTAACTCGGCGCTGTCCTGCAAGGTCCCGACAGCGGAATTCACGTTGCCCACAAGCTGCCCGAGGGCCGCAGTGTCCGGAGCCTGAGGCTGGCCGGAATCGCCGCCCGCGCCTTCGATTATCTCTTTGGGAGTGCTCATTGTTGTTAACCTTCAGAAGTTTCGGGCGTGCCCGTGGGCACCTTTTCCAACCGCTCGAACAGCGGATTCAAGCTCGTTCCATCCATGACATGATCCCTTTTCACATAGCCAAGCGTCTGCGCCCAGACAATCAGATCAGCCGTGTCAGCGGTATTGCGGGCCACCTGCCGCGCCGAATCCACAATCTGGGCCTGATGCGCGGCCAGGGCTGTTTGCAGGCTCATGCCCGGCGCATACTCCACCGCCCCGGTGGTGGGGATGACAACCGCAGGGCCGACGCCGGGGACATTCATCACCATCAGAGCATCGCGGATTAGTATTATTGGGGACATATAGCCTTCATTTTTTAACATTTTCAAAACCGGCCCGGAGAGTGCGCCTCCGGGCCGTGCCCGTTACAATCAGGAAACAAGAATCAGCATACCGCTGGGATGCACGTCGGTGGGCCAAGACTCGGGAATGGCATCGACCATCCTAAGCCAGTGGCGGGTTTCGCCCACATCCGAGCCATTCAGCTGGAGTTTGCCGTCCGCGACAGACAGTTTGTCCAGCACGTCGGTCTTGTTGGCGTGCTCGTGCTTTTTGCTCACGGCATCGTCAATGTCGGCTACGGCGGAATCGGGCTTGCCCTCAATGTCTTCCCAGGACGTAACCACGTCCATGCTTTCGGCTTCGGCGGTCTTTACCCAGCCGTCGGTTTCGCTCTGAAAAATATACTTGGCCGCGCCGGTGACAACGCTTTCATCGTCGGTGGCGTCGATAACCCAGACCTGATCGCCGATTTTCACGTCGGCAAGAGCGTCGCGGGCGGCAATGTCGGCCACAACCTTGGTGACGGTCTGGCCGCTGATGGCCGCGTCCATGGCCGCCAGCTTGACGTCAAGGGTAGTGCCGTCGGCGGACTTCACCGTTGACGAGGCGGTGAAAAGCTTGATCAGATTGCCGTTTTCGTCCTGAATAATGCGCCCGATGTCCAATTTTTCGATAAGAGCCATGGTTTTTCTTCCTTCGTTTAAAGTGTTATTTGTTGATGTCGGCTACAAGGACAAGAAGTCCCGCATCCCCGATATCTTCCTCTGACTCGCCTATGGCTACGGGGCCGTAGTAGGAGCCGTTTTCCCGGTATACCGGCTTACAGCCCGAACACTCCGAGCCTTCGCCGGATGTTCCGTTGCCGAGGCCGCCGTCCCAATCCATATTGATGAATACAATGGGCATATGTTCCTCACAGCACACATATGACGAGTTTGCCGCCCGCATTTACGCCGCTTATGTCCACATCGACAAAACGCGCGGCAAAATTTGCGGCTTTGATACGGTTCACCGTCAAGTCCACCGCGTTATTGGCCCCGTTTTCTCCGTCAACAGACAGCATTGCCGTTCCGGATGTTATATTTTCCGGCGCAAAGTGCAGTGTCATGGGCGATTTTATATCGTGCAGATACAGGCGATATGCCCCGTCAACATTATCGCCGTAGCCGAAAAGGAAAGTGTTATCAGCGTCATACATAGATATTTTTGCCATTGAAATGCTCCTGTCATTCACACTAGGGCGTAACAAAAACGCCGATTGTGTAATCGGTGGGCACGGCGCAAAGCCATTTGATGCGGGTGCTTGCCGCCCCGGCCGTGCCTACCTCCGAATATTGCTCGTCCGGATAGCATTCGCAGCCCTCCAGACTAACCCGTAATTGTCCGGCCCCCACAACGTAGCTTGGCACGGTGTAGGTGCCGTTAACAGCTATGGCCGCGCGGCCGGAATCAGCCGCGCTGACAAGTGCGGCGTTGCCTACCCATTTGCCCGCGCCCGCCCCGGCGGCCAGCAGTTTTTTGTTGGTGTCGGCGGCAACCGGCGCGGGGGACAGAGCGGGCGCGGGCAAATCCGCTGCCGCATGGGTGTGGGCTTTGGGCGTGCGGGCATCGCTAAGGCGCGAGTCATTGCCCTGGCATGCCGTTCCCGCCGCTGTTCCGTAGCTGACGCTTAGTACCCCGGCGGCGTCAACACCCAGACCTGTTCCGGACTTGACATGCCCGGCAATGCTTGCCGTGGCCAAGGAGCTGGTATGGCTGGCGGGAGCCGCGCCGATATCAGCCGGGGCGATGGCATCCGTGCCGCCGGTTTTGTGGGTGAGCGCGTGTTTACCGATACCGACGCCTTGCGCGTTGGCCGCCGCTGTTTCGGCGGCGGTTTGCGCGGCCTTGGCCGCTGTGGCGCTTGTGGCCGCGTCCGAAGCCTTTGTGGATGCCGTGGAAGCACTGCCCGCCGCTGCGGTGGCCGAAGCGGCAGCCGCAGTTTTAGAGGAGTCGGCTCCGGACTTTGCTGTTTCCGCCGCTGTTTGCGCTGTTTTGGCCGCCGTGGCGCTGGTTGCCGCATCCGAGGCTTTTGTGGAAGCGGTGCTTGCGCTGCCCGCCGCCGCAGTGGCCGAATTTGCCGCATTGGCAGCCGATGTGGCCGCCGCCGTTTTTGAGGCGTCGGCCCCGGACTTTGCGGTTTCGGCGGCGGTTTGCGCGGCCTTGGCCGCCGTGGAGCTTGTGGCCGCATCCGAAGCTTTTGTGGCCGCCGTACTTGCGCTGGAGGCGGCATTGGTGGCCGATGTTGCCGCCGCTGTCTGCGATGCTTTGGCCGCTGTGGCGCTGGCCGCCGCATCGGCGGCGGAAGCTTGCAGTGTGGCCATTTCCTTAACTAAATTCGAGGCCACCACCCAGGCGTCCACAAGCGCGCCCGCATCGACGGCAAAGTAGACCTTGACCTTATCGGACAGCTTGTTTTCATCTGTGCCCACTTCCTCATATTGATAGGCTCCGGTTGCTTCGCCGCCGTCTTTTCGTGGGCTGCACACCATGCCGTCCACAGACAGATACAAAATATCGCGCTTTGGATAATAGCTGACCGGCAAGGTCAGCGTGCCGCCGGAAGCCAGGGCCGAAGCCGTTACCTTGGTGGCGCGCACGTTGCGGGCGAAAGACCCCAGGCCGGTGGTGGCTTCGATACTTTTGGCCGCTGTTTCGGCGCGATCGGCTTCCCTGGTGGCCTTGGCCAGCAGGCTGTTGCCGCCGTCCTGAAAGTCCTTGACCATATGGCGGATTGTCGGCGTGGCCTTGCCGCCCAAAGTTACATTTTCGCTTTCCGCGCCGTGAACGAAATCGCCCATAAGCCCTATGTCTTCGGACAGTACTTCGACTTCTTTCAGAATTTTATTTTGAGTTTGATCACAAGGCATACTGAATCCTTTTTATCCCCAACATGCGGGAAGTATGGTGACGCGCGGCATTTCCTTATGCAAAAGAGTATGCAACCTGCCGGACAGCCAGCTTATTTCATCCGGCGAAAAAACCATCAGCAGATGCATAAGGTCCGAACACAACAGATCTCGCTTGCCTATTTCCACGCGCATGGTCACGGTGGCGTGGCAGGCCCCGATAAGCCCGCCGATTTTGGGGCGGCCCTTGAAGCGCACCTTGTATTCCTGTACTTCCCCGGCAATCAGAATCGGCATTAAAAACCATTTGCAGCCCTGGCGCAGGCAGTCGCGTTCGAAGGTTTCGAAAAAGGCGAGCTGCATATTGTCCATTATTGCCGTGCAACTGATCGTGGTTTCGTCCGTGTCGAATTCCACCCGTTTGAATGTGCCGATGTCCATTTCACTGGAAAGAGTGCGGTCGGTCGGCTCATATTCATAGCCGCTGGAATTGGGGCGCGGCAGCCAATGCGGCCAGCACAATAATTTTTCACTCATTTTTTCCTCGGCGGCAGGCGATTTCGCCGTGATACTGCGTCAGACCGCGCTTTCCGCTCGGGTCGAGTACCAAAAGAGTACACTCGCCTCGCGGAAAGCTTGTCTTCCTTGTCTGACGGCGAACTTGCCTGCCGCTAGTGTCGCGTCATCCATCAAATGTCGCGGCAGTGGCAGGTAAAGTGTTCCGGCCCATGATGCGGCTCATTCACGTTGCGACGGTACAGGCGTGACTCGACGCTAGATGATATTGCCCCGCCAGTAAGCCCAGGCGCTCTGGCGCTGATCATTAAGCGCGGCCACGCGCAGCCGGGCCGCGCCCGCATCAATATATAAAGAAGCCAGATTGGTGTTTACGCGGCCCAGACGCCGCCATTTTTTTCCGTTTCTGGAGTATTCAACCTCGTACGTATATGCGCCGGGCGACGGAAACCACTTGAGCGTGACAGGGCCTTTAGACTCTTCGGGCGGAAGCATGGTCAAGCCCGTGGGCGCGGCCAGCGCCGCCGATTCGGGCAGATTGGCGCGGTTTTCCCAAATCGGACAGGCTACGTTGACGCT
Source organism: Desulfovibrionaceae bacterium (assembly GCA_031553655.1). Taxonomy (GTDB): domain Bacteria; phylum Desulfobacterota; class Desulfovibrionia; order Desulfovibrionales; family Desulfovibrionaceae; genus JAVBLG01. The sequence goes on along the minus strand of JAVBLG010000063.1, from coordinate 23,727 downwards.
GTAAACGCGCGGGTCATCGCGCACCACCTGTATGGTATGGCGGTACATATCCACCGGGGTGATCTTTTCAATCAGATATCGCCCGGAGATTTCGCGCCCGGTTTGCAGGGTCCAGACTGTGGGCTGGCGGTCATAGCCGCGCGATACCCATTCAAAGGGGCTATCAAAGCCCTGCATGATCAGCGCGGCATAATCTTTGGCGTCTATTTTTGCCAGCGCGGTCTGGCCGGGTTCGCCCTCATTAGTCAGCGTATCCAGCTTTACCGGCCCCCAGACGCGGCCCTGCGGATCAGTGAGGGTGAGGTAACGTTCTTCGTCCTTATTGGCGGACTTGACTTCTTTATCCAGGCGCAAGACCAAAGTCTGTTCATTCCAATCCGTAAGCTGCCCGCAGGCGGATGAGCGCAGGCGCGGATGATTTATGGCCACCACATCGCCCACGTTCAACAAACGGCCAATGGCCTCGGTTTGGAACTCGGCCCCGACGCGCCGGTAACGGTTGCAGGCGGCCAGATGCATGCCATAAGCATGGGCGTGTTTGCGGTTGACTATGCCGATAGGATGGCGCTGGGCAGGCTCGCGGCTTTCCGATGCGGGCAGTACGGCGCGCACATCGCGCTTGGCATAACCGGCATCCTCGTCCAGATACGTTACGTTGACATCGTCCGGCGTACCTTCATCAAACGTGTTCCAGCGCGGTTTGAACGAATTGCGGATAATGTCGTGCGGGGTAAACAGATGGCGCACCGGTCTATCCGGACCGTCCATAACAAAAGTGAGTTTGGAGCCGGACGGGCGGGGGATGACGCGCACAGCCGCGCAGATTTCCACGATTAGCTGCCAGACCGAATACGGGCCATCAATGGCCGCGTCAAAGTGCCAGCCTTTGGCCTCCACAATCTTGTCCAGCCGCCACAGCCCGTCGAGATCAATGCCCGAATCGGACATGCGCCCGCCCCAGGATGCTTTGGCCACCGCGCACACAGCGGCGGCAAAGCCGCGGGTGGGCTGCTCGGCGCTCCAGGTTTTGGTATCGGGATTATACACCGGCAAACGGCGGGTTTGCAGGGAGAAGAAATTTTGCGCCGCCGACTGCGAAAGCTTGTTGGTGGCCTTCAAGCGCAGGGCCACACAGGTTTGCGGGTAGGAAAGCGTGCCCGGCAGCATGGCCCGCAAGGCTTCCCAGCGAATTTCATCGAGGGTCCGGGAGTCGCCGGTTGTCTTGGATGTGCGGACGCAGCGCGCCTGATAGCGGCCTTCGGCCACGTCCACGGCAATGGTGCGGCGTTGCGGAGTTTGTGTGGACATATTTATGCCGCCGTTGTCCAGGGTGGACCAGCCGCCAATCGTATTGCCGAAATCGTCGATGCGCTGATATTCGATGCGCCAATACACCTCAAAATTTTCCAGATCGCCTTTATCGCTGAAGCGCCCGCAACCGCGCGGCATGGTGAAATCGCAAAGGATGCGGTTGGTTGTGCTTCCGGGCGGGCAAACCGGGAAGGGGCCGAGCACGGCGTGATTTTCGGCGTTCGGGGCAATAAGTTCCTGTCCGGAAACAGCGATGGAGGTTTCAATGTTGTCGGGGAACAGCGTTACCGAGCCGCCGGGTTTAACGATCTCAACCTTGATGCTGTCAGGATCGTTTTCATCATAATACGCGCCGGGCAGCAAAGTGCCCTCGCGCCAGAAGGCCGCGTCGCCAAAGCCGAATTCGTGGACAGCGTAGCTGCCGCGCCCCAGGCCGAAGACTTGATACAAGAACATCTCATTGCCTTCGTACATGCTCCAGGCATTGGCAACTTTGTCAGGGGTGATGCGCAGGCGGCCGAAAACTTCCAACTCAGGCTGAAAAAGACGGGCCTGATTGCCGGTGGAGTTAAGGCCGTAAGTAGGGCTGGCCGCCTCGGCGGAGAGGGCGCTTTGCTGCCCTGCGGAAACGGACGGAGTGGGGAACAGGGCGTTCATGAGCAGGCCACCGCCGATGGATATGGCCGCGCCCGCAAGACCGCCGACAACTCCGGCCCACATTGCTCCCATTACCGGGGTGAGAGCGCCTGCCGTCATTATTGAGGCCGCAATGCTGGCCACAGCAATTGCCGCAGTCAAAACCATCTGCAACGGGTTGCTGCCGCCGCCTCCGCCTCCACCCATGGGCAGGCCGAAAAACACGGCCACAGCATCGCCCATCAGCGCCAGCGTGGGCCATTTTTCGCGCAGAACCGGCTCGCCGCCGTAAAGGGCGATGACCGGCACGGGAAAGTTTTTGGTTTCCGGATGCTGAGACTCCATGAAAGATTGCAACGTGGTGCCGTCGGGCACGTTGTGGGTGGCGGATTGCCGGCCATGGGAGATGATGATCTTAGGCATGCTCGCCACCAAAAAGCACTGGATTCCCGCCTGCGCGGGAATGACTTTGTCCGCCGCCTGCGCGGGAATGACTGTGTCCGCCGTCTACGCGGGAATGACTTTGTCCGCCGTCTACGCGGGAATGACTTTGTCCGCCGTCTACGACGCTTTTAAGGTGTTTTTCGACATCTTTATGGCGAAACCAGTCGATGCGCCGAAAGCCGGTGCCCAGCAATTCGGCCTGAGAATTGAGAATAACCCCGGCCCCTTGCTGGCAATGCAAAATCTGAATGCCTTCGGAAGTGGCCACGGCAATGCCCAGGTGATCGGCGCGTTTGCAGCGGGCCAGAAAGGCAAAGTCATAGGGCTGCGGATTGCCGTTTATCCGGTAAAGGCTATACAATTCCGGATAATTCAGATTATCCACGCACTGGCGGAGTATGGCGGCATCGGCATAGATGGGGGCCACGGCGAGGCCCAGACGCTCGCGCAGGACGTAGCGCCCAAGTTCCCCGCAAGTGAAACTGTGCGGCGGGTTCGGCACGGCGGCCCAGGGCCTACCTATATATTCTTCAAACCAGTACATTTTTTCTCCTAATGGAGCGAAATTGCGGTGATACTGCGTCAGGCCGCGTTTTTTCTCCGCTGCGAGGGCCAAAGAGCCCACTCGCTCCGTAAAAACTTGCCTTCCTTGTCTGACCGCAATTTGGCTCCATTATAATCTCCTGTTTACAAAAAGCGGCGTTTCAACTTGTCGTCAGGCGAGGAAGACAAGTTTATTCTTCCTTATGGCCGACGGCAGTCGCGAGCGGTAGCGAGCCTTTGAGCCGCCAAGCCGCGTCGGTCGGGCTTCGCCCGCCGACATCCGATGCGGCGCTGTGCGGCGGATAAAAACCACGGGAAACGCCGTCTGACGAAGCATCACGGCAAGTTCAAGCGCCGCCCATTATCGTCCGGAGGCCAGCGCCGGATAACTACCCGGCAACATCAGCTTGCCGAATGCGCGAAACATCCAATCCAGAACGGCCCCGTCCATCACCAGCGTCAGGCCCTCCATGTGCGGATTGGACAGCACAATATTGGGCCAGGAGGCGCAAGGGCCTTCAGACTCGCGGCCTTTGATAAACTCGCGGTAAATGGCCGTAATCTTCTGTCCGCCGAGGGCGGCGTTTTCCATGTACTCGTCGAGCATGTCGCCCACATTGTCGACGCGAATTTGGAATTGGCCGGGCGAGTTGGTATCTTTTTCCGGCAAGATGATTTCAAAGGGCGCGCCGAGGTATTCCACGATTTTTGCGGGATTGTAGGGCGCGTCGTCTTCCAGCAGGCATTCGAATTTCTCCGGCTCCTCATCGGTGACGGGCCAGCGGATGACGCGGATCGGCGCGCTGAAAGTGTAGTGATTCACCTCCAGCGCGTGCAGGGCGATTTCATCTTGCGGGGCCGAAGCATAGGCTTCGGCTATGGCGGCTTGAAGGAGTTCGTTCACTTATTGCATTCTCTGGATTCCCGCCTTCGCGGGAATGACTTGTATTGTTATACGACTCTGGATTCCCGCTTTCGCGGGAATGACTTGTTTGTAAAATGACTCTGGATTCCCGCCTTCGCGGGAATGACTTGATTGTAAAATGACTTGATTGTTATCCGATGGCCCGGTTACTTCATGTACAAGGCGTTTGAGGTGTTGAGGCCGCGCGTTTTATCAAACGTGTTGCCGATTTGCGATTTGCCCGAGGCGATTTTTTGGGCCAGGGCCTTGTCTATTTCGCCGATGATTATGTCCATGCGCGGCTGGCCGTTCTGGCCGGTGGATTCCTGAGTGGTGACTTTTTCCGAGGAGGCGTTGATGATATTTATTTGCGGTTGAAAGACGAGGCCGCCTCCGCGCATATTGTTGCGGTGACGCGGATCATTCCGGGTGAGCACTTCTTCGCCGTATTGCAGTATGGCCGGAATTTCTCCGGGCCTGAAACCGGCTACGCCGCCTTTGTGGTAGCGCGGGGCCTCGGCAAACATCCAGGCCGGGTATTCACGGTAAAAACTGGCATCGCGCCCGACAACGCCGCCGGAATGATAGCCGCCAACGATGCCGTACATATTGTCGGCGGCGGAAAATTCATTGGCCATTACGCCGCCGGTGGTATTGCCCACGCTGGAAAGCGTGTTCACGCCGGAAGAAAACAACCCGGTCAACCCTTTGGCCAGCGAGCCGACAATGGAACCAAGCGCCTGCTTGGCGGCTATTCTGGACAGGTCGGCGATGACCGAATTGGCCATGTCCGTAAAGCTGAGCTTGCCGGTGGTGGTGAACTTTACCCAGGCGTCTTCCACGCCCTGGAAGGAGTTGCCCATAAGACTTTCCAGGCTTTTGGCCAGATTGGTGGCTTCGCTGTGATAGTCTTGCATGGCGCGGGTTGCACCGTCGAAACCCGCGCGGCTGGCGCGGCGGATTTTGTCGGCCTTCCATTCCTCAAGCTGGGTTATGTCCACGCCCGACTTGCGGTAATCGTCGTATTGCTTTTGCAGGCTGCGGGCCACGGCTTCGGATGTCAGCCCCGCCATGTCGGCGTATTGGCGCTGGAAGTCGAGGCGCACCTGCATGCGCTTTTCTTCTTCCTTGTCGCGCTCTTTTTGCGCGTACTGCCCGCCGAGATCGCGATAATCGCCTATTAGCGCCGCATATTGCTCTTTGGTTTTGCCGGACATTTTGGCGAGGTTGCGCTCATAATCGGCCAGCTCTTTGTTCAATTTGGCAAGGTAGGTTTCGCCATTGTCTTCGTTAAGCTTGCCGCGCAGCTCATCCACTTTGCCCTTGAGGGCATCCAGAGCCGAAGCGGTTTGATCTATGCGGCGGGCGGCCCCCCCGCCGGAGGAGCCGGAAGAGGATTTGGAAGCGCCTTTGTTTTCGAAATCGGTAATTTCTTTCTCTACTTGCTTGAGAACAGCCTGTGCTTTTTTCTGATACTCGGAATCATTTTTGAACTCGCTCAAATAGGCAACAGCCCGGTTGCGCGCTGTCTGTAAGGCGTTTCGCTTAGCTTCTTCAGTTCTTTTGTAAGCCTCATCAAGGTTGGCTTTTTCTCCAGAAATGTGCTTTGCCCAAAGTTCTTCAGAAGTTGGCAGAGCCACCTGGGGGCGGATCTGCATGCGGTTAAGTATTTCTATATTGCCAATTATCTTGGCAATGGCTTCAGCCACAAAATTTACTTCACCTTTGAGAATTTTTGCCTCGCCGGTTGAAACATCAAAAAAATTACCTTGGGATATTTTATCAAGCTCTTTGAGTATGTCACTCAGAGCCAGTGCGGTGGATTCGGCAGTGAGCTCACCACTTTTCATCTGGCCGATCAGCTTCTTAAATTCATCGTCAAAAGCGGCAATTTTTTTGCTTTCAAAGGCATTTCCTGTAAAATTACCAAAAATATCGGTTTTATAAATATTGCTGTGCTGGTCTATAGACGCCCTGAGTTCGGCGGTTTCTTTTTCCAGAGCGGCGCGGCGTTTTGCAAAAGCTTCTTTTTCGGCGGCTTGCTGGCTGCGGGTAAAGCCGTCTGTTTTTTGGGCGGCCTCATCGGCGCTTTTACTCAACTTATGATATATAGAATCTAGATTTCCAAGGGTGATACCGTATTTTTTTGCCTCCCGCTCGGCATGACTGTCCGCCGTAGCCATGGCGTAAACAGCGGTTGCGCCTACGGTGAGGGCCGCCATCCACGGTCCGCCGAGCAGGTTAACGAGGCCCATGCCCGCACTTTTGAGGCCGCCCAGAGCCATGGCCCCGACAGATCCGGCCCGACCGGCAAGGGCGGCTGCCGCTGCGGCCTTGCCTTGTGCCGCGCTGAGCGCGTTTTGGGCCACCGCGGCCTCGGCCGCTGCCGTGGCATAAACTTTTTGAACCGCTGTCAGGCGGCGGAAAGAAGCTTCGTGCTGAGTGGAAATGCCCATGTTTTTGGACATGGCGGCATAAACGGCTTCATCCACTTTGGCTTTATTCAATTTTTCCAGAGCGGCCAGCCTGACGGCTTCTTTTTCCTTAAAAACGGCTTCGGCGGTGGCGGTGCTGGCCTTGGCCACGGAAAGCTCGGCCTTGGTCAACACTGCCGCGCCGGACGACCACCCTTGAAAACTTTTTTCCCCGGCAGTTAAAGAAGCGACAAAATCATTTATGCCCTTGCCCGCTTTGCTTCTGGCCAGCAACAGGCCGCCGAAGGCTATGGAGAGGGTACCGGCATTGTCGGTAGCCCAGCGCAGAGCGTCGCCCAATTCCTTGCCGCGCTCTTTCAAAGTGCCGTCGGCCTGCCATTCGCGTAGTTTTTTATTGGCGTCTTCAAGGGAGCTGTTCACGCCGAAAATGCCGTAAGCCAGAGCATCAAGCCCCACTTCGCCGATCATGGTTTTCATGTCGGAAACATGCCGGGTGAAGGTGCCGAGCTGCTTGCCCGCCGTGGTCATGGCGGTTTCGTAAATGCCGGAATATTTGGTCGAGGCCTCAAGTGTTACATTAAGGCGGGCTTGCAGCTTTTCGGCCTCGCTGAGCTTGTCGGCGGTTTTGCCAAGGCTGGAGGCCATTTTGGAATATTCCGTCTCAAAATCGACCATGAGGCCGAGGTTGCGCAGTACTTCAACCTGCCCGCCAACCGCGCCATGCACCAGCTTTTCAAAAGCTTCGGATGAATTCAGGCCCGCCACCACGGCCAGATCCTGCGAGGCGCGGGCCAGATCGGCGGCTTTGGATAAATCCACATTGGCGGCGGCAAGCTGGGTGAGCGTTTGACGGCTTTCCTGCATGGCAATGCCGTTGCGCTGCAACTGCTGCTCGAACTCGCGCATTTGCGCGGTGGAATAACCGGCGTTTTTTCCGGCCTGCTCCATGGAAAGCCCGAGGGTTTCATAGCGGGCGGCTGAAGACACCACATCTTTGATTGCGCCGCCGATGGAGCTTATGCCGACCACGCCCGCGCCGAGCCCGGCAAAGCTGAAGACCTTGCTCATCTTTGTGCCCATGGCTTCAAGCTGCGAGCACAGATCGGCTGCCGTATCGGCTACCTTGCGGATTTTGTTGGTGGCATTGTCTTGAGCGTTAATAGTAATGCTGGTGGCGAGGGTTCCGGCCATGGTGTGAACCTCCGAGAGTTTACACCATGACAAAACACAAAAACAAAAAACCCGCAAAGCGGGTTGATAGAGGTTGATTGGGGGTGTTTTTGGTTGAGGACGGAGGTTACGGCCCGAGCAGTCTGAGAAGTTTGCAGCCGCAATACAACATCAGGGCCGGGCAGGAGCCGTAGAAAAGCATGATCCAGAACGGCATGCCGGTGGATATTACCGCCCAGAGAAGAATAGCGCCCGCGAATATGCAGACTATGGCGACGAAATTGAGGAGTAAACGGAACATGGCGTCCTCCTTCCGGCGAGTTGGCTACGGCTTCAGCATAAAACGAAGGATAAGGGCGATCAGGCCCACGGAAGCGGCCAACATGGCCCCCAGGCGGATGGTGAGATCGTGCTTGAGGCGAAGTTCCATCTTTTCCATTTTTAGTTCAAGTGTGTTGATCTTGGACTCAAGACGTGCTTCAACCTTATCTATTTTGTTGTCGAGATCTTTGAATGTTTCGTGCAGGTCACCCTTGGTGGCGAGTTCCTGCTTTTGCTTTTCGTCATACTTTTCAAAGGTTTCGACGATAATCTTGGCGGCTTCCTCGCCCACGGCCTTTTCAAGCTTCTTTGCGTCATTCATTTATCCGCTCCATCGCCGCGTTTAATGCCTCGCGGCAAAGCCGCATCGGCGCGGCTCCCTCGCTCGAAGGCGCGATACATCGCGCGACTGCCGTCAGCTTTAAGCAGCATGGTTTACCCTCCGTCATCGGGTTTATGGTTAAAATAGCAACTTGTCGGGTGTGTGGCAATAGGCCGGGTTACCCCGGCCCTGTACAGTCAAAGATAATTAATTGGCATATTGCGCCTTGAGTCTCAGTCCGCCTCTGGGATTACCGTCAGGATTACTGACGGTAATCTTTTCGTCATCATCAAGATTGGAAACAGCCTCGCGGTTATTATCCAACGCCAAAATACGGCACACATCTTTGGCCACGAACCAGGGTTCGCCGTTTTCGTCAAGGTAAACCCGAACGAGGTGGTCTTCAAAAGCAAAGGGCAGAATGGGGTGGTTTAGGGAAGCGGAAAATTGATGAGTAGAAGCAGACATAATAAGGCCCTCATATTTTTTATTGCCGGGAGCTGTCAGTCTCTACCAGACCGGCTCCTTTCCCCGAACGCGATCGCGCGCGATTGCTGTTCCGGCTCTTCTCCATCGCAAGTGGGAGATTCCCCGTCCGGGCAGTCGAGAGTGGCCCAGTCGAACATTTCCATCAGCTCGAACAGCCGCTCCCGCACCAGCGACAACGGCATAAAGGCCATATCCGGGCAGGATGTGGCATAGTGGCTTTCGAGAATGCGCAAAGTTTCTTCGCACATGGCCAGAGTGGTGCAGACATGATCGCAGGTGACGGCCGAAAAGACGTATTCGCTCTTTTCGTAGGCGTCGGGCGTGTCGCAAAGCGAAATGAAGGTAGGCATGGTGGGACTCCTCTAGAACTTTTCAAGGTTCACAAAGGCATTTTTCCCAATGAAAAATGCCGGGTGTTGAAAACAGCTAGAGGAGCTGCTGGCTCGCTTTAGGCTTGCGCCCTGGACATAAAAGCCACACCCGGCATCATTAAATGCGAAGTCAGCGCCGAAAAAAGGGCGCAAAAAAAGCCAAAACTGTCGGGGTTGGCGTGTCCGCCTCTAGGTGTTTTCAAGCACCGTTACGGACACGTTAAGCAGATTTGGCTGCGGATGTCAAGAGAAGGAATTATTTGGCGGCAAAAATAGCCAGCATGCTTTCTTTTTTATTTTTAAGAGCCATATACACAGCCGAAATATCCGGCATGGCGTTATCCAAAATTGCGGTACCGGTCATACATACCAGGATCATACCGTGCCCGCTGGTCAATTCGGTATAGGTGACCTGCAAACCGGCCACGGAATTTCCGCCAGCCTCAATGGCGCGCAGCTTAAGGCGTGTTTCACAAAGACCAAATCCGATGCGTATTTTTTCACCGTAGGCGTTGGATTCTTCACCGAAGGCGTCGGCAAAGGCCGATGTTATGGTCATTATGGGGCCAGTGCCGATAGCCGCTTGCGTAGAAACTATTCCCTTATTAATAAAATTTGCGGAAACCGGAGGAAAGGTGCTTATTTCAACCCGCTGAGCCAGGATAGTCATTTTTTCGGCTAATTTATTGATTTCAGCCTTTTCCTGTTCACCACTGTTATGTTTTTCCTGTTCAATTGACGCCCATGTACAATTGTAACAAACACCTTCCGGTACGGAAAAACCAAGAGCGCGAGCTTCTTTCAACATTTCTTCGGAAGGCTCCGCTACCCCAAACACCCCTTTTGTTTTTTTGCCGCATATCGGGCATTTTTCAGACATATATAACTCCTTAACTCTATTTTTTACTATTTTTCTTAACAGGTTCAGGAGTTATATTAGGTGCTTTATCCAGAGCGGTTCGCACGGCAGAATCGCGAATAAACATGTCGTAACCATCAAGCACAAGTTCATGTACTATTCTGGCATAATCAGACGGTAAGCCGAATTTACCGGTTTTTCTCATGGGTGGGCGATATTCATGGGTATAAAGCGATTGTCCACTAGTTTTGTCTATTATTTTATAATCTATAGCATAGGTCCAATGCACGCTGTAACCAAGGTCATCCGCTTTTAACTCCAGAACATCGCCGCTAACGGTGATAGGTGACTGGTCATTCAGCATAATGCCTGTCTTTTCAAGCTCCAGGGCTGTGGCTCTGCGCACCAGTTCGGCCACGTCTGTACCTATGTACATGCTGCCTATAGCCGTATTTTGAACTTGATTTGGCTTCAGTTTGAGTTTTTCATCAGCAAGAGGTACATAAGTGAAGCGCCCCACATCCACAGAATTTTTGTATTCATACCTGACAATATTTTGCGGAGTATAAGATTCCGTAGGCAAAGTACCGGCACATCCCACCATAAGCAAACACGCCACAATCGCCGCCAGCGAAAACAATTTACGCATATGAACCCTCCCTGATTTTTCTAATCCGCTTATCACGGCGGCATTGTACAGGCAAGGCTATATGCGTGAAAAGATCGCGGCGGGCGCGGAGAAGGCGAAACGGCTTGAGGGGGGGATGCTGCTTGCCTTTTTGTGGATGGGGAGGTAATAAAAAAACTGTGGGGCTCCCCCTGTGAAGGAGGATACCCGCCATGTGGCACTTCTTTCGGGATGTGGCGGCAGCTATGCTGGCCGCCATACTCGCGGATCTGGTTATCCGTTTGATTAACGGCTAAAACAGGCTCCGCCCCGGCAGGAGGGCAACTCAACCGGGGCGGATTCTTGAAGATACCTAAAACTTCAGGGGAAAGTCCCACATTCCGGGCGGGGTGTATCAGCACCTCGCCTTTCTCTTTATATATCCACAAAACCGAAGCCTGACAAGAGGGCTGCGAAACGAAAAGATGGCGGCGGGCGCGGAAAAGGCGAAATGGCTTGAGGGCCGAGGGATTTTGATATAGAAAAGGGATGGGGCGATCCTCCTATCGTTTTGACGGGAGGTGATGCCTGATGGAGCAAATCCTGCTGAACGTCCTGACCTCAGTGGTCAGCGGCGTGATAGTGGCGCTCATTATTCGCTGGATTGACCGGCTGTAATTGAGAGTGCCCCGGTGGAAAAACTCCATTCCCATCGGGGCGAAAACCATGTAACCTGTTTGGTACAGGGGGATTGCCCCAGGGCCGGGAGGTGTTGAAGCACTTTCCGGCCCACTTTTTGCGGGCAACTTCTGTTTTTTATATATCCACAAAACTTGGGCTTGGCAAGAGGTTGAGGATTCCGGCTTTGTCGCTCAATTCCGCCGGTTTTTTGGCGGCTTATCCGCTTCTTTTCCCCACCTTTCCAACATCATGTCTTCCATCAGGCAGATCTTGTCCAGCATGGGGCCGTCCATTTCAATGCCGCGCGCCCCGGCAACCAGAAAGACGGCGTTATAGTCCAGGCCGGTGGCCCCGCCAAAGCCCATGCGCCATTGGGTGCGGCAGGCGGCCATCAGCCGCGCGGCCGGAATGTTGGCGTCAAATAGTTTGGGTTCTTCATTTTCGCAGTGGCGGCAATCAAGCGCCTCGCTTCGCCGGGCGCGGCGCTTTCGGCAGGCGGCGCAGTAGGAGCGGGCCGCGCCGTCTATGGCCCATTGCCACCAGCGTTTCAGTTTCCCAGGGGGATTTCCAGTTCTTCCAGCTCCTTGGCCTTTTTTTCGATTTCGGCCACGTCGCGCAGGGACAGGCCGGGCTTTAGTTTGGCGAAATCCTTAACCTGCATGGCCAGCAATTTGCCGCGCAAGAGATGGAAACGGCGCTGCAAAAGCCCTTCGATCCGGCGCGGGCTGTCCGCGATTTCGGGCTTGGCCAGTTCCTCAAGCATATCCAGGCGCTCCTGCTCCATGCCCTCCCATTCTTCATAGGTGCGGGCGCGAACTTGCACGGTCTGGCCGGAGGAAAGTTTCAATTCGGTGTAGTTCATGTGGAGGTTCCTAATATTGTGAAACACGGTTGATGAGTTCGGCGGTCAAAATCGATTCGCCCTTGTCCACCAGGGCCAGCACGGAAATTTCCTGCATCAGCCCGGCCTTGCCGGTGATGGGCGTGCCGGGGGCGTCGAGTTCGGTTTCCGGGTAGTGGAACCATACTTCGTCGCCAAAGGTGGAGCTTATGGAAAGCGAAAACGGCACGGTGGCGCAGGAATGGGCTATTTCATTATAGTCGGCCTCTTCAAGGAATACATTCAGGGTTGCCTTGCATTCCGGATCGCCCTCGGGCATGCGGCTGTATTCGCCAAGATCGCCCACGGCGGCATGGGCCTCGATGCCGAAAGCATTGTTGAACGAACCGTTTTCCACGTCGCCCCGGCGCTTGCCCGCCACCCACAGGGCACATTCGATATTGTCCATAGGGATGGCCGGGGGCGTAAGCGGCGCGGAATCGATCGGCAGCGTGCCGTCAAACTGGCGGCCCACGGTAAAGTCGAGGGATAATTTCAGCTCGTCGTCGCCGCCGAAGTTGAAATTGAAGCCGTTGAGCTTGCAGAAGCCGAAGCGCTGGTATTTGTTCACGGCCGCGCCGCTTTCAAAATCGAGGTATTTTTCGATGCAAAGCGTGGGCTGGCGATGCGGCAGGGCAAAGGAATGGCGATAAAATACCGGCGCGGCCAGGGATGCGGCGGCCATATTTTCGGCGGCAAAGGTGGTCTTTATTACCAACAGGCCGTCCCGTGTGCCGTCCTGCAAAATCCATGTGCCGTTGTAAGCGGTTGTGCCGGTTACGATTACTTTTTCCCCGGCGTTGAGATAGTGGATATTGTCCCGCACCGGCAGCCCAACCAGACCGCTGCCGACGTTTTTGGCCGCGCCCGACAAAGAGGCGGCCCGGCCGCGCATGACCTTGGCCGCGGGCATGGTTTCGGATACGTACGGCGCGGCAATGGCGATGACGTCATCGGTGGAGCCGTAGGCCACGCGGTGGGAGCCGTCGTAGTTTTTTGTGCCGTGAATGGTGATCATCGCATCCTGTACGAAACCATGTGCTTTACAGGGCAGGCCCACCAGACCGGGAGACAGATTGGAGGCCTTGCCCCCGGTGTCGAGGACGCGATCGGACTCGGTGGTTGTGGTTACCTTGCCGCACAGAGCTTTTAGCAGAAAGCCGAGCTGGTTGGAATAGGCGGCGGCTTCCACCTGCCCGCTGAATTGCGGCAGGCCGTCATAGGGCTTGCCCGGCCCGCGTTTGCCGGAAATTACTCGCCTTTGCTTTTTGGACGAGCCGCGCGCGAAGGATTCAGACATGAAGGCCAGGCGCACGCCCTTTGCTCCGGAGGCCACCACTCCGGGCGAAGTCTCGGTATACAGGGTGAGCGAGCATCCGCTTCCGGACACTTGTTGATACTTTGGGGGCATGAGGGTATTTCCTCCTTATGGTTACGACAGACGCCTGCCGATAGGCAGCGGCTCTTCGATGGTTACAGATATGAAGGCCATGCACAGCGGATATTCCGTAATCTCCGCTTCCACTTCCACCTCTTGCAGGCGGGCCTTGGGCAGGGCATCGCGCATGGCCGCTTCGAGCAGGGGGGTCAGCTCGGCAAGCAGGGACAGGCCGCGCATTTCGAATATTCCCTTTTCGCTTTCGCTCCATTCAGATTCGGAGATACCCACGACCAGACCTATTTCCGAGGTCACGGAAGCGCGTTGAGGGCCTGTCTTGCATGAATCGGGAAAAATGGCGATGAACGGCGCATCGTCCGCGCTGGGCGGGCGGCGCATGTCAGCGCCGATTTGTATATGGAAGGCTTTATCAAAATTGCGTTGCGTCCAGTCGGCGATAAGGCGGCTGTCGGCGAAACCATTGGCAAAGCGCCGGGCAATGTCATATGGAGTGAGGGGAGTATTCATTATTTCAACCAATCGATGCCTTCCCCGGCGAGGGATGATGTTATTTTACGCACCAGATATTCATTGAATTGGGGCGAAAGGGCCTTGAATATCGGCTCGACCAGGGGGCGTTCTTCCTGCTCAAGAGTGGTTTTATTTTTGGAAAGCGGAATTCCGGCGGCCCAGAAAGCCCGACGCATGGTCGGGGTTATGGGCTGCGATTTGGTGTATTGAAACACGCCGCGCGAGCCGCGTTTGCCGCCCTGCACGGCGGCCAGAAACATGGCCGCGCTGGGGTTCAACGCGCCGATCTCCACGCGCCCACCCGTCATCTTGTAGCGTATAGAGTTGGTCAGGCGGCCTTGCATGGCTCCTTCATTGCGCAAAAAACCCTTCTTTCTGGCCTTCCATAAATCCATCATGTGTTTGTCGCGTATTTTTCTGGTAACCTTTTTGCCCTGAAAGCGTTTTTTCAGGGCAAACATCCGCCCATGAACCCATTCACCGCTTTCCGGATCGGCAAACCCGGCCCTGAGCAAATCCAGACGGTGATAAACATGCATATTAGAACGAGGAGCCCATTTGCTTCCGGGCGGGCCGCCCGTGTTCAGGGCCAGACGCATTTTGCCGCGAATGAACCAGCCGAGGCTTTTCAGGGCATCATTCATATAGCCGGGGAATTTTTCGGACAGGGCATATAATTCCGGCGAGGCATCTTTGGAAATTACAAAAAATGAGCTCTCGCCCTTAAACGCCGTGAATCGCTCACGGCCGGAATATTGAGCAAAAAAATTGCGTTTGCCTTTACGCTTCGCCATAACTATTTCCCCCTTACCATTCTTTGCTTGCCGCGCAGCACCAGCCGCCACACGACAAGGCGCTTTTGCCGCGTGGACGGATCAACGTCGTATATGGGCCGGGCCGCCTCTACCATCCAGGTATCGCCGGTGGACTCTCTGATTGTGATTTTGGCTTCCGGGTTCATGTTTACCGGGGCATCGTCCGCCCACATCAGCCCGTAGCCGAAATCCGCCCCGCGCGGCAGGCTCGACACATCCACAATGTGGGCCAGGGCGTTGCGGCTGTCTATGCGCCCGGAACCGGCCCCGCGCACAACCAGCAGCGCGAAATACGGCTCGCCGCCGCCCTGGCTTTCAATTTCGCAGCAAGAGGCAAAATCGTTGAAAACATCTTCGAAATCGACGGCAAGATTGATCATGAATTTTTCCTTCAAAAATCGCCCGCCGCAGGCTTTTAAACGTTGAGCTTTACATTAACTGTAGCCGCATTAACCTTGGCCTCGGCCGCCGCTATTCCGGCGGGGACCGCGCCCGCAGCGGTCACTATTTTCTGAGTTGCGGTGTCCCAAAAAACACGCTGGCCCACAGCGACAGCCGTGGCCGTATCCTTAGGCAGTTTGAAAACCTCTTCTATTTGCACTGCACCGCTTTCGCCCACGGCCATATCGACGAGGGCCACGCCGATGATGTCGCCCATTACCACAACGGAGCCCGAATAGATGACGGAAGCGCCGATGTTGGCGTAGGTGACGACCTTGCCCTCTTGTACGTAATTCTTTGCCATGATGTTTTCCTTTTGGGCTAATTACCCGGATTCTTGAACAACGCGCGCGGCTCCTGGACATATGCGCCAAAGTCCGTGGAAATCTTGTGTTCCACCCCGTCCACGGTCCAGCCTTGCCGCTGTTCCACGCGCGGAGTTTTGTTGCCGAAGAGCCAGGCAACGTTGATGGTCCAGCCTTTGGGGCCGAGCAGGAACCAGGGTTTGCCCGCTACCGTGTCGAGCCGGGCTTCGGTGATTGCGGTTACGTCGCCTTGCCAGGGGTTGATCTGGGTGGGGGTTTCCTGGGTGCCGATAAACTGGCTGTTCAGCAGAATGCGGGCTTCGGCCCTGCGGGCCACGGGCGTGAGCATGAAAACCGGGGCCATGTTCAGCGATTCGTCTTGCGTGCCCCGCTTTGTGCCCATGGCGGTTACGGCTTCGCCGTAGCGTCCCACGGTAATTTCGCCGCCCTTGGCGGAAAGATTGCCGCGTTCGGGACAGAACAGCGCCTTGCCGTCGGGCATTTGCGGATTGTCGAGCAGCAGGCCGTAAACGGCATTGCCGCAAGTGCGCTGCGAAGCCCGGCCCATGGCCGCCGGAATGCGGGTGAAGGCGTTTATGTCGTCGTTGATGATGGCATGGCGGGTGATGGAGAACAGCTTGCCGTAGGTGGCCACGGCATAGCGTATGCCGGTGTCGCTGATTTCGCCGTGGGTGTATTCGCCGCCCTCGCGCACCAGATCGAGATTGGAAAAGGCGTTGAGATCAACGCCGGTGTGCAGGCGGAAGTCGTTTACCGTGCTGTCGCCGGTCCACAGCTCAAAGGTTTCCGGCGCTTTCTGAATGCCCGCGATTACGGATTTATGCGCCGTGTCCATAAGTATGAATGGGAAATCGGACGTGCTCGCGGTGAAAGCGCGTCCGATCATCACCATGGGATCGGCGGGGACGGATTCACCGGCGCGGCGCAGGCATTCACGGGCCATTTCGCGCAGGGTGTAGCCGCGCAAGGATTCCGCGCCCTCGGCGATTTTTTCCGGCGCAAATTGCGAACCGGCGCGTAAACAAAGGGCATCACGGGCGGCGGAACGGAATTTTTCGTTGTCCGTACGCCCGGTTTCCACATAAGGCATGTGCCTTGGAGTGTGGGCCGCGCTGCGTTCGGCAATGTGCCCGAGCACCTGGGCGCGGAACATGTCGATGCCGGTGCCGGAGCGGATGGCGGCCTCGGCCAGCTCCATGCAGTTATGCATGCGGCCGATGGTGATGATGTCCGCCATTTCCGCGCGGATGGTTTCGGCGGACGGGGTTGCGGCAGGGGCCGGTTGCGGCGGGAATGGCGGCTGGAAACGGGCCGAATCGTTCCCAGCCGCGCGGCCCGCGTCCGGAATGGCGGAAACGGATGCGGGATTCTGGAGGATGGACTGTTCGGGAGCGCCGCCGGTATTTTCCGCGCTTCCTTGATGGTTTTTGTCAGGCATGGGATTTTTCTCCATTTCATTCAAGCCGCCAGCGGCGACGCTTGTGTTTTGCCTCGATATTACCTTGGCGTTTTTGTCCGCCCCGATGGGCGTGAAAGAGCCTTCCTTCACTTCCCAGCGGGTGGCTACAACCACCGGGCCGTGAAAAATTTTGCCGTTTATGTTCTGGCTGGATTTTTCGGGCACGAAAACGCGCTCGATAATGGAACAACGCACGGACACGTCGCGTAAATGCCCCTCTTCAACCAGGGTAAAAGCCTTTCCGGCGGTGCGGGAAAAGTGTGCTGTGGCCTCCATGCGCTCGCCAATTATTTCAAAAGAGCGCAGCGACCCCAGCTGGCCGTCAACCGAAAAGGCATTATGGCTGTCAAGAAGCGGGCAAATGCCGCCGGACGGCAAAATTGCCCCGGACATAAGTAAAACTTCATCCATAATTCCATAGGGCGTGAATTCGCGCACAGGGGTTTCCGTGGCCAGAGTCACTCGCACCGTCAAGTTCTCTTTGTTCAGAGTGGCCGGAGAATCGGCGACAGCGGGGTTTATGCCCGTGTTTAACCTGTGAATTTCATATAGTTCGTTATTTTGCGGCATTAATTTTCTCCTTTTCATCTTCTTCCATGAGCAGCGCCGGGTTTTGGCGCATGGCCGTGGAAAACTCGCCCAAGGTCAGCCCGCGCGCCTCGGCCATTTTTTGGGCTTCGGCGATTTCATCAAGCACTTCCTCGAACACCAGGCCGCGCCGCGCGCAATAGCTTTGCGGGCTGGCCACGCCAAGGGCGATTTCATCGGCGGCGGCTTTGATTTCTTTGAGCGGGTCAGGGCTGTCCATGCCCGGAGCGACCCAGGCCCAGGCCGCCGGGGTGAGGCGCGCGGCATGGCGCATGAGTTCCGGATTTGTCAGCAGCGCGGACTCAAGCCAGGCCGAGGCCGCCGGGCGACACAGCCAGTTGATGTGATTGCGCTGTATCGGGCGCAGAATTATGCCCAGATCAAGACGGATGCCGCGCAAATTGGAGTAGCTGATTTTGTCGTAATCGCCGGACACCAGCTCATAGGTGAGGCCCGCGCCAACGGAAAAAGTGCGCAGGTTGAACTTGATGTACGGCTCGAAAGTGCCGGTCTGGCGGTCGAGCTTGGCCAGGGTGAGGTTGTCGCCCTGGCGCAGATACTGGATGGTGGCATGATCGAGATATTCCACCTTTTTTCCCGCGCGCCCCGCGCCGCCCACGGCGGCTTGCGCGCCGAGGATGTCATTGCTCTGCACAAAGGCCATGTAGCGCGAGGCCATGCGCATGGCTTCCAGTTCGGCTTCCAGCAGGTCGGCCAGATTGCCCGCCACAAGCACCGCCGAGGCCATGGGCGAGATGCCGCGCATCTGGCCGGGGCGCTCGGCCTCGAAACCATGGATGACCAGATCCGCCGGGACGCGCACAATCTTTGCCGCGTAGCCGTCATCCTGAAAATGGTAGGCGATGCGCCGTCCGGTGGATTTTTCGTATTCTATGCCGCCTTCGATGTCATTGCCGGGAGCGACTTTGGCCGCGCCGGAAGTGAACGGCAGGCGGTCGGCTTCAACGGGGTGCAGGCGCAGCGGATGTTTTTTGCCCTTGAGGTAACGCTTGATAAAGAAATATTCGCCGCATTCAAAAAGCTGGCGGTCGGCCAGGGCTTGGAGATCGGCAAAACTTTGAGTTTCGGTGGTGTCGGCTTTTTGCGCCCAATCGGCAAAGGAGTCTTCAATGAGGCGGTTGGTTTCGCGATCCATTTCGCCGTCGGCATTTTTCAGCCGGGCGCGCATGCGGATGCCGCCGCCGATGATCAGGGCGTTGCGGAGTTTTATGGCCCGCTTGGCATAGGGAAAGTCGCGCACGAGCTGGCGAACTCTGGCCCGCACCGGCTGCGAGCTGGCGCGAATCAGACTGTTTACGTCGCCGTCATAGGGCAGCCAGCCTCCGGCGTCGGAAGTGGGCCGGGCCGCCGCGTAAAGACGGGCGCTCTCGGCCATGAAATTTTGCCGGGCGGAAAGGCGCGTCAAGGCATAGGACGGCGCGATGAAAGATATGGCCCGGTCAATGGCGAAGCCCACGCGCGCGGCAAAGGGCAGGGTAGCGGCGCTCATCTGTCGCCCGCCCTGGCCACGGTGCGCAGACACGGGCCGCCATTTTCCTCAAGCACGGCGCGGCGCTCCACTTCATCGTAATCGCGCCAGAAATCGTCCGCCGTACGGTATTTTTTCTTCATGCCGTCGAATTCGTACGACTCCGTGCGCCAGTTGCCGGACGCCAGATCATCACGCATTTTTGCGGCAAGGTCGGCCCAGGTGGTGAAAGGCATGGTGTCAACTCCAAAAGATTTACACCATGACAAAACACAAAAACAAAAAACCCGCAAAGCGGGTTGATAGAGGTTGAT
This sequence comes from Desulfovibrionaceae bacterium, assembly GCA_031553655.1. Classification (GTDB taxonomy): domain Bacteria; phylum Desulfobacterota; class Desulfovibrionia; order Desulfovibrionales; family Desulfovibrionaceae; genus JAVBLG01. The sequence continues at coordinate 4,413 of JAVBLG010000063.1, read as the reverse complement.
TTGAGGTGTTTTTGGTTGAGGGGCTGTCAGCCCAAGCAGCTACGGCTTAAGCATAAAGCGGAGGATAAGGGCGATCAGGCCCACGGAAGCCGCCAGCATGGCCCCCAGGCGAATGGTGAGATCATGCTTGAGACGAAGCTCCATTTTTTCCATTTTGAGTTCGAGCGTATTGATCTTGTTTTCAAGGCGCGTTTCCACTTTTTCCAAGTCACCCTTGGTGACGAGTTCCTGCTTTTGCTTTTCGTCGTATTTTTCAAAAGTTTCGACGATAATCTTGGCGGCTTCCTCGCCCACGGCCTTTTCAAGTTTTTTGGCATCATCAAAGAGCAGCATGGTTTACCCTCCGGTAAAATTAAAATAGCAACTTGCCGGACCTGTTGCAATAGGCCGGGTTGCCCCGGCCCCGTCTCGAAGATGGAAATTATTAGTATTCCGGCAGCGTGCGTTTAAGCATGGGGCACATCGAACGCAATCGCTCGCGACAGCTGTTCCGGCTCTTCTCCATCGCAAGCGGGAGATTCCCCGTCCGGGCAGTCCAGAGCGGCCCAGTCGAAAATCTGCATCAGCTCGAACAGCCGCTCCCGCACCAGCGACAGCGGCATAAAGGCCATATCCGGGCAGGATGTGGCATAGTAGCTTTCGAGAATGCGCAGAGTTTCTTCGCACATGGCCAGAGTGGTGCAGACGTGATCGCAGGTGACGGCCGAAAAGACGTATTCGCTCTTTTCGTAGGCATCGGGCGTGTCGCAAAGCGAAATGAAGGTAGGCATGGTGGGACTCCGTAAGAACTTTTCTAGGGTTCACAGGGGCACTTTTCCCAATGAAAAATGCCGGGTGCTAGAAACAGCCTACGGAGCTGCTGGCCCATTTTAGGCTTGCGCCCTGGACATAAAAGCCACACCCGGCATCATAAAATGCAAGACATGCGCCGAAAAAAGGGCGCAAAAAAAGCCAAAGCTTTCGGGGTTGGCGTGTCCGCCGCAGGGTGTTTTCTAGGCACCGTTACGGACACGTTAAGCAGATTTGGCGGTTGATGTCAAGCAACTTGACATCCGTTCCAGCCGCTTTTATATAAAAAGGGAGGACGGAACGCTGGATACGCTCCGCCCTCTTTAGTGGGGCTTTCCCCTGAGTTTTATTACTCAAAGCTTCCGCCCCGGTTTGGGTTGCACCTCCTACCGGGGCGGAGCCGGGTTAGCCGTTAATGAAACGGATAGCCAGATCCGCGAGAATGGCAGCCAGCGTCGCTGCCGCCACATCCCGAACGAAGTGCCACATGGCGGTTCCTCCTTTACAGGGGGAGCCCCACGGCACTTTTTTTATATTCACTTTCGTAAAAAGGCAAGCTGTCTTCCCGTAAGTGAACATCTTGCCGCCGCTATAGCATTTTACTTTTTAAATTATTCATTACCAAAGGCTGTTTTTTTGTTCCAAACCTGATTGTCCCGCGCCGCCTTTCAATGGCGGCTTGGAATCGCATGTTATTACGGCGGCTTCGCCGCCTACGTTACGGACACTTCGTGTCCGGACGGCCCTATCAAAGCACGGGCCGTCAGAGCATTTCGCGAGCGAAATGCTCTACCACATGCGGCTTCTGGAAGGCGGCGAGGCTTCGTCCGGCTCATCTTCCTCCAATTCCGGCCGCATGTAGCGCACCCCCAGAAAATCCGCCCCGCACAGCCCCAGCACAGAAACGTCCCAGGCATGGTTGGCCTTGTGCTTGGGGCAAACCCACATTTGGCGGTCGTCCACGTATTCCGCGCACATTTGGCTGGCCCAATCTTCCGTACACTCGCTGTTCATGTGCCAGGCCCCCGGATCGGCCGGGGCAATTTGCAGTTTGCGGTGCAGGGCGTCTTTGTAATATTTGGTATGCACCAGCAGCAGATCAAGCCCGCCGGGTATTTTCTTGTCCGTTCCCGGCCATGTTTCGATTTTCGAAAGCTTATAGGGCTGTTTCATGGTTTGCTCGCCTTTTGTGGGCGTGGCCCAGCCCCGGTTAAGTATGCACCAGTCGTATACTTCCATGGTCAGGTGTCCGGCCGAGTCGATAAAAACGTGTGATACGCCGTATTCACGCCCGAAAACATCGTAATACGGAGTGCGCATGATCTTTTCCAACGTCTCAAAATTGGCTTCGCCATCCACAAACCCGGCGCGCACTTGCCAGCTTTCCATGCTCTGGCCGGGGCGGAAGGCCCGAATTTCGTACCAGAAGCCTTTGTCCTGGGTGTCCACCAGCCCGAGCAGCAAGGCGACTTCGCGGCCGTCGGGCAGCAGTCCGGCCGGGCGGTCATCGCGCAGGGCCAGAATTGTGTCACTCTTGCGCGGGGCAAAGTCTTCCTTCCAGGTTTCGGCCATGTAGCCGTTAAGCCAATCCTTATAGGCGTCTATGCGCCCGACTTTAAGATCGGCCTGGGCCAGCACAAATTTGGCTGCGGTTTCAGACAGGGAAACAAAGGGAGAAATCAGCGTGCTGTATTGAAAACCCACGCTGCGAGGACGGTGGCGGTTGCAATAGGCCAGCAATTCAATTTTTGTTTCGCGCTCGCGCCAGAAGCCCCGGCGCACGGCCTGATCTCGGCGGAAATCGTCCCATACGCCGCCGCAGTGTGGACAAACGTATTCGGCCAGTGACAGGGATTGGATGATTTCCGGGTTGCGCTCATCTTTGGGCCAGATTACGCCCGCGCCGTCCGCGCCGGTAAACTGCATCACATGGGCTACCCCGCAATTTGGGCAGATTACGGCATATTCAAAACGGGCCTGGACGCGATTGTAGGCCGTGCTGATTTCACCTTCCTCCACCGTGGGCGAACTGGCCAGCATTATTTTACATGTCTTGTGGTACGACCGGGTACGCTTGCGGGCCAGAGAGACGGCCCCGGCGTCTTTTTTGCCTGTGGCCTCATATTGGTCCACTTCATCCAAAAATAGATAGCGTATGGGCTGGTTTGACAGCTCGGAGACAGACGTGGCCCAGGCGAAGGGTATGGAAACATGGGTGAGGTTGATCAAAAAATTGGCAAAATCATCGGCCCGTCCGGTGATGTATTTTTTCAGGCGCGGCGATAACTGCAACATTTTTTTTACGCGCGTGGTGCACATACGTTTGGCTATGGATTGCTGGTCATAGACCATCAGCGACGGGCCAGGGGCTTGATCTATGGCGGCGGCAAGACAGTTCATGAGAATTTCCGTTTTGCCGGTCTGGGGCGGGGCCACTATCGCTATTTCGTGTATAAACGGCAGGAAAAATACATCCATAGGCCCGCAAAGATAGCGGGCCACGTCATTGTTCCACGGCCCCGGCCGCGAGCTGGCATCCACCACGCGGTAACGTTCCGCCCAGGTGGACGACGACAGGATTTCCGGCTTGCGCCATACATGCCGCGCGCCGGTGGGCCAGGAGAATCGCACCACGCCGGGGTCAATGCCTTCGGGGCAGGGCGCTTTTACACGTGTAGTTCTGGACGCGGTCGGGATGTCAATCAGCGCTGCCTGGGCCATTACTCGCTCCCACAATATGCTACTTGTTGGCTTCCTTCCTTTTCCGCGTCGTCGGTGAGGGCCTCCAGGGAAATACCATAATTTCCTTCCGGCCGATCCTCAAATTCAACTTCATATTCCATTGGCCGCGAAAAGGCATGGCACCAGCCCCGTACTTTTCCCAATAGATATTCCCGGAGGGAATCTTCATTTTCCGGCTTTCCGCCGCAGACATGGATAATTTCGCGCACATTGTCGTATACAAAGACGTCGGCTTCATTTCCTACAATCGCGGCGGCAGCCGCCAACCTTTGTTCAAAATCCTTCCGGGGCAGCACTTCCTTGATTTTTTTCTGTAAATCAACTTCCGCCGCTCTTCTGTTTATTTTCAATATTTCAAGCTTTTCCGCCTGTATTTCCGCACCTATATCTAATTCTTTGGGGCTGGCTCCCCCCTCCCCCCCCGGTTGTGCCCCCCGGACAAAAAGGGAGGCCGGCGGCCACGCTTGAACTTTAGCAATAATTTCAATATCTTCAACGCAAAACTGACCGTCGGGGCGAGCGGGACAAGCCTTGCCGTGCCCGACATAATTATAAAAAGTGCGTTCGGACACCGAAAAACGATGCTGGCCATACACCATCCAGGCCGCCCGGGCTGATCTGAAAACGCGCTGGCCGGTGAAGGGGTTCCACACCTGATGGGCTTCGTCCCCCGAGCCTAATCCCACGCCTTGATGGCTTGAGTCCCGGCCTTGCCCTACCTGGGGTGCTCCGTCCCTCGAACCTAAGGAAGCGCTGATTTAATGTCCCCTGAAGGGATCGTCAAAAGGATAGTTTTGTGTTAAATTCTTTCATCATTTTAAGGAGAAAAGCATGAAACGTCCCAGTTTGAGCGACATCGAATACGGCATGCGCAAGCGCACA
>JAVBLG010000060.1:0-60936 GCA_031553655.1 Desulfovibrionaceae bacterium | reverse complement strand
GACAGCCCTGGGGTTTGGGGAAGGGGGTAAAACTTTTTGCAAAAAGTTTTCCCCCCTTCCCCAATTATCTATTAATACCTGTAATGATCCGGCTTGTAGGGGCCGTCCGGATTCACGCCGATGTAGTCGGCCTGTTCTTTGGTGAGCCTGGTTAGTTTGGCGCCAAGGCGTTCCAGGTGCAGGCTGGCGACTTCTTCGTCCAGCTTTTTGGGCAGGGTGTAAACCTTGCGTTCCAGTGATTCTTTGGCCAGCTTGACTTGAGCCAGCAGCTGGTTGGTGAAACTGTTGGACATTACGAAGCTGGGATGCCCGGTGGCACAGCCCAGGTTCACGAGGCGTCCTTCGGCCAGCACAATGAGGGCGCGGCCGGAGGCCAGACGCCACTTGTCAACTTGCGGTTTAATGTTGGTCTTGTGGCAGTTGGAGGAATTCTCAAGGTATTCCATGTCGATTTCATTGTCGAAATGGCCGATATTACAGACAATGGCTTCGTCCTTCATGGCTTCCATGTGCGCGCCGGTAATTACTTTGTAGTTGCCGGTGGCGGTAACAAAGATATCGGCTTCTTTGACGGCTTCTTCCATGGTGGTTACTTCAAAGCCTTCCATGGCGGCCTGCAGGGCGCAGATGGGGTCGATTTCGGTCACCAGCACGCGCGCGCCAAAGCCGCGCATGGACTGGGCGCAGCCTTTGCCCACATCGCCATAGCCGGCCACAAGCACAACCTTGCCGGCCACCATAATGTCAGTGGCTCTTTTGATGCCGTCGGCCAGAGACTCGCGGCAGCCGTAAAGGTTGTCGAATTTGGACTTGGTTACGGAGTCGTTGACGTTGATGGCCGGGAAGAGCAGCTTGCCTTCGGCGGCAATCTGGTAGAGGCGGTGCACGCCGGTGGTGGTTTCTTCAGAAACGCCGCGCACGCTTTTGCTAACCTTGGTCCAATGGCCGGAGTTTTGGGCATAGGCGGCGGCCAGGCGGTCCATGATGATTTTCAATTCCTTGTTGTCCACTTTGGCCTGGAGCAGAGCAGGGTTGGCTTCCACTTCCACACCCTTGTGGATCATTAGGGTGGCGTCGCCACCGTCATCAACAATCAGATCCGGGCCGGAGCCGTCGGGCCAGGTGAGGGCCATTTCGGTGCACCACCAGTATTCCTCAAGGGTTTCACCTTTCCAGGCGAAAACTTTGGCCAGGCCGAGATCGGCCACGGCCGCGGCGGCGTGATCCTGGGTGGAGAAAATGTTGCAGGAGGCCCAGCGTATGTCCGCGCCAAGAGCGTGCAGAGCTTTGATAAGCATGGCCGTCTGTATGGTCATGTGCAGCGAGCCGGTGAGCTTCAGGCCCTTGAGGGGCTTTTCCTTGCCGTATTTTTCTATGCAGGACATGAGGCCGGGCATTTCCCGTTCGGAAAGCTGCATTTCCTTCTTGCCAAAGTCGGCCAGGGACATGTCGGCTACTTTATAAGACAGGGAAAGGTCGAGCGGTGTCACTCCAGACGGGGAGCAGGTGCAGGTTTCCCCGCAGGCGCAAACGGTTTTGGTCATTTATTATCTCCTAATGTGTTAAAAAACAAGGATTTTTTTTGATTATTCATTGCGGGCGATGGCAATTAGTAACTCCAGACCTTTTTCCACCGCATGCCTGGTGACGCCGCAGGGAGTAAATCCGGCGTCGTTGAAAATTGCGGCCAAGGTGTTTTCATCAAAGCCCAACCAACGGTCGCCATAGTCTTTGCGCATCGATTCCAGCACATGGCGGTCAAAATCGGCAATCATCACCAACCCGCCGGGCTTTACAATGCGTTTTATTTCGCGCATGGCTTCGCCGGGGTTGGACAGATGGTGCAGCACCAGGTTGATGCAGGCAAAGTCGGCTTCGGCATCGCGCAGGGGCAGATGATCCAGCTCGCCTATGCGCAGAGATACCTGATCTTCTCCGGTGCGCACGGGGTCGAGCCTGCGGCGGGCCAGCTCCAACATGCGGGCGGAACCGTCCACGCCTATAACCTTGTCGGCGTGTTCCAGCATGCGTTGCAAAAGGCTGCCCGTGCCGCAGCCCAAGTCAACGGCAACGGCGCAAGGCGTGGGCATGGTCTTGCACACCGCCGAGGGCAGATCAAAATCTCCAAGTACCTCGCGGCTCATAGCGTCCCAGTTTTCGGCGATATTATTGAAGAATTGTCTGGTTTTGACGCTGCGTTCCTCAATAATTCTGGCGGCGTTGTGCGCATCGGAGCGCAATAGATCCTCGGGACCCATGAATGGAGTGATGGCGTTTAAAAAGTCGCGTCCTGTTCCGGACTCGGGGGCGGAATAAAAAACCCACAACCCGTCGCGGCGGAAATCAAGCAGCTCGGCTTCGGACAATATTTTCAGATGCCGAGAAACCCGAGACTGTCCCATTTTTAGTATGCTTACGATTTCATTGACCGATAACTCATACCTTTGCAGCATGTGCAAAAGTCTTATGCGTGTGGCGTCGGATGCGGCCTTGAAAAAGTTCATGTTATCATGCATATTGAATTATTCCGGGTTATGAAGAATCCGCGCGCCTGAAACGGGCCTTAGGGCATTGGGCCGCGTATTAATATCAAGAAAGTTCGATATCAATATCTGTTTTGGTTTATATAGTCAATATGAAAATGCCGTTCTATAAACGCCGCCGTGGTTCGTCCGTCGAATCCATTACCGCCCTGCTGGACAAGATGTCCGCGCAAGCCGAACGGCCTGGTGAGGCCCGTTTGGCCCGCCTGTGGCAAAATTGGGCTATGGTGATGGGGCCGGAACTTGCCGAACTGGCCTGGCCTTTGGGGCACAGAGGCGGCATTTTGCTGATAGGTGGCGAAGACCCTATGGCCATTCAGGATTTGAGCTTTTTAAGCGCCGAAATTTTGGAGCGTGCCAATGCCTTTATGGACTTTCCGTTTTTTAGAGAGGTAAAGGTTGGTCCATGTCTTGGCAAAACTCCTCTGGATGCGGCCAGCGCGGAAACCAGCCTCAGAGAGCGGGGCGGTCGGCTCAAGCTCGGGCCTTTTGCCGAAGGGGTGTACTTGAGCGCCATGAATCCCGATTCGCCTGTTGCCAGGTGCTATGCGCTTTTTGTGAAAAAAAAATAACGGCTGTTTTCAAATGCGTCTTTTGTACAAAATATGCTATGTAATACAGCCCGTGTAATGATTTTCATAAGGAGGATAAATAGATATTGTCTGTGACAAATTAAAGCCCTCCAAGCGCGCGCGGCAAAAAGTGCTACTGCCGCGCGTAAGCGGGATGCGCGCGCCAACAATCAACCTGAAAGGGGAGCATAAGTGTTAAAAATCACATCGATCCTTGCTTTTTTGTTCAGCGCCGTTTTTACGCCGGCACTCTGCCAGGCGGCCGGAGCACTGTCCATGCCCGGCCCTCAGCTCACCGCTGTATGGACCATTCCTTTTGTGTGCATGTTGCTTTCAATTGCCATAATGCCTCTGGCCGTTCCACATTTCTGGCATCATCACTATGGCAAGGTGGCTCTTTTCTGGGGCCTCACCTTCCTGGTGCCGTGTATCGCCGTTTTCGGGCCGCAGGTGGCATTGTATGAATTTTTGCACACCATGCTTCTTGATTACGTTCCGTTCCTCATACTCATTTTTGCCCTGTTCACCGTGGCCGGGGGCGTGCGCCTCACCGGCTCACTGGTGGGCACGCCTGTGGTAAATGTGGGTATTTTGGTCGTAGGCACGCTTCTGGCGAGCTGGATGGGAACAACCGGGGCGGCCATGCTGCTCATCCGCCCCTTGCTGCGCGCCAATGCCCATCGCAAATATAAGGTCCACACCGTGGTCTTTTTTATCTTTTTGGTGGCCAATATCGGCGGCTCACTCACTCCTCTGGGCGACCCGCCCCTGTTCCTGGGTTTTCTCAAGGGCGTGACATTTTTCTGGACCATGGGCCATCTGTTGCACGTCACCGCTCTGCTGGCTGCATTTTTGCTGGCGATTTACCTTGTTGTTGAGACCATTCTTTACCGCAAGGAAGGCTCGCCCGTGCCGCCTATGGAAGAAGGGCGCGAAAAGGAAAAACTGGGCCTCGACGGCAAGATCAATCTGCTTTTCCTGCTCTTTATCATTCTGGCAGTGCTCATGTCGGGCATGCTGCAAATGGGTGAAGTTATCAATGTCTACGGCATCGGCATGGAGTTCCAGAACGTTCTGCGCGACTTGCTGCTTATTTTGGTCGCCTTTGCTTCTTTGGGCTTCACCAGCCAAGAATGCCGCGACCAGAACGGTTTTTCCTGGGAACCCATTGTGGAAGTGGGCAAGCTGTTCTTCGGCATTTTCGTGAGTATGATTCCCACCATACACATTTTGCGCTCGGGAACCGAAGGCGCGCTCTCTTCGCTGATTAATCTGGTGAGCAAGAACGGCGAGCCGGTCAATTACATGTATTTCTGGCTCACGGGTCTGCTTTCGAGCTTTCTGGACAATGCACCTACCTATCTGGTCTTCTTTAATACCGCCGGCGGAGATGCCACCACTCTCATGGGACCGATGGCCTCCACCCTGGCGGCCATATCGGCCGGGGCCGTGTTCATGGGGGCCAACAGCTACATAGGCAATGCGCCCAACTTTATGGTGCTGGCCATTTCCAAGGAACAGGGCGTGCCTATGCCTAGCTTCTTCGGCTATATGGTCTGGTCGTTCGGCATTTTGACTCCCTGTTTTGCCGTGCTTACATTCCTGTTCTTTATGTAGCCACCGACTTCTAAATACGCCTTTTGTACAATTGAATAATTCCGTTTTCAAATATGAACGCTCCTGGCTTTGCCGACAAAGGCAAAATCAGGAGCGTTCATATTTTTGATTTCTGATACCAAATTGCGCTCAAATCGGGATTGTATCATCCCTGAATGCCTCGGGGCACAATGCTCGGTAAGGCAACTTTGATCGCAACTTGGTATGAAGCGCCATTACTTGTCCACCATTCACCGGCGGAGCGAAGTTGCGTTAACATGACTGCCTGATAAACAGAAGTTTTGGAGAGAGGGGATGGGGTTTGGGGAAGGGAGAGAACTTTTTTCAAAAAGTTCTCTCCCCTTCCCCAATTAAATAATCAAAACTAATCTTTCAACATCTTTTCAAGCAAGCCGGTACGCGCGTTGAATTCTTCGATGCGCTTTTCAATTTCGGGCAGAGCCTTGGGGATGGATTCCCAGTAATTTTCATCGCTCCACTGAGCCACGATTTCCTTGTAAGTTTTGCCCTGCTGTTCAACCCAGGTGTAGTACTTGAGGTTGTGCACGCGCTTTCTTTCTTGCAGGGTAAGTTCCATAACGGAGTCGAGGTTCTGGCCGAGCACGTAGCGTTCGTGGGTAATGGCGGCCTGCACCGGGGTGAAGGCGCCTCTGGCTTCGTTGAGCTCGTCCAGGCGGCTCATGTACATTTCCATGGAGTCGGTGGCCGTGGTTACCACCAGATCGTCCTTGCCCAGTTCGTAGTACTTGGCGAACTTGACGGCGGAGAGCACGTTGCTCCAGCCGGAGATGCCGAGGTGATCGAGGGCGTCGATGAGGGCCGGAGCCACACCCTTGGAGGCGAGGTATTCCTTGCCCGCGGTTTCATTGGCCAGGCGGATGCAGGAAACGGCGGCTTCGTCGTCCATGGCGATAATCATGTCGGTATTGCGCACGTTATGTACCCAGGGCACATGCTTGTCCCCAATGCCTTCAATGCGGTGGTCGCCAAAGCCGTTATTGAGCAGAGTGGGGCACTGAAGGGCTTCGCAAGCGGCAATTTTGGCCCAGGGGTACTTGTTTTTGAGGTAGTCGCCGCCGGCGATGGTGCCGCCGGAACCGGTGGCCACCACCAGGCCCTTGATGTGCTTGGTTCCACGCGGGCCTTTTTCGGCCAGGGGCAGCATGGCTTCTTCCATGGCCGGTCCGGTGACCGAGTAGTGCCACAGATAGTTGCCCATTTCGTCAAACTGGTTGAAAATGACCACATCGTCGCCACGGGAGCGCAATTCCCAGCACTTGTCGAATATTTCCTTGACGTTGGATTCGCTACCGTAGGTTTTGATCACTTCTCCGGCCACTTTTTCCAACCAGGAGAAGCGTTCTTTGCTCATGCCTTCGGGCAGAATGGCAATGGAGGAACAACCCAGCAGGGCCGAGTCGTAAGCGCCGCCACGGCAGTAGTTGCCGGTGGAGGGCCAGGCGGCTTTTTGGGTGGTGGGGTCGAACTGCCCGGTAACCAGGCGGGGAACAAGGCATCCGAAAGCCGCGCCCACTTTATGCGCGCCGGTGGGGAACCACTTGCCGAGCAGCACCACGATGGAGGCGGCGCAGCCGGTGAGTTCCGGGGGCAGAACAAGGTGGTTGACCTGGCCGTAGCCGCCGCCATGCACCTTTTGCTCGTTGTGCCAGTTGATGCGGAAGAGGTTCAGCGGATCAATGTCCCACAGGCCGATATTGGCCAGCTTTTTGCGGATGGGGGCCGGGATCAGCGACGGGTCGCGCATCTGGGCGAAAGTGGGGATGATGACGCCGCGTTCCTTGGCCCGGCCAAGGGCGTGTTCGAGTTTTTCCTTGTTGACTGTCAAATCAATCATTTTATTCTCCTATTGCTCCGTTTTCTGAACTCTGGTGAATCAAATATGTCATTGCCGTCTTAAGGCTTCAAAATGCGGGATAATTGCGGGCTCGCCGGGCCGTTTGGCCGGCGGCGAGGGATCGAAGGCTTCTAAACGCGAGGCAGACAAAATCCTGTCAGAGCGTTTCGGCAACCGGGTTGTCAAAACGCTCTGAAGCGGATTACGCTTTAGTTTATACAAGGTATTCGCAGACAAACCCTTGTTGGAGCAAATCAACGCCAAGCCATCAATTTACTCTAATGCTCTTGTTACCCGGCGAACGGACAAAAGGCAATAGGGTAAGTACGAAATTCAGAGCCTACTCACCTGACCGTTTGTAAAATGGCAAAGCCGCCGTTCGTCTTGATTACTCGTCTTTGGTTGTATCGCCGAGATCCAGCACGTCATGCCCCAAGGCATAATGCATAAGCCTGGGTTTTTCAACGGATTTTTTCAGCGCATTGATTATGCGCTGCACCCGGCGTGATCCTTCCAGAACTCCTCCAAGATGTGCGGCCAGTTCGGTAAAATCGAGGCGTTTCAGCGCATTTTCAAATTCTTTGGCGGTTTCTTCGCGAGGGTCGCCTTGCAGGCTGCCGGTCAATTTTTTGCCCAATCTCTGGGCGCGGGCCAGATCATCGTCCATATCTTCAAGCAGTTCGCAGCACAATTCTGCCTGATTTTTCAAAATATTCAAGGCATTGTTGCCGTGATGCGCTACAGCGCCCGAGGCTTTTTCCAGAGTGTCGCGGGCAATGGCAATGCGGCGCCCCACAGTAAGGGAAAAAATTGTGGCGCATTTGGACAAAAATCTGGAATCGTAAACGTCAAAGCCATAGTCGCGTTCCGTATAAAGCATGACCAGACCAAAGGGCTGCTTTTTCAGCCTGTCGCGCAGCACAAAGGCCAGACGCGAGCGGTATCCAGCCTTGTAGACCATGCAGTCTATGGATTCCCCGCCCAGTTCGATGGATCGCAAATTGTTGGAGAGCACATAACGCACCCCGTCCTGGATGTGATTCATTACCGGGTGTTTTTTTAACCTTTCATCCATGACCAGGCTGAGCATGGGAACGGGGCCGCCGTCGGCCCTGGCTGCGGAATAAACGCGCCACTCGCCTCTGTTGTTGCGCAGACGGCAGACATACAAATCGGCATGTAGGGCATGCACCATTATTTCCGCGCTCTGACGCAGCACTTCAGCGGGTGGGGCCATTTTGTCGGCTATGGACAACAAGTCGCTGGCTACGCGTAAAAGTGGCTCGCTTTCATAGCGCATGGCAGCCACGTCGGCCAGAAGGCCCAACAGGCAACGCCAGCTTTTAAGAGGAACTCCGCGCACGTCGGGCATATATCCGGCGTCCAGAGCTGTTTTTGCGGCTTTAAAAAGAGCCAGGGCGGCGGTGCGGGAAGATGGAGGGGCCAGAACCAGTAATTGTTCGATTCCGGCGCGTATTTCGCTGTTGGTGAGCATGATAAAGTGAAAACCTTGCTATATACGTGAAAAAAGGCGGGCGGCTGTAATCCGCCGCCCGCGACGTTCTCATAAATATAGCGCAAGGCTGCAATTAAAGGAATACCCTTTTATAAAATCTCTCTGGTTTGCACACAAAACTGATGCAACTGCCTCGGGCCTTAGTCAAGGCGCGTCAGCTTCAGCAAAATTTATCTGCTTTAGGTTGACACGCCAAGGCGCGTTAACCTTGCTCTTGCTCTTGCTCCTTGGCGCGTTCGGCCTTTTTACTGCTGATCAGATCGTAGAGCTTGTCGCTGAGATTTTTGAGGTCGGGCTTGGCATATTGCACATCAGCGCCAACAGCCACGCCCCTGTGTTTTAGAGCTTCGGTAATCAGAGACGAGAAAAGAGCTACGGGCAAATGCCTCAATTCGCGAGATTCCTTGATTTTGCGGCACAGGGTCAGGCCGTCAAGGCGCGGCATTTCAATGTCGGCGATTACGCCGTCAAGTACATCGGTGATATGAAGGCCGGTTTCGGCCGCCTTGTCGTTCAAAGTGTTTATGAGATCCCAAGCTTCCTGGCCGTCACTGACCTGTATGACGTCAAAATGCCCGCTGGCGGTGAGCAAATCTTTCACTATAGTGCGTATGCTGCCGGAATCGTCGGCGTGCAGTACGCGCACAGCGCCTTCCTGCTTTTTCAGTTCCCCTATTTTCATGCTCAGCGCCAGTTGAGGGTTCAGCTCGCCCACAATGCCCTCAAGGTCAAGCAGAAAAACCACCCGACCGTCAAGGCGCACCACGCCCACAATGCTGTTGCGGCTGGATTCCTGCAGGAATTTGCCGGGAGCTTCCACATCTTTCCAGCTCATGCGGTAGATGCGGTTTACGCCGGATACCTGGAAGGCGGTGACTACCTTGTTGAATTCTGTGATAATAACCTTGTGGTCGGCCGGCACAGGAGGATTTTCCAGGTAGACGTTAAGGTCCACCATGGGCACCACCCGGCCGTCGCGATAGGGAAAGGCTCCCAGAATGCAGGGGTGTGGACGTTGCGGAGTGGAGGTGACTTTTTGCGGGCGGATTATTTCCACCACTTTAGCCACATTTATGCCGTAATGGCCCCGATAGCCCGGCTCATCAAGGTAAAATTCCACAATTTCAATTTCATTGGTGCCGGATTCAAGCAGAATATTGGTCTGAGTCATTGTTCCCCCCGGAACAGGGACAGCCTTTTCGGAGCGGGCATGTCTTTTTTGGTCGAACCAAGGCCGTGTTTGCAATAATTGTAATAATCTATTATAAAAAAGCCAAGTACAAAATGTTTGCAGATACTAATTTACATCAGTTTGTTTTTTCAAGAAATATACAGAATAGAGCATTCTGGCGGCGCAGCCGTCTTTTTCATGTGGATACAATCTCAATCCAATTAATTTCAAGGAGTTCATTATGCCTCTAATCGGACCAAAAGAAATGTTCAATAGAGCATATGCCGAAAATTATGCTGTTGGCGCTTTTAATGTCAATAATATGGAAATAATTCAGGGCATAATGCAGGCGGCGGCACAGGAAAAAGCTCCGGTTATTTTACAGGTGTCCGCCGGGGCGCGCAAATATGCCGGCCAAACCTACATTATGAAGCTGGTTGAAGCCGCCCTAATTGAAAATGACTCGCCCACCGTTGTGCATCTCGACCACGGCCCGGACTTTGAAATGTGCAAAGCCTGCATTGACGGCGGCTTTACATCGGTAATGATTGACGGCTCGCATCTTTCTTTTGAGGAAAATATAGCCGTTACCAGAAAAGTTGTGGATTACGCCCATGAACGTGGCGTTTTTGTTGAAGCCGAGCTTGGCAAGCTGGCCGGCGTGGAAGAGCATGTGTCTTCAGACGAGCATGTTTACACCGATCCGGATCAGGCCGTCGAATTCGTGTCGCGCACAGGCTGCGACTCTCTGGCCATAGCCATAGGCACCAGCCATGGCGCGTATAAATTCAAGGGCGAAGCCAAACTTGATTTTGCCCGCCTGGAAGCCATCGGCAATAAACTGCCCGGGTTCCCCATTGTTTTGCACGGCGCTTCCAGCGTGCCGCCTGAATTTGTGGCCATGTGCAATGACTATGGCGGCAAGGTTGGCGGCGCCAGAGGCATACCTGAAGAAATGCTGCGCAAAGCCGCTTCCATGTCTGTGTGCAAAATAAATGTGGATACCGACATTCGCCTGTCGCTTACAGGCAGCATCCGCAAGTTCTTTGCGGAAAAACCCGAGCAATTCGATCCGCGCAGCTATCTGGCTCCGGCCAGAGACGCCGTGAAAAATATGGTCGCCCACAAGATGCGCAATGTTATGGGCTGTTCCGGCAAGGCCTGATTTCCTCCCCCTCAACCACCACTTCAGGAGATATCTCTATGTCCACCTCACTCGGCATAAACGGTTTCGGGCGCATCGGACGCTATCTTGTTCGCCTTTTGGCCGATGATACTTCGGATGTCTTTGTCGGGGCCATAAACGGCAGGGCCGATAATGCCTCGCTGGCCCATCTCTTCAAGTATGACTCCATTCACGGCACCTTCAGAGGCACGGTGGATCATGATGAAAACGGCCTGATCATCAACGGCAGGCACATCAAAGTCACTAGAAACAAAACCGGCGAATGGCAATGGGGAAGCCTGGGAATTGATATAGCTGTTGAAACTACCGGTACAATAAAAGATCGCGCCGGGCTGGCCGCCCACCTGGACTGCGGAGCCAAAAAAGTGGTGATCAGTGCCCCGTGCAACGACGCCGACGCCACCATAGTGATGGGCGTGAACGAAGAAGTGTATAACAAAGACGAACATCAGGTCATCTCCGCCGCGTCATGCACCACCAACTGTCTGGCTCCGGTGGCCAAGGTGCTGCACGAGGCCTTTGGTATAAAACACGGCCTTATGACTACCATTCACTCCTATACCATGAGCCAGAGAATACTTGACGGCTCGCAGAAAGACCTGCGCCGGGCCAGAGCCGCCGGGGTGTCGATAATTCCCACCACCACCGGCGCGGCCAAAGCTATCGCCAAGGTGTTTCCCGCCCTCAAGGGCAAACTCGACGGCATGGCCGTGCGTGTGCCTACCCCCAATGTGTCGTTGGTTGACCTTACCTGCGAATTTGAGAATGACTGCTCCAGAGACTCGATCAATGCGGCCATAAAGGCCGCCGCCGAAGGTGCTCTCAAAGACAATATGGGGTACAGCGAAGAACCGCTGGTGTCTGTGGACTATGTGGGCAGCACCAAAGGCGGAGTGGTTGACGCCATAAGCACCATGGTCATCGGCAATCGTCAGGGCAAAATTATCATCTGGTACGATAACGAAGCCAGCTTTACCAACCAGCTCCTGCGTCTGCTCAGGCTTGTTGGCAAAGGATTATAAATAAATGAATAAATAAACATAGGGGCGCTTCCGGGAAGTGGCTTTTTCCCCCTGGCTTTGTCAACGGCGTTTTTGAACCATGGATGCACCAAAGAGTGCTATCCCCGGATTCAAAAACGCCGTTTTCGCGCCGGGAGAAAAAATCCATCTTTCCAGAAGCGCCCCTATTAAAAAACAAACTGCCTGGATATACTCGGCTTGTATCTATAAAAGCGCCCTCTATTGAAAGAACGCGAACTATTCCGGACGGCCCTGACAACGCACGGGCCGTCAGAGCATTTCGCTAATTTCATTCGCAAAACGCTCTAGGAGCTGTCTCCAAATAGCGAATTTTGATTTAAGGGCAAGGAAAGCGGGCTTTTTTGCGGAGCGAGTGTACTTTTATGGTACTCGACCGGAGCAAAAAAACCCGATTGACGCAGCCATTGTACAAAAGACGCATTTGGAGACAGCCCCTAATTCGCCGGCACCATGGCCTTGCCAATCTGGAAGGCGCGTTCGCAGTCAATGGGGAACTGCTTTTCCCTGTGAGCCGCCTTGGCCGGTTCCGAGAAACATTCGATCTTGTATTTGGAATAGTCGGAAAACTGATAAGTGTCGCAGCAATACAGCAATTCCGGCTTGGAAAAGTTTTTTTCAATGAACATTTCGACATACTTCAGAGCATTCAGATAACCCCAGTCGTGCATTACCTGTTCAGGCACGTTCATGGTGTAAAAAAATGCCGTGGGCATATGCTTGGGGGACAGAGAACTGTAGTTGGCGTCATAAACCAGGTATTGAAACAGAAGACGTTCAAAAAATGAACGCATTTTTCCGCTGATATTGCCCAAGTATATGGGGCTGCCAAAAATTATGCCGTCAGCATGGGACAATTTTTCCATAATCGGGGTGAGCTGGTCGTCAAGTATGCATTTTCCGTAGCTTTTGCCGCCCAATTTTTTGCATTCAAAACAGCTTATGCAAGATTTGTATTCATAGTCATAAAGATGGATAAGCTCAGTTTCGACGGTTTGCGTTGTTTGCGCCGACTTTACTCCGTCAAGCGCGTATTGCAGCAGGGTAGCGGTATTGTTCTTCTTTCTGGGACTTCCGTTGAGCGCGTAAAATTTCATTTGTCCACTCCTTTTTGTTTTTAAAGTGCTCTGCGACGGCATTTGATAATTTATGGCCGCATTGCTCAGGCAATCCTGGCGCTTGGGGCGTATCCATAGTTTTTGCCTGTTGTTTATCGATAGGGCGATGTTATATATAATTTTCAATATAACAAGTACGCACTAAAAGGTGCGATACTATGCAAAAGGGAAGTATAAAACAACATGGATAAAAAAATGCCGGATTGCCCCATGGGAATAATTTTGAGCTTGATAGGAGGAAAGTGGAAACCGCTGGTAATATGGCATCTGATGCGGGACGGCACGCTCAGGTTCAACGAATTGAGCCGCCATATACCCCAGGTAACTCCTAAAATGCTTACCCAGCAGCTCAGGGAGCTGGAAGAAGACGGCGTGGTAATCCGCACCGTTTACCCGGTGGTTCCGCCCAAGGTTGAATACAGCCTTTCGGATTTTGGCAAAAGCATGATTCCTATTTTAAACGCAATGCGTGAGTGGGGTGAAAATTATATGAAAAACAAATAAATATTCCTACATTGCCAGCCACGGCAATGTATTTATTTTATGCCGCATTGCGAATGAATAGATAATTCCAAACGCAAAATGTCATAATGCTCATCCGCAATCCGGCAAGCTGTCATTGCACCTCGAAAGCAAGCGCTTCATACCAGAACAGTTGCGCGCTGGGTTGTTTCCAGCTTCCGGTGGGCAATCCGGCCTTAAGGCAAAGATGATCGAGATATTGCAGGCGATTCCAGCCTTGCTCCACCGGAACTTTGGGCAAGAATACCCCGGAGCGTCCGCCCATGGCCAGAACCAGGCCGTGACGGCCAACTTCCACCTGTTCCGGGGCGGGGCAGGGGGTCATTGGGCCGAGAACGGAAATTTCCAATTTGGCTTCTTCCCATTCTTCCTTGCGCAACGGTGGAAAGCGCCGGTCGTTGAATGCCGCCGCATAGGCCATGGTTGCCACATTTTTGTACAGCGGGTCTTCGGAAACCATCATGCCGATGCAGCCGCGCAGATTGCCGCCTATGGTGATGGTTACAAAGCAACCCAAAGGCGCGGCGGCCTGGCCTCCGTTCGGGGCCGGAAATTCTTCATGCCTCGGATCTTTGCCGGTAAAACCGCACATTATGCCCCATTTGGCAACTTCACCAAGATATTTTTTTTCTTCATCTGCCAAAGTGAAGTTAACAGCCATGTGAGTTCCTCCGCGTTGGTTATGCGTTTGATGAAAGACTGTTTTTATACACAGAGCCACAAATAATTGCGCATAATTCTTGATTGGCGTTGAACTTTAACGTTTCATAGTAGGATGCAAGTAAAAATTTACGTCGTAGTGTATAATAAGGGGCGTTTTTGAAAAGATGGATTTTGTTCTCTGGTAAGGAAAGCCTCGGGACCGAGCCGGGAGTAGACCTCTTCAGGTCATCCCCGGCTCGGGCGCTAGGCTTGACGCCGCCAGAGGACAAAAGCCGCTTTTCAGGAACGCCCCTTAATGTTTAAACGACCGCTGCCCTGTAAATACCATGGCCACCTGGGGAGATGCCTCATTGCAGGCCATAATCACTTCATGGTCTCGCAGGGAGCCGCCGGGCTGGGCAATGGCGGTAATGCCCTGGGCAATGGCGGTGTCCGCACCGTCGCGAAAGGGGAAAAAGCCGTCGGAAACCAGCACGGAACCGGCAAGCCCGCCCTTGGCCTTTTGGGCCCGCGCGGTTATGTCCGCCAGTTTTTCCCCGGCTTCGGCATCGGCCTGCGCTTTGTGCCGCAGCTCATACAAAGATAGACCCTGTTCAGCAAAGGCCAGGGCGTCGGCATACTTGGCGTAGGCCTTGTATATGGCCAGCTCAACGCAGCCGACCCTGTCCTGCTCGCCGGCGCCTATGGCCACGGTAGCTCCGTTTTTGGCAAAGATTACCGAATTGGAAATAACGCCCGATTCCACGGCCCAGGCAAACAGCAAGTCTTCTGCTTCGGTCTTTGAGGGGGATCTGGCGCTGACGCTAAGCCCATCCGAGGATGTCGCCGTGGCCGGAATGAAGTCTTCGGCGCTCAAAATACGGTTTACAAATGATTTTTGCACAATGAGCCCACCGTCGCATAAGCTCTTTATGTCCATAAAGGACGCGCCGCGCATTTTGCCCAGGGCAGCCAAGCCAGGCAGGCGTAATATTCTGAGATTTTTGCGTTTCTTAATTGTGTCCAGGGCTTTTTCCTCAAAGTCCGGCGCGGCCACCACTTCGAAATAATTTTCGGCGATCTGTTCCGCGGCATCCAAAGTAAGCGGACTGTTAACCACCACGGCCCCGCCAAAAGCGGCGATGCGGTCGCCGGCAATAGCTTTTTTGATGGCCTCGGCCACTCCGCCCTTGTCCCAGGCGGCGCCGCAAGGATTATTGTGCTTCAGAATCACTGCCGCCGGGCGGGCTTCAAGGTATTGCATGATGTTTACGCCATTGTCCACATCGGTGAAATTTGTTTTTCCGGGATGCTTTCCGGCCTGGAGCATGTGGGCTTCGGTAACGGAAGACACCAGGCCCTGGCCGGGGCCGCGCCAGGATATGCCGCCAAAGTCGATTCCACCGCTTATATGCTCATATAGTGCGGCCGGTTGATCCGGGTTTTCGCCGTAGCGAAGCCCGCGCAGCTCGCCTCCCACTTCCCAGATTTTTTTACGATACACAAGCTTGTTGTCTCCGAAAAGAATAGTCATTTCTTCGGGGAATATTTCGCCCTGTATTTTTTTATACATTTCTTTGATTTCAGACATCGTTGGAACCCTCCATTATAAATTTGTCATGAGCGCCCGAATACAAAAAGCGGCGAAATTTCAGGCTATAAAACGCATCGCCTGTATGTGAAAAGCCGGTCAAGGCATAAACAGATCGCGCCTCTATGCTAAATTTGCTTGTAATTAGCCGGATAACGGTTTAGCCTTTTCCCTTATATAATAAAGTTTTTTAATGGAGGCGGACATGTTTTCCAAACGGTTTTTCTATCTTTGCGCTTTTGGACTGTTGTGCGCGGTTATGCTCGCCGGGTGCGCTTCTTCCAATGCTGTGCGCATGCTCTATAAACCCGCGGACAATACCATTCTTCCGCCTCCCGGCGCGCCAAGGGTAACCGTAGTGCAGTTTACCGACAAGCGCAAGGATACCAATCAACTGGGGCAGCGCCGCGACAATTCGTATTTCATAGCCAACGCGCCGGTGCCTGAATGGCTCAGCCGTTCGCTGGCCGACGAACTGGCCAGGCATCCGTTGCAGGTTTCCTATGCCACCACGCTGGATCAAGCCCGCAGCGGCAACCCTGATTACCTGGTTACCGGGGTGATTAACGAAGTATGGCTCAAGGAAAGCTCGGCTACGGAAACTTCGGCCAGCATCAGGGCCAATGTTACTGTGTCCAGCCGCAAGAGCCGCATCATGAATGAAAGCTTCTCGGCGGCACAAACCCGCAAGGCCCTGCCGTCTTCTTCCACAGCCGAAGAACTGCTTTCGGACACTTTGCAGGAACTGGTACGCCCGGCAGCCAACAAGGTAGAGCAAACCATAAGCGCAAACAAATAAGTTGCCCTTATTGTGCCCATCAAACCCGAATATTCACGTGAAACGGCCGGGGAAGCGACATCTCCGGCCGTTCGTCGTTATGGGGGGTTGTTTTGAAAATTTTTTCCCACCCTTGCCCTCTGTTACTTTTTCTTCTGCTCTTTTTGCTTTTGTCCACCTCCATTCCGCTCTATGCCGCTTCTCCGGACTCGGACGCCCAGCTCGACGGGAAAACAGTGCCGGAAACCGATATTACCGCCCCATCGCTCACGCCGGAGACAAGCGTCGCGCCTTCCGCGCCGGAAGCAGGCGGAGTACCGGACGTGAGTGGCGTTTCTTCCACGCCGGAGACAAACGCCGAGCCGGAAGCAAGCTCCACGCCTTCCACTCCAGAGGCAAGTGCCACGCCGGATGCAAGCGCTGATCCTTCCCAAAGCTCTTCTTCGCCTGATCCGGAGGCAAGCAATACGCCTTCCACGCCGGATGCAGGCGTTGCGCCAGGCGTAAGTGCCGCGCCCGATTCCTCCGCTTCCGGCGAAAATCCTGTTCCAGCGCCACCTCCGGCTGCCGTGCCCTCTCCTGTCATCCCTCCTCGTCCTGTTTTTCAGGCCGAAAAAACCTTACCTCTGTGGGGCAAGGTGCAAAAGGATCTGCTCACCCCCCCGGCTCGCGCGGCAGTCCTGTTGGAAGCCCTGAGCAAGGCTGCTAATGCTCTGCGGGCCTATACGGCGGTTAATATAGGAGTGGAAGATTCCAGACAGCGTCTGGCTCTTGCCTTGGCCGTGCACACGGTGGAATTCAGCGGAGAAATAGTTCCCGGGTCTCCCTATGACACCATGATTGTAAAAGCGGTGTTAGCTCCTGTGCCCGAGGGGCTGGAGGCCGCCTTGCCCAAGGCCTTGTCCGACACCAATATGCGCGCTTGGCGCAAAGCCGCGCTTGCCTTCATTATTCCCCGAGCTGCCGAGGCCATGGATTTGGCCCGCCGGGCCTTTGAAAGCCGTTCCGTGCAAATTTTTTATGACCGCCTGGAATTTTTGAGCGCGCAGGCGGACGCCTGGTTGATTCTCAATGAAAGCTGGCAGAACGGAACAGGGCCGCGTGAAGCCTTGAATCTGGAAAGAAAAGCCTTGGAAATTGACCGCGACAATCCCATTATATGGGCCTCGGCCGGTAGTAATTTATTGCTGCTGGATCAGCCGCTGGAGGCCATAAGTTCGTTGGAGAGCGCTCTGGCCCTGAACCCGGATTTGTCCCAGGCTCTGTATTTGCGCGGCATTGCCCACATGCGTCTGCATCAGCTGGCCCTTGCCGAATCGGATTTCAGCCAGGCCCTGAAGCTGGAGCCTGGAAATCCCGAATGGCTACGGGCCAGAGGGGCCGTGCGCATGCTCAAGGAAGACTACGCCTCTATGTGCAAAGACTTTTTCGAGGCTTGCTCTCTGGGTGACTGCGAGGGACTGGCCCTGGCGCGGAAGAGGGGATTGTGCCAGACGCAATAAATAAATTCAGAACCGCAATAGCTTATTACCGTCATGGATAATGTAATTATCAAGGTATACGGGAACCTTTACCCGGCTGATGCCGCAATGCTGAAAAAGCTTGCCGTGCCCGGCGACGCGGCCGCCTTGAACATGGTTCAGGATCAGCCGATTTTGAGCCTTGACGGCTCCATTTTGCGGCTCTGCTTTGAAGGCGTGTATTTTCCCATGGAAGATTTCATGGACGAATTGCAAAAAAAATTGCAGCCGGGCCAGCAAGGTAAATTCGATTATTTTGATCTTGAGGAATGGCGGCTTACCCGCTGGCTTGTGGAAGACGGCAAAATGGGAGAGGCAAAGGTAATTCCAATTAATAATGCCATGGAGAAGATTTTTTAGGCTGTCTATAGTATTTTACTAATTTCATTCGCAAAATGCTCAACTTTTTTCAGGCAGATACTTCCAGAACCTTCTGGGCATGCATCTGACCTGCAAATCAGGATTTTCACGTTCGGCAATGGAGGCTGCGGAAAAATAGCTTTTCCACAGTTGCCGGAAGATTTTCTCCTCGTCAGCCAACAGGCCCGGAGCCAGCGAGCCATGGTGCAACAGGGCCGGGTCCATATACATTTCGCGTAGTTCAGTTCCATCATGATATATGCCGTAGCGCCGTCGCGCGTCGTACAGAATCCACTGTTCGGGGCCGAAGCGCCCGCGAAAATGTCCGGACAGCAGCGGCAGCAAATCATATTCCGGCTCTATGGCCGCGAAATATATGCCCTGCGTTGTTTTTTGAAAACGCACAAAGCCCAGGAGCTTGTGTTTTTCATAACTTACCTTGCGGGCAAGATCAAAAACGGCCAGTGTCTCCGGGTCTGTCAGATGATTTTCAACCTCACGCGTTCTTTTTGCATCAATAATTTTGCGAATGTGGCGAAAAAGCAGGGTGGCGCTTTTGGAGTTGTCGGCCATGGACGCATAATGTAAATCAGTGAAGGCGCGGCGCGAAAGTTTTTTTTGCAGAGCGCGCCAAACTCTCCCGGCTTTTTCAAGGTCGGTGGGCACGTCCCGCTTTCCGGTGGTGGTAAGAGGCGCGACTTTCCCTGTTTTTAGTAGAATTTCCGGAAAAACTTTCGAGCTGTACGCTTCAAATACAATACTCAGCAGCCCGGCAAAAGTTCCGTCGTAGAAAAAAACTTGCAAATTTTCTCTCATATAATAAAAGATTTAAACGTGTCCCAAAACTGCCGCACATAAACAGCTCTGCCCGGAATACTGCCAGATGAGAAAGGCCTTGTTATTTATTTTGTCCGCGCTTATGGCGGTTTTATTTTTCGTTCCGTCAGCGGTTTATTCCTCCCCATCCACTCCGAATACTCTAAATTTTATAATAGCCGTAGATTCTCCTTCTGTTATTGACAGAATTTTGTATCGGGCCTTTCAGGACATCGGATACACAATTACCATGGACGCAGCGCCCATGTCCTATGCCCTTCAGATGGTGAACAACGGCGAGCGCGACGGCCTGGGCCTGCAAATGGCGGTGGATGAACGAATACATCCCAATCTGATAAAAATTCCCGAAAGTATCACAGACGTTAAGTTTCAAGCCTATACTCGTGCCGATCAGAATAAAAAAATAACCGCATGGGAAGATCTGGCCGGGTTGCGGGTGGGAATGCTTTATCAGAAATTTACCCTGGTGCGCATGCTGCCGGAGAATATCGCCGGACTTGTGCAAAAAGAGAGCCATCACGATTTGTTTGCGGCCCTTCTGGCCGGGGAATGCGACATTGTCTTTTCCATGGCTTTCGACTGCGCAACTCCCCCTGTTCCTCCTCTGGGCGTGGTTATGGCAGGGGCGTTGAGCCATGGGCCAACTTTTTCCCATCTCAACAAAAAGTATGCTCACCTTGTGCCCCTGGTGGCCGAAAGCATCAGAAAAATGAAAACTAACGGCGAGTATGAGCAAATAGTGCGCGGCGAGAAAAAGGATAAGAGCGCTCCCAAAATTGTTTTGCACATATCTTCGTACTATCCCGAAGACCTGTGGGATTCCAAGCTGCAAAAGGCTATGAAAAATATTTTCTCCCGGCGCGAAGACATAGTCTACTATAATATCCCACTATATTCCAACCGTTTTACCACCACTTACGAGCAGGCCAAAAACGCTTATTCCGCCGTAAGGACCATGTTTCTTGACGCGCCTCCGGATATTATTGTGGCCTCGGACAATAGCGCGCTTTTTTTTGTCAGCGAGTTTTACAACGTGCTGTTCAATAATATTCCGATAATTTTTTGCGGAATAAGCGGAGAGCTGAACAATCTGTGGCAAATCGGAAAACATTATGCCGGCATGTGGGAAACACTTTCCACCAAACAGGTTGTTGACCTCATGCTTAAGCTTTATCCCAAAACAAGGAGCATTTTTGTTGTAAACGACTTTTTTGATACCGGGTCATCCTACCGGAAGGAAATGGAGCGGGATCTGGCGTCATATAAAGGCAGGCTTGAAATTACTTACAATGATGACGTTCCTCTAGGTAATATGCTGGAAAGTATAAGAAATCTTCCAATTAACACCATGGTTCTGCTCGGCAATTATGCTTCGGACAGATACAATATTTATACCCCGCGTGGCGAAGTTCAGCGTCAGATATGCCAAGCCTCCTTCGGCCCGATTTTCAGCCTTACCAATGTAGGTATGGGCGCACTTGGCGGCAGGGTTATCAACCCCGACGCCCACGGTGAATTCTCCGCCAGAATGGCTGTTTCCGCGTTGGACGGCATACCGATGTCCAACCTGGAATCTGTGCATGACAGCGAATCGTTCAACAAATGGGTATTCGACGTCACAGTGATGAAGGAGTATTCTATTGACGAATCGCGTCTTCCCGATGGCAGCGTTTATGTGAATAAAAAACCTTCCATGTATGAGGCCAACCCCCAAGCCTTTGTTTTGTTCGTGGTGCTGTTGTTTCTGGCGATGCTGATCATCACGGTGCTTGTGGCGGCGGCTCATGCAATGAACGTAAAAAACAGGCGGCTGTTGGAAACGCAAAAAAGCCTGCATACCGCTGAAGAATTGCGGGCCAAGGATAAGGCTATAATGGAGGCCTCAGCCGAGTCCACACGCATTTTGGAAGAATTGCTCAACAGCATGGATTCGCTGATTTATGTCACAGACGCCAAAACCGATAGAATGCTTTTTATCAATAAAAGCATCGACACCCTGTTTAATCTCAACGGCACGGGCATAGGCGAGGTCTGCTGGAAGGTGCTGCGCAAGGATCGCGATTCGGAATGCGGGCATTGCCTCAAGGCGCGCCTGAAAGATACCCCTGGCGACGCGGTGCTGTGGGAAGAAAATGACTGGCGCTCCGACAGGTATTTTAGGCATTCGTGCAAGCTACTCAAATGGCCGGAAGGGCGCGTGGTTCATTTCAGGGAGTCTGTGGAAATAACCGACGTCAGACTGACGGAGCTGGACCTTGAAAGAGTTTGGGCTATTGTTGATAATTCACCGCAAATAGTAGCTTTTGTTGATCACAGTATGCGTCTTGAATTCTGCAATCCGGCCACAACAGCTGTTTCCGGCTACACTTCCGAAGAGTTGCTGGAGCACGGGGTGGGGCTGATGCATTCCCCGGAAACGATGCGGCGTCTGCACGAAGAATTGTTTCCGGCGACACTGTCCAAGGGCAAAATTACGGCCGAACTGTCTCTGAGGCGCAAAGACGGCATTGTGCTGACCATGGATTTTTCCTTTTTTACCATACCCGGCAAATACGGCGCGGGCATCGGCGCGATAGCCTCCGACGTTACGGAACGCAAAAAGCTGGCCGACGATCTGGTGGCGGCCAGGGATACAGCGGAAAAGGCCAGCAATGCAAAAAGCGTGTTTCTGTCCAATATGAGCCATGAGTTGCGCACCCCCATGACCGCGCTTATGGGTATGCTCAATATGGCCAGGGACTCGGACGATCTGGATCGAATCCGGGCCTGTCTGGATCGCATGGAGCTTTCTTCAAGGAATCTTCTCGGCATAATCAACGACATACTTGATATGTCCAAAATAGAGTCCGGCAAGCTTGAGCTGTCGTGCGAGCCTTTTGATCTTGATCGCACCCTGGCGGATCTCATGCACATAATGCGCGTGAGCGCCAAGGAAAAAAAGCAGACTATTCTCGTGAACATTGATCATAATGTTCCAAGACGTCTTGAGGGCGATTCCATGCGTCTTGCCCAGGTGATTATCAACCTGTTGTCCAATGCGATCAAATTTTCAGAAACCGGCAAGGAAATCCGTGTTGAAATAAAGCTGGAGGAACGAAACGAAAATTCCGCCCTGCTGAGGTTTTTGGTGATCGACAAGGGCATGGGCATATCTCAGGAGCATATAGGCAATCTGTTCCAACCATTTCAACAGGCCGACAACAGCATTACCAAACGTTTCGGCGGCACCGGGCTTGGTCTGGCCATATCCCGCACCATAGTTGAAATGATGGGTGGACAGATGCTTCTGACCAGCACCCCCGGCAAGGGCAGCACGTTCAGTTTTACGGTCCGCTTCGGGCTGCGCACGGATGACGAACTGCGAACGGAAGAGGCCAAACCCGTAGTAACAAAAACTTCCCATGTGGGAGCGCGAGCGCTTGTGGTGGAGGATATTGACATCAATCGCGAAATTATCCGCTACCTGCTGGAGTCCGCGGGCATGGAGGTTGAAGAGGCGGAAAACGGGCGGGATGCCGTGGATTTGTTCGAACGCGATCCGGAGGCCTTTGACGTCATCATTATGGACATACAGATGCCGGTTATGGATGGTTACACGGCAACCCGGGCCATACGCGGCAGCGCCCACAGCCGGGGTTCGCTGATTCCCATTATTGCAATGACGGCCAATGCCTTCAGCGAAGATGTGGACAGGGCGCTCGCCGCAGGAATGAACGGGCATTTGAGCAAACCTATAAACAATGCGGAATTATTCGAGACTTTGGCCAGATACCTGTAGGAATTTTATTTTGCCGAACTCAAGGGGACTAAACACCTAACCAAACAATGAAAATTGTTTTTGCGGTTTTTTGCCCACAAGGGCCGCGCGCACGCGGGCCGGGCCTGCTTCTTGTATGGTGGGCTTGCCGTCGGCGGCAATGAACCAGGCGGCCCTTTTCATGACTACACCCAATCGTTTCAGATGTTCCGACGTAAGCTTGGCCGTACGTCTGGCCATGACGATTTTTTGGGCCGATTTCACACCTACGCCCGGGATGCGCAGAATTTCAACATAATCGGCCTTGTTCACGTCCACAGGAAAAAGTTCCGGATGACGCAACGCCCAGGACAGCTTAGGGTCTATTTCCAGGTCGAGGTCCGGCTGTTCCGGCGATAAAATTTCCCCGGCGTCAAACTGATAGAAACGCATCAGCCAGTCGGCCTGATACAGGCGGTTTTCCCTTACCAGGGGGGTTTCGCGCAGGGCGGGCAGGCGCTTGTCATAAGCATTCAGCGGAATATAGGCGGAATAATAAACTCGTTTCAGCTTTGGCCCGCTGTACAACAGGGAGGAAAGAGCCAGTATGTCGCGGTCGCGCTCGTCGCTGGCTCCGATAATCATCTGGGTGCTTTGTCCGGCCGGGGCGAAATTGGGCGCGTATTTGCCGCGATGCTCGCGGCTTTCCAGCATCTTTTGCCGAATGTGACGCATGGGCGCGTATACGCTGGGATGATCCTTCTGCGGGGCCAGCAATTTGAGGTTGCGTTCCGAAGGGATTTCTATATTCACGCTCAGTCTGTCGGCGTACAACCCGGCCTGGAAAACCAGATCGCGCGACGCCCCTGGTATGCATTTCATGTGGATATAGCCGTTAAAACGGTGCCGCACCCGCAGAATTTGTAAAGCCCGCACCATTCTTTCCATGGTGTGATCAGGGCTGGATACTACCCCCGAGCTTAAAAAAAGCCCTTCTATGTAGTTGCGGCGATAGAATTCGATGGTGATTTCCACCAGCTCTTCCACAGTAAAGGCGGCACGCGGCAGATCGTTGCTTTTGCGGCTCAGGCAGTAGGCGCAGTCGTAAATGCAGTGGTTGGTATACAGTATTTTCAACAACGACACGCAGCGGCCGTCGTCGGTAAAAGAATGGCATACGCCGGGCGCGTAGGCGCTGCCCAGGCCACCGGTATTGACCCGGCTCGACCCGCTCGAAGAGCAGGAGGCGTCATATTTTGCCGCCTCGGCCAGGATTTTAAGTTTTGCGGCCGTACGCTCGTTCATGGTTATTGCCGCGTTTTTTCAGGGTATGTAGTTCAGCCAAGATGAAAGATGCAATATATGCGCTCAGCAGAAGATCACAAAAGGCGCTAAATCAAAAGTTTTTGGTAAAGGGGGATGGGGGTACGGGGGAAGGGGGAAACCCCTTTTTTCAAAAAGGGGTTTCCCCCATCCCCCGATTACCAATTCTTATTTAGCCCCGCAGCAGTTCGTGTATTTCAACCCGCTGCCGCAGGGGCAGGGATCGTTACGGCCCACGCGCGGTTCGGCTTTGGCCGGTCCTTTGACGGGGCTGTCAGGCGAGGCGTTATAGTTCAGGGACTTTTCTTCCTTGTGTTTCAAGGCTGGAGCGGGAGCCGGGGCCGGGGCTTCTTCCTCTGTTTCTTCTTCCTGTTGCTGCACACGCACGCGGGTAAGGGCGCGCAGGGCGCTTTCGCGGATGCGGAAAAGCATTTCCTGGAAGAGGTTGAAACCTTCGCGCTTGTACTCCAACTTGGGGTCTTTCTGACCGTAGCCGCGCAGACCGATGCCGTCGCGCAGGGAGTCCATGTTGCGCAAATGTTCCTTCCAGCAGCGATCCAGCTCTTCAAGCAGGAAGTAACGCAGAATATCCTTGTAGATTGGCCCGGCGTCGTTACGCAGGATGTTGAAAATGCTAAGAACCATCCCCCTGGCTCCTTCCTGATCCGGCAGCGGCTCATCGTCCCTGAGCACGCGGTCGATGAAGCATACGTCGCGCAGGCGCGAGCGCGCCGTTTCGATCATTTCCGGGGTGTTTTCGCCCTTGGCCATTTCCAGGGTTTCGTAAATATCGGCCAGCACGTCGTCTAGGAATTCGTGCAACACCGGCTCAAGGTCGTTTTCTTCCATGATTTCGCGGCGCAGAGAGTATATGACCTCGCGCTGCTGGTTCATGACGTTGTCGTAGTCAAGAAGGGTTTTGCGTATTTCGAAGTGATGGCCTTCCACGCGCTTCTGGGCGCTTTCCACAGCTCTGGTGACCATGGCGTTTTCAATGGATTCGCCTTCTTCCAGGCCGAGCTTCTGCATCAGGCCGGAAATGCGGTCGGAGCCGAAAAGGCGCATGAGGTCATCTTCCAGGCTCAGAAAAAAGCGCGAGGAACCGGGGTCGCCCTGGCGGCCGGAGCGGCCGCGAAGCTGATTGTCGATGCGGCGGCTTTCGTGCCTTTCGGTGCCCAGGATGTGCAGGCCGCCGAGGCCGGTCACGCCTTCGCCAAGCACGATGTCGGTGCCTCGGCCGGCCATGTTGGTGGCAATGGTCACCTTACCCGGTTGCCCGGCCTGGGCCACTATTTCCGCTTCCTGCTCGTGATGTTTGGCATTGAGCACATTGTGGGGCACGCCGTCTTTTTTGAGCATGCTCGCAATTCGTTCCGAGGTTTCAATGGAAATTGTGCCCACCAGCACCGGCTGGCCTTTGGCGTGCAATTCTTTTATGGATTCGATGATTGCCGTATATTTTTCTTTGCTGGTGCGGTAGATGAGGTCGGGCAGGTCTTTGCGGATCATGGGTTTGTTCGGAGGGATGGATATAACTTCAAGACCGTAGATTTGCTGAAATTCAACGGCTTCAGTGTCAGCCGTGCCGGTCATGCCCGAGAGTGTGGCATAGAGGCGGAAATAATTCTGGAAGGTGATGGAGGCCAGGGTTTGGTTTTCGGCCGCGATTTGCACATTTTCCTTGGCCTCAAGGGCTTGATGCTGCCCGTCGGAAAAGCGCCGTCCGGGCATGAGGCGGCCGGTGAATTCGTCAACAATGATCACCTGACCGTCTTTGACTATGTAATCCACATCGCGCTTGAAAATATGATGGGCCTTGAGCGATTGCAAAATATGATGCTGCGCGGTTATGTTGGCCGGATCAAACAGATTGTCTACCTTGAGCATCTGCTCGCAACGGGCCACCCCGGCTTCGGTCAGCATTGCGGTACGGGCTTTTTCGTCAACGGTAAAATCCTGCTCTCTTTTGAGGGCGCGCACTAGTTGATCCATGTGCCGGTACAGGCCCACGCTTTCGTCGGAAGCCCCGGAAATAATCAGCGGGGTTCGGGCTTCGTCGATAAGGATGGAGTCCACTTCGTCCACAATGGCGAAATTGTGCCCGCGCTGCACAAGCTGTTCCTTGTAGAACTTCATATTGTCGCGCAGATAGTCGAAGCCGAATTCATTGTTGGTGCCGTATGTAATGTCGGCTCCGTAAGCGGCCTGACGCTCGTTATCATCCAGGCCGTGCACGATAACTCCGGTGGAAAGCCCCAGGAAGGAATAAAGCTTGCCCATCCAGGTTGCGTCACGTTTGGCCAGGTAGTCGTTAACCGTTACCACATGCACGCCCAGCCCGGACAGGGCGTTGAGCACCACAGGCAAGGTGGCCACCAGGGTTTTGCCTTCGCCTGTTTTCATTTCCGATATTTTGCCGTTGTGCAGCACCATGCCGCCCAGAAGCTGCACGTCGTAATGCCGCATGCCCAGCACGCGCTTTGAGGCTTCGCGCACAATGGCAAACACTTCGGGCAACATTGAATCCAGGCTGGCCCCTTCTTCCTGTATTTTCTGGCGGCATTGGGCCAGGCGTTCGGGCAATTCGGCATCGCTGAGCGCCTGCATTTCTTCTTCCATGGCATTTATGGCCCGGACTTTCGGCGCGAGTTTTTTGAGGTAACGCTCGTTTTTGGAGCCGAATATTGCTTTGGCTAGATAACTGAACATATTATCTCCGGCGGTCGGTCAGATTCGTATTTTTGGCGTTGGCCGTGCCGGTAAACCGGCGGCGTTTCAAACGCAAATTCATAATATAAAGCATAAAGGTTCACTTGGCAAATTGGTAGTGGGCGGCAATTTGGCGTGATACTTCGTCAGGCTGCATTTTCCGCTCGGGTCGAGTACCAGAGGAGTACACTCACCTCGCGGAAAATTTGCCTTCTTCGTCTGACGCCAAGTTGCCGCCCACTACTGGCTGTGGGGGCCACTATCCGCTTGCGCGTGCCCGAAGCAGCGCTCCAGGGCGGGGCTTATAGTGCTCTTGCCCGAGACTGATAAATCAACTGTCTATACTTTATCAATATAATGTATTATATTTTGCGCCTATCTTAATTTATATCCGTTTTGCCCGTACCTTTTGGCGTTTAGACGCCTCGGCGGGCGCGGCAATATAATCCATCTTCCCGCGAGCCTGAAATGTCCGAATTTGTCCTTACTCCAAAACAAGACAATGAGCCCATATTCAACAAGAAGGGCGTTTTCGGCAGTATAGCCGGACGCATCATTTTTTACGCGTCCCTAATGTTTTTTGTAATGACCTGCGTCCTGGCCGCCGTCAGTTATAAAATGTACTGGATATCGTTTTACAATTACAGCAACAAGATGTGTCTCACCAGCAACGCTCTGGCCGCCGATGTAATCGACGGCAATTTGGTGGAACATTTCGCCAAAACACTCACTGTTGATGAAAAATACGAAAAATTTGCCAAACATATGGACGCGCTCAAAGCGAAAATGGATGCCAAGTTTTTTTATATTCTGGTGGATAACGGCGTACAGGGAATGTACACTTACATTTACGACGCCACCCACGCCGAGGAATTTCCCGGGGAAAAATACGCCCTTGGCCGCAATGAAACCGTGGACGAATACGAAGGCGCGGAGACAGTGCTGGCTACCGGAAAAGGATTTGATAAGGCCGTGTATTATAACGAACGGTATGGGGAACTGTATTACGCCTATGCTCCCATATTCAATTCGGCGCGCAAAGTAGTGGCCTTTGTGGGCACGGATATCGACATCGCCCCGCTGCACGCGCAAATGAACGATTACCGCATGGTGATTGTGGGCGCATTGGCCGCTTCTCTGCTGTCATTTTCTCTGATTTGTTTTTTAATGGTGCGCTATACCTTAAGCCTGCCCCTGCGCCATATAACAGAAGGAGCCAGGAGATTATCACAGGGAGACGTGGACCTGTCTCTTCCTCCGTCAATGCTTGGACGGCGGGATGAAATAGGCAGCCTTGCCATCGCTTTTACCAGCATGTCCGGCAGCATATCGCGGCTCCTGCTGGATATAGAAAGCATAATGCGCGCCGTGCGTGACGGCCTGCTTGGACGCAGGGCCGACGTTTCGCAATATCAGGGCGATTACAAGCATATCATATCCGGGGTGAATAAGACTCTCGATGTGGTGTGCAGGCATTTTGACGCCATTTCCGACTCATTTTGCCTTATGGATCAAACTTCCAACCCACTGCATTGCAACAAGGCCATGCGGCGCTTTGCCGAGATGCACGGCACGGATATGGATACCGGATTCCTGTGCGGGCTCCTGCACGGTAATACGTTAGAGAGGGTGAGGGAACTTGCCTCCGGGAAGGGTGAAGCCTCTTTTTCGGCGGAAATATCTTTGACCACCACCGAGGGGGATATACGCAATTACATTATGCTGCTCCTGCGCGTTGGGGAAGATGACGAAGCCGCGCCGGAGGAACCGGCGTCGCCCTGTTTCATGCTCATGCTCAGCGATGTAACCATGATTGTGCGCTCGAGAAATGAAGCCGAGGCGGCCAGCCTGGCCAAGAGCGCCTTTCTTTCACATATGAGCCACGAGATACGCACACCGATGAACGCCATCAGCGGCATGACGCAAATAGCCTCCAGCCTGACCGATATCGGTAAAATACGCGGTTGCCTGACCCATATAGAGGATTCCTGCGGGCATTTGCTGGGAATAGTAAATGATGTGCTCGATCTGGCCAAAATAGAGGCCGGCAAACTTACATTGGACGAGATGGACTTTTCCTTGAGTGAAGACATGCGCTCAGTAGCCTACATGATGGAGGCGCGCGCCGGGGAAAAGGGCCTGTCCATATCGTTACGGCTTGAAAATATAGAACACGATATCATTACCGGGGATTCGCTGCGTCTTAATCAGGTATTGTTGAACATGCTCTCCAATGCCGTAAAGTTTTCCCCGCAAGGCGGCGAAATACGCCTTGAAGCACGGGAGGAATCCTTTGCGGACGGCTACTCCGTGTTCAAATTTATGGTGAGCGACCGCGGCATAGGCATTGATCCGCGCGATGCGGAGCGCATTTTCCAGCCCTTTGAGCAGGCCGACAGCCGGATAAGCCGCGCCTATGGCGGCACGGGGCTGGGTCTTGGCATTGCCCGCGATATTGTGAGCATGATGGGCGGCAAAATCAGTCTGGAGAGCGAGCCGGGCAAGGGTAGTATCTTTTCCTTTTCCATACGCGTGCCGGCTCGCGACGCGGGGGAGCATGCCGGGCGCGGCACGCGGGAGTTATCCGGCGGCTCGCTGGTGAGGGACTATTCCGGCAGGCGGGCACTGATAGTGGATGACATTGATATCAATCGCGAAATTATTATGGAATTACTGCGCGATACCGGTATGGAAATGGACGAGGCCGAAACAGGGCGTGAGGCTGTGGAAAAAGTGGCCACGTCTCCCGTGGGCTGGTACAGTGTGATTTTTATGGATATGCAAATGCCCGTGCTCGATGGATGCTCGGCCACGCGGGAAATACGCGCTCTTGAGCGGCAGGATGCGGGCAAAATTTTTATTGCCGCCATGACTGCCAATGTGCTTAAAGAAGACATGGCCGAGGCGTTGAATTCGGGCATGAATTTCCACCTGAGCAAGCCCATTGTGCTGTCTGTTGTGTTGGATATGCTCGACGGGGTGTTTGCCCGCCACGGGGAAAGTACGGACAGCATATTTACATAGTAATTATAATAATGTTATGCTTAGGTTAAGTTATAGTCGGCAACGAAGGTTTTAACCGGAGACCTTTTCGGTTATTGGTGATAATTTTCACAATACTATAAAAGAACAGGAGTGAGGCAAAATGATTAGAAAAAAGTCTGAAGTGAAAGTGGACGTCCACAAAGATTTCCGCGGCGGCAAAGGCGAAGTGCGTTTTGATCATTTCATGGACATTGATATGGCCCAGGGCGCCGGAAGGCTGTTTGTGAAAACCACCATTCCTCCGGGAGCATCGGTGGGCATCCACAAACACGAGGGCGACAGTGAGGTGTATTATATTCTCGACGGCAAGGCCAAGCTTCACGACAACGGCGTTGATCTGGAAGTCGGCCCCGGCGATGTCAATTTCTGCCCGGACGGCGGCTGCCACGGTATTGAAAACATAGGCTCGGGCGACCTGACCTATATTGCCGTGATCCTCTTCACCAAGCAAAAAGAAACCTGGTAAAACACATATGGCGGAGCCGACGGTTTTGTGGGGCGGAAAAAGAGCGTGACGCGCATTTTCGCCCCCCTCTGTTTGGCTTTGGGAGCGTGCCAACCCCAACATAGGAGCCTTTGATATGACGCCTTGGGTACACAATTATGCTCCGGTTTTTGACAACATCATTATTTCCGCCGTGTTCGCGGCCCTGCCGGTTCTTTTCCTGCTGTGGGCCCTTACCATAAAACGCATGAAAGGCTATCAGGCCGGTCTGGGCACCCTGGGGGTAGCCTTTCTGGTAGCCACTATCGTTTTCGGCATGCCTTTCACCATGGCCGTGTCCGCCACCGGGCTGGGCGTGGCCAATGGTCTTTTCCCAATTGGTTACATCATTTTTACCTCATTGTTTTTGTATAACCTCATTGTGGCTTCCGGCCAGTTCGACGTGATCAAGGGCTCCATAGCCTTTATCAGCAACGACCGCAGAATGCAGGCCTTGCTTATCGCCTTTGCCTTTTCCGCGTTTCTCGAAGGCGCGGCCGGGCAGGGCGCTCCCGTGGCCATATCCGCAGCAATTCTCATTGGCCTGGGCTTCCAGCCCATGACCGCAGCCATCGTGTGCCTGGTGGCCAACGTGCCCCCGGTGCCCTTCGGCCCCGTGGGCGTACCTACCATGACCATGGCCAAGGTTACCGGCATTGATCTCATGACCCTCACCAAGGCCGTGGCGGCCAACTGCGCCGTGGTGTCCATCATCATCCCCTTCGCCACCCTGTGGGTTATGTGCGGATTCCGCAAAACCTTCGCCGTGCTGCCGGCCATTTTGGTTACCGGCGTCACCTACGGAGTGGTCAGCTATGGCATAGCCTCCACCCTGGGCCCGGAACTGCCCAGCGTGATCACCCCGCTGGTGACCATGGCTGTGATTATCGGCTTCCTCAAGGTATGGCAGCCTTCTGAAGTGTGGGAATTCGACCATATGCGCGACAACGGCGTTTCCATGGCCAAGGTTGATTATAGCGGAAGCCAGATATTCAAGGCCTGGAGCGGCTTTCTTCTGGTTACCGTTATGATGACCATCTGGGGCACCAAGGCCTTCAAGACTTGGCTTGCCGGTACCAGCTTGTTTGTGAGCATACCCAGCTGGCCAGGTCTTGATAAGCTTATACATATAACACAGCCCATTATGGCCAAGAATACCCCCTATGCCGCCAACTTCAAGTGGGACGTTTTCGGCTACGCGGGTACGGCCATGCTGCTGGCCACGCTGATCACCGTGGTTATTCTGAGCATCAAGCCCCAGACTGTGGGCAAGGTGTTCGTCGGCACCGTTAAGCAACTCGGCTACTCGCTGATTACGGTTGTTTCCGTTATCGGTCTGGCCTATCTTTGTAACTATTCCGGCATATCCTACACCCTCGGCCTGGCCTTCGCCAAGACTGACAAAGTGTTTGCCGCCTTCTCGCCCGTGCTCGGATGGCTGGGAGTGTTCCTCACCGGCTCGGTGACTTCTTCCTGCGCCCTGTTCGGCAAGCTGCAACAGGTTACGGCTGAAGCCCTCAACCTCAACCCGGTGCTCACCATCGCCGCCAACGAAGTGGGCGGCATAATGGGCAAGCTCATTTCCCCGCAATCCATAGCCATAGCCTGCGCGGCTGCCGGGCTGGTAGGCAGGGAAACCGACATCTTCCGCGTGGTGCTGAAGTATTCGGTAATTTTGCTTTGCATAGTGATAGTCATGATTTTGATTCAGGCTTATGTTGCGCCGGGTCTGGTTCCGGTGCTGCCATAGACTCTGTCCGGCAATTAACTTACATCTGGCGTATACCCGGGCCGGGGCGGCCATGCCGCCGCTCCGGCTCTTTCAAGAAAAATAATATGGAGTTTTAACAATGGCGGATCTCTTACAAGGACTCAAGAATACTCTTCTGATGGGCCCCGGCCCTTCCTGCGTGCACGATTCCGTTTACGCCGCCCTGGCCAAACCTACCATTGGCCACCTCGATCCTTATTTTGTTACCCTGATGGACGCCATCAAGGTTCAACTCAAAGAGGTGTTCAACACCAAAAATAACCTGACCATGCCCATGTCCGGCACCGGTTCCGCCGGTATGGAAACCTGCTTTGTCAACCTGGTTGAGCCGGGCGACAAGGTGCTTGTGCTCACCAACGGCGTGTTCGGCAAACGCATGCAGGATGTGGCCGGACGTCTTGGCGCCAAGGTTGACGCTCTGGAAGTGACCTGGGGCGAACCCGTGCTGCCCGATGAAGTGGCCAAAAAATTGGCTTCGGACAAATACGACATCGTTTCCATCGTGCATGCCGAAACCTC
Organism: Desulfovibrionaceae bacterium; assembly: GCA_031553655.1. Classification (GTDB taxonomy): domain Bacteria; phylum Desulfobacterota; class Desulfovibrionia; order Desulfovibrionales; family Desulfovibrionaceae; genus JAVBLG01. The sequence goes on along the minus strand of JAVBLG010000060.1, from coordinate 28,481 downwards.
CACCGGCGTATGCTCTCCGGTTGAAGCCATCGGCAAGCTGGTGAAAGACCATGGCGCTCTGTACATTGTGGACTGCGTGACCAGCCTTGGCGGCATGCCTGTGAATATCGACGCCTGGCAGGCCGATGCTGTTTATTCCGGCACCCAGAAGTGCCTTTCCTGTCCTCCCGGACTTTCACCGATCAGTTTTTCCGAACAGGCTGTGGCCAAGCTGAAAGGTCGTAAAAACAAGGTACCCAACTGGTATCTTGATCTGGCTATGATCGTCAGCTACTGGGAAGGCACTACCCGTACCTACCACCATACCGCCCCCATCAATATGCTGTATGCCCTTTACGCGGCTCTTGGCGAAGTGTTGAACGAAGGGCAGGAAAAAGCCTTTGCCCGCCATCGCGCGGCCCATGAGCAACTGGCCGCCGGTCTGCCCGCCCTTGGCCTGGAATTGACCGTGGCCAAAGATTACCGCCTGCCCATGCTTAATGCCGTAAGCGTGCCCAAGGGTGTGGACGAAGCGGCTATCCGCTCCAGACTGCTCAAGGAATTCGATATTGAAATTGGCTCGGGCCTTGGACCGCTGGCCGGAAAAATCTGGCGCATCGGCCTTATGGGCCATACCGCCAGACCGCACAACGTGGAAAGACTGCTTGATACACTGAAGAAGGTCTTGTAGTCCATATTATAACCGCGTAATACATAAAGAGGGCAGAGGCATTTTTCATGTTTCTGCCCTCATTGTGTATCATAACAGGGCTTACGCATCTTATTTTGTATACTAACAAAATTATCTGTTTAAGGTGATTAATCGTAGCGCTTGCGTGATTTGAGTTGGGTATCATAGCCCCTGTTTGGAAAAAATGTTACACGTAACAGTATATTGAAAGCTTTCGCGTCATCAAAATTTCCGTAGACGGAGTCAGCCGGCGGATTGAGCCGGCTGTGGATTGAAACATATTTTTAATAATCGGAAATCCGCAATGCAGGAATTGATCCTTATTTTGCTTGCCCTGGCGGGTTGGTTTTTCAGCATTGCACTGCTCAGAAAAAACCGTGCCCTGGCCAGAGAAAGGAATTATCTGCGCGTCAGGGCCGAAGTTTCGGCTTCTGAATTCAAATCCGCGCACACGCGTTTGTCTGTGGCTCTGGAAAGCTCCTCTGCGGGCGTATGGGAGATTTTCCGTGAGGGCGACGTCTATCGCATGCATTATGATGAAAATTTTGCCAAACTATTCCGAATTGAACACACGCGGCCCTTTACCACGACGGAATGGGCGGATTATCTCGTGCCGATCACGGATCACGAAATCAACAGGGATTTTTTAGACTTTCTTCGTAATTTCAGCTTTGGTCCCGAACTGGCTACCAGCGCCCGACTGGACTTTCCCGACGGCACGGTCACCTATATCAAAAATTCCGCCAGACTTTCCTATAATGAAGACGGCAGCCCCAGAAGCATGGTGGGCATGTGCATTGACATTTCCGAACGCGTGCACGCGCTGGACAACTCCAGGCGCATTGCCGAAACCATTCTCAACAGCATGGACGCGCATATTTATGTCTCCGACATAGAAACGGATGATCTGCTGTTTGTAAACATTCCCATGCTCAAAGCTTTCAATATTTCTTCGGACTATTCCGGCAGAAAATGTTGGGACCTTTTTATGAGCTATGAGAAACGCTGCGAGTTTTGCCCCAAACATCAATTGGACAAGGAACCGGAGAAAACTTTGGTGTGGGAGAACGTGCAGCCGCTGCTGGATCAGCACAGCCGCCATATTGACAAATATATCAACTGGCTTGACGGAGAAAAAGTACTTTTCCACACCATGTTGGACATTTCCGACATTCGCCGTGCGGAAAAGGAAATGGTGGAGGCCAAAAACGCCGCCGAACAGGCCAATATGGCCAAAAGCCGCTTCCTTTCCAGCATGAGCCACGAAATAAGAACACCCATGAACGCTATTGTGGGCATGACCTCCCTTGCCCTCAAGGAAGAGATTTCTTCAAGTACCAGGCGTTATCTGGAAAAAATTTCTTCCGCCTCGGATGTGTTGCTCGGCCTGATCAATAATATTTTGGATATGTCCAAGATAGATGCCGGAAAATTGGAACTTTCGGAACAAATTTTCAGATTATCCGATATTTTGGCGGGCATACGCTCTATCATTCAGGTTCAGGCCGGGGAAAAGCAGCAAAAACTAACAATAAGCGTTGACTCTGACGTGCCCGCCTATTGTTGCGGTGATCCGCTCCGCCTCACGCAGATAATTACCAATGTGCTGTCAAATGCCGTGAAATTCAGCGGCAAACGCACGGAAATTTTTTTGCGGGTAGCGCTGGTATCACTCAAAGAACAAAATTTGACACTGCTGTTCGAAATTGAGGATCAGGGCATCGGCATCAGCGAAGAGCATATTAAGCGCCTGTTTTCTCCCTTTGAGCAGGGTGACAACCAGATTTCGCTCAAATATGGCGGAACCGGGCTGGGGTTGGCGCTTAGCAAACGCATTGTGGAAAAGATGGCCGGGCATTTTTCCGTAAGCAGCGAGCCGGGCAAGGGCAGCACCTTCGCCTTTACCGCAAGGCTGAAAGCGGTGCCGGAACCGGAGGCGCGGGCGGTGGATTCCGCAATGGCGAATTTGCCCTCCACCGAAGGAGCTCTTGAGGGCAAAACCATTATGGTGGTGGATGATGTGGACATTAACCGCGAAATCGTAATGGCGTTGTTGGAACCTACCGGCGCCAGGCTGGTGGAAGCCGAAGACGGTCTGGAGGCGGTGCGAATGTTCAGCGCCTCTCCCGCTTCATACGATTTGATTCTGATGGACGTGCAAATGCCGGTTATGGGCGGATATCAGGCTACAGGAGAAATCCGCGCCATCAGCCGCGACGTGCCGGTAATAGCTATGACGGCCAATGCTTTTAAGGATGATGTGGATCAATCGCTGAAGGCGGGTATGAACGATCATGTTTCCAAGCCCGTTGACGAAAAAGAGCTTATGGAGAAGGTGGTGCGCTATATAATGCGTTAGAGCATTTTGCGAATGAAATGAGTAAAATGCTCTAACGCATTATATGAATTATTTTTTGAGCGCCTTAAGCACATAGGCCATGTTTTCGGCCAGATCTTTCATGGTGCCCATGCCTTCGCTGTCTTTTTCCACGTCGCCGGGCATGAGGCCGTAGCCCATATTCCAGTAGCTGGACATGGGCACAATCATTTCCGCAATGCCGAAAAAGGCCATCAGGCTGTTATATACATGCATGGCCCCGCCGCGTCTGGCCACGGCTATGGGCGCGCCCACCTTGCGGCGCAGGGCCTTGCCGTCGTGGCGGCAGACATAGCCCGCGCGGTCCATCAGCGCCTTGATTTCGGGAGTGAGATTGGCAAAATAGGTGGGCGAAGCCAGCACAATGGCGTCGGCTTCCTTCATTTTTTCTATCCATTCGTTCATGGGGTCGTCGGCCTGAACGCAGCGGCCGGGTTTTTTGGCACAGCCGCCACAGGCCTTGCAGCCATGCAGCAGTTTGCCGCCCACCTGAATTTCTTCACCCTGGATGCCTTCTTTTTCCAGAGCTTCGAACAGCTGTTTGATCATGAGATGGGTGTTGCCGTTTTTACGGGGGCTGCCGTTAAAGGCGATTACGCGCATGATGAACTCCTTGTGTGGGGCTTGTGAATCCGCTCCATATGATTTGATTACTGAGTAGAGTAGTCGTCGAAATAGCCCTGCACCAGCACCACAGGCGTACCCTTGTCGCCGCTGCCGCTGATGAGATCGCAAAGGCTGCCCAAAAGATCGGCGTAGTTGCGAGGCGTAGTGCCGGCGCTCTGGCAGTCTTTTTCCCTGTCTTTGTTCTTTTCGCGGATCATTTCGGTAATGGCCGCGTTTTTTTCCGAACTGGAAAGCTCTTTGCACATGGTATCGGCCACCAGCTTGATTTTCAACTCCCTGGGCCTGCCCAGAAGCCCGCCGGTAAAGGCCGGAGCCACCACCGGGTCGGCCAGTTCCCATATTCCGGCCACGGGATCTTTGAAAGCGCCGTCGCCATAGATCAGCACTTCCGGGGCAACGCTGCATTTGCCCGCTATTCTGTCGCGCACCAGGCACACAAAATCTTCGCAATCACGGGGGAAGAGCTTCAATTCCTCGTCGCCGGACAGGTTGGAGCCGAGAATGCCGTACAGGGGGTTGTAACCGCTGCCGTTAACAGGGGTGGAAAGGATGTCCGCCAGGGTGAAGACGGAGCGCGCCCCGGCTTTCAGCAGACGCTTTCTGGTCAGTTCACGGGTGTGTATTTCGCCGACCAGCACATCAGGACATAAATCCAGAACGCGCCTGGGGTCGCTCGAAAGATATACCTCAATATTGTTCCCCGCTTCTTCGTAAAGCGAAATATAATCAAGGCCGGTAAAGGGGTGGCGATAATTGCCGGTAAGTTCTCGGAAACGTTTGGCGGAGAACATGGTTTGCCCACTGTCGTGCAAAATGTCCACGTCTTCCGGGTTCATGATCGGGTTGCCCACTTCGTCGCAGGGGTATTGCAGGAGCAGATGCACTTTTTTTGCCCCGCGCGCAATGCCTTTTAGCACATTGAGAAACCTGTTGCGGCTCATTATGGGAAAAACGACGCCGATTTCCCCATGGGGAAATTTGCTCCGTATATCTTCGGCGATATGAGCAAGACCGGCGAAAGTGCCCTGGGCCTTGGCCACCATGGCTTCGGTTACGCCCACCACATCGGTGGGGCGCAGGACGAGATTGTGCAGGCGCAGGGCTTCGTGAAGGGAGTCGGCCACTATGGACGCCAGGTCATCGCCCTTGCTGATGATCGGCAAGCGCACTCCGACCGCTTGTGTTCCTATCTGCCTCATGCTGAAGTTCCTTTTTTACATGTTGGGATCGGAGCCGCGCAAAAGCTCCGGACGCTGCTGAATACGGATGCTGCGAGCCATGGGAATGGGCGTGCTTCCGGCCGGGGTCGGCACAATATACGGCAGTCCATGGTCCTGCAATTGGGGCAGGACGCTTTCTTCAAGCGGAATCGATGAAGACGCGTTTGTTATGTTTTCCGCCTTTTCGGGGGTGGGAGGCTTAGGCTTAGGCGCTTCAACGCTCAGAGTGGGCCGTTCTTCTATAAAGTTAAGCCCGTGGAAGTATTCCGAAACCGTAACGAACTGATCGCAGCCGCCATCACGCAGCCTGCTGGCTATGAGCGGCAAGTCGTCAACAGTGTTCTTTTTTGTGTCGTGAAAAAGAAAAATTCCGCGCAAGGGGCCAGCCGGCTCTTTTTTGCCTTTGTGCCAGTCCATCTGGGCATAATCTTTAGGGCGGCGCTTCCAGTCTTTGCTGTCTGTGGACCATAGTATTATGGACATGCCTAAACCTGCGGCCAGACCCACGGTGTCAGCGGTATAGTTGCCGTAAGGGGGCCGGAAATAGCGCGGCGTCACCCCCAGGTTTTCGAGCAATTGCTTGGTTCTGGAAAGCTGTGTATACTGATCTTCCGGGGACAGCTTGCGCATGTTGGGGTGGGAATAGGAATGATTGGCTATTTCATGGCCCTCGGCAATCATGCGCAGTATGAGATGAGGGCGAGCCTCCACCTGGGTGCCCAGCACGAAAAATGTGGCTTTGATGCCAAGCTCGTACAATGAATCCAGCAATTTGGGTGTGAGTTGGCTCGGGCCGTCGTCAAAAGTGAGGGCGCACATGTTGCCGTTGGAAATTCGGCGCATTATGGCGGGGCTGTCGGCCACAAAAGCCGCCCCTGAAGACGCGGAGAAAGCAAGAATAGAACACAAAAGAGTGAATGTAAAAATAAACTGGGGCATGGCCGCGCCGTTCCTTTACCTTTATTTTACCTGAAATATCGTTGCGTACGTAAGCATATATTCTGGCCCGGACGAGTCAAGAGAAATTTGCCTTGAAATCACAAAAAGCCATACACTGTCGAAAGGTTATAACTCTGTCCGGGGAAGGCCCGTCCAGAGGCCGCGATCTTTTCGCGCCCCTGGTAACACTCGATAATGTCGTTATAATCAGCGTCAACAATGTAATTGAAAGCATTGAGCCTTTTCGAGGCCGGGCCGCCTATCACGGCATGGATTGGGTGGATATGGGCGACGCCACGTTGTGCCCGGCCTTTGTCAATGCCCATTGCCACCTGCAACTTTCGCATCTTCGCGGCCAAACCTTGCTGGGGCAAGGGTTTATGCCCTGGCTGAAGAGCTTGGTCCCCCTGTTGCGCCAACCGATGCGGGAGGAGGAGCTGAGCCTCGCTCTTGAGGAAATGCGGGCCGGGGGCACGGCTTTTGTGGCCGATTACACCGGCCCGGCCCTTCCCGCTGTTGCCGGTCCTCTGGCCGAAAAGGGGCTCGAAGCGCTGTTTCTTTATGAATGCTTCGGTTTTAGTAAAGAAAACTGGCTGACGGATGGCACGATCAAGGTTCCTCAAATTTTTTCCGGATACAATTGCGCTTTGGCCGGGCACGCTCTTTATTCCACCTCGGAAAATATTTTGCGGGGCGCGCGGGCCTGGTGCGCGGCCAACGGCAAGCCTTTCGCCATACACCTTGCCGAATCACCAGAAGAAGTGGAAACCCTGACCACCGGGCAAGGTGTAATGGCCGACTTTTTTAAGGAAAAGGGGATTTATCCCGACAATTGGAGTGCTCCGGGCCTTGTCCCGGTGCGGCAGGCACACAAGCTTGGCCTGCTCGGCGCGGGAACCCTGGCCGTGCATGCTGTGCAATGCTCTGAAGAAGATACAGCGCTTCTGGCCGCCGAAGGCACGGCAATATGTTTGTGCCCACGCTCCAATGCGGCCATTGGCGTTGGAGTTGCTCCGGTTGCGGATTTTATTGACGCCGGGCTTCTGCTGTGCCTGGGCACCGACAGCCTGGCCTCCAATTACAGCCTGGACATCACGCAAGAAGCGTTTTTTCTACGCGACAATGCGGATCTACCTCCGCAGGCGCTTCTGCGCATGCTTTCCGTTAACGGCGCGGCCGCTCTGGGGGTGAGGCATCTGGGAACGTTGGAGCCGGGGAGAGCTTGCCGTCTGACTTCGTATCCTTTTTAATTTTTTTCGTAACCAGCCGTTTTTTTCTTGAAAAGCCCTAAAGAATCCCGCCGCCCGCCCGATATATTTTTCCAGAAGGAATGTCAGTAATGGCCGAGCTTAATTTTTATACGCGCAATATGCTTGGAAAATATGACAAGCAATTGCTTATAGCGCGTCGTCTGGCGCGCTACAGAGTGGCCATGCGTATGGCTTCCGGCGAGGATGAGCCGGAAATTGACCCGCAGGTTCGCCGTAGGGAGACGGTGGAGCGTGTGGCAAAAGAGCTTTACGACAGCCTGGTTTTTACAGGCAGCGACAATCCTGTGGTGGCGGATATCCGCGAGGCGCTTGGCAGGGAAGTGGGCGGAAAGATCAGTTTTCAATATCCGCCCGGCGAGCTCAGGATGCGCATTGTCCGTGAAAATGCCGACGGCGCCGGTGAACTTGCCGGGCCTGAAGCTGCTGTGGCCATGGATAAACTGTGGCGCATCACTGTGGAACAAGTTGAAAAAACGATGCTGTAACAGCCTCATTACAGGGCTGCCGGCATTTTGACGGCGTTAAATTCACAAATTTTATGTCAGATTGGCCTGTGTTTATTGAGTTATGCGATTATCAAAAAATCGCAAGACCTTTTGAAATGCGGGCGGATTCTTGACGCCGACAGAATCGGGGGAAGGATACGGAGATGGAAATAGGTAGTGGAAACAGCGGGTTGTTTTCCCAGCTTGGGGTATATAAAAAGCAGTCTGAACAAACAGAAGGTGTTTCGTCTTCGCGCTTCAAAAAATCAGGGAGCAGCGCGCAGGGCGGCGGCAAGAGCGGAGACACGATAAATCTTTCCGGCGACGCCTACCTGTTGAACGAGGCGCGCGGCGCGGCCAACTCTTCAACCGACGTGCGCCAGGACAAGGTTGCGTCGATCAAAGCTCAGCTTGCCGACGGAACTTATAAAGTCGACACGCAGAAAATAGCACAGGGGATTCTTTCTGACGAACAGGGGCTCCTTTAGGACATTTTGCTGATTTCATCCATAAAGAGAGCCAGTCGGCGGATGGAGCTGACTGTGGATTGAAATATTGTTTGACAAAATTTGCTCCTTTTGAAAAAAATAACAAATATAAAGCGCTCGCAAGAGCTTAATAGAGAATCCCGTGAAAAGCGGGAGCGGACCCGCCGCCGTATACCAGAACAAAACGCTCTTTTCCCTCAACGCCACTGAGATTTTTTCGGGAAGGCTGAAAAGAGTCTGGCAAGCCGGAAGACCTGCTTTATATGACTCGTCCTGAGGACGGGCCGTTGGCAACGGGCCTTTGCCATACGGTTCATTTTGAGGATAAATACGTTTCCTCCACCCGTAAGGGTGGAGGTTTTTTTTATTCCTTTTTTTCTATAGCGCCACTTTCTATAACATGGTTTTATATCAGGAGAAAACATGTACGGAACACGAAAGAACATCGTTGGAATTTTTTGTCTGGCCATGCTGCTGCTTTTGTCATCTCCGCTTTTTGCGCAAGCCAAGGGCGCAAAAGAAGCTAAAGAATCGAAAGAAGCCATACTGATAGTGGCCTTCGGCACCAGTGTGCAAAAAGCCCAGACGGCATATGACAATGTGGAGAAGCAGGTTAAGTCCTCCTTCCCCGGCAAGGAAATCCGCTGGGCGTGGACGGCGCACTCGCTTCTGAATTCAAACCCGCAAGCGCCGCGACTTTCCGTGCAGGAAGCGCTGGCCAAGCTTGCTACGGAAAAGGTAAAAAGGGTATCCATCCTTTCCCTGCATATCATTCCCGGGGCCGAATACAGCAATCTTGTGCAAACTGCCCGCGCCTTTGAAGGCCTGCCTAAAGGTATAGAAAAAATAGAAATTTCTCCGCCGTTGCTTTTCGATGCCGAAAGCGTGGACAAAGTGGCGCAAACTCTTATCCAGAACGCCCCCAAAGCCCGCAAAGCTGATGAAGCCCTGGTTTTTGTCGGGCACGGCACCCACCACGCCGCCGGAGTATATTATCCGGCCCTCCAGTACTACCTGCACACCCTGGACAAAAACGCCTTTGTCGGCACTGTTGAAGGCAGCCCCAATCTGGAAGACGTGCTTAAGACTCTTAAAGCCAACGACATCCGTAAAGTATGGCTTGCTCCGCTCATGACTGTTGCCGGTGATCATGCTATGAATGATCTGTTTGGTTCGGAAAAAGACAGCTGGCGGCAGACCTTGGCCGCCAACGGCATACAGGTAGAAAAAATCGCCAGGGGCCTTGGGGAAAATTCAGCGCTGGTGGAGTTGTGGGTGGAAGGGGTGAAAAAGGCCATGAAGTAGCTTGGAGAGAGTGACCACACCTTTTTTTTATATTTTTTACTTAACATATTCTGGATACTCTTTGTTTTATATCAAGTTGCGATCAAAGTTTCCTTACCGACCATTGTGCCCCAAGGCATTCAGGGATGATACAATCTCGGTTTGGTCGCAACTTGGTATTAGACTTCCTCGCAAAGGAGTTTACCAGTGCCCCCCAAAAAAAGGATCAGGATGCCACGCCGGGAATAAAACTGCTCCGGATGTTCCGCAAACTTATGTTGGATGGCCGTCGTCAACGAGTTGTTAGCTGAAATCATCGACAAAAATGGTGCATAGAGTGGAACGATGACATCTCTCTACAAAAAACTATCCCCTCAATTATCTGCAGGAGTGGAAAGAGGACAAGCTAAGCTGTGGCTACGGCGTGTATTGTTCTTTGTTCCAGGATTTTACTCAAAAAATTTATTTTCAAGAATTTGTATTAGTGTTGTTGTTTTGATAATGTTTTCACTTATAATTTTTAATACTTTCGATAAACAATTTGCATTCATAAAGGCAGCGGTCCAATATGATGCATATGAGCACGCAAATAAGCTATATGTCGATAAAAATTTGGCAGCGGCGGATGATTTTCTTGAATTGTATGAAAACCTTTCACAAGAGTTTCCCGGTATTGATTTTTCTGAAGATATGAAACAACTTCAATCTACTATTAAGAATGCGCGTTCCTCTGTGCAATACCAGGCTTCAGAATTGGGAAGGGGCTTGATTACTGGTGAAAGCAGTGAATATTTGGGACAGACTGCGGCTTTAGTTACTGAATTATTTTTCATTGGTGATGCGCGAGATCTTGGAAAAGAGGGGCTGAAGTATGCAAGAGGAGAAAAAATTGACAATGTAACGGTCAGCTTGGCTGCAATAGGGCTTTGCATGTCGGTAGTAGCTTCTTGGGGGCCACAAGTTGCAGCTTCTGTTCCAGTGAAAAATGCTCTTGTCATACTTAAGCAATCCGCAAAATCGATGAACAGTAAAATGCTCAAATGCGTTAATGATATGGCTGTTGTTTCAAGGAAGGTTTTGGCGATCACGGCAGACAAGGTGAAAGATTCTCTTTCTAATGCGATAAGCAGTTTCAGGAAAGCGGAATTTTCTTCGTGGTGGAATAAAGCGCCGCAAGTTGATGCAAGCGTGGCGCTGAAAAGTACCGCTGAAATGAAAAGTATAAGTAGTGCTTTTTCAGCTTTAAAAACCACCGGAGACCTGGCTATGTCGGATAGAAAAGCCGCCGCTTTTATTGTCAAGCATTCGGATGACTTCTCTTCACTTGAAAAAAATGCAATAAAAGCGCAAAAACTTGGAAAGAGGGGCGGTGTCATGCTTGAAACAGGCGGCTTGGAAACCCTGAAGGCTGTTGACCAATACAGCCCCTCAATGATCAGGCAAGCTCTGGCGTATGGTCAAAATGGTGTAAAATCACTTGTTGTAACCGGCTCAACCGCTTTTGTGACAAAAATTCGTTGGATGAAAATGACCTATAATGGACGATTGTATTATCATTTTAAGAATTTTCTGCATGTAATTCCATGGCCTGTATCTTTGGGGATATCCATTTACCTGTTCATGGTGTTTTTCAAAATGTGGTTTTTACGCAATACTCAAGCCCCGTCGGCATAAAAACATAGCGCTCCGCTGCTGGCGCAAGTGTTTCAAGCCCTAGTGTGGAGGCGGGCCAGCCCTGAAGGACAATCTTTACATAAGGGCCGGACCAGAGTATAGTGTTTCGAGTGGCCGGGTTGCGTCGGGTATTCCTCCTGCGCAATATTGCCGGTCGGGGAAATTACGGTAGCCATATGTTATTTTTTATTTATTTGGTTATTTTGCCGGATTCGGCCAAATGGCGTGAGTGTTGTGTTTGATCCCCCCGTTCCCGTGGACGGGGTTTTTTTTTGTCCATAAGGAAATTCACATGTTTTAACCTCAAACAGAATGTACTATTATGGAAAATGAAAACAATTTTCACTGGCCTCACAAGGATTTGATTTCGATTGAGCAGCTCAGCACGGCCGAAGTGCTCCACATTCTTGAGCTTGCCGCTCAATTTGACGAGATAAACCATCGGCCCGTCAAAAAAGTGCCTATTTTGAAAGGCAAGAGTATCGTGTTATTTTTCGCCGAAGCCAGCACGCGCACCAAAACGTCCTTTGACGTGGCCGGCAAGCGTCTTTCGGCCGACACCTTTTCTCTGGCCAAAAGCGGTTCGAGCATTTCCAAGGGCGAAAGCCTCAAAGATACGGCCCTGACCCTTCAGGCCATGCAGCCCGACGCCATAGTGCTGCGCCATTCAAGCAGCGGCGCGCCCGATTTTCTGGCCAAACGCCTCAAATGCTCCGTGGTGAACGGCGGCGACGGCTGGCGCGGGCACCCCACCCAGGCTCTGCTCGATTGCTATTCGCTGCGCAAGATCTGGGGCGAGGAATTTGCCGGGCGCACTCTGCTTATTCTGGGCGACATCGCCCACAGCCGGGTGGCGCGTTCCAACATCGAATTGCTCACCCGTCTGGGAGTGAAAATACGCCTGTGCGCGCCGCGCACTCTTTTGCCCGCCGGAGTCAAAGACTGGCCGGTGGAAGTGTACGGCGACATCGTTCCGGCCCTGCGCGGCGTTGACGCGGTAATGTGCCTGCGCTTGCAGCTCGAGCGTCAGGAAGCCGGACTACTGCCGGATCTGGCCGAATATTCGACGCGCTATTGTCTCACCCCGGCCCGCCTGGAATTCGCCCGGCCCGGGGCTAAAATTATGCACCCCGGCCCCATGAACCGCGGGCTGGAAATATCCGCGCAGCTTGCCGACTGCCCCGACAGCCTGGTGCTCGATCAGGTAAGCTCCGGGGTGGCGGTGCGCATGGCGGTTCTTTTCCTGCTGGTAACCAGAGCTGATGGAGTAAATGCATGAAACTGTGCGTAAAAAACGCCCTGCACCTTGGCGCGCGGGTGGATATTCATGTTGCGGACGGCAAAATCGCCACAATGACCCCGGCGGGCAAGATTAAGCCGGGTGAGGACGCTGAAGTTTTCGACGCCGAAGGGCGGCTCAGGGTTTTTCCCAGTTTTATCGACGCCCATGTTCATTTGCGCGAGCCGGGCTCTGAATATAAGGAAACAGTGGCTTCGGGTCTCAAGGCCGCCGCGCACGGCGGGTTCGGAGCGGTAATGTGTATGGCCAACACCAGGCCGGTAAACGATTGCGCCGGAATAACCAAACAAATTATTGCCGCCGGAAAAGAGGCTTTTCCCGATGGCGGCCCCAGAGTGTATCCTGTCGGGGCTGCCACCATGGGCCTTGAAGGGCGGCAGATGGCTCCTTTAGGCGAGCTGGCCGACGCCGGTTGCGCGGCATTTTCCAATGACGGCAAATCTATGGAAAATGCTGAACTTTTGCGCCGTGTTATGGAATATGCCTCGGATTTGGGCAAGGTGATCATTGACCATTGTGAAGACGAGGCTCTGGCTAAAGACGCTCACATGAACGAGGGCGTTACCAGCGGCAAGCTGGGGGTGAAGGGCCAGCCCGACGTAGGCGAAGCCATGCAGATTGCTCGCGACGCCCTGCTGGCCGAATACCTCGATCTGCCTGTGCATGTGGCCCATGTTTCCTGCAAGCGCGGCGCGGATATAATCGGCTTTGCCAAACAGCGCGGAGTAAAAATTACGGCGGAAACCTGCCCGCACTATCTGGTGCTGGATGATACGGCACTCATCGGCTACGACACCAACGCCAAGGTCAATCCGCCCCTGCGCCTGCCGTCCGACCGCGAGGCGCTTATCGCCGCTGTGCGCGACGGCATTATCGACATTCTGGTTACGGATCATGCCCCGCATGCCGCCCATGAAAAGGAAACACCTCTCGACGAAGCGCCCAACGGCATCAGCGGCCTTGATACCGCTCTTGCCCTTACCTACGGGTTGGTGCGCGACGGCAAATTGTCCGAAGCCGATCTGGTGCGCCTGTGGTGTACTGGACCGGGGCGGATTTTCAATTTGCCGGTCAACAATTTCAACCCCGGCGATCCGGCCGACTTCTTCCTTTTTGACACTGACGAACTCTGGTTGGTGTCGCCCGAAAGCATGCATTCCAGAAGCTGCAATACGCCTTTTCTGGGCAAGGAATTGCTTGGCCGGGTAAAGGCGCACTGGATTGGCGGCAAGAGAGTGGTATAGACACCGTCGTCAAGAGCGCTTTTTCGCTCCCGGTTGCGCCATTCTCCAATATTCAAATAATATATAAAAAATACTGTTCTTCAGGGCATTTTTACTTCAATGTGGAAATGCTCTGAAGGCGGTCAGGCCTAATTGTTCCGGAAAATATACGCTATCCGGACATGAATGAAATATTCCAACAAAATTTTGCTGGAACAATTGTTAATAATCTGAACCGCATGGGATTTTTATGGAAAAAATTTTTATTTTTCCGCTAATCGCGCTGGGCGCATTTTTGTTTTTAAGCTCTCCGGCTTCGGCCGCGGTAATGGACAGCCCTTCCCAGGTGCTGCTTTCTCCGGCGGGAGCCAGGCTTTCCGTTGAGGCCATTCTTCCCCTGAACAAAGGGGATGGGCGAGAATCTATAAACATTCTGCTTCCACTGGAAGCCAAGGATATGGTCTTTGACGTGCCGGGTTACACCGTGATCGACTGGCGCATTGAAAATCACCGCATTGACGAAGACGCGGCCTCCGGGAGCGTAAGCGGCAGACGTGCCGCGCTGCTCAAGGAAAAAGACGACGTGGACAGCGACATCAGGGCTCTTGAGGCCCGTCTTTCCCTGTGGTCGCTGCCGGCGGCCAATCCATTGCCCAGCGATGAAATGACCCGGCGCGACGCCAAACTGGAAGAAATTGTCCCACAAATTGAAAAGCGCCGCCTGCAATTGAAAAAACGCTCCGGCGAGCTTAAACGCGATATTGAAGCGCTGCCCAATACCGCCGAAATGGGTAAAAAGGTTACTGTAAACATTCAGCCCAAGGCCGGAAGCGCGGAAGACACGGCCGTGGTGCGTTGTTCCTACACTCTGGACAATTGCGGCTGGCGGCCTCTGTATCGCTTTGACGCGCATCCCGATGCCGACAACGTGGGCGTAAGCCTGGTGGCCGAAATATGGCAGTACAGCGGTATTGACTGGCAGAAATCGCATATTACTCTTGTATCTCAAGGGGGAGGGCAAGTCGCCCCCGGCAGGCTGCACCCCTGGTCCGTGCGTATGCACGAACCAGAAGAGCATATGGCGGTAATGATGTCCGCTCCGGCGGCACGAAATATGGATCATATGGAAGGGGCCGCGAAGCCGCTCACGGCCAAGCGCTACATGCCCCAGACGCAAAGCGAGGCCACGGCCTTTTCTTACTGGGATCTTGGGGCGAAGAATGTGATTGAAGGAAGTACACGTCTCAGCCTGAAGGAAGAATTGTGGAATGCCCCCCTGACGTGGCTGGGACGGCCTTCGGTGAGTAATGTGGCATGGTTGAAGGTCAGGCATGTCCTGGATAATAAAAACTACTGGCCGGCCGGCCAGGCTGTTTTTTCAATCGACGGACATGCTGTGGGCAGCGGAGCTTTTGCCCTCAAGGACGGGGCGGCGGATTTGTTCTTCGGGCCGGACTCGCGGGTAAGCCTGAGCATGGAACGCAAATCGCGCCTTGGCGACAAAAAGGGTATTATCGACCGCCGCAAGACCATGGATTGGACCTGGGAAATACTTATAACCAACAGCCGGGGCAAAGATGTGAATATAAGAGTTGAAGACCCGGCCCCGGAACCGGACGATAAGGCCATAAACATAAATTATGTTGGCAGTCCGGCTCCGCGCGAAGACAAGGAGCACGTCCTTTTTTGGGATGTGACCGTGCCCGCTGGCGAAAAGTTTTCCATAAACCACGGGGTCAGCCTGTCCGCTCCGGCGGAAGCCGACATCAGATCCGGCCGCTGATTTTGCAAAATAACAGTAAAAAATTATTTGATATTTTGTAATAACAATTTTACTTTATTTACAGGCGAATGAAGATGCACCAGTTTTGGTTTCCCATTGCTGCCCTGCTTATCTTTAAAAGAGATGGATTTAGTTCCTCGGGAGCTTAATATGCTTGCGATAAGAAGTATCCTTACCTTGTTATTATCTTTTGCCCTGGTTTTCGGGCCGCCCATGCACGCAGTGGCGGCTGCGGGAGATCCGGCTCCTCCTCCAGCGCAAAAAACATTTAAAAAAGAAGAAATTGAACAGCTTGTTGCGCCGATAGCCCTTTACCCCGACGCTTTGCTGGCTCAAGTGCTTATGGCTTCCACCTATCCAATGGAAGTTGTGCTGGCCTCACGCTGGGTTAAAAGCCACAGCACGCTTAAAGGGCAGGCTCTGGAAAAGGCCCTTGGCAATGAGAATTGGGACCCCAGTGTGAAATCGCTGGTCTCTTTCCCCCAAGTTCTGCAAATGATGAATGACCGGATTGAATGGACCGAAAAGCTCGGCAACGCCTTTTTGGCGCAACAGAGCGACGTGATGGACGCTGTGCAGGATCTGCGCGCCAAGGCCTATGCCCAGGGCGCGTTGCAAACCACCAAACAACAAAAGGTAAGCAGAACCACCAGCGGCACCAGAACCGTTTATGTGATCGAACCTTCCGATCCGCAGGTGGTCTACGTGCCTACTTATAATTCGTCAGTTGTTTACGGCTCGTGGCCCTATCCTTCCTATCCGCCCATGTCTTGGTCACCGGCCGGATATGTGGCTACAGGCCTGATTTCTTTCGGCCTGGGCATGGCTGTCGGCTCGGCTCTGTGGGGCGGATGCAGCTGGGGCTATGGCGGATATGGTTATGGAACCTATGTTAATGTAAATAATTATAATAACTTTAATAGATTTAACCACTACCCGCCTCCACCTCCGCCTCCCGGTCCTCGTCCCGGTGGCGGTGGCTTTGGTCCTGGTCCCCATCCTGGCCCTGGCCCTGGTCCTGGTCCTGGTCCTCATCCCGGCCCTGGCCCTGGTCCTCATCCCGGCGGTGGCGGCTTTGGTCCTGGCCCTGGTCCTCATCCCGGTCCCGGCCCGCAGCCTGGTCCTGGTCCTCATCCCGGCGGCGGTGGCTTTGGTCCCGGCCCTGGTCCCCATCCCGGCCCCGGCCCACAGCCCGGTCCTGGTGGCCCTGGGCAGCCTGGCGGCAACACGATGCCTTGGCATCATGACAGCGAGCACCGCAAGGGTGTTCCTTACAGCAATTCTGATCTTCAGAAGCGCTTCAACCCCGCTTCAACCGGCGAGAGCGCCTCGCGTGAGGCTTTCAGAGGCAGAATGAGCAATATCGCTCAGGGACGTGACGGTTTCAGCCGTCCGCAGACCACACCTGACCGTGCCATAGCCGGTGAACGTGGCGGTCGCCCTGGTGGAGCAGCCCTTGGACATGGCGGAGCCGGTGAACGCGGCAGCCGTCCGGGTGGAGCAGCCATGGGCCGCGGCGGAGCGGGGGAACACCGTGAATTCGGCGGCCAGCGCATGCAGACCCGGCCGCGTGAAAATGCCTTCTCCGGTCTTAACCGCGCGGATCGCGGGCGTATTGAAAGCGCCAGAGGTTCGCAGAGCAGACAATTCGCCGGGCATATAGGCGGTGGAGGCGGCGAACGCTTTGGTGGTGGCGGTGGTCACTTCGGAGGCGGCGGCGGTGGCGGCCACTTCGGCGGTGGCGGTGGCGGACACTTTGGCGGCGGCCATGGCGGCTTTCGCAGGTAAGCGCTCAATTTGAGGGCAAGATTATGAAAAATACGTTAAAATATCTTGTTGTTGCGGCCGCGCTTTTGACACTTGCCGGCCCGGTTGACGCCAGGGCGGAGGCCATTGGTTTTTCTACCCCGCAGGAAGCAGTAGATGCCTTGATCAATGCGGCGAAGAGCGCGGATCCGTCTGCGGAGCTTGTGAAGCTCCTGGGTGACAAATCCCAAGACCTGGCGGTATCCCAGGATCCCGAGGAACAAAAGAAAAACCTATCCTTGTTCATTGAGGCCTATGACTCCGCCCATTCCCTGCGCGCTACCAAGCTGGACGGCAAAGAAGCCTATGTGTTGGAAGTGGGCAAGGAGGATTTCCCCATGGCCGTGCCCATTGTGCGCAGCTCCGAAACCGGGGAAAGACCGTGGACCTTTGATGTTGCGGCCGGCTATGAAGAACTGCTTACCCGGAACATAGGGCGCAATGAACTTAATGCTATACAGGTTTGTTTGGCTTTTGTTGATGCTCAGCGCGAATACTATCTGATGAAGCCTCAGGGCGGACGGCCCGGTTTTGCCTCCAAACTGGTAAGCACTCAGGGCCGCAAAGACGGGCTTTACTGGCCCGCCGCGCCCGGTGAGGCGCAGAGCCCGCTTGGGGAACACTTTGCCTATGCCGCCGATCTTGAGCGGCGCAGCAAGGAAAAGGCGCAGGCACTGCCTTATCACGGCTATTATTACCGTATGCTCCCGGGGCAGGGCTCAACGGCTCCCGGCGGCGCGTTTTCCTATGCCGGAAAAGATGGCAGCGTCACCGGCTTTGCCCTGTTGGCCTACCCGGCCTTTTACGGACGCAGCGGGGTGATGAGCTTTATGGTAAATCAGGACGGCGTGGTTTATGAAAAAAATCTCGGCCCTAAAAGCCGCGAGGAAGATGCGAAAATTAAACTTTTCAACCTGGATGACTCCTGGCGCAAGGTTGAACCGGACAGCCTGAAGGCTTCCGCGGACGAGGCCGGCACACCTAATTGATAATATTTTTAAATAATATTAAATAGTGAAAAATGATTAAGGGCGGCCGAATGCGTTTGGCCGCCCTTAATCATTTTTAAAAAATACCAATATGTTTCTACAAAGTTGTGATCAAAGTTGCCTTACCGACCATTGTGCCCCAAGGCATTTAGGGATGATACAATCCCGGTTTGGTCTCAACTTGGTATCAAGCCACAGTTTTTATATTGCTTACATTCCAAGTTGCGCCAGCAAGTCGTCAATATCACCCTGCGATGTGCCGCTGGAGGGGCCTTTAAGCTTGGAGCCGGAAGATTTTCCTTCCTTGAGTCCGCGCACGGCGTCTTCGGCCTGCTGCTTGATCACTTCCATATTCTTTCCCGGAGATTCTTCCAGTCCCTTCATAATCAGGCCAGAAGAGAGATACAGATCCACAACGGTGTCTTCAATCAGCTTGAGGGCATTAACCACGCGTTTTATTCTTTGCCCGGTCAAGTCTTGAAAGCTGAGTTCGGTCATCACAAACACCAGATCTTCGCCCAGCAGGGATATCCTTTTTTCGAGGTCGTCCAATTGATCGGGGCCGGCTTTGCCCTGGCGCAAGGCGCCAATGACTTCAAGCATTTCCGCCTGCATATCCATGTGGCGCTCAATTTTCTCCATAATGCTTTCAGTCGCTTTTTGTGTGGCTTCCAGCACCTTTGAAAGCTGCTCGGCCGCTTCGGTAAAAAGCAGATCGGTTCTTTCCTGCCCGGACCCGGCAGCGGGAACCTCCCCGGATGCATGGATATGTTTGTAGATATCCTTCAGGCCCTTGTGCATGTCCGTGGACAGGCGTTTGTACTTGTCATCTTCAGAAGAGGAGAGCGATTGGCCAGCAGAGAGCGTCGAGTCGGACATTTGCGTTTCTCTTTTATGTGGTGAAAGATCATATCCGCCGCGCCACAGACAAAAATTCGCCTGCCGCGCGGACACAGTCATATTATGGGCGCGCGTTCCGCGATCATGGCGTTTACCGGGCATATTCTGGCGCAAAGCCCGCATGCGGAGCATTGGCCGGAATTCATGTGCAAAAGACGGGTTTGGGCGTCCATGCTCAAGGCCCCACTGGGGCACATGGCCATGCACATGCCGCAATGCATGCACAGCGCTTCTTCACGGCGAATGAGCAAATCCTGCCGCGAAGATTTCACGCCTCTGTCTTTTAGCCAGGACAGGGCGCTCTGTATGTCCCGCTCAAGGCCTTCCAGGCCCAGCACCAGATACCCCTCTTTGCGTGGAGTAATCTGGGCCTTGATAATATTGAACGAAAGCTCGCTGAATTCGCGCATCAAATCACATATCAGCGGCTGGCCGGAAATTTCCGCCGAATAGCTGAAATGCAGTTCACGGCGAATTTTTTCATTATTTTCCATATATTGTGCTTCTTGCAATTTATTCTGATTGTTATTTATTGTCCTGAAGAAAAGCCTTGGCCCTGGCCGCTTCGGCCGAGGTCGGAAATTTGCGTATCAGTTCCTGCATACGCGCTCTGGCCGCTTCTTTTTGCCCGAGTTTGCTGAAAGATATGCCCTGCTTCAGATAGGCCGCCGGAGCTTTCGGGCTGGTGGCGTACTTGGTTATTACCGTGTCATAGGCCAGGGCCGCGTCCGCGAACTGATTGAGCTGGAAATTGCACTCGCCCACCCAGAACCAGGCGTTGGGGTTCAGTTTGTTGGATGAATAGGTGGTGGTAAAATCGCGGAACGAGCGCAGGGCTTCCTGATATCTGCGGCTGTCAAAGGATTTTACGCCGCTTTCATAAAGCGCTGTGGCCGTGTCTTTGGGCACGGCCGGGGCTGCTGGTTGCTGGGCCTGTTGCGCCGGAGCGGCGGCAAAGCCGCCCTGGGTGGCCGGTCCGGAAACCACCATACTTTGCTGGGGCGGAGTTTCTCCCATATACGCGCCTTGCTGGGGCGCGGCCGGGGCTTCGAGCTGTAAATCCATGGCCAGGGTGGTGCCTATGCGCCGCAGTGCGGCGTCGTGGCGGTTTACCTTGTCCACAAGGGCTTTGGCCCCGCCCGCGTTCTGCAAATCGTCGAGTTGGCCGCGTACGGTGTTCAATTCCTGACGCATGGATTGCATCTGCGCCCAGGTATCGGCCTGGGCCGGCTGCATTTGCTGCAACTGCCTGTCCTGCTGCTGCACGCGGGATTGCAGGCTATCATATTCGCTTTGCTTGACGCAGCCGCCAAGGGCCACGACCATGCCGCACAAAATAGAAAATTTGCTTGTTTTACGCATCAGTTATAATCCTTTGGGTTTAATGCAGGGCTGACGCATCTTATTTTGCATATTAATAAAATCATCCGTTTAAGGTGATTAATCGCAGCGCTTGCGCGATTTGAGTACGGCGTAGCTACGCTCCGCCTAGCTACGAATGCTTACGCATTCAGGCACTTGCTTATGCAAGTGCCTTGGGCCTCCGCGCGAAAGCGCGTCAGCCCCGGGGTTTAATGCGTCTGCGCCCGAAGAAAATATAGGCCAGCCCGCCCAAAACCGGAATAAAAACAGCTGTCACAAACCAGAGCGCCTTTTCCTGGAAAGTGGGGAACTCATTGTTGTGCACATGCCAGATCGACCACATATTGGGCAAAATGGGAAGGGCCAGCAAAATAAAGGCCCACCAAGGCAATTGCATTTATTTTTTCTCCTCGTCCGAGCGCCACAGCACTATGCATGCCAGGCCCGCGCCCAGGCATATGGCGATGTCGGCCACATTAAAAGCCGGCCAGTGCCATTGGCCCAGGTAAAAGTCCAGAAAGTCCACTACGGCTCTGAAACGCAGGCGATCCACCAGATTGCCCACGGCGCCGCCCAGAACGCATCCCAGCCCGATTGAAAGTGCGGCATTGTACCTGGACGCTCGTACCAGGGCCACAATAGCCGCTGACGCCACTATTGTGGCTGTGAGAAAAAGCCAGAATTGCCACTCGATGTCCGAACGGTTCAAAAAACCGAAGGCCGCCCCGCGATTGCGGATATTGACCAGATCGAAAAAGCCCGGAATCATCGACAGAGTGCGATGTTCAGGAATGAGTGACATGATCAGATGCTTACTGACCTGGTCCAGGGCAATGACCATGGCGGCAATGCCAAATAGTATCTTATAGCGTTTGTCAGGCATATTATGTTTCTATTACCGCGAATTCCGTTATCCCGTGCAATTTTAAGGACGGCCCGGACAACATCCGGGCCGTCGGAGCATTCAACTCATTCTATTGCAAATGTTCCAGTAATGCCTAACCGGCATTAACCACCGCAGTGCAGCGCGGGCAGAGCGTGGGGCGCGTCGCGTCCGTGCCCAGCTCAGTGCTGTATATCCAGCAGCGCTCGCATTTTTCACCGTCGGCCTTGCGCACCTTGATGGCCAGTCCGGGTATTTCCTCGTCTTTTACGGCATCAGCCCCGGCCTCGGCCAGGGGCTGATGCTCAAGCTGCGAAACAATAAACATGGAGCGCAGGTCCGACCCCAGCCCGGTGAGCTTGGCGCGCAGGTTGTCGTCGAGATACAACGTGGTATTGGTATCGAGCGAGTGCCCGATAACTCCTTCCTTGCGCAGCGGCTCGGCAGCCTTGGTCATTGCGCCGCGCACCGCCAGAAGTGTGGTCCAGTCTTCGCGCACTGTCGGGGCCAACTTGCAGTCATGCCCGTCATCTGAGGGCAGAGCAAATACCGTGTTCGGAGAACCGGCTTTCAGGGCTTCGGGCAGGTAGCTGTAAACCTCTTCGGCGGTGAAGCTCAAAATGGGAGCCATGTCGCGCAGCAGGAAGAGCAGAATACGGTACAGGGCGCTCTGGGCCGAGCGGCGTTCGGGGCTGGACTTGCCCGAGGCGTAAAGGCGATCTTTCAGAATGTCCAGATAAAAGGCCGAAAGATCGGTTACGCACAAATTGTGCAGTATGTGGTATACTTTGTGGAATTCATGCGAGGCATAAGCTTCCTGAATGCGGCGATGTGCTTCGGCGCAGCTGTCCAGGGCATAGCGATCCAGAGGGTCCATTTCCGCCAGGGGCATGACGCCGTCCGGGGCAAGGTCGTGAATATTGCCCAGCAGATAGCGGCAGGTATTGCGTATGCGGCGGTAGGCGTCCACCAGACGTTGGAGTATTTCGTCGGAAATGCGGATATCTTCGCGGTAATCCACCGAAGACACCCATAGTCTGATAACTTCCGCCCCGTGCTTCTGAATCAGCTCCTGCGGGGCAATGACATTGCCGATGGACTTGGACATCTTGCGGCCTTGGCCGTCCACCACATAGCCGTGGGTGAGCACGGCCTTGTATGGGGCGATCTTGCGCGTGCCCACGGAAACCAGCAGCGAGCTGTGGAACCAGCCGCGATGCTGGTCGGAGCCTTCAAGGTACAGGTCGGCCGGGTAGGAGCATTCGTCGCGGTGTTCAAGCACGGCGGCAAAGCTGGTGCCCGAGTCGAACCACACGTCAAGGATGTCGGTTTCTTTTTTCCAACGCTTAGCCGCGCATTTGGGGCAGGCCAGACCGGCCGGAACTATTTCTTCCAGCGAGGCCTCGTACCAATAGTCGCAGCCGGTGGCGTGATTGGCAAAGCGATCGGCTATTTCCTTCATCCACTTGGCGTCGTTCCAGGTTTCGCCGCATTCTTCGCAAAGCAGGGCCACAATGGGCACACCCCAGTGCCGCTGGCGCGAAATACACCAGTCTGGCCTGAATTCGATCATTTTGTGGATTCGTTCTTCGCCCCAGGCCGGAATCCATTCCACCTGATCTTCTATGGCTTTCAGCGCCTTTTCGCGCAGCCCGGTATTGTCCATGCTGATAAACCACTGGGTGGTGGCCCGGAAGATTACCGGTTGTTTGCAACGCCAGCAGTGGGGGTAGGAATGTTTGATTTTGCCCCGGCTCATCAGGTGCCCGACTTCTTCCAGTTTATCGACTACCTTGGGGTTGGCTGCGAAAATGTCCAGCCCGGCAAAAAATTCCACGGAATCAAGGAAACGGCCGTTGTCGTCCAGGGGCGAATAAATTTCCAGCCCGTACTTCAGGCCTACTTCATAGTCTTCGCGGCCATGGCCGGGCGCGGTGTGTACACAGCCGGTGCCCGCTTCGAGGGTAACATGCTTGCCGAGCACCACGAGCGATTCTCGATTATAAAAAGGATGCCTGGCTTTCAGCCCTTCAAAGGCCGAACCGGGAGCGACGGCGATTTTCTTTTCCAACCCCGCCCAGCCGAAATCCTGGGAGCATTTTTCCACCAGCTCGTCGGCCACTATGTAATATTCATTTTCGTAGCGCAGCACCGCGTAATTCATTTCAGGGTGCATGGCCACGCCCATATTGTCGGGTATGGTCCAGGGGGTGGTGGTCCAGATGATGATATAGGCGTTTTCGGGGTCGATGCGCGCGTCTATTTTTTTCAGGCCCTGATCGGGCAAAGGGAAGCGCACATAAATGGAAGGCGAAACATGATCTTCGTATTCCACTTCGGCTTCGGCCAGAGCCGTATTGCAGGATATGCACCAGTAAATGGGCTTTTTGCTGCGCACCACGCTGCCGGAAGCCACAAATTTGGAAAGCTCGCGCGCTGTGGCGGCCTCGTAAAGCGGGTCCATGCTCAGATAGGGTTTGTCCCATACCCCGAGCACGCCGAGGCGCTTGAATTCGTCGCGCTGTATGTCGATGTATTTCAGGGCGTATTCCCGGCACATGTTGCGCACGGTCCGGGCCGGAAGGCTGAGCTTTTTTTCCTTGCCCAGCTCAAGCTCCACTTTGTGTTCAATTGGCAGGCCATGGCAGTCCCAGCCGGGCACGTATTGCGCGGCATAGCCCTGCATGTTCTTGGACTTGATCACAATGTCCTTGAGAATTTTGTTGAGGGCTGTGCCCATATGAATATGGCCGTTGGCATACGGGGGGCCGTCGTGCAGCACGTAGCGGCCTTTCTGACCCGAAGCGGCGACCATAGTTTCATAGGCCTTGGATTCTTCCCATTTGCGCAAGGTTTCTGGTTCGCGGCGCACCAGATCGGCCTTCATGGGAAATTTGGTTTCCGGCAAATTCAGAGTTTTTTTGTATTCGCTCATGGCTTTTATTTGGTGGGGGTAGAGATGTTTCAATCCATAAAGGAAGTTTTAATGAAAGTACTTATTCTTAGCAAAGATCGTATCTTTGTCAAATGCCCGTGGTAGTGGCGGCAGTGCGGACAATTCGCCTTCCTCGTCTTACACAAAACTGTCGCCACTACCTTATAGCATTTTGCTTTTTAAATTATCCATTACCTGAAACTGTTTTTTTTAAATTAAGGCTGATTGTCCTGCGCCGCCTTTTACTCAGCGGACTTCTGAATGCTGGCCTTCATGTCGGCTTCAAAATTTTTAAAGCCGCCGCCATGGGTTACATGCCAGAACAGGATAACCAGACCGATTAACCAGATCAAAAACAATTTTATATAAAATTTGCGTTTTTGCGGGGTCATTTTATTTAATTTTTTCTTTCACGTAATTTACAAGCCCGCCCTTGTTCACCAGGTCGGACATAAAAGGCGGCAGAGGCGCGCATTTTATGGTTTCACCCGTGGCGGAATTTTTTATGGTTCCGGCCTCGGTGTCAATTTCAAGGTTCTGCCCGTCGGCTATTTTTTCCACATCGTCGCCCACTTCCATGAGCATAAGGCCCATGTTGAAGGAGTTGCGGTAAAAAATGCGCGCGAAGCTGTGGGCGATTACCAGGGGAATTCCGGCCCCAAGCAGGGCCAGGGGCGCGTGCTCGCGCGAGGAGCCGCAGCCGAAGTTGCGCCCGGCTACCATGATGTCGCCTTTACCGACCCGCTTTATCCAACCGGGTTCAAGCCCTTCCATGCAACTGGCCCCAAGCTCGGCCGTGTCGGTGGTAACCAGAAAACGGGCCGGGATGATGGCGTCGGTGTCTATATGATCGCCTACTTTGTGGGTTTTGCCAGATAATTTCATTTAATACTCCTTATTCCAATGCTGCTGTAAACAGACAAAAATTCGATTACACGGCCAGCCCAAGATTCGGGCAAGTTTATTTCCCGGCAAAGCGGGCAAGCTTTCCGAAAAAGGGATAGAACTCTTTTGGCTCATACCCTTTTCGGAAAGCGCCGCCCAACGACGCCAGGAGGATAAAATCGCCCGAATCTTATAACTGGGCGGGGCCGGAGATCACGCCGGTCACCGCGCTCGCCGCCGCCACAACCGGGCTGGCCAGATACACTTCGGATTCCAGGCTGCCCATGCGCCCGCGGAAGTTGCGGTTGGTAGTGGCTACCGCGCGCTCACCGTCGCCCAGAATGCCCATGTGCCCGCCAAGGCAGGGGCCGCAAGTGGGCGGGCCGATAATGCATCCGGCATCGGCGAAGATATCGAACAGGCCTTCTTTCATGCCTTGCTTCCATATGGTCGGGGTGGCCGGCAGCACGATGCAGCGAACTTTTTTGTTGACTTTGCGTCCCTTGAGCACCAGAGCCGCATCGCGCAGGTCACTTATGCGCCCGTTGGTGCACGAGCCGATTATAACCTGCTGCACCGGCAGAGACTTGAGCTCGGAAACAGGTTTGACATTTTCAGGCAGGTGCGGGCAGGCCACCACCGGCTCCTTGCCGGTGACGTCAAATTCCAGCACAAGGTCGTATTCCGCGCCTTCGTCGGCCGAAAGGAAATGAGCCGGAGCGGAAAGGCCGCGCTCCAGGCGATATTCTTTGGTGCGCTCGTCAATGGGGAACAATCCGGCTTTGCCCCCGGCTTCTATGGCCATATTGGCCATGGTCATGCGGCCTTCGGCATGCAGGGCGTCGATGACCGGGCCGCCGAATTCAAGGGCTTTGTAGAGCGCGCCGTCAACGCCGATTTTGCCTATGAGCATCAGAATCAGGTCTTTGGCCCTCAACCATTCGGGCATTACGCCCTTGTAGTTAACCCGGATGGACGGCGGCACTTTGAACCAGGTTTCGCCCAGCGCCATGGCTGCGGCCACGTCAGTGGAGCCGAACCCGGTGGCAAAAGCGCCAATGCCGCCATAGGTGCAGGTGTGGCTGTCGGCGCCAACCATAACGTCGCCGGGGCTTACCAGACCCATTTCGGGCAAAAGGGCGTGCTCGACGCCGCAATCTCCGCCTTCGTAATAGTGGGTAATGCCCATTTCTTCAGCAAATTTACGCACTTCCAGCACTTGATTGGCTGAGGCCACATCCTTTTGCGGAGTGTAGTGGTCCATGACCAGGGCGATTTTGTCGCGATCAAAGACAGATTTGGCCCCCATTTTCCGGAACGATTTGATCGCCAGGGTAGCGGTGATGTCATTGGCCAGCACCAAGGACAATTTGCAGCGCACGATCTGACCGGCGGCCGTTATTTTCTGGTCTGCTTTGGCTTCAAGCAGTTTCTGGGCGAGAGTCTGTGCCATATGGTTTCCCTTCTTATGAGATTAAGGCTCTTTTGTCCTCTGGCCGCGTTGGAAATGCTTTTTTGCCTCAATCGAGTACCGCAAGAAGTACACTCATTCCGCAAAAAAGCTTTCCGCCTTGCCAGAGAACAAAACTGTCTTAATCTGGATTTTGTTACATATCCCGTTCTTTTTTGGACAATCTATTCAGGGCGTTAATGAATGCCCTGGCTCCGGCCACCAGCACGTCGGGGTGCGAGCCGCGCCCCACGGCGCTGTTGTTATTTTCGCTGATGCGCACTGTAACTTCGCCCTGAGCGTCGGTACCCCCGGTGATGGCGTTTACCGCATAGCTTTCCAGACGCGGAGAACGGCCCACAATATGCGCTATGGCATTGAACACCGCGTCCACAGGTCCCACGCCAAAACCGGCATGCTTCACTTCCTGGCCGTCAACTTCCATAACCACGGCGGCCGTGGGCGGAACCAGCCCCGTGTCGGAGCTTTGCACGCTCAAATTGCGCAGACGG
The DNA here is from genome assembly GCA_031553655.1 of Desulfovibrionaceae bacterium. Classification (GTDB taxonomy): domain Bacteria; phylum Desulfobacterota; class Desulfovibrionia; order Desulfovibrionales; family Desulfovibrionaceae; genus JAVBLG01. The sequence goes on along the minus strand of JAVBLG010000060.1, from coordinate 1,418 downwards.
AAGCGGTCGGGCAAACGGTAAATTTCTTCCAGAACCAGAGCTTCCAGGTCTTCGTCATGCACGTTGGCTTTTTTGTCGGCCAGGGCCTTCATGGCCGCGAACACTGTGTTCACCTGCTCTTCATCCAGGGAATAGCCGAGAGCTTCCAGCTTGGTTTTTACCGCATTGCGGCCGGAATGTTTGCCAAGAACCAGATCGTTACCAGCTCGGCCCACTGATTGTGGGGTCATTATTTCGTAGGTTTCCCTGTTCTTGAGCACGCCGTCCTGGTGTATTCCCGACTCATGGGCAAAGGCATTGGCGCCGCTTACCGGTTTGTTGAGAGGTATGGGCTGGCCGATAATCATCGAAAGCAGGCGGCAGGCCGGATAAAGTTGCTCGGTTACAATTTTTGTGCCGATTTCATAGTAATTTTTACGCACCGTTAGCGAGGCAATCAACTCTTCCAGCGCGGCATTGCCTGCCCGTTCGCCTATGCCGCTTATGGTGACTTCGGCCTGGCGCGCCCCGGCTTTTATGGCCGCCAGAGTATTGGCTGTGGCCAGGCCCAAATCGTTGTGGCAATGCACGCTGAACACGGCCTTATGCGCATTGGGTGTTTTGCCCATGACATGGTTGATCATCGCAGCCATTTCCTCGGGCTGGGCATAGCCCACGGTATCGGGAAGGTTGATGGTGGCGGCTCCGGCTTTGATGACCGCTTCGGTGATCCGGCAAAGAAAATCTCTATCCGAGCGGGAAGCGTCTTCAGCGGAAAATTCTACATTGCTCGTATATTTAGTGGCATGCTTCACCGCGTTTACGGCCATTTCCAGCACCTGATCCGGCTCTTTGCGCAGTTTGTGCTTCATATGTAGCGGCGAAGTGGACAGAAAAATATGGATGCGCGGCTTTTCCGCGCCCTTCAGAGCCTCCCAGGCCCGGTCAATGTCCGAAAGCACCGAGCGGCAGAGCCCCGCAATTTCCATGCCTTTGGCCCGCTCGGCAATAGCCTTCACCGCTTCGAAATCCCCAGGGCTTGAAGCCGGAAATCCCGCCTCCACCACGTCCACGCCCAGCATCTCCAGCTGCTTGGTCAGCCTGAGTTTTTCCTGGAGGTTCATGGTCGCGCCTGGCGATTGCTCGCCGTCGCGCAGAGTGGTGTCGAAGATTATGAGATTGTTCATGGTATGTGTCCTTTATGGGAAGTTGGGGGAAGAAAGGGAAAAATTTTGAAAAATTTTTCCCTTTCTTCCCCCAAACCCCCATCTATCCCTTTCAAAACTTTTATTTTAACGCATGTTGCAAGCGTAGTAAGTAAAGCCTCCGTATACCTTAAAGCCGACGGCAGTCGCGGGCAGTTGCCCGCCTTTTAGCCGTCAAGCCGCGTCGGTCGGGCTTCGCCCGCCGACATCCAATGCGGCGCAGTGCGGCGGACA
>JAVBLG010000090.1:0-7160 GCA_031553655.1 Desulfovibrionaceae bacterium | reverse complement strand
ACGCAAAATAGCGGCATGAGCGGATCGTATCCGTTCATGCCGCTTCGGGCGTATTACTTATGGGTAAGCTCGTACAGGGCCACAAAGGGTTCGCCTTTGGGGGCCACCTGAGACTTGGTGTTCACGTCTTCGTCGTTTTCTTCTTCAAATTGTAGATCGCGTGATTTGCGCTTGTTGTTGTTCCGCTCTTCCACGGAAGCCACCTGACCGGATGCCTGGCCCTGCTGCTTGGCGGCTTCGGCGACAGCCTGGTCCAATTCCGGAATTTTTCCGCGCCCGAAAACCAACAGCAGGCTTTCCGTGCCCGCTTTGTCGTCAAAGCGGAAAGAGCCTTTCACCGGCACAGTGTATTCCTTGTTGCGCTCCACTGCATTGTCCATTCCGGCCGAGGTGGAGGGAAAAAGCACGGAGTATCCCCCCGAGCTTCCTTTGGCCAGCCAGTAAACATAACCGGTTGTGCTCGGCGTGAAGACCAGTTTGACCTGATCTCCACTTTTGAATTCGTGGCTGGGGGCCACCGTGCTGGTTTGTCCATCGCGTTTCAGCATTATTGTGGCCTTTATGGCTATGGTTTTCTGCCCGGTACTTTCATCAGCTTTTTTGGCTGCCGCGTCATCATCCTCAAATACCAAATCACGAGTGGCTCGTGCGGCCAACGCTCCGGAAACGGCGGTTGCCATAAAAGCGCAAGTCAGGAGCAATGTAAAAAACTTCTTCATCTTGTTTTCCTTATAAATATTTTGTTTTATAGAGTTGTGAGGCGGGAACCTTTATTTTTTTAATTATAACTAATGACGTATTTATTAGTACCTAAAACTGTAGCTATCTTATTGTCAAGCATTGGCTGTCTTGAATTTCAGGATTAACGCGCCTTGCGTCTCGCCCCTGTGTGCCCGGCCAGTTTAGAAAGTTAATATTTTCCGCCGGAAAGCAGCAGGGAAAAACAGATTCAGCATATTCTTGGAAGGGCGTGGTAGAGGGTATATTTTGCCTTGCATAATCCGTATTGGTTATAGATTCGCAAGGGGGGGCGCGCAAGGAGCGCGTGAAGCAGTATTTTATAACCTCACAGAAGGATAAAACGACTTTTTTCCTGATTCTCGCGCCGGCTGATTATCGGAAAAGGTCTTGACTCAAGGCGTTTTTCATGTCTAAAATAAGGAATAATTTTAATGTCTGGACTTTGTGAATGAACGCACTTGAACTCTTCCGCGAGCATCGCGGTGAGCTTGTTGCCAAGTGGGTAGACAGCGTTTTCGCCACTTACCCGCTTGATGCGGTAGGCTTTTTACGCACCAGGGAAGACCAGTTTTGCAACCCGGTGGGCGACATAACAACCACAAGCCTCGGCCGCATGTACGACGCCGTGGCAGGGGAGCATGTGGTGGCCGAACTTCTTCAAGATGCGCTCACGCGCTTTGTGAAGGTTCGCGCCGTACAAGACTTCACGCCCAGCCAGGCGCTTGGCGTGATTTATCTTTTAAAACCGGCCATGCGCGCAAAGCTGTGGCCGCTTTTTTCGGAAGGAGGCCTCGAGGCGGAGTATCTTGAGGCCGAGTCGCGCCTCGACACTCTGGCGCTTATGGCCATGGACGTCTATATGGCGAGCCATAAAACCATAGCCGAAGAGCGCATCAAGGAAATACGCAATCAACATGCCCAGCTTGTGCGCTGGGCGCAGAAAGCCGGGGCGGGCCCGGGAAAAATCTAAACCTTTAGATGGTGAGGTAAGGGAATGATCACATCTTTATTGGTGGTTCTGGCCATAGGATGTATCGCCTGGGCGGGAATCGACGCCGGTTTTGCCACCTTTTTCGGGGTGGCTTTGCCGTATGCGGCGGTTCTTGTATTCCTCGGCGGTATTGTATGGCGTATGTATTGCTGGAGCAAATCGCCCGTGCCCTTTTGCATACCCACTACCGGCGGGCAGCAGAAGTCTCTGGACTTTATAAAGCCGGCCAATCTGGACAATCCGAGCACCACCTGCGGTGTGGTCAAACGCATGTTTCTGGAGGTATTCCTTTTTCGCTCCCTGTTCCGCAACACCTATGCCGACGTACGCGGGGAAGGGCCGAGAGTGATTTACTATTCCTCCAAATGGCTCTGGTTTTTCGCCCTGATGTTCCACTATTGCTTCCTGCTTATTTTCCTCAGGCATTTCCGCTTTTTCACCGAACCGGTTCCCGCGCCGTTCACCTGGCTGGAAACCCTTGACGGCATCATGCAGATTGGCGCTCCGCGCTTCTACATGACCGGCGGTTTGGTGGTTATTGCCCTGCTGTTCCTGCTGGCCAGGCGCGTTTTCAACGAACGCCTGCGCTATATTTCGCTGATTAACGACTATTTCCCACTCTGGCTGCTGCTGGGACTGGTCAGTAGCGGTATTTGCCTGCGTTATTTCAGCAAGACCGACATCGCTTCGGTTAAAGTGTTCATCATGGGGCTGGTGCATTTCACCCCGGTTGTGGTCGAAGGCATCAATCCTATGTTCTATGTGCATATATGCTTCCTCAGCGTGCTGCTGATGTATTTCCCCTTCAGCAAGCTCATGCACATGCCCGGAGTGTTTTTCAGCCCCACCCGCAACATGCCCAATAACTCGCGCGCCGTGCGTCACGTCAACCCCTGGAATCCGCCCAAGAAGTACACCACTTATGAGGAGTATGAGGACGATTTCCGCGAGGCTATGGCTGAAGCCGGACTGCCTCTTGAAAAACAGCCCGGAACAGCCGCGGAGTAAGGAGAAAACATGGCTAAACTACCAAATCCACAGGAATTGATTGCTTCGCGGCCTGCTTTCCCCTCTGAGCATTGGATGAACGTGAAGCCGGAATTCAAGCCGGGTTCCTTTGCCTATCCTTCCAAGCTCGACATTATGCAGAAGCTGCATATGCCGAACCCGCATGAGTGGAATCCAGCGGCGGAAGACTGGAATCTGCCCGAAAACTGGGAACAGATTCTTTGTGACGCTTTTGCCGAGCGTCTGGAAAAACATCGTTCGCTCAAAGTGTTCATGGACATATGCGTGCGTTGCGGCGCCTGCGCCGACAAATGCCACTTTTTCCTCGGCACCAACGATCCCAAAAATATGCCGGTGTTACGCGCCGAGCTTTTGCGTTCGCTCTATCGCCGCGATCATACCATGCTCGGCAGGCTGTTCGGCAAATATGCCGGTGCGCGCAAGCTTGACTATGCCGTGGTCAAAGAGCTGTTCTACTATTTCTATCAGTGCACGGAATGCCGCCGCTGCTCGTTGTTCTGCCCCTACGGCATCGACACTGCGGAAATTACGGCCATCGTGCGCGAAATGCTTCATGAAGTAGGTCTGGGCATCAACTGGATCATGGAGCCGGTTTACAACTGTAACCGTACCGGCAACCATCTTGGCATCCAGCCTCATGCTTTCAAGGAAATCGTTGAATTCCTGGCCGACGACTGTGAAACCATTACCGGCATCAAACCCAAGACTCCGCTTAATGAAAAGGGGCATGAAATACTTTTCATCACTCCTTCGGGCGACGTTTTTGCCGAGCCGGGCATTTACACTTTCATGGGTTATCTGCTGTTGTTCCACGAGCTTGGACTTGATTACACCATGTCCACTTATGCTTCAGAAGGGGGCAACTTCGGTTCGTTCACTTCTTTTGACATGGCCAAAAAACTCAACGCCAAGATGTATGCCGAAGCCGAGCGCCTGGGCTGCAAGTGGCTTATCGGTGGTGAATGCGGGCATATGTGGCGCGTGATCCATCAATATATGGACACCTACAACGGCCCCACCCCCGCGCACATGACCACCCCGGTTTCGCCTATCACTGGTACGGTGTTTTAAAACGCCAAGTCCACCAAGATGGTGCATATAGCAGAGTTTACGGCCGACTTGATCAAACACAACAAGCTGAAGTTTGACCCGAGCCGTAACGATCATCTCACCGTTACCTGGCATGACTCGTGCAACCCGGCCCGCGGCATGGGCCTCCTCGACGAGCCGCGTGAAGTGCTTAAGGCTGTATGTAATAATTTTGTGGAAATGCCCGAGCGCACCATCCGCGAAGAAACCTTCTGCTGCGGCGCCGGTTCCGGCCTCAATACCGAGGAAATCATGGAACTGCGCATGCGTTCCGGCCTGCCGCGCGGCAATGCCCTGCGCTATGTGCAGCAGAAAAACGGCGTTAACCACATGGCCTGCGTGTGCGCCATTGACCGGGCCACCTTGCCGCCTTTGGCCGATTACTGGGCTCCGGGCGTAACCGTTGGCGGCCTGCATGAACTGGTGGCCAATGCTCTGGTAATGCAGGGCGAACAGGAACGCACCATGGACATGAGGCAGGAAGATCTGCCCGAGAGACCCGGCAATGACGGCGAGGGAGAATAATTATGTATAACGCGAAATATGTAATTGCCGCTATTGTGGTTTTTGTGGCGGTCTTCACGGCCCCCTTCTGGATCAACCTCGGGCTTGGCGGCAAGGGCGACTACAAACGCCCCGACGTCGTCCTGCCCAAGGATGAAAAAGAATGCATTGAGCCGGTAGCCTATATGCGGGCCGAGCACATGCAGCTTTTGAACGTGTGGCGTGACGAAGCCCTGCGCAATGAAAAGCGGGTATACGTGTCTTCCACCGGTAAAAAATGGGAAATAAGCCTGCAGAACACCTGCATGAAGTGCCACAATAATTCCGCCGATTTCTGCGACAAGTGCCACGTATCCAACAGCGTTTATCCGTATTGCTGGACATGCCACATTGCTCCGAAGGGGAATAAGTAATGAATAAAAGCAGAAGAAACTTCCTCAGAGTCGCGGGTATTTCGGCTTTCGCCCTGGGGGGCGGGCTTACGGCGCTTGAAGCGGCCGTGGCCGCCGTGCCCGGACGCTTTGAATCCGGGGAAAAGGCCATACACGCCAAGCGCTTCAGCATGGTTATCGATACCCGCAAGTTCACGAGCGACGCTGATTTCGACAAGGTTATCAAGGCCTGCCATGACGCGCACAATGTCCCGTCCATAAAGGGCCATCAGGAAATAAAGTGGTTGTGGACCGATCTTTACGATCGCGTTTTCACCGACGACATGAACGAGCATCTGCCGCAAAAAATGTCCAAGGGCAAATATCTTCTGCTCTGCAATCACTGCACCAATCCGCCCTGCGTGCGGGTGTGTCCCACCCAGGCCACTTATAAGATGGCCGACGGCATTATCGCCATGGACTATCACCGCTGCATAGGCTGCCGTTTCTGCATGGCCGGTTGTCCCTATGGCGCGCGCAGTTTCAACTTCATGGATCCTCGTCCACATCTGCCCGAGAATGTGCCCAACCCCACCTACCCCACGCGCATGCCCGGGGTTGTGGAAAAATGCACCTTCTGCGCCGAGCGCCTGGCCAAAGGCCAGAAGCCGGCCTGCGTGGAAGCGTCTGGCGGCGCGATTATGTTCGGCGATCTGAATGATCCGGCTTCGGATGTGCGCAAGGCTCTGGAGGCCAACTACAGCATAAGGCGCAAGCCGTCGCTCGGCACTCAGCCCGGCGTTTACTACCTGGTATAGGGAGGCTACACAATGGTTGAAAAACTTCTTTGCGCACCCATACGTTACTACGCCTGGCTGTTCTTTCTGCTGGTGATTATCGGCATAGGCGGCCTTGTATATCTTGATCAGCTTGAAAAAGGGCTGACCATCACCGGCATGAGCCGCGACGTGTCCTGGGGGCTTTACATTTCCCAGTTCACCTACTTTGTCGGTGTGGCCGCCTCGGCGGTTATGCTGGTGCTTCCGGCTTATTTCCACCACTATAAACAATTCAAGCGCATGATCATCTTTGGCGAATTCATGGCCATTGCCGCCGTTATCATGTGCATGCTCTTCATCGTGGTGGATATGGGGCAGCCCCAGCGCATGCTCAACGTCATTCTGAACCCCACGCCCAATTCGGTGATGTTTTATGACATGCTGGTGCTCATCGGCTACCTGTGCCTCAATCTGATCATTGGCTGGGTAACTCTTGAGGCCGAACGTCTGGACATTGATCCGCCCAAGTGGATTAAGCCCATCATCTATCTTTCGATTATCTGGGCTTTCTCCATTCACACCGTAACCGCCTTCTTGTATGCCGGCCTTCCCGGTAGACATTACTGGCTCACGGCCATCATGGCCGCGCGCTTCCTGTCCTCGGCGTTCTGCTCCGGTCCGGCCATTCTGCTTTTGCTGGTGTTCACCCTGAGGCGTGTAACCGGCTTTGACCCCGGCAAGGAAGCGGTGAAAACCCTTACCGTGATTATTACCTATGCCATGTGCATAAATGTGTTCTTCTATCTGTTGGAAGTATTTACCGCTTTCTACAGCGGCATACCCGGACACCAGCACCCCATGGTTTATCTCTTTGTCGGCGACCACGGCCATCCGGCCTGGGTTAATGCCTGGATGTGGGCTGCGGTGCTCATGGCCTTTGCTTCGCTGGCAATACTTATTCCGCCGTCCTTGCGCGAAAATACCAGCCTTCTGCCCATAGCCCTGATCATGCTGGTGCTTGCCAGCTGGATCGACAAGGGCTTGGGGCTTCTTATAGGCGGCTTCACTCCCAACCAATTTGACACTGTCACCAATTATCTGCCCACCGGACCGGAAATTATGATTGCATTGGCCATTTACGCTATAGGCATTCTAGTTGTTTCGCTCCTATGGAAGATTGCCATCGACGTGAAGCGAGAAGCCAACACCTTCTAAACACTGAAAAGGCGTATTTCGCCTTGAGACATTGTCAAGAGCCGTTTTTGAACCTGGTCTGTACCAAAACGTACTATTCCCGGTTCAAAAACGGCTCTTTCTTGACCTGAAGACGAACTTCACCTTCTCAGGCTTCGCTGGTAAATTTCGTATTCATCGTAATGCAAAAAGGCCCTTTTCCGAATATTCGTAAAGTGGCTTTTTTCATCAAAATTTCTTTTATGGTCTGAAACCTCCCCCTTCAGGGGGAAAAATTGATTGACAAAATGACGAAGTCGATGAAATCTTTTTGTACTCCCTGGGGCTTTGTTATACTATTTTAATATTATCGAAAACCACAAAATAAAAGTTTTTGGTAAAGGGGGACTGGGGTGTGGGGGACGGGGGGAACCCTTTTTTTATACTAAAGTGTTGCCCCCTTGCCCCCAAACGTGTTTTTTC
>JAVBLG010000001.1:0-62358 GCA_031553655.1 Desulfovibrionaceae bacterium | reverse complement strand
GATGGGGGTGTGGGGGAAGGAGAAAAAACTTTTTTCAAAAAGTTTTTTCTCCTTCCCCCACATATCGCAAAAAATTATTCTGGAGACTGAATATGTTGTTGAAGGGAAAGAAGGCGGCCATTTTCGGGGTGGCCAATAATAAAAGTATAGCTTACGGCATAGCCAAATCTTTTAAGGAACACGGGGCTTCTCTGGCCTTCAGTTATGTTGGTGAAGCCATACAGAAGCGCGTGGAGCCCATCAGCGAGGAATTGGGGGGAGAATTTGTTTTTCCCTGCGACGTGACCGACGACGCCCAAGTGGCCGCCGCTGCCGAGCTTGTGCGCGAAAAATGGGGCGAACTTGATGTGCTGGTGCATTCCGTGGCTTTTGCCAATCGAGATGATCTTACCGGTCGCTTTGTGGATACCTCACGGGCCGGATTTTCTCTGGCCATGGATGTTTCGGCCTTTTCTCTGGTGGCCCTGTGCCGGGCTTTCGAAGGGCTGCTCAAACCCAGATCCTCGGTTATAACCATGACCTACTACGGGGCGCAGAAGGTTATAACCAACTACAATGTCATGGGCGTGGCCAAGGCCGCGCTGGAAGCATCGGTGCGCTATCTGTCCGTGGACATGGGGGCCAGCAAAGGGGTGCGGGTTAACGCCATCAGCGCGGGGCCCATCAAAACCCTGGCTTCTTCGGGCATATCGGGCTTCAAGCAGATTTTTCACCATATTGAAGAACATGCTCCGCTGCGCGCCAATGTGACCACAGATGACGTGGGCAATACCGCCGCCTTTTTGGCTTCGGACCTTTCCAGCGCTATTACAGGCGAAGTGCTGTTTGTTGACTCAGGCTATAATATTATGGGGATATAATTAAATATTATTTATTCTCCACAATATAGCTGAAAATAATTTGTCCTCCGGAACCGCCGTTAAGCGTGTGGGCAGCCGGAGGACAATCTTTTTCAAACTAACGCTAACATATTCGGGAACTTGCTGCTGCAAGTACTTCTGGCCTCCGCGCTGAGACGCCTCAGCCCTGAGGCCAACGAGCATCTTGTTTACTTCATTCGGTTCTATGCGCTTACGGTGAATGCCAGCATCATTCCGGTGTCCTCATGTTCCAGAAGGTGACAGTGGGCCATATACATGCGTTCCGGGGGGGCGGGGTGCATGAAGCGCACAAGAACTTCGCTTTCCTTGCCATGCACGGAGACCACATCTTTCAAACCTCGGCGGTGTTCCTGAGGTTCAGCGCCATTTTCGCGTAAAATGCGGAACTGGCCCCCATGAATATGGAAGGGGTGGAGCATCATATCTCCTTTTCCGGAGATAATCCAACGTTCGTATTGCCCTTGTTTCACATTGAATGCGGCGGTGTTCATGGTAAAGGGGCGTCCGTTGATGCTGTTGGCCCGGAACAGGTCAAAAGGTTCTTTACTCATCCCGTTCATCGTCCCGTGCATACCTCCATGCGCACCTGTTCCGTCGTGCATCATGCCGTCAGAACCCATTTGCCCTTTCATGTCCATATTCATATCTGTTCCACTCATGGCTTCCTTGCCATAGCGCTTCATTAATTCCATCATACCTTGCATGTCCAGCCTGGGATCCATGGCCAGATGCAGAGTTCGCACCGGCAGTCCCTCAAGTGAAGGCAGGGCCGGCAGCGTGACGAGACGATCCGGAAGGATTTTGTGCCCGTTCCGTAGGGATGGGGTGATGCGCAGCACCGGCAAAGGCTTGTCGAATGGAGGCAGGCGCATGCCCATTTGCCGCGTGGGCAGGCTTATCAGGTCGAAGGGGTTACCGTCGTCGCAATCAATCATCAGTTCAAAGCGTTCGGCCGGATATACGGTAAGTTCCTGCAACTTCACCGGCTCGGGGAGAAAACCCCCGTCGCCGGCTATGACGTACAGTGGGCGCTTGTCACTGCAGGCAAGGCTCAATGAGCGCGCATTGCAGCCGTTGAGCAGGCGCAGGCGCAACCAGCCGCGCGGCGGGCTATGCTCGGGGTACAGGCTGCCGTTGGCCAGCAAAAAGTCGCCGAACCAGCCCACTGACGCGCTGACAATATCCAGGGCATAGTCTATTTGCGCGGATGCATTCAGGCGCTTGTCCTGAAGGAGCAGGGGCACATCGTCTTCTCCCCATTTTTTTGAAAGTGGCAGTTTGTCGCTTTCCTCATCTTCAATAAGCAGAAGGCCGCCCAGGCCCATGGCCACCTGCTTGCCTGTTTTACCATGCATGTGGGGGTGGTACCAGCAGGTTGCGGCTTTTTGTTCAATGGGCAGAGTAGCTTTCCATACTGCTCCGGCTTCGATCATGGCCTGAGGGCCACCGTCGGAAGTTCCGGGTATTTCCAGGCCGTGCCAATGCACCGTTGTGGTTTCCGTCAGGTAATTTCGCACCTCCATGGAAACCTTTTGTCCCCGACGCAGAGACAGAGCGGGGCCGAGCAGGGGGCCGTTGTATCCCCATGTGCTCGTTGGAGTTTGTTTCCAACTTGTCTGGCCGCGCCCTACGGTCAGAGCCATTCTTCCAGTTGCATCGACCTTGAGCAGACCGGGCACAGGCAGGGCTCGCCTGGATGCGGCCAAGGCATAGCTCAATCCCGATGGAAAAGCGCAACCTAGACCTGTCAGACTTATAAACTTGATAAAATCGCGTCTGTTCATATTCATTCTCCTGAAAAAATCCATCAAAAGGTGAACACTTCAGAGTTTGTATTCAGGCGGATGTGAGGCCGGCATTTAGTTCAGAACAACTCTGTATGTTACCCATAGAACAACGCGACAGACAGGACAAGAGTGTTATTTACCAGGAAATTTATAAGACATTTTTTTATATGATCCTACGCACATCTTCACATGTGATATTGTATGAACCGAGAAAATCCGTCAGCGCATTCCGCACCGATTCGCTCACTCCGGAAGCGGGAAGATTTCCCGCAGCCTCCATAGCTGACAGGATGCGGGTTGTGGTCTTTTGGTGTTCCTGAGCATTTTCGGGCTTTCCGGCTTCAACTGCCCCAGGCTTTTCTTCAACGATTACTTCGGGCAACCCCAGCCCCTTTTCCACCCCGGCGAGGAATCCTTCCATGCCGGTGTGCAGCGCGGCTAAAATGTTTCTTATATCCAGCGCTTCAAGAGTGGAGCCATTGGTCTTTATGCCGTATTCTTCAGGGGATGCCGCCGACATTACCAGGCTGGCTCCTGTGGAGCGGATAATGCTTTGCAAGTCGTGGTTACGGCTCACGTTTACGGAAACCCTGGACATAAGTTCCGTGTCCGCATGGCGCATAGCATTGGCGAAAATGTTCGTCATCATGTTGGCATCATCAGCGCCTACCGATCGGCCGCGTTCGATCTGAAAAGCCAGTGTGTCGCTCATGCAGGCATTGCGCATATCCCGCAGGTTATTAAGAATTTCGAGTAAATTTGGTTGAAAGGCGAATTGCCCGATCAGATTTTGGGCGATACGTTCCTTGGCCTCTTCCGGATGGGTTACATTGAATATGTTGGCGGCTATGGTGGCGTCGATCACTCGCCTGTCCGCTTCCAGATTGCCTTCGGGCTGAGCCCGGAGAGCTTCTCCACAAAGGAAACCCAAGACCCGCGAATGCATTGTAGTAGGCTGTACATTCTGTTCTCGAAACAACCTGCCTGTTTCCGCGGAGTCAAGACGCAGGTTGATTTCATGATGGCGCACGCCCTGGGCGTCTATGGCGGTAAGGGCTGATTCCAGTTCCGCGTTGCTGCTGCTTCCAACTATGGCCGGAACCAGATGCGCTCTGGCAAAAGCCGCGCTCATTACATCCGCCAACGTGCGCGCCGCTCCTTCTCCCTGAATATCAATATGACGAATTGCGGCCGTTATTCGCGCCATTTCGTCCACTGGCAGGCACTTTTCCCCAATGTCATCTCCGCGCATCGACGTTAGAAGCAGGGCAGTGTCGTAGACACTCATCATGTCATCGGCCCCTGTCATCTGTTCAGCGCCCAGAGCTGTTGTTTCCCTCTTTATACTGTTGAGATTCCTGAATACCTGCATGGGATCATCAATGATGTTCCGCACGGTGGAGTTTCTCGCCACGTCAAAAATTTCGCCACCTACGGATATGGCGGATTCAAGATGCTTAACCTTCACACCCTGCATTAGGCAGTTGGCCACCAATTCGGCGGCCTTGAATTGATCGCCTCTGAAAAATGAAAGTGCCCTTTGCACAAGCTTGGTGTCCGCATATTTGGGGTGCTGGCCGCCCTCGTGGTTGTTGAGGTAAAATGGAGTGGTGTCGGAAAGAACGAAGGGCCGCGCGTTTTCCGGTTCCGGCTTATACTTGGGAATAAAGGCTTCTTCCAAAGCGTGGTTCGCTTCCAAAGTTCGCAGCAGGTTGAGGGAATTGGATGCGGCAGTGCCTGGGTGAGCTCCGTCGCGCATGGCTTGATTGGTATAATGGGCAACAGCGTTGGCAAGGTTGCGAACAAGTTTGGCACGCAATGAGGCCAATTCATCATTCTGCGCCAACGAAAGCTCACGCGGCGGGGCGGCCACAAGTTCCCGCAATCGGCCCTGGGCCTGGGCGGACAATAGTGATTCGCCGTTCACGCTTATATTTTCGCCGCGAATTATTTGCCCTTCAAGATTGCGCACTATGTTGGGCAATGAAATCTGCTTAAGATCAAAGCTGCTGCCGTCTCTGAAAAATGAACGGAAATCCAGAGTTGCGGCGGGGGTGAACATTATTCCGGCCCCGGAATCAAGGGCCATTTTGATCGCCTCGGGTATTCTGTTAGCTTCCACCTCGGCCCAAGCCGCTTCAACCGCAATTTTTAAATTTGCCGGAGTTATGGTCTGGTCACGCAGCCGCTCCACACCCGCGCCGAAAACAGTGCCCCAGCGGTCGATCTGGGATCGGCCATGTATTTCACCGCTGTTGTAAAAATATCTTGCCTTATTGAATAATTCTTTGGAAAACGCCGCATTTCGATCCAGAGATTCCATGCGGTCGAGAATGCGTTGCTCGGCCCGGTAAGACGAGCTGAAAATGCCTTTGAAAAAGCGTACAACCGTACCGTCTCTTCCGGCCGGAGGATTGATGACAGTGAGCTTGCCCTGGTCGTCAAGAGTGAATTTGCCTTCACGTTCGGCCAGCTTGATAATATCTTCACTTTTAAAACCGAAATTTCTGAAATCCTGCAACTGGGCGAGATGTCCAGCGGAAACGTTCAGTTCGTTAGGCATGGCGATTTCCTTTTTGTTTTATGGGGATTCACCGTCAGTTATGGCAGATAGCCGCTGTGGTGAAAAGCCCCAACGTTGTTGGCGTATATACGTTAATCAGCAAGGAAGATGCCAAACCTTTATCCGCTGTGACTGCCGTCGGCTTTAAAGTTTGCAGTTGACCCGAAATTATACCCTCAGGTAATTGGCGGAGAATGGCATGGGAGATTCCTCCGCTGTGGGCTCGTCCGTTTTCTTCACCAATGCGTTCCGCGCATTGGCGCAAAGGTTTTGGTGGCGGCTCAGAAGTTCGGGCAGATCAGCCGGATCCATTGTTTCGGGGTAGAATGGAGTGCATAGCCATATCTGTCGCCCGGTAAGGGCAAAGGCGGAATCTCCGCCAAGGGACAGGTTTACGGACAGCATACCCAGCAGGTCGTCAATTATGAAATTATCAGAGGCGAGCAGGGTTCTGGCCTCGGCCCTTCCGTTATAAGGATTGAAGCTTATGAATATGGGTGCGTCCTGAAAGGGCAGCTTCCAGAAGCCGTTGCCGGGAGGAAGCGGTGCTCCGTTTTTGCTGAACAGATCAAGAAGCGGCTCGAGCGGCATGGTAGTGGCCTGACGCCCGTATTTTTCGCCTTTTGCGGTTTCGCCAGGCACTTTCAGATTATCAGACGTTTTGCCGTTTTCAGCCTCCCGGCATGTGCGTTCAAGGTCATTCATCCAGTCCAAAAAATTTTCTTCAGTAAAAGACCGCACCGGGCGACGGGCCATAATGCCCAGAGAATTTAAACTGGAGTTGAAAACCGGCACAGCAGCGGCCAACGTGGGGGGCGTACCCAAAATAGCCTTCAGACGGGCCAGCAGTTCTTCGGGGTCAGCAGTTTCACGATTAATTACGCTGAAATGAGCGGCCGCTACAAGATCGGGCTGAAGCTTTTCCCCTTTTTCAAGAGCCAGCGCGCAGGAGACACCGCCAAAGTCAAGCATGTAGCGCCCTTCGTCGGCCGACGCTTCGGCGGCTTCTTCGGCCAGCTGTCCGGAAAGCCCGGCTTCTTCGGCATAGCGTTTCATTAATTTTGTTAAAATCTCAGGCATGGCGGCTCTCCTGGTGAAATTTTTGGTTGAACGGGTAGCCCTGTTTCAATCCACAGCGGATAGGAACCGCGCAGATTGCTCTCCCCTGGAGGAAGAGGTTACAAAAAGGATTTCCTGGACTTCGTCGTCTTGTCAATCAAATTTTCCCTTGGCTGGTGTGATGTGGTGATTCTCTAGGGTATGGCATCATTTTTGCATAATATTGAGGCGCAATGTAAACTTTTCCGCTACAGACTCGCGGCGCTTAACGGAGAGGGGAATCTACGGGGCGCGCCGCTTTTACTCTTAAAGAGAGGATTATATGGTATCCAGTGTGGACAGCATGGGCTTGGCGGGAACCGCCATTTATGCCGATTGGGCCAATGGCACTACAGGCGCTGACAGTGGCAAGGACTCGAAGAAGGGGTTTAAACTTGGCTCCACTGACACAGACACCGTAACCATTTCGGATGAAGCTCGCGCGCTCAGCGCTTCCGGCACAGAGTCCGGAGATGCCGCCACGGCGTCTCTGGTGGGCGGCAGTGCAGCCGCATCAAGCAAAAGCGGTGTTGCCGCCGGTCAGGTAATGGGCGGTGGTGGCGGCAGCGAAAGCAGTAGCGAGGACAGCGAAGAAGATGCTAGCGATTTGGCGGAAGAAATTCGCGAAGTACAGCAGGAGTTGCAGGAAGCCCAGCAACGTTTGATGCAGGCCCAGCAAAAGGCCAAGAGCGCAAAGAGTTCTTCTTCGTCCGGTTCCAGCTCGGCTGAGGCCGATGCGGAAGGCGGGAGCGGCGCGGGGAAGGCCTCAGCTGGAGGGAGTGACGAGGTGACTACCATACAGACTGAGGTAACCACGCTCACCAGCAAGCTTATGACTCTGCTTCAAAAACAGCAGAGTGAAAGCTCGTCGTCCGGTTCTGGCTCCGAAGGCAGTGGCGGCCTTGGCCAGCGCATAGAAATATAAATAAACAGCCACGCCTGAAATCAAACGGCCGCTTTTCTTTTTGGAGAAAGGCGGCCGTTTGATTTTGTGCTCCATACTTCACAACGTTCAGATAATAATTGTGCCGTTGACGCTTTAAGTAAAAGTTTTGAAAGGATGGATGGGGGGCTTGGGGGAAGGAAGGGATTTTACAGAATAGTTCGCCTTCGCTTTGCTCAGGACGAACTGGTTTTCGAAATTTTTCCTTCCTTCCCCCCAAAAATTATTTCTTATACTCAATCTTCTCCATCAAAGTTTTTTCCCGCCCATGCTTGGGCAGCCATTTAAAGGAGAAGAAAGCCATTACCACCATGAAGAATACAGGGATATAAAAAATCCCCAGGAAGGTGGCAAAAATGGTGCCGCCCATAACGCCGGTACCCAGGGCGTTTTGCGCGCCCGAACCGGCTCCCGAACTGAACACCAGAGGCATGATGCCCAGCAGGAAGGCCAGGGAGGTCATGAGAATGGGCCGCAGTCTGAGACGCGCGGCGGTGATGGTGGCCTTGGACAGCGAAATGCCGTGGTCGTACATGTCTTTGGCGAATTCCACGATCAGGATGGCATTTTTGGCTGAAAGTCCTATGGTGGCCAACAAGCCAACCTGGAAGTAAACGTCATTGTAAAATCCGCGCAGATAGACCGACAGCAGCGCGCCGAATACGCCCAATGGAGCGACCAGCATTACCGAGAAGGGCACGGACCAGCTTTCGTACAGGGCGGCCAGACACAGAAAGATCATCAGCAGCGAGAGGGTATACAGTACGGTGGTTTGTGATCCGGCCTGCCTTTCCTGGTAGGAAATGGCGGTCCATGAATAGCCGATGCCCTCGGGCAGCTTTTTGATCATATTTTCCATTTCCAGCATGGCTTCGCCGGTGCTTTTGCCTGGAGCGGGCATGCCCAGAATTTCCATGGACGGCAGACCGTTGAAGCGGTTGAGAGTTACCGGGGCATATTCCCACTTGCAGGCGGCAAAGGCGCTGAAAGGCACCATTTGCCCCTTGTCGTTGCGGAAATACCAATGATCCATATCTTCGGGGGCCATGCGGAAGGGGGCGTCGCCCTGCACATAAACCTTTTTCACGCGGCCGCGATCGAGAAAGTCGTCAGCATAGGCGCTGCCCCATATAATGCCCAGGGCGGCGTTGACTCCGGCCAGATTAAGGCCCAGAGCCCCGGCCTTTTCGCGGTCGATGATTACGCGCATCTGCGGCTGGTCTTCCAGGTTGTTGGGACGTACGCCCATCAGGTTGGGGTTTTGCGCGGACATGCCCAGCAGCATGTTACGAGCTTCACGCAACTTGTCGTGGCCCAGTCCGCCCACGTCCTGCAATTGCAGGTCAAAGCCGGTGGCATTGCCCAATTCTATAATTGGTGGGGGCTGCGCGGCGAATACCATTGCTCCGCTGATTTGCGAAAAACGCGCCTGGCTGCGCTGCACCAGGGCGCCCACTTTTTGATGGGCTTTGGTGCGCTGGTCCCAGCCGGTGAGGCTGACAAACAGTATGGCCCCATTCTGGCCGCGTCCGGCAAAGGAAAAGCCCACCACCGACGTGCAGTCGCGCACGATTTCCTTTTCGTCGTTCAGCAGATAATCTTCAACTTCCCTTACTACTTTCAGGGTTTCTTCCTGCGAGGCTCCGGGGGGCAGCTGCACCATGGCCATCATGATGCCCTGGTCTTCGTCGGGCAGAAAGCTGGTGGGCAGAATGCGTATAAGCCCCACCATGCCCGCTGTGAGCAGCAGATAGATGATCATGTAGCGCCCGGCGCGATGCAGGGTTTTGCCCACCCAGTTTCTGTAGCCGTGCTGGGCGCGGTCGAATGTGCGGTTGAACCAGCCGAAAAAACCGCCTTGATGACGGTGTACTCCGCCTTCAATGGCCGCTTCGGGCGCTTTCAACATGGTGGCGCAGAGCGCCGGGGTGAGTATGATGGCCACCAGCACCGACAAGGTCATGGCCGCCACGATGGTTACGGAAAACTGACGATAGATAATGCCCACCGAGCCGCTCATGAAAGACATGGGTACAAAAACCGCCGACAGCACCATGGCTATGCCTATGAGCGCCCCGGTTATCTGCCCCATGGATTTTTTGGTGGCTTCCTTTGGCGGCAGGCCGGTTTCGTGCATGACGCGCTCCACGTTTTCCACCACCACAATAGCGTCGTCCACCAACAGGCCTATGGCCAGCACCAGGGCGAACATGGTCAGGGTGTTGATGGAATAGCCGAAGGCCGCCAGTACGCCGAAAGTGCCCAAAATCACCACCGGCACCGCAATGGTGGGGATTAGCGTGGCTCGCCAGTTCTGCAGGAAGATGTACATAATCAGAACCACCAGCCCAATGGCCTCGCACAGGGTTTTGACCACTTCTTTTATAGACAGGCGAACAAAGGGCGTGGTGTCATAAGTGTCGGCCGGTTCCATCCACTTGGGAAAGAAGGCGCTTTGCTGTTTGATATAATTGTCCACCAAATTGGCGGTAGTAAGAGCATTGGCCCCGGTGGCCAGTTTTATGGCCATGTTGGCGGCTGGTTTACGTTGGTAGCGACCAAGAATCTGATAAGACTCGCTGCCCAGTTCCACTCTGGCCACATCGCGCAAGCGCAGCATGGAGCCGTCGGTATTGGTGCGCAGAATGACGGCCCCGAATTCTGCCGGGGTGCTGAGACGCTCCTGTACCGCTATGGAAAGGTTCATTTTCTGGCCGGGTATGGACGGAGCACCGCCAATCTGTCCGGCGGATATCTGGGCGTTTTGCGATTGTACAGCCGCAATTACATCCGAAGGCATCAGATTATAACTACGCAGTTTTTCGGGGTTAAGCCATATGCGCATGCCGTACTGGCTGGCCCAGAGCATGGCTTCGCCAACGCCCGGCAGGCGGCTGATCCCGTCCAAGAGATTGGCGCCCACATAGTCGCCCAAATCTTCCAGTCCGTGCTCATCGTCATTGGATATAAAACCGTACACCTTAATAAAGTTGGCGTCGCTTTTTTGCACGGAAATACCCTGGCGCTGCACTTCCTGCGGAAGCATGGGCGTGGCCAATTGAAGTTTGTTCTGCACCTGCACCTGGGCGATATCGGGGTTGGCCTCGGGCCCGAAGGTGAGGGTCAGCTCCATATAGCCGGTGGAATCGGACGCTGACGACATGTAGATCAGGTGATCAAGCCCGGTCATTTTCTGCTCGATGACCTGGGTGACCGTGTCCTGCATGGTCTGGGCCGACGCGCCGGGGTAGTTGGCCTGTACCGACACGGCGGGCGGGGCGATGTTGGGATATTGGGCCACGGGCAGGCCAATAATGGACAAGCCTCCGGCCAGCATGATGATAATGGCTATAACCCAGGCGAAAATGGGGCGGTCAATGAAGAATTGGGCCATGTCAATTCACCTGAGCCTTGTCGGTGGCCTTGTTTGCAGCATCGGACGACTTCGCGCCCGCCGGGGCGTTTGCATTGGCAGCGGAGTTACGCACGGACTTTATGGTAACGGGGCTGTCCGGTTGTGCAAATTGCAACCCTTCAACGATGATGCGCTCACCCTTGGCCAGCCCTTCACCGATTACCCATGAGTCATTATAGGTACGCAAGGCTTTAACCTGGCGCGCTTCAACAATATTCTTGTTGTTAACCACCATGACCGAGGCATTGCCGCGCGCGTCTCGCATGAGCGCGGGCTGCGGAACCAGAATGGCGTTTTCGTCCGTGCCCTCGTCCAGAACCACTCGGGCGTACATACCCGGCAAAAGCACATGATCGGGATTAGGAAAAATGGCTCGCAGCGTGACCGAGCCGGTGGTTTGATCAACGCTCACGTCAACAAACTGCAATTCGCCCTTTTTGGAATATTCCGTGCCGTCTTCAAGGAAAAGAGTGGCCGCGTCACTGCTCGGGGGGCGAATGCGACCGCTTTCAATGGAGCGCCTGACGCGCAGAATTTCCTTGGATGACTGGGTTACGTCCACATAAACCGGGTCGAGCTGCTGCACTTTGACCATAGCCTCGGGTTGGCCAACGCTCATAAGCGCTCCGGGCGTAACTGAAGAGCGGCCGATGCGCCCGGAAATGGGCGAAGTAACATTCGTATAATTAAGGTTTATACGTGTGGCCTCCAGCGAGGCCTTGGCCACGGCCACGTCGGCCATGGCTTGCTTGTGGGCCGCGTCGGACGATTCCAGTTCCTGACGGCTCACGGCGTTTTCTTTCACAAGATTGGTATTGCGGCGAAATTTGAGCTGAGTTACCGGCACATTGGCTTCGGCGCGCAAAAGCTGGGCTTTGGCTGCGTCGTAATTGGCCTGGTAAACAGCCGGGTCGATCTTATACAGAATATCCCCAGCTTTCACGTCGGAGCCTTCCTCAAAAAGACGTTTCTGGAGTATGCCGTTCACCTGGGGCCGCACCTCGGATATCTGGTAGGGGAAAACCCTGCCCGCCAGCTCGCGGGTAAATTTGACCTCCATTGGTTGTATTTCCATAACCACCACGGCCGGGGGGCCGCCGTGTCCACCGGGGGCATCATCTTTGGAACAACCCGAAATAGCCAGCATGAAAACCGCGCATGCGGCGACAAATACAGCGCCTGCCGTTCCTTTAAACACCATCATGAGCATCTCCCGCCGCTTTATCTCAAACGGCTTTTAACGGAATGACCTTGGTCCAAGTAATACTTTTATTAGAGGGTAAATAAATGTTGCTTCGCTCAATTTAGTTTAGTAGTACTAAATTGACTTGACGTTTTATAAAGTGTCCGCTATCAAGTGTCAAGCGCAAATTTTTGCGCGAGCAAGCCGTCTCTGAAAAAAACGTTTTTCCTGAATAAGGGTAAAAAAACGCTCTTGGATGCGGCCTTCGGTATTGCACAGAGATCGAATAGATCGGGAGATATGGATGGCAAAAGAATCAACGCGAACATGCTCCAAACAGCCGCCAAGAAAATATTCCTCTCCGCTGCGTGAGGAACAGGCCTTGCAGACCAGGCTGCGCATACTTGACGCCACGGAAAAACTATTGCTGGAACGCGGCTACGCCAAAACCACTATTGAGGCCATTGCCGCCGAAGCCGGGGTTTCAGCCCAGACGATTTATGTGGCATTCAAGGACAAACGCGGGATTATGGGAGAAGTTATCGGCCGAGCCTTTGACGACGATTTTATGAATCTGGTCGATTCTTCGCTAGTGGAAGAAGACCCGCGCAAGGCCCTGCGCCTTACTGTGGATTTGCTGGTCAAAGCGCACCAGATCGCGGCTTCGCGTTTCAACCTGCTGAGCTCGGCAGGAATTTTGTCTTCGGAAATGGCCAAAATACAGGAAGATTGCGAACGCGAGGAACAAAACTATCATGCGGAGCACATGCGCAGCATTTTGCGCAACGCTACGCTGAAACTCGGGCTCAGTATGAACCGGGCCATTGATATATCATGGTTTATAGGCCACCGCACCGGCTATCAGACATTTGTTGTGGAACGCGGCTGGAGCGGCGCCGAGTATGCCGAATGGGTGTATGGGGCGCTTACGAATATGTTGCTGGAGTAGCAACAGGGCCGTTCGCAAAATTCATTTTTTGCGAACGGCCCTGTGCGGCGGAGGCCTGATGTCTTTATTACAGGTTCACTTTTTTAAGAATATTGATGGGTTTATCAAGGCATCACCTTGATCACGTAAGCATTCTTGACATCCAGATACTTTTTGGCCAGATTTTGCAGATCTTCGGCGGTGAGCTGCTGGGCTTTCTTGATCTGCTCCAGGGGGAAGTCCAGGGGGCGGCCCAATACGGACATGCCCGCGGCTTCGGCCGAGCGGCTGGCTATGGTCTGACGGCGGCGGTAATAGCTGGATTCCATCTGGTTTTTGCCACCGGCTATTTCCACACCGGAGAGCAGGGTATTTTTAAGCCCGGAGATCACATTATCAAAGCCAGCTTCGGCCCGATCTATTTTATCCGGGGTTGTGCCGATATAAAAGGCCATGTATCCGGCCAGAGGCGACATGCGGTTGAAAGCCGTTACCGTATAGCCCAGGCTCTGCTTGTCGCGTAGTTCGGTGAATAGAATGCCGCTCTGTCCCGCCAGAACGCGTTGCAGCAGATCAAGACCGGGGGCGTCCGGGCTGGTGGCGGGCACAGTCTTGAAAATCATGAAAAGATGAGCCTGATTGCGTCCGGCCAAATGCAGAGTTAGGTCTTTATCCTTGCCCCAGGCGGGGGCGGAAAGATCCAGGCCCGTATCCTTGGGTATGGGTAGAGAGCGGGCGAATTCGATCATGGCATTTCTGTCAAACTGCCCAGCCACGGCCATAAACCAGGGCATGCGAATCTGGCGTTCCCAGAAATGGCGTACATTGCTCGCGTTATAGCGCTCCACATCCTTAATTTGCCCGGTCACGCGAAAACCGTAGGGGTGCGTGCCGGGAAAGAGGAATGGCGGCATTTCTTGCGAGGCCAGCCCCATGGGGGAATCCATATCACCCTTGATGGAAGCGATCTGGCTTTCTTTTTCGCGATTTATTTCCTCTTCGGCAAAAGTGGGATCGCTCAGGGTTTCGCGCATCAGCGGTAGAATGTCGGAGGCAAAGCGCGCCGGGTAATAAGCGGACAGGGCAAAAGTTTGCCGCCCAGCCGAAGCATTCAAAGAAGAGGCGCGGTCAGCCAGAAAACGCTCAATGTCCACAGCGTTGCGCTTGCCCGCGCCCTTGGTAAGGCTGCGCGCCGCCAACATGGCCACACCCTGTCTGTCGGAACGCGATACGGCCTCGCCTCCGGGCATGACAAAGTTGATGGAAGTATAGGGCATGGTGGGGTCGTTAATGAGAATCATGGTGCGCCCATGACCGAGATCCAATGTTTCCACGCCGCTTTTTTCTTCACTGTCGGCTTTAGCCACTACCGGCGGAGCCGGCCAGGAAGCTTTCAGGGTATCGAGCAGGGGGGGAGTTTTGAAATCTTTGGGAGTAAGTACACTTACAGCCATGTGGTCGGACCGCAGCCAGGTTTTAATGGTGGCTTCAACCTGATCGAAAGACACATTGCGTATTTCGCTGATAATATTGTCTTCAGCCGCTTCTCGTCCATGGAAAAACAAAAGCTGGCCTTTGGTCGAGGCTAATCCGGAAAGGGTTTCCTTGCGGCGCTGTAAACTGTCTTCGATATTGATTTTGGCTCTGGCCAGGGCCTCAGAGCTGAAGTCCGAGGCCTTAAGCGCGGCCATGTCTTTAGTAAGTTCCGCCCAGAACGGTTCAAGCTTGTCGGCGTCGAGTTCCGCTGTGATATAAAACATGCCCACACGTTCGAATCCGTAATAGTCGGCGCTTATGTCCTGCACCATCTGTTTTTCGTATTTGTATTTTTTGTAGAGCAGTGAGGTATTGTCGCCGCCTAACATATAGCCCAAAACTTCCAGCGCAGCGGAATCGGCGCTGAGATCGCCCGGCACAGGAAATGCCGCTCCCAGATATATTTTGTTCCAGGCTCCCTGTTTTACAGTAAGCGCGGGCACGCTCATGAGTTCTTCGGGGTTGTCTATAGCGGGAGGAGACGTTTCGCGCGTATTGACCAGATCGCCGAATTGGGCTTCGGCTTCAGCCAGCACTGCCTGTGGGTCCACATCGCCCACAACCATCAGCAGCATGGACTGGGGCTGGTAAAATTTGTTTATGTACTCGTGAATCTGCTCCGGGGTGATGGAATTGATGATGTTTTTATAGCCGATAATGGGCCGCTCATAGGGGGTGCCTTTCAGCGCCTTGGCCTGGAGCGATTGGAAAATCAGCGAACCGGGTGAGTCTTCGCCTCTTTGCAGTTCGGAAATGACCACCGGTTTTTCCGCCTCCAGATCCTTCGGATCGATAGTGGCGTTGAAGGCCATGTCTTTTACCACATCCATTCCCAGCTTCCAGTGCGCGGCGGGCAGGTCGTTGAGGTAAACAGTATAGTCGAAGCTGGTGGCGGCATTGAGGCTGCCGCCCACGTTTTCAATGTCGCGGGCCACACCGGCATTGGGGCGGTTTTTAGTGCCTTTGAAAACCATGTGCTCAAGCAAGTGGCTTATACCGGCTATTTCCGGGGTTTCATAAGCCGACCCGGCATGAACGTACAGTCTGGTGGATACCAGGGGAAAGCGGGTGTCTTTTATGACGCATACCGTAAAGCCATTTTTAAGGCGCGTTATGTCGCCCTTGGCTGATGGTCCGGCCATGGCGGCCAGCGGAAATAGCAAGGTCATCAATACCCCCGTCATATAGAAGAGGCGTTTCATATATATTTACCTTTATTAATTGGTTGTTTTACCAAACAATAGTCTCCGTTTTTCTCAACAGAGCCTTTATTCACGGGCTTTTCAAACGCTGCGGGTATTTTTGTTATCTGCCAAGGAAGAAAGTTTTTTTACGAAGTGAGTGTACTCTTCTGGTACTCGACCTGAGTAAAAAAACTTTCTGACGCAGGCAGAGGGCAAAAAGACCGCAGCGTTCGTTAACCACCAAGGTAAGCTTCCTTCACCTTGGGATTCTCCAGCAGCTCGCTGCCGCTGCCGTGCAGGACGATATTCCCTACCTCAATAATGTAGGCGTATTTGGCCACGCACAGGGCGGCATAAGCGTTTTGTTCCACCAGCAGCACTGTGGTGCCCTTTTCGTTGATAATCCTGATGATGTCGAAAATTTCCTTTACCAGCAGCGGGGCCAGGCCCAGCGAAGGCTCGTCGAGCATCAGCAGATCCGGGCGGCTCATCAAAGCCCGGCCCACAGCCAGCATCTGTTGTTCACCGCCGGAAAGGGTGCCGCCTTTTTGCCAATGCCGCTCCCAAAGCCGGGGAAAAAGTTTGTAAACCCAGTCAAGATCTTCCGCTATGCCGTCTTTATCGTTGCGGCTGTATGCGCCAAGAGCCAGATTTTCGGCCACTGTAAGATGCGGCAGAATGCGCCGCCCCTCGGGCGAAAGGGAAATGCCCAGACGCACCATGTCTTCCGGCTGCTTGCCGATAAGCTCCACAGGCGCGTCGCCTTCTTTCCTGGTAAACAGAATAGATCCGGAAATGCTTTTGTTAAGCCCGGCCACAGAACGTATAATGCTGCTCTTGCCGGCTCCGTTGGCCCCTATGAGGGTAATGATTGAGCCGCGTGCTATGGATAGCGACACTCCCTGCACAGCTTTTATTCCACCATAGTTTACGCGCAAATTTTTTATTTCAAGCATGGGCGGCCATCTCTTCGCCAAGATAGGCTTTTATGACGTCGCGGTTGCTGCGGATGGCGTCGGGATCGCCCGCGGCGATCAGACTTCCGTATTCCAGAACCCATATGTACTGGCATATGCCCATAACCACCTTCATATCGTGCTCTATGAGCAGAATGGTAAGATTGAAATCATCGCGGATTTTTCCAATGAAATGCATAAGCTCAATGCTTTCCTGAGGATTCATTCCAGCGGCCGGCTCGTCCAGCAGTAACATGGTGGGCTCGGTGGCCAAAGCCCTGGCTATTTCCAGGCGGCGCTGCGCGCCATAGGCCAGGCTGGTGGCTTTTTCTTCCGCATACGTTTCCAAACCCAGACGGGTGATCAAGTCCATAGACTTTTCGCGCATGGCCCGTTCTTCGCGGTAAAAACGCGGCAAGCCCAATGGGGCTTCCCACCAGTGGCATTTGCGGCGCACATAGCAGCCCACCATCACATTCTGTAACACGCTCATATTGTGCGACAGGCGTATGTTCTGGAAAGTTCTGGCCATGCCCGCGGCGCACACCTTGTGTGGCGGCGTGCCGGTAATGTTCTTTTCGCCAAAAAGCACCCGCCCTTCCTGAGGGGTGTAAAAACCGCTGATTACGTTGAAAACAGTGGTTTTACCCGCGCCGTTGGGGCCTATCAGTCCGGCGATGCCGCCCTTGGGCACTTCAAAACTCAAATCATTAACCGCCGTAACTCCGCCGAAGCGCATGGTGAGCTCGCTTACGGAAAGCGCCTTTGCGCCCGGCGCGGAAACCGCGCCCGTTGATAAGGATGATGCCGCGCTCATGATTTTATGCGCCCTTTAAATTTGAAGATGGTGTCCCAGGTGATTTCGCGCATGCCCATTATGCCCTCGCGGCGATACAGAATGATGCCCAGCAGGAACAGCGAAAAAATAACCATGCGCATTCCCGGTATGCCCGGCAGCACAAAAAATCCGAGGTCGGTGGGTTCTTCTATAGCCCGCAGCCATTCAAGCATTACGGTGATAATGGCCGTGCCTATAAGGCTGCCGCTGAGCGAGCCAAGCCCCCCAGCCACAACAAACATCAATACGTTGAAGGTAAGCAGGAAGTTGAACATCTTGGGGTCGATGGTGGAAAGGTGGCTGCCAAGCAGCGCCCCGCCCACTCCGGCGAAAAAAGCCCCTATGCAGAAAGACAGCACCTTGTTGCGAAAAACGTCTATGCCCATAACCTTGGCGGCTATTTCATTGTCGCGTATGGCTTTGAGCACATTGCCGAAATTACTGTTGATAAGGCGGGTCATAAAAATAATGGTAAGCAGCAGCCAGAAAAAACTGGTCATTGGTGTGGCGTAGTTGGGTATGCCCTTGATGCCCAGTGAGCCATTGGTGATTGGTGTGGCATTGACAATGAGCACCCTGATTATTTCCGCAAAACCAAGAGTGGCTATACCGAGATAGTCGTCGCCCAGGCGCAGCACCGGCAGGGCGATCAAAAGGGCGAAGAAAGCGGCCACAAAGCCCCCGGCCAGCACCGAAAACCAGAAGGGCGTAGCTATTACTGAAAAAGGCCAGATGATGGGTTCGAGAATCCACATCATATCTTTTTGTTCCGGGCTGAGAATGCATAAGGCCGAAACGTAGGCCCCTATAGCGATGAAACCGGCATGGCCCAGGGAAAACATTCCGGTGAACCCGTAAATGAGGTTCAGCGACAGGGCCAGAATAGCGTTTATGGCGATCAGATTCAAAATGTAAATCTGATAGTTTCCAAGGAAAAAGTCCACCTGGGACAAAAACAGGCCAAAAGCCAGAATGGCGGCTGCATTAAGGAATAAAACGGTGCGCGATTGCATCAGATTTTTTCCTCCAGGCGCTGGCCGAACAATCCGGTGGGTTTGACAAGCAGCACCAAAACCAGCAGCACAAAGGCAAAGGCGTCTCTGTAGCCGGAAAGCTCCGGCAGAAAGGCTACGGTCATTATTTCAATAAAGCCCAGCACCAACCCGCCGGTAACCGCGCCCTGAATGGAGCCGATGCCGCCAAACACCGCGGCGATAAAGGCTTTGAAGCCGGGCATGATGCCCATATAGGGGTGAATCTGGGGGTAGCGCAAGGCCCACATTATGCCCGAGGCCGCAGCCAGGGCCGAGCCTATGCAGAAAGTCAGGGCAATGATGTTGTCCACCTTCACTCCGAGGAGTCTGGTGGTTTCAATGTCTTTGGATATGGCGCGCATGGCCAGACCCGGTTTGGTTTTATAGATGATGAAAAGCAGAAGGCCCACCATGGCTGCGGTGATCAAGGGCACATAGGCGGTGAGGGGCAAAATGCGCAGCCCGCCGATTTTCCATTCGCTTACCAGCCATTCAGGCTGAAGCACGGGTCTGGGCAGGCCGGTGAAAAGAACCACGGCCAGGCTTTCAATAAAAAATGACATGGCAATGGCGCTGATCAGCGCCGATATGCGCGGGGCGTCGCGCAGGGGGCGGTAAGCCAGTCTTTCTATGAGCACCCCGCATATGCTGGCCCCTACAATAGCCAGAATGGCGGCTACGCCAAAGGGCAGGCCAAAGGCGAAGGTGCCGAAAAACACAAAATAGGCCCCCACCATAAGTATGTCGCCATGGGCGAAGTTTATCAGGCGCAAAATGCCGTAAACCATGGTGTAGCCTATGGCGATCAGGGCATATAATGAGCCTAGAGTCATAGCATTGAAAAAATGCTGAAAAAACATTTCAAAGCTCATGAGGAGGCCTTTGTTGCAATTTTAGGATGATGGTTCGAAAAATACGCATCCGCGCGGGCAACGGCGAAATTTCGCCGCGCCCGCGCGGCGCGTTCAATACTTCAAAGGTCAAAACTAGCGTTCACAGAAAGGACGCTAGTTGGGGTTCACTTCGCCCACATAGTGGCGCTTGCCATCCTTGTATTCAATGATGCCCACGGGCATTTCGGCGTCGTGGGTGGCATTAATGGTGAGGGATCCCAAGGCGGTGGGCAGGTTTTTGGTGTTGGCCAGAGCCTGGGTGATGGCTTCGGGCTCGGCCTTGCCGGCGCGCTTGATGGCGTCCATGATCAGATAATAGCAGTTGTAGCCGAGGGCGGCGTTAACGTTAGGATCTTTCTGCGGATAAGTCTTCTTCCAAGCGTCGGTGAAAGTCTGGGCTTCGGGGCTCATCTTGGTCATGGCCACGTCATAGGGGAAGGTGGTGTGGAGGAAACCTTCCACCGCCTTGCCGCCGATCTTGATGGTGTCGGGGTTGTCCATGGCATCGCCGCCCATGATGCGGAAGGTGGCGCCCAGTTCACGGGCCTGCTTCATAACAATTGCGCCCTCAGCAAAGTAGGCGGGCATGAAAACGATGTCGGGCTTTTTGGAAATAAGCTCGGTGAGCTGAGCGGTGAAGTCCTGGTCGCCGGAGCTGTACTTGAGTTCGGCTACCATTTGTCCGCCGAGCTTGGTGAAATAGCGCTTAAAGAAGGCGGACAGGCCCACGGCGTAGTCATTGGCCACGTCCATAAGAATGGCGGCTTTTTTGAAGCCGAGGTTTTTATAAGCATAAGAAGCGGCGGCCGCGCCTTGGAAGGGGTCGATAAAGCAAGCGCGGAAGTAATATTTTTTGCCCTGAGTCACCAGCGGGTTGGTGCATGAGGTGCCGACTACCGGAACTTTGGCTTTTTCGGCCACTTCGCCGCCGGCCATGGCCAGAGACGAGCCGTAGGTGCCGATTATGGCCTGAACCTTGTCGCGCTCGGTGAGTCTTTTCACGGCATTGGCCGCTTCAACTTTGTCGCTCTTGTTGTCGACCACAACCAGCTCAACCGGGCGTCCGAGTACGGTAGGCATGGCTTTATGGGCCAGCTGCACGCCTTCAAGCTCAAGCTGTCCGCCAAAGGCGTTTTGCCCGGTAAGAGGCAGGTATACGCCTATTTTTATGGGTTTTTCAGCGGCTTGAGCCGCGCCGCAAAGACCGAGGGCGAACACCAGCGCGCTCAGGGCAAAAAAGGTTTTGGCAAATTTCATGTATTACCCCTTTTTATGGTTAATGCACTTGCTGACGCAAGTGTCTCGGCCTCCGCGCAAGGCGCGTCAGCCTTATAACAGCCGGGGTGCAATATGCGACCCGGCGCGGCCATTTTACACATTTTGCGCGGTTATGGCAATATGTACATTATTCGGGCCATATATCATTTCATTTTACGGCCATTCTTTTAGCCAACATTTTCAGGTGACCGCGTTCTTCGTCGGCGCAGGAGCGAATGGCCTTTTTTTCCGATTCGGGCACAAAGCCTTCCAGAGCGCTGAAGAACAGCAAGGTGTCCTTTTCAAAACGCATGGCTTCAATAATAGGATTCTTTAGTATTTCCGTCTCTTGAGCGGTCATGAACAGATTGTGGGTGTCGAGCAGCGCCCGTACATACATAAGATATTCTTCGTCATTGCTGCCGGCGGGCATAGGTAGACCGCCCACGCGTTCAAGCATGGCCGAAAAAATACCTTCATGGCGTTTTTCCTCAGAGGCCATGAAAAGGAAAAATTCCTTGTCATCCTTGTTTAAGGTTTTCTCAGCAATTTTGGCATAAAATACATGGCCCCGGCGTTCAATTTCCACAGCGGCGGCAATTGCATCGGCCGCGTTAATCAATGCGGACATGGGTTTCCTCCATTTTTATTCTGTTCTGTTTAGTGACCAAGCACATCCCTATTCTTAAAGGTATGGATGTAGCCATCGTTTATCAATTCCTGCACTGTTTCAATATTGTTTTTGATAAGGTTCACATACGGCGTGAAATCCTTGATTTGATGCTCTTCCTCCACGTGATAGATGGCAGCTTGACCCTCCCAGTAATTTTCCGCCTCTTTGTAATCAAGCAAGCTGTCGTGAAGACCCAGAAAAATCGTGCGCGACAAAATTCCCGAGCGTGGGTCTTCAAAATTTTCGTAGCTTTCCACAGCTTCTCTGGTGAGTTCATAGGTCTTGCCTGTGGAAAAATTTTCATTTTTGCCGATGAATTTTTCCAAGGAAATTTGTGGATATATCACCGGATTAAACATGACTGCGTGTGAAATAATGTGCCGGGCCAGCTGGGCGGCGAAAAATCCGCCCAGTGAGGTGCCGATGAAACATATATCGTTGTCGGCATCAACATGCACCTGACTCAGCAAGTGGTCCAGTATAACCTCGAAGCGCTCGTGGCTTTCATAGCTCAGGCAGCGTATTTCGGGAAAATGCGGTTTCAGTTTATCGAACGAGGCGCTTTTGTTGCCGGAATTGAATCCGTGAACATAATAATAGTCGGTAAGCATTTTCTGCTCCTTATTTTTTCTTCAGGAAAAATGATATAAAATTGTCTGTCAGCAGGCCCGGCTGTTTTTGGAGCTTGAAAACCAGCCTATTTAAGACTCGCAAAAGTCGCAAGTTTATTTTATATTCGATTTTTCTTTCAGGGCAGGTATGCCGGCCTTGATTTTTCTTTTGCGGAATATTGTGGTGAATTTATGAGTTCCTTAAGGGGCCGAGCCGGACTTGGCCCGGACATGCTCCCTATACTGGCGCTTTTGTGCGCCATGGTGCTCTGGGGCAGTTCATTTATTGCTATGAAGATTGCCCTGCGAGGCTTTCACCCCATAAACATGACTTTTTTACGCATGTTGGTGGGATCTTTTTGTTTTTTACCTTTTTTGCCTTCAATGCTGCGCGCCCTGAACTATCGTAAGGGGGACTGGAAGCTGCTGGTGGGCATGGCCGTATGCGAGCCGTGTTTGTATTTCGTTTTTGAAGGTTATGCTGTGCGGGAAACTTCGGCCGCCCAAGCCGGAATGATTGTGGCCACTCTGCCGCTGATGGTGGCGGTGAGCGCCTGGTTTGTGTTCAAAGAGCGTCTTTCGCGTACAACATGGTTGGGGTTTGCCGTGGCTCTGGCCGGGGTTGTTTGGCTGAGCGCGGGGGCTGTGGCTGCGGAAGAAGCGCCCAACCCGGTACTTGGCAATATATTGGAGCTTGTGGCCATGGCCTGCGCTACGGTTTATACATTGTGCGTGCGCAAGCTGTCGAGTAATTACGCCCCGTTTTTCATCACCGCCGTGCAGTCGTGGGTAGGGCTGATTTTCTTTGCTCCGTCGCTGCTCATTCCCGGCATGGGGCTTCCGGAAAACATCGCACAAGAGCCGCTTATGGCCGTGGTTTACCTTGGGGGGTGCGTAACCCTGGGGGCCTACGGCTGTTTTAATTACGGCATAAGCCGTCTGGGAGCGGGGCGTGCCGCCGTGTTCAGCAATCTTATTCCCGTTTTCACCTTACTTATGGGTGTTTTTATTCTGGGTGAAAGCCTGACTTTCCAGCAGTATCTGGCCTCAGGGCTGGTGTTGGCCGGAGTGGTTGTGGGCACGGTGGCTTCCTGCCGTGGCAAGTCTTGCTGAAAAGCGTTTTTTTCTTCCTCAGCCGTTTTACTTGGTAGTATTTATTAAAGTCCGCACTCACTCAATGGTCATCTCTATTTTATCGCCTTTTTTAAGAAATCTCAGCGGGTCAAAGCTCATGCCGACGCCCTGGCAGGTTCCTGTGGCGGTTGCCTTTCTGTTTTATGTCGCTTGCGCATCGCCCTGAAAGATGCAATAATAAAAAAATTGTTTTTGTATATCAAGATAGTTCTATCTAATTTTTAATATGTAATTTTTTTAATCCCATAACGCAAACTACGATATGCCGGACTATAAATACAAGGGAGTTTATTCCCTAAAACCAAAACCCGGAAGCATTGCGCTCAAGAAGCAGTATTACTGCGCGTGGCTGTGCGCTGACGGGGTTGTTGTGCAGAACCTGGACCTCAAGAGGAGTTCGGCCAGCGAGCCGGGTCTTGTGTCCAAGCCATACTTTATGGCCTACTTCATACCTGAGCCACAGATCAGGTATGTGCCGGACAAAGATGAGCATAAAAGTTTTGCCGGAAAACGCATAAGCGATTTTGTTCCTCCCGCGGAAACCCCGGTCGGGGACGAAGCTCAGGCAAAACCGGACGACACGATTGTAAACCTGGATGCTCCCATTTCCGACAGTGATCTGAACGCGATCATGGAGGAGTATAAGGGTGAGCTTAAGGTTGACGACAAACTTGTGGAATCGTTGCGTACCCGCTTTTCCAATGCGATGAAAAGCATCAATGATCCGCGCAAACGCCAGTCGGCCATGGGCTCCTTGCAGATGCTAATTGATTCCGACGAAGGTATACAGCCCGCGCACAAACATGTTTTCAATGATTTCGGAATTACTCTGCGCAAGTCGAAGCTTTTCAGCCTTTCATTACGCTGCTATACCAAAATTATCACTCTGTCTCCCGGCGATGAAAACGCCTATTTCAACGCCGCCAGGGTTCTTTATGACAGCGGCAAGTTGTCTGAGGCGGAAAAATATCTTAATGAAGCGCTCCGGGTGCAGCCAGGGTTTGCTTATGCCTTGGATTTTTTGAATTTTATACAAAACAAAAGTGCCATGAAAGCCATAGGCCGCTCCCGTTGATCGGTGGAGTGCAAGGACTTCAATTATGAACAAAACAATAATGTGGCTCGTTGTCGGTGTTATCGTGGCTGCCATGGGTGTCTTGCTGGGCAGCCAATATTTTGGTTTGGGAGGTTCGGGCAAATCCGGCGGACCCACTGAGCTTATTATGCGTCCTTCGCCCAGGCCGGAATTCACCCGTAATGCTCCGCCGCAGATGGCTCCCCAGACGCGCATGCCTGGTGAACCGTTCTCATCGCCTTCTTCCTCAACGCCGCCACCTACTTCACCCTCCGCTCCGGCAGTACCGGTCCAAGAGCCGCCGCGCGCGTCAGCAGCGCCCGTTGATAGTAGGGCCTCGGCATCCGGATCGCTTATGGCCGAAAGCAAGAGCCAAGCCCCGTTGAAAGTTGAAAGCGAAAAAGCGACGATTGAGGATCGCAGTCCGCTTACACCGCTGATACACTCCACGCCTGTGCTTACCCCTGTTCCGGTGAAAAGTCTTGTTGAACCTGACACTGAAATTCTTCCGGAGCCGATTCAACCAGCCCAGCCCATCCAGCCGGACAAGCCCGCGGCTGTAAAACCTTCTTCGCCGGCGCCTTCTTCGTCCGCTTCCAAACCAACCGCACCGACTTCCAAACCGGCTCCGGCCACTCCGGCCCCGGCTGCGGTTAAACCGACTCCCGCGCCTCCTGCCACAGCCAAGCCTGCCGCTACCCCGGCCCCGGCTGCGGTTAAACCTATCCCCGCGCCTCCTGCCGCCACTGCTTCCAAACCGGCGGCTCCGTCTCCTGCCGCGCCAACGAAAGCATCCGGAGAAAAAACAGTGAACAGCCGGGCTTTGACGGTCGATGGCGGATTTGTACTGCGCCTTAGCGGGTCGGAAGCTCTGCGCTACCAGAGCATTTTGCTCCAGGGCCCGGATCGTCTGGTGGTTGATTTGCCCGGAAGCTGGGATGTGAAAGTTCCAGGTGTGCCCAAAAACAACATTGCCACCAAGGTGCGTGTGGGCCGCCAGGCCGATAAGACGCGCATTGTCATTGATTTGTCCGCCGTTCCGGCCTCTCATCGCGTTTCGACTTTGAATTCCAACACGTTGGAGATAAGGATTAAGGGCAAATAGATGTTGCGCAGCATGACCGGATTCGGACGTTGCCTTGTTGAAGACGATGATTTCATTCAGCAGTGGGAAATAAAAAGTGTGAATGGGCGCTACTTTGATTTGCGTTGGCATTTGCCTTTTGCCGTGCGCAGTCTTGAGCCGGCTCTTGAAAAAATTGTACGCAAGCAGGCGCGGCGCGGCCGCATTGAAATAACCCTGTCCCTGCGGCGCAATGCTTCCAAGGCGTTGTCCGCTTCGCTCAATATGGACGAAGCCGAGGCCATGCTCGACGCTTTGGAGCGCCTGGCCTCGGACAGAGGCGACGCTTTTGAGCCGGATTATGCCGCTTTGCTCAATGTGCCGTCGTTGTGGTCATCTTTGGACGACAATATGGACGAAGAAGTTTCCGCGCGCCTGGAAGAAGGACTTAATCTGGCCATTGAGGATTGGAATGAGGCCAGATGCGCCGAGGGCCAGTCCACAGGCACGGACATTGTTTCCCATGTGCTGCGCATGGAAGAATGGCTGGCCCTGCTTGAAGAGCGCGCGCCGGGCATCAAGGAAGAACGGCAGTCTTCTCTGCGCGAACGCATTGCCGAGGCCCTGCAAACAGCCGGATACGAGCCGGATGAAGGTCGTCTGTTGCAGGAAATAGTCATCTTGGCCGACAAACTTGACGTGAGCGAAGAACTGTCACGCTTGAAAAGCCATTTGGAGCGGCTGAGAGATCTTCTGGAAACCGGGCATGACGCCGGCAAGCGCCTGGATTTTACCCTTCAGGAATGTTTCAGGGAGATCAACACCTGCGGCAACAAATTGCAGGACGCACAGCTTTCACGTCTGGTGGTGGAATTTAAAAATGAATTGGAAAAATGCCGCGAGCAGGCACAAAATTTGGAATAAGCGGAGCTTATTTCAAAATAATTTTCAATTATACTTATAACATTAAAAACAATCTAGTAATGCAAGCCCAGAAACTCATTAACATAGGTTTTGGCAATTTTGTGGTGGCCGGGCGGGTGGTGGCCATTGTGGGTCCCATGTCTTCGCCGGTGAAACGGCTCAGAGAAGACGCGCGCAATGCCGGAAGGCTGATTGATGCTACCCAGGGGCGCAAAACGCGGTCCATTTTGGTGACCGATTCCGGTCATGTGGTGCTTTCATCCATTCAGCCGGAAACCATCAGCCAGCGCTTTGCCCAGGAAGAAGGAGAGAGCAGATGAACCGTCAAGGAGTTGTGCTTGTTGTCTGTGCTCCTTCTGGAACAGGCAAAACGAGCCTTGTCAAGCGCCTGTTACAGGATTTTCCAGCGCTGGATTTTTCCGTCTCCTGCACCACCAGAGCGCCTCGCCCAGGAGAGGTCGACGGACGCGACTATTATTTTATTTCCCGCGAGGAGTTCATGCAAAAGCGTTCCTCCGGGGAATTCGCGGAATGGGCTGAGGTTTACGGCAATTTGTACGGCACTCTTCTGAAGCCCACACGCGAAAGAATCGATGCAGGCCAGGACCTTATATTTGATATAGACGTGCAGGGCGCGGCGCAGTTGCATCTCACCCTGCCGCATGGTAAATTTGTGTTTATTCTGCCTCCGGATTTGCCTGAGCTTGAAAAAAGGCTGCAAAATCGGGGATCAGAGAATGAAGAAGTCAAGCGCCTGCGCCTTGAGGCTGCCAAAAGAGAAATTGGCGAGGCTCACTGGTTCAACGCCTGGGTAGTGAATGACGATTTTGAAAAGGCTTATGAGCAATTGCGGTCTTTTTATGTCGCCTCCACATTGTCTCCCAGGATCAGGCCTTCGCTTTTGAATTATATGCTGGAGGGCAATCGTTTAAAATGTCTGAGTTAATTGTCGCTCTTGATTTTCCGGACGCGCGTCCGGCCCTGGAGCTGGCCAGAAGGCTTTCGGGGCATACTCAGTGGGTGAAGGTCGGACTGGAGCTGTTTACTGCTTCCGGTCCTGATATTCTTATAAAACTTAGAGCTATAGGCTTTAAGGTTTTTCTTGATCTCAAAATGCACGACATACCACAGACCGTGCGCAATGCAACCTTGGTTGCGTCTCGCATAGGTGTTGACATGATCACCATACACACCATTGGCGGCGAATCCATGGTGCGGGCGGCGGTTGAGTGCATGGAAGAACTAAACAACGGCAAGCAGCGGCCGATGATTTTTGGTGTGACCGTGCTTACCAGCATCGGCCAGGGCGACATGCCCGGCGGTTTTAATTCCGATTTGAATTCTCTGGCGCTTGAATTGGCAACATCGGCCAAAAAATGGGGACTTGACGGCATCGTGTGCTCCGGGCACGAAGTTGAAGCCATAAAGCGCGAATGTGGCGCTGATTTTCTTTGCCTTACTCCGGGAATTCGCCTCAAGGGTAATGCTCAAAATGATCAGAAACGCGTTATGACCCCTCGCGAGGCGGTTATGGCCGGGTCCGACTATCTTGTTGTGGGGCGATCTATAACCATGGCCATTGACCCGGCGCGTATCGCCGACAATATAGTTAAAGATATGATTCCGGAATAATTCCAGTATGAGGCCTTATATATGAGCAATCGCAATGACTCTGCCAGTTTGGAACATATAATCAGCGGACGAGCTGGCGGCATGCCGTCGGGGGCTGGAGCCAGGGTGGAAAAGGTGCGCGGTGTTTTTTCCACGCAGGAAATATTAAGGGTCGGCACCGGCACGACTACCCGTAAAACGGTAAAAAAAACTTTCTGGTTTGTGGAGCAGGAGGATGACAATAAGGCGATGAGCCAACCGCTCAATTCCAATTATGTGCCTTCCGGCCCTAAAAAAATCATAACCATGGAAGAGTTGCTGGAAAAATACGCTCCGGAACCGGAATTCTATATGAATTCCGTATATCCCAAGATGCAGGAATTGCAGCGCGAGCTGGACAACGCCGACTCGCACAGGGCCAAAGGCGAAAATTTCACTGCGGAATACGAGTATAAAGTCGCACTTAAGGTTGATGAAGAAAATGTGCGGGCCAACTTTGGCATCGGCCTCACCTATCTGCAAAGAGGAGAAGCCAATAAAGCCGAAGATATTTTCGGTCGTCTGGTCAAACTCGACGCGGCCTTTGAAGAGGATCACAAGCATCTTTTCAATGACTTCGGCATCAGCCTGCGCAAGAACAAGATGTATTTGCAATCGGTGGAATATTATGAGCGGGCCATTGAACTTAACGGTGAAGACGAAAATCTTCGTATGAACCTGGCCAGGGCTCTTTTTGAAATAAAACAATACGACAAGTGTCTTGATCAGCTTTTGAAGGCTCTAAGTATAAATCCCAGGCATGAAAATTCGATCAAGTTTGTTGATTGGCTGAAAAAGAAAAATCTGATTCCCAAGGAACGCGTTCTGGAAGTGGACGTCATTCTCGGAAGAGAAACAGAACTGTCCAGAAGGGAAACAGAGGCCAGCGCGCTGGCGGATTCCGTAGCCAAAACTGCGGCCGTACGTGATGCTGTAGCGGCCAAGAAAGCGACAGGGCAGGGTTTTTAGGCTTTGATATAACACAGGCCACAGGCCAGGTAAATTAATTCGATGGAGAGTATCCCCGGCGGACGGAAGAGCTGGATTTTCAGAAACAAAGACGATATATCGCCCGACCTGGAGTCCTGGGCCGGGCGCTTGAACATTTCCGCGCTTCTGGCCGGCATGCTCTGGAGGCGTGGCTTTGATAGTACTGAAGCCATGAACGTTTTTTTGTCGCCCAATCTGCGGCTATTGGCTCCACCTGGTCTATGGGCAGGAGTGGAAGAGTCGGCCGATGTTATCGTAGGCGCTCTGGCTGCTGGAAAAAAGCCGGTGGTCTGGGGCGATTATGATGTTGATGGTATAACCGCCTCGGCCCTTGTGCTGGATGTGTTCGAATTTCATGGTATCGAGGCCGGATGCCATCTTCCTGACCGCCTCAGGGAGGGGTATGGCCTCAACATTCCCGCCATTGAAGAGCTTGCCGCCCAAGGCGCCGGCCTGCTTGTTACCGTGGATTGCGGCATAAGCGATTTTGCGGCGGTGGAACGCGCCCGGGAACTGGGCATGACTGTGGTGATCAGCGATCATCATCTTGCTCCCGAAATTCTTCCCCCGGCTCAGGCCATATGCAATCCTCGTATAGGTTCCTGCCCTTGCCCAGATTTGGCGGGGGTGGGCATAGCCTTTTTTCTTATGTGCGCGGTTAACGCCAAATTGGCGGAATCCGGCGGCAAACGTTGCGATATGCGCGAAGTGCTTGATCTTGTGGCCCTTGGCACCTTGGCCGACGTAGTGAGTCTGTCTTCGCAAAACCGTATCCTGGCCAAAAACGGACTGCTTAAAATAGCAGAAGCGGTCCGGCCGGGCATTGCCGCTTTGAAGAGCCGAAGCAATATCAATCCCATGGCTACTCTCACTAGCGGGCAGGTGGTGTTCAGGCTTGCGCCGCGCATAAATGCCGCCGGCAGGCTGGGGCGGGCCGAGGTTGCTCTTGATCTGCTGCGGGCCAGAAGTCATGATGAAGCCGCCCCTTTGGCTGACGCTCTGGAAGTGATGAACTCGGAGCGCAAAAGTGAGGAAGAACGGATCTGCCGCGAAGCCAGGGAAGCGGCGGAAACTCTTTTGCCGGACGCAAGGGGCCTGGTTTTGTACGGCAAAGATTGGCATCCGGGTATTATAGGCATAGTAGCTTCGCGTATAGTGGATGAATTTAACCGTCCCACCATAGTACTCTGCGAAGATCAGGGCGTTATAAAAGGATCGGGGCGCTCCATTCCCGCATTTGACTTGTATGCGGGGCTGGCGAGTCTGTCCGATTTGCTGCTTGGTTTTGGCGGGCACAGGCAGGCGGCAGGCATGCGCTTGGCGCTGGACAAGCTTGAAATCTTTCGGAGTGGTTTTAACCAGGTAGTGCGCGCGGCTGTGGGTGACGAAAGCCTGCGGCCTGAGATAGCCCTGGATGCGGAGTTAGGTTTCAAAGAGGCCGGTAATTTAGATTTTCTAAATGAATTGAAACTGATGCAACCTTTTGGACCAGGCAATTCCGAACCTGTTTTCAGTTCGTTGCCGCTGGTTGTCAAAAAGCGCAATATTCATCAGCAGTGGAACCTTGTCACCTTGGATTTACAGGAGCTCGACAGCGGTATAACACTCGGCGGAAAAATATGGCGCAATACCGAGGCCGCCAGAGACCTGACTGTGGGAAATAAAATAAAGATTGCTTACAGTGTTCAGATTGATAATCATAATGGGGTTAGCGGCATCGATTTGCGCATCAAAGATTGGATGTTTGTGAAGTGAAACGTAACAAACACCAATCTTTGATGCACAAATCGATGCCGGCTGCCCGTGCTTTGTTAGGGCAGCCCGGCCGCATAGCGGCCGTAACGTAGGCGGAAGCGTCAGCGAGCGCCGTATAAAAATCATATGCCGAGCCGCCGATAAGGGCGGCGGAGGCCAACAAGCCTTGGAGCATAAACAAGTTTTATGGCAAGGCGAGGTAATATGAATAACATCATAAAAGTCGGAATATTCGGAGTTAACGGGTACACCGGCATGGAGTTGGCCAGAATTCTGGCCGCTCATCCAGGCATGCGCCTGACCATGGCTTCCTCGCGCAATGAGGCGGGAAAAACTGTTGCGGATCTATACCCTTTTATGCGCGGTCTGCCGGGTTCCGAGGTGATCATCGGGCAGCCTGACATTGACCTGGCTGCCAAAGAGTGCGATCTGGTCTTTCTGGCCGTGCCCCATGGCGCGGCTATGGAACTGGCTGCCGGATTGCTTGAGGCCGGGCTGCGGGTTGTGGATCTTTCCGCCGATTTTCGCCTGCGCGATGCCGCCGTTTATGAGGCGTGGTATAAAACCGCCCATGCCAGGGCCGCTCTGTTGCCCAAAGCCGTATACGGTCTGCCGGAGCTTGCGGCTGAAAAAATATCCGGGGCCGCACTGATCGCCAACCCAGGCTGCTATCCCACCGCGTCCATTCTTGGACTTTACGCGGCCCTGAAACATGATTTGATTTTTACTGAAGATCTGGTCATCGACGCCAAGTCGGGAACAACCGGAGCCGGACGCAAGGCCGTGCAGGGCAGCCTTTTCTGCGAGGTTTACGATTCTTTCAAGGCCTATAATCTTGGCAAACATCGCCACACCCCGGAAATTGAACAGGAAGTTTCCGCTATTGCCGGACACGAGATAACTTTGTCTTTCAACACTCATCTTGTACCCATGAATCGCGGTATTCTGGCCACCATCTACGGGCGTCTGCGCCGGGACATGAATCTGGATGAAGTGCATGATATTTACTCCCAAACCTGGAAAAATAATGGATTCATAAGGGTTATGCCCAAGGGACTTCTTCCGGAAACACGCAATGTGCGCGGTTCCATGTTTTGTGATCTGGGTGTGGTGGTTGACCCGCGCACCAGACGCCTGATAATAGTTTCGGCTATAGATAATTTGTGCCGAGGCGCGTCGGGGCAGGCCGTTGCCAATGCCAACCTGATGTTCGGGTTGCCGATGGAGGCGGGGCTCATGCTGCCGCCGCTCATGCCGTAATAAAAACGCGAATTTTAACCTCTGGACTGTGTCAAACAGCCGTTTCGGTCCAGGGTACGGGAAAGAATGCTATCCCTGGACCGGAACGGCTGTTTTCCTTGCCAGGGAACAAAAAGCGCGTTTTTACGAAAATGAGGAGTGTTTAAATAGATATGGCTTCAATGTACCGCCACTATCCGGTTTCCGGAAGAGTTCTGCCCGGCCCCTTGATTCTTTCGCTGGTGGGGGCGCTTTTTTGCGCCTGGAGCGCCTGGGGCAACGGACTCAGCCTGTGCGTCACCTCCGGGTGTTCCCTCTATCAGGATTTCAATGTATGGGGCATTTCCTTGTGGTGGGTCGGAGTGCTTGCTTTTGGCGTTTTGGCGCTCACGGCCTTGCTGGGGCGGCCGCTGCTGGGCCATGCGCTCAGTTCCATAGGCCTGATTCTTGATATTTTACTGCTGCTTCTGCTGCTGCTGACCGCTCCCTGCGCGGCCTGTCTGATCGCGGGAGTATTGCTGGCCCTTACCTATGCATCTTTCCGGGTGCAGGCCGTGGGCAAGTCGCAGTATGTGGGGCGTTCCATCCCTTTGATAATTTGGTTGATGC
The DNA here is from genome assembly GCA_031553655.1 of Desulfovibrionaceae bacterium. Lineage (GTDB taxonomy): Bacteria > Desulfobacterota > Desulfovibrionia > Desulfovibrionales > Desulfovibrionaceae > JAVBLG01. The sequence goes on along the minus strand of JAVBLG010000001.1, from coordinate 30,139 downwards.
TTTTCATAATAAATGTCGGGGCTGTGGTGCGGGCCGGGGTGGATCAATTTTCCATGCACGGGCCGGAAGATGCGGCAGTGCGTATGTATTTTTCTCCGTCCTGTCCATCTTGCCGTGAAGGGGTGATTGCCCTTTCCGGCAGAATTAATGTGGCCTTTTATCCCGTGGCCGAAGAAGAATCCGATCCGGCGGCAGTAGCGGCCATGATCAAGGCTCTCGAAGGTGGATCAAATATGGCTGAAGCCATAAAGTCAGTGCAAACCCCGCCGGCCAAAAGCCCGCTCGGATGGCTGGATATGCTGGGCCTGCGCTTCAGGCTGCTGTGCAACAAGGCCCATGTGTTGGCCGCCGGAGCGCAGGTGGTGCCGTTTTTTGAATTCCATGGCCTGCCGAACGGCATTCTGGCTCCGTACAAGGACTCAGCCAAGTCAGCGCCGTCTAAGTCGACCTTGCCCAAGCCGCAAACGCCTAAAAGTACGGACTTTTCCTTTCCGGTGGATACTGGAGCTATAAGCGGCTGCGGCAAGAACCAAACGTGTCAGTAGTCCGCCGCACTGCGCCGCATAGAGCGTTTTGCGAATGAAATGAGCGAAATGCTCTGACGGCCCGTGCGTTGGTAGGGCCGTCAGAACGCGTAGCGTTCGTAACGTAGGCGGCGAAGCCGCCGTAATAACATGCGATGCCGAGCCGCCGGTGAAAGGCGGCGGAGGCCAATCATCCTCGAAAGAGTAAAAAAGCGGCGGGCCAGATTTTTCCGGCCCGCCGCTTTATCTATTGCCTGTATCTGTGAGCAGGCTGTTTTAATCCAAATCCACCAAATACGGATTCTCCACCAGATCTTCCAGGAATTGATCCGGGCGTTCTTTTTGGTCCGGAACCACAATGTCGCCGTTCACGTATTCGCGGTAGCCGGTGCCAGCCGGGATCAACCGACCCACAATGACGTTTTCCTTCAAACCGCGCAAGGGGTCGCGTTTGCCCTTGAGCGAGGCTTCGGTGAGCACTTTGGTGGTTTCCTGGAAAGAAGCCGCCGAAATGAACGAGGACGTGGTCAGCGAGGCCTGAGTTATGCCCAGCACCAGCGGTTCGGCCGTAGCCGGGGTAAATCCTTCGGCCATGGCTTTCTGGTTTTCCACGCGGAACTCGTTTTTGTCCACTTGTTCACCCACCAGGAAGCTGGTACCCCCCGGATCAAGTATGGTAATCTTTTTAAGCATCTGGCGCACGATCACTTCAATGTGCTTGTCATCTATGCCCACGCCCTGGAAGCGGTAAACTTCCTGTATTTCGTCGACAAGGTAGCGAGCCAGGTATTTTTCGCCCCTGGTGCGCAAAATGTCGTGCAGTTCCGGGTAGCCTTCGGTCAGGGTATCACCCGCCTCCACAAAGTCACCGTCAGAGGCGGTGATGTGCTTACCCTTGGGCACCAGGTATTCCTTGGCTTCGCCAATTTCGGGAGTAACCACCAGCTTGCGTTTGCCCTTTGATTCGCCACCCGAGCTGACCGTGCCCGATATTTCCGAAACCACGGCCATATCCTTGGGTTTGCGTACTTCAAAGAGTTCGGCCACACGCGGCAGACCACCCACGATGTCTTTTGTCTTGGAAGTTTCACGAGGCTTACGGGCGATAACGTCGCCGGCCTCGATGGCCTGGTCATTGCGCACCATGATGATGGCCCCCACAGGCAGGCTGTATACCGCCGCCATGCCCGACGAGCCGCGCATTTTTACGTTTCCGCCCTCGTCGCATACCGAAACGGAGGGACGGAAGTTGGTAGTACGGTATTCCATGATAGTCTGGGTGGCCTGGCGAGTGGCTTCGTCCACCTTTTCCTGCACTGTTTTGCCTTCCACAATGTCGGTGAACTTGATTACACCGTCCACTTCGGAGACGAAGGGTTCGTTAAAGGGATCCCATTCGGCGAGAATGGTGCCCTTGGTGATTTCCTGCCCGTCGCTCACATTAAGGCGGGCGCCGTTGGGCAGGGTATATTTTTCCCTTTCGCGGCCCTGAGCGTCCACAATGGTGAGCTGGCCGCTCTTACCGAGCACCAGCGATATGCCGTCGCGGTTGGTAACGGCCTTGACCCGATTGTAGATGACTCGGCCGGGATGCATGGCCTCGAAACTGGATTTTTCAATTTCTTTGGAAGCCGTGCCGCCGATGTGGAAGGTGCGCATGGTGAGCTGGGTACCCGGTTCGCCGATAGACTGCGCCGCGATAATTCCCACGGTTTCGCCGATGTTCACCATATGGCCCCTGGCAAGGTCGCGCCCGTAGCAGTGGGCGCAGATGCCGCGATCGGCCTGGCAGGTGAGAGCCGAACGGATGCTGATGGACGATACATGCTTTTCGTGGAGAATAAGAGCCACTTCTTCGTCAATGAGCGTGTTTTCGGGCAGTAGTATTTCCGATGGATTATCAGGATCATACACCGGGTGCAGTAGAACGCGGCCCAGGACACGCTCCGCCAGGGTGGTCTTGATGTCGCCCGCTTCTTTCAGATGCGACAGCTCAATGCCGTCAACCGTGCCGCAATCATGCTCAGTTACGATCACGTCCTGCACCACGTCCACCAGACGGCGGGTGAGGTAACCGGAGTTGGCCGTTTTGAGCGCGGTGTCGGCAAGGCCTTTGCGTGCGCCGTGGGTGGAGTTGAAGTACTGCAACACCGACAGCCCTTCGCGGAAGCTGGAGGTGATGGGCGTTTCAATGATTTCACCCGAAGGCTTAGCCATAAGACCGCGCATGCCCGCGAGCTGGCGCATCTGGTCCTGGTTGCCTCGGGCCCCGGAGTTGGACATCATAAAGATGGGGTTGAAGCTCTGGTTCTTTTCCTGTCTGCCGGTTTTGGCGTCGGTGACTGTATCATAAGATATTTCTTTGGTCATTTCCGAGGAAACGTCCTGGGTGGCTTTGGTCCACACGTCAACGACCTTATTGTATTTTTCCGTGCGGGTGATGATCCCGTCACGGTACTGGCGTTCAATGTCGTCAACCTCGGCCTGCGAAGTTTCCAGAATCTTCTTTTTGGCAACGGGAATGCGCAGGTCTTTCACCCCGATAGTCACGCCCGCACGGGTGGCGTATTCGTAACCGATGTCTTTCAGGCGGTCACAGAGAATTACTGTAGCCTTGATACCGGCGTCGCGGTAGGACGAACCCACCAGCTTGGCGATGTTCTTCTTGGTGAGCACGGTGTTCACATGCTCGAAAGGCACACCCGAGGGCAGCACCTCGCGCACCAGAATGCGCCCGGTGGTAGTTTCCACAAGGTTGCCGTCATCCATGCGCACTTTGATGCGCGCATGCAGGCCGAGTTGCCCGGCGTCGTAGGCGGCTACAACTTCCCACGGGGCGCAGAAGGTCATGCCTTCGCCCTGTTCAAAGGAACGCTCCACGGTCATATAGTAAAGGCCCAGCACGATGTCCTGTGAAGGCACAATAACCGGGGTGCCGTTGGCGGGCGAAAGAATGTTGTTGGTGCTCATCATCAGCACGCGGCATTCGATCTGCGCTTCCACAGACAGAGGAATATGCACGGCCATCTGGTCGCCGTCAAAGTCGGCGTTGTAGGCCGAGCAGACCAGGGGATGCAGTTGGATGGCTTTGCCTTCCACCAACAGAGGTTCAAAGGCTTGAATGCCCAGACGGTGCAGGGTGGGGGCGCGGTTGAGCAGAATGGGGTATTCGCGCACCACTTCGGAAAGGATATCCCACACCACCAGTTCTTCACGCTCCACCATCTTTTTGGCGCTTTTAATCGTGGAGGCATGGCCTCTTTTTTCAAGCTCGGAGTAAATAAAGGGCTTGAACAACTCGAGCGCCATTTTGTTGGGCAGGCCGCATTGATGCAGCTTGAGCTTGGGGCCGACCACAATAACCGAACGCCCGGAATAGTCCACGCGTTTGCCCAGCAGGTTCTGGCGGAAGCGCCCTTGCTTGCCTTTAATCATATCTGAAAGTGACTTCAGCGGGCGGCCGTTGGTGCCGGTAATGGCCCGGCCGCGCCTGCCGTTGTCGAACAGGGCGTCCACGGCTTCCTGAAGCATACGCTTTTCGTTGCGGATAATGATTTCCGGCGCGCCGAGCTCCATAAGTCTTTTCAGACGGTTGTTGCGGTTGATCACCCGACGGTACAGGTCGTTGAGGTCTGAAGTTGCGAAACGTCCGCCGTCAAGAGGAACCAGAGGGCGCAATTCCGGCGGAATAACCGGAATAACTTCCATGATCATCCATTCGGGCTTGTTCTGCGACTCAAGGAAGGATTCCACAACCTTGAGGCGTTTGGTGAGCTTTTTCTTCTTGGTCTGGCTTTTGGTGGATTGCGATTCTTCGCGCAGCTCCACGCGCAGCTTGTCCAGATTCAGCTCTTCCAACAGGCTGCGCACGGCCTCGGCGCCCATGCCCACCTGGATCACGTCTTCACCGTAGTGGTCGAGCACCTGGAGGTATTGTTCCTCGGAAATGACCTGCATTTTTGTCAGGGTGGTCGGACCCGGATCAAGAACTATATAAGAGTCGAAATAAAGCACTTTTTCCAGATCGGCCATAGTCATGTCGAGAATGGTGCCGATTTTGGAAGGTAAGGTTTTCAGAAACCATAAATGGGACACGGGCGCGGCCAGCTCAATATGCCCCATGCGCTCACGGCGCACTTTGGAAGCGATTACTTCAACGCCGCATTTTTCGCACACGATACCGCGATGCTTCATGCGTTTGTATTTGCCGCAGTTGCACTCATAGTCTTTTACCGGGCCGAAGATTTTGGCGCAGAAAAGGCCGTCGCGCTCGGGTTTGAACGTGCGGTAGTTAATGGTTTCGGGCTTTTTTACCTCGCCATAAGACCATTCGCGCACGCTCTCGGGCGAAGCGATGGATATTTGTATTTCTTTCAGATTGCGGATATTGGTCGTACCGGCCGAACTGCCGCGCGCTGTAAAAAGATCATCGAGGCTCATATTCACCTGCTTATATTTTTATTGCTGATTGATGAAACCAGCGCGTTTGGTGCGCTTTTTGCCTTCTTCCTGGTGCAGGGTAACATCCAGGCCCAGGGACATGAGTTCCTTGACCAGAACGTTGAAGGATTCGGGCAGTCCGGCTTCAAGGAAGTTTTCACCCTTGACGATGCTCTCGTACATCTTCACGCGCCCGGTCACGTCGTCGGACTTGACGGTGAGGAATTCCTGCAGGAGATAAGCCGCGCCATAGGCTTCGAGCGCCCAGACTTCCATTTCCCCGAGGCGCTGGCCACCGAACTGGGCCTTGCCGCCCAGCGGCTGCTGGGTAACCAGGGAGTAAGGGCCGGTGGAACGGGCATGGATTTTTTCATCAACCAGGTGATGCAGCTTGAGCATGTACATAACCCCGGTGGTAACCCTGTTTTTGAACGCTTCGCCAGTGCGTCCGTCGTAGAGCACTGTTTTTCCGTCGTTGTCGACGCCGGCGCGTTCAAGCCACTTCCAGATATCTTCTTCGGTGGCTCCATCAAATACCGGAGTTTTGGTTACTATGCCGTTTTTCATTTTCTTCACGGCGGCGATGAAGCTTTCGTCGTCCATTTCGTCAATGAGCGCCGAAGTTTCCTCGGAGCCGAAAACGTCTTTAACTTCGTCACGCACCACTTTCAGGGCCGCGCCGCTTTCGTACAGGTCGGCTATCTGCCTGCCCAGTTCTTTGGCGCCCCATCCGAGGTGCGTTTCCATTATCTGGCCGATATTCATACGCGAAGGCACGCCGAGGGGGTTGAGCACTATGTCCACAGCCCGCCCGTCTTTGAAGAAAGGCATGTCTTCTTCGGGCAGAATACACGAAACAACGCCCTTGTTACCGTGACGGCCGGCCATTTTGTCGCCCACGGAAAGCTTTCTTTTAACCGCGATATGCACTTTGACCATCTTGATCACGCCAGGCGGCAGATCGTCGCCCTCGGTAACCTTTTCGCGCTTGGAATCGTAAAATCCCTTGAGGAAGTCCACTTGACGGTCATAGGCGGCGATAAGTTCGGCCACTTCCTCGTTGGCTTCCTTGCTCTTGAACAGCCCGGCCAGTTTTTTGACCGGTACCTGAGCCATGATTTCCGGAGTAAGGCAAGAACCGGATTCGGCCAGCACCTCGCCCTTTTTCTTTCCGGCCAAGGTGGTGGCAATCTGCTTGCCTCCCACAATCAGCATAATCTTTTCCCTGGTGCGCTCGCCAAGGGCGCCCACATGATCCATTTCTTTCTGGTCGAGCCGGGCGGTTTCATAAGCCTCGATGGACCTGGTACGCTCTTCTTTTTCGCCCGAACGGCGGTTGAAAACCTTCACGTCAATAATGGTGCCTTCGATTCCCGGCGGCACCTTGAGCGAGGTGTTTTTAACGTCGCGGGCTTTTTCACCGAATATGGCCCGCAGAAGTTTTTCGTCCGGGGTGAGCTGGGTTTCGCCCTTGGGGGTGATTTTGCCTACCAGAATGTCGTCGGGCTTAACGGCCGCGCCAATGCGTATTATGCCGCTTTCGTCGAGATTGCGCAGCATGTCTTCGCTGACGTTGGGAATGTCGCGGGTGATTTCTTCCGGCCCCAGCTTGGTGTCGCGGGCCACCACCTCGAATTCTTCGATGTGTATGGAGGTGTAAACGTCTTCCACCACCATACGCTCGGAAATGAGAATGGAGTCTTCAAAGTTGTATCCGCACCAGGGCATGAAGGCTACTGTGAGGTTTTTGCCCAGAGTGAGTTCGCCTTCAAAAATGCCGGGGCCGTCGGCCAGCACCGCGCCCTTTTTGAATCTTTGGCCGGGCATGCAGGTGGGGCGCTGCCCGAAGCAGGAGTTCTGGTTGGACTTGTGGAATTTCAAAAGGTCATAGGCGCGCACACCGCCGCGTTCGGGGTGTATGTCGCTGTCATAGGCAACGATAAGCCTGTTGGCGTCCACATATTTGACCATGCCGTCGGCTTCGGCCACAATGCAGGCTCCGGAGTCGCGGGCCACGTCGATTTCCATGCCCGTGCCCACAAGTGGCCTTTCCGAACGCAAAAGCGGCACTGCCTGGCGCTGCATGTTCGAACCCATGAGCGCGCGGTTGGCGTCGTCATGCTCCAGGAAGGGGATGAGCGCGGCGGAAATGGAAACCATCTGGCTGGGCGAAATGTCCATGAGGGTCACTTCTTCGCGCAGGCCCATTTCCACTTCGCCGCCTCTGGCGCGCACAGTAACATATTCTTCGGCCAGCTTGCGGTTTTCGTCCACAGGGGCATTGGCCTGAGCAATGACTTCGTCCATTTCGCGCGAGGCGTCGAAATGCACAACTTCATCGGTGAGCGTGCCGTCCTTCACCACACGGTAAGGCGTCTCAATAAAGCCGTAGTCGTTGACCTTGGCAAAGGTGGTAAGCGAAACGATCAGACCGATGTTCGGACCTTCAGGCGTTTCAATGGGGCAGATGCGGCCGTAGTGCGAGGTATGCACGTCGCGCACCTCAAAGCCTGCCCGTTCGCGGGTGAGGCCGCCGGGACCAAGAGCCGAAAGACGGCGCTTGTGGGTGACCTCGGAAAGTGAGTTGGTCTGGTCCATGAACTGCGAAAGCTGCGAGGTGCCGAAAAATTCTTTTAGCACGGCGGCCACGGGCTTGGGGTTGATCAGGTCATGAGGCATGTAGGTGGAAACTTCCTGCAGGCTCATACGCTCTTTAATGGCCCGCTCCATGCGCACCAGCCCGATGCGATACTGATTTTCCACCAGTTCGCCCACAAGGCGCACCCGGCGGTTGCCCAAATGGTCGATGTCGTCGGCAGGACCGTGGATGTCCTTGAGCTTAATCAGTTCTTTTATGGCACACAAAATGTCTTGATCGGTGAGGGTGCGCGGATCATCATCCTTGCAGGGCAGGCCCAGGCGCTGATTGAGTTTGTAGCGGCCCACCGGCGAAAGATCGTAATAGTCGGAGTTACGGAAAAGGTTGTCAAAGAAGCTGGCCGCTATTTCCGGGGTGGGCGGCGAAGAGGGCCGCAGGCGGCGGTAAATTTCTTCCTGGGCCTTTTCCATATTCTCAATACGATCTTGAGCCAGGGTGTCGCGCAGGGAGGATGAAGTGTCCACCCCCCTGGTGTGCAGCACGGGCAGACGGGTTATGCCGGACTTGCGCAGCATATCGGTGAGGTCGTCATTGATTTCGTCCGCGGCCTCGGCCAGCACTTCACCGGTTTCAGGGTGGATAATGTCGTCGGCCAGGAACATTCCGTTAAGAGCGTCGGGGGCTACTTCAATGGATTTGATGCCCGCGTCGCAAATCAGTTTCCAGGCCCGTTTGGTGATGGGCTTGCCGGCTCTGGCCAGCACATTGCCGGACTCATCAACCACGTCGGCATAGGAATTGTCCTTGCGGTACATGTCGCGGTCAACTTCCCAGCCCAGCGCGCCCTTTTCACCAAGAATATAATATTCGCGGCTATAGAAATAGTTGAGGATATCCGTCTTGTTCATGCCCATGGCCTTGAAAAGAATGGTGGCCGGCATTTTACGGCGACGGTCTATGCGCACATAAAGGATGTCCTTGTGATCAAAGTCAAAATCGAGCCAGGAACCGCGCATGGGGATGATGCGGCAGGAATAGAGCACCTTGCGGCTGGTATGCGTTTTGCCGCCGTCATGCTCGAAGATGATGCCGGGGGAACGCTGCAACTGGTTGACAATAACCCGCTCGGTGCCGTTGATGATAAAGGTGCCCTTTTCGGTCATCAGCGGCAGGGTGCCGAAGTAAATGTCCTGTTCCTTAATGTCTCTGATGGTCCGGTTGCCCGAGGCTTCGTCAACGTCGTAAACCACAAGGCGAACTTTGATGCGAATGGGCGCTTCATATGTAAGCCCCTTGGATATGCATTCAGCTTGATCATACTTGGGTTCACCGATATTATAGCTCACGAATTCCAGGCTGGCCGTGCGGTTGAAATCCTCAATGGGAAAAACCGTGCGGAAAACGCCCTCAAGCCCTTCATCGAGCTTGCGCTCGATCGCGCCCTCTTGCAGGAACTTGCGATAGGAGTCTATCTGCAGGTTCAGAAGGTGGGGGATCGGCTGAGAAACTTTGATTTTGCCAAATTGTTTACTGATTTGGACCATCATATACCTCTATGGGTAATGTGTTGAACTTAACGAAAAGTCTAATTTTTATAATAGCTTTTGATACTAAAATGAAAATGCGGCAACAAAAGCCCACTACCTGTCTTATTTTTTTACAGGATCATGGGCGTTGCTCAAAATTTTTTTTATATTATGCTTGCAAGGGCCAGCCAGTAAGTTTATAACGGTTATGAGCGTTATTTATCAATCACCGTTTAAGTCCGCAATCGGTATGCTTAACCCTCTCTCTAAAAAAAAGCAAGAGAAAATTTGCGGTGGGCTACGGCGGGCGGTAATTTGTCGTGATGCTTCGTCAGGCTCATTTTCCGCTCGGGTTGAGTACCGGAAGAGTACACACGCCTCGCGGAAAACTCCGCCTTCCTCGCCTGGCGGCAAACCTGCCCGCCGTCTCATCTTCTAGATGAAAGTTGGTTAGCAGTCCACCAAACACACGGCAAGACCTCCTGCGCTGGTTTCTTTGAATTTTGAATTCATTTCCCGTCCGGTTTCGGCCATGGCTCTAATTACCGCGTCCAGCGACACCATGTGCTGTCCGCTTTTTTCGCAAGAGGCCAGCAGGCAGGCATTGTAAGCCTTCATCGCGCCCACGGCATTGCGCTCAATGCAGGGTATCTGCACATATCCGCCCACCGGGTCGCAGGTTAGGCCAAGGTGATGTTCCAGAGCTATCTCCGAGGCATTTTCGAGCACTTCGGCGGAGTAGCCTCTGGCATGGGCTACCAGCGCCGCGCCCATGGCCGAAGCCACGCCCACTTCCCCTTGGCAGCCCACTTCGGCTCCGGCTATGGCCGCATTGTGCTTGGCCAGAAAGCCCACTGCGGCCGAGGCCAGCATGCCTTCGCGCAGCGCGCGTTCGCCTATGTCCAGATCGTGCTTCATGGAGTAGAGCAGGGCGGGGATCACCCCGGCCGAGCCACATGTGGGCGCGGTTACAATCACCCCGCCACCGGCGTTTTCTTCCGAAGCGGCAAAGGCGTAGGCGTTGAGTTTGGTGAGAAAACGATCAGCGCTGTGAGGCAGCGGTATTTTTTCCGCAGCCTCAAAAATGATTCCGGCTTTTCGATGCACACCCAATGTTCCGGGCAAAAGGCCCGAAGCTTTAAGCCCGCGTTCCACGCTGCCGAGCATTATTTCCATAATATTACGTAAATAGTCGTAGATGGCTGGACGCGAGGATCCGGTTATGGCCATTTCATTTTCCATGATCAATTCATGGAGATTTAGCCCGGTTTCTTTAAGCAGTTCCCGCAATTGGCGCATATTGCCGTAAGGATGGCGAGGTTTGCCCCGTTCCGGAGGCGCCCAGCCCTTCCATTGGATAAATCCGCCGCCAACGGAATAATACTCCATGCTCTCAATGATGCGCCCGTCCTTGTCTTTCAGGTTCATAAGCATGGTGTTGCTGTAAGGAAAATTGTGCGCCACCTCGGCATTGACAATATCTTCCAGGCCAAAGGGCAGGGTAATCGGTCCTAAAGTGAGGTAATGTTTCTGCTCGGGGTTGGCTTCGAGCTTTGCCGGAAGGCCAGGAGGGCACTCGGCAGGATTATAACCGATCAGCCCGGCCAGAATGGCCGGGGACGTGCCGTGCCCCTTTCCTGTGGCGCTGAGCGAGCCGTAAAGCCTCACTTCCAAAGACGAGGCCTGGCTGATTTTTTCCTGGGGAAGGGCTTTTATGCGTGTGGAAAAATCATGGGCCGCGCGCATGGGGCCTATGGTATGAGAGCTGGAGGGACCTGGGCCGGACTTGAAAAGATCGACTATGGCCGTTTCTATGGGGGTGGGGTTGCTGACGGAAGAGGGTAGGATTTCTTTCAGGGCCATGGCGTTATTTTTTACCCCACAAACTCAATCTGGGTTCGGCTTCCTGGAATTCGTCAAGCGGTATTTCCACCTTTTGAGCGCCGTATGACCAAGGGGCTGCCTGATAAGGTTGAAAGTGCACGCATATGCCGTTTTTGTTTAGGGATATACTGGAAAAATTGTCGGTATCCGGGGTCGTGCCGGTTCTGAGCATATCTTCTATGCGATCTTCACCAAATCTGGCAGCCAGAGCCTTGTAGGTGTAGGACGACATGATGTTCAGCGCACTTTCCTGATCTTTGAAAATATCTTCCAGGCTCAGCAGCTCGCCGGAGTTCAGCTCGTAAGACAGCACAATAATGTCTATGTTGTCGTGAGCGCCTCCGGTGTAGGTAGCCACAGTAAAAATAATGCTCACAGCTTCGGCTGAAGGGTAACTCAGCTCATAATCGTTTCTGAGCTCGTAAGGGTTGCCTGAACCGGTCATGCCTTCAGCCTGATCCTTTTCCAGCATGTCTTCCACGGAACTGACCAGCCCCTCGGCCCATTTTGCAATGTCTTTGTCCACAAGTTCCACATTAAGAACCGGATAGGTGATGTTCACATTCAACCTGCCGGTCTTTTTCGTTATTTCCGCCGAGTTTCCGCCGGTTGCGGCGGCAAAGGCGGGCATGGAAAAAGAAGACAAAAGCAGGGCCAGCACTAAAATAGGCAGTGATGGCAAAGAACTTATGGATAAAAGTGGCATGGAGTCTCCGGTGTTCTTACCGGGCTATTGGCCCGGCAAAGTAATGAAAAACGATTTTTGATAACATGTAAGAACATGAGGTGCAAGAGAATCGAATGACGCCAGGCGGATCATGTTGCACAAAAAATTTATAAAATTAAAAATTTTATTTTATGGTCATGGTTTTGCCCGCATAGTTTGTGCTTTATTGAACAAGATTGCTTCAAAAGAGCCATATTCAGAATTTGGGCATGTTGACTTTTATGGAACCATGCAATAGGATTGCATACAATAAGTAATGGTTTTCGATACTTTATAGCATTTAAGATTAGTATCGCCTTTATTGGTTCGACAGTGATGGCGGAAAAATTTGTCTGAATTCAAAGGAGATTATGGATGCGGAACAAGAGGTATTTTCCTCTGGGCGGCTTTGGGTCGCTTATTCGTGTTTTCATGATCTTATGCCTTGCGGTCGCATTTGTCATTGTGCCCGCGTTTTCCAATGCGGAGCAGGCATCACCGGAACGCCCCGCGTCTTCCGGGGAGTATTATTCCGCCGCCTCGGGAGGTCGCGCGCTCGCATCGCAAGCTTTGCAAGAGCCCGCGCCTGAAGTGCGTGAAATGCTGCACGATGCTGAGCGACTATGTTTTCTTTTTTCCAGCGGCGGCTTGCCCAGGCAGCTTTCTGACGGTGTGGTCGGAATGGAATATTTATGGTGGGTAGCCCCGGACCTTGCCTCGCGGCGCGGTGGACGCATCACCGTATTCCTTCCGATTTATAGCTTCCTCAAGGTTGGAGGAGGGGAATGGGTGCCCCTTCAGCAGTCTTTTTCCGGAAAGCGCCGCTATTTAGGCGCTGTCCGTTCCTTTCTTCATTTTCGTGGCGACACGGACAGAACACGCCTGATATCCGCATAATATCTATATCTTTTGCCTACAAGGCCCGATTTTGCACTGGGATTGTCATGTAACATTTTGGTTACGGTGTTGATGATCTTGGAATTTTAATTTGTTACAATGTGCGGTTTTCAGCATAAAGGAGGTGAAGCATACAGCATATTCGGCTGAGGAAACCGGAGGCCAGTTATCCGGTTAAAAGTTTATCCATATATATTTCCAGTAAATACTAAAGGATTAAATATGTTAAAAAAAGCTTTCAAACTCTTGCTTACCGCGGCTCTGGCCGTGACTGTGTCGGCCGGTGCGGCCGTGGCCGCCGAAAGCAAGGGCAACGACAACATTACTGTTGTTCAGGCTCTTGACATGATCAGCTTTGATCCCATTGCCACCTCGGACTTGAACAATCAGTATGTGCTGTACAATATCTACAGCCGTCTGTTCACATTCCCCACTGACCGACTGGCCGGTGACGTGAAAGAATTGTGCAAAGATTACAAAATGGTGAATGATTCCGAATGGCATTTGACCATATGGGATAATGTCAAATACCATGACGGCACCACCCTTACCGTGGATGACGTTGTCTATTCGCTCAACCGGGCCAAGGCCGGCACCGCCCTCGGCGCGCTGTTCAAGCCGGTGAAGGCCATCACCAAGGTTAATGACAACACCATTTCCATCACCACCGAAGGTCCCTATCCCGCTCTGCCCTCGGCTCTTACCCACGCGGCCACCAGCATTGTGCCCAAGGCCTATGCCGAAAAAGCCGAAAAAAGCAAGAACTGGTCCAATCCCGTGGGCAGCGGCCGCTACAAGTTTGTCAGCCGCGTGATTGGCGACTCCGTGAAGTTTGAGCGTTTTGACGGTTACTTCAACAAGGATGAACTGGCCCAGAACAAGACCCTTGTCATCAAGGTCATTCCCGAAGGCACCAATAGAACCATCGCCATTGAAACCGGCGCGGCTGACCTCAATGCCGAATTCGTTCCCACCGACTACGAACGCGTAATCAAGAACCCCAAGCTGAAGCTGTGGGATCAGCCCTCCGCTCTGGTGTGGCACCTTGGCATGGACAATACCCATCAGTGGTTCAAAAACAAGCTGGTGCGCCAGGCTGTGGCCTTTGCCATTGACCGCGACGCCTGCATGAAGGTCGGCCACGACGGCAGAGGCGTTGTACTTTTTAACAGCGCCACCTTCGCCCATGCGCCCACCGTGCTCGGCGCTATTCAGAATCCCCTTAACAAGTATTCCTTCAATATTGAAAAGGCCCAGGCCTTGATGAAGCAGGCCAACTGCCCCGGCTTCAACACCCAACTCGTAGTGTTCCGTGACGAAGCCGAACGCATGGCTACTGTTGCGCAGGCTCTTTTGGCCATGATCAACATCAATGTGGAAATCGTGCGCATTGAAAACGCCGTGTTCCCCTCGTACATAGCCTCCCACAAGGCCCCCATGTTCATCACCAGTTGGGGCTGCTATTGGGATCCCGACATGTTCCTGTCCCGCCGCTTCAGCAAGGACGGCATCGGCGGCGTTAACCGCGTGTGGTATCAAAACCCCAAGCTGGACGAAATGATCATGGAAGGCCGCACCTTTGATCAGGACAAGCGCGTGGCCGTGTACAAGAAGGTGCAGGAATTCCTGGCCGAAGAATCTCCGGAAGTTGATTTGTATGTGACCAAGGTTTACGCCCTCAGCAATGACAGGCTCAAGGGTGTGGAAATGACCGTGGAAAAGCCCTTCAACTATTATAAGCTCCACTACTAGGCTGCGGAGGGTAATGGCTCAGTTTGCCTAAAATTGAGCCATTACCTTCCTCCTGCCTGAATCGCGGGCTGTTTCTACCGGCTTGCGAATGCGTAAATGACTTTCCCCGGGACGTTTCGGTATTCGGGGAACAATCGGAGGAACACAATCGAATGATACGATATATTTTAAAGCGGCTGCTGGCGCTCATTCCGGTAGTGCTGGTTTTGACCTTCATCGTTTTCGGCATTCTTTACATGACCCCCGGAGACGCCACCACGATCATCCTCGGCAGCGAATATACCGAGGAACTGGGCGCGAAGCTTCAGGTTGAACTCGGCCTGGACAAGCCCCTTATCGTCCAATACTTCAACTATGCTGTTGGTCTGCTGCAGGGCGACTTCGGCACATCCTATGTTACGCGTGCCCCGGTGCTTGATCAGTTGAAAGTGCGGTTTGTAAATACGTTTCTTATTGTTATATGCGCTATGGTTCTTTGCGTGTCGCTGGGCATACCCATTGGCATAGCCTCCGCCACCAGACCCAATTCGTTTTTTGCCAAGTGCTCCATGGTGTTCAGCCTCATGGGCGTGTCCATGCCCATTTTCTGGCTGGGACTGCTGCTCATACTGCTGTTTTCCGTCAATCTCGGCTGGCTGCCGTCGAGTGGGATGGACCACGGCTTTTTGAGCCTTATTCTACCCGCCATCACGGTTGGCTTCAACTACATGGCAAACATAATGAGAACGACGCGTTCGTCCATGCTCGAAGCCATACGCCAGGATTACATCCGTACGGCGCGGGCCAAGGGTGTGAGCGAGTACAATGTTATTTACGATCATGCTCTCGGCAACGCGCTTATGCCCACCATTACCGTTATCGGCCTTAACGTGGGTTCGCTGCTGGGCGGCGTGGTGCTTACCGAAACCGTGTTTTCCATACCGGGCACGGGCCGTCTGCTGGTGGAAGCCATCAATCAGCGCGACACCCCCTGCGTTTTGGGAACCCTGGTGGTAATGGCTTTGTGCGTGGCCATCTCCAACCTGATAGTTGATCTCATTTACGCATATATTGATCCCAGAATACGCGCACAGTATGGCGCCAAGGTGAGGAAAGCAGCATGATGGAAAAGACATCCTCCACCCTTAATGTTGATGACATGGATGCCGCCCCTCAGGCGCGGGCCTTTACCACAAAGAAAGAATTCTATAAGCATTTCAAAAAGAAGAGCAATGCCTATGAACTTTGGCTGCGCTTTTTGAAAAACGATACCGCCGTGCTGGGCATGATTATATTCGCCATTATCGTTCTGGTGTCTATTTTCGCCCCGCTGATCGCCGACTACAACAAGGTGGTCATAAAGATTAATATAGCCGAACGCCTGCAGAGCCCCAGCATGGCTCATTGGTTCGGCACCGATGAACTGGGCCGCGACATTTTTGCGCGCATAGTGCATGGAGCGCGCATATCTCTGCTGATCGGGATTTCCTCCATCGGCGTGTCGCTGCTGGTGGGCGGCGCTCTGGGCGCGGCCGCCGGTTTTTACGGCGGCAAGCTCGACAGCTTCATCATGCGAACCATGGACATTTTCCTGTGTCTGCCCGACGTGCTGTTGGCTCTGGCCATTATTGCCGCCTTCGGCAATACAAAGGTCAACCTGGTTATAGCCATAGGCCTTTCTTTCGCTCCAAAGTTTTCACGTGTGGTGCGAGCCGCTGTTATGAGCGTACGCGACAATGAATATGTTGAAGCTGCGCGTTCCATAGGCGCGCGCGATACGCGCATAATTACCCATCACGTGCTGATCAACTGCATGGGTCCAATAATAGTGCAGGTTACCCTGTATGTGGCCAGCGCCATTCTGACCATTTCGGCCCTGAGCTTCCTTGGCCTTGGCATTCAAGCTCCAACGCCTGAATGGGGCAATATGTTGGCTTCGGGCCGCACCTTTATGCGTGACTGCCCATATATAGTTATAGCCCCGGGTATGGCTATTTTCTTTACCATTCTCGCCTTGAACCTTCTGGGCGACGGGCTGCGGGACACTCTTGATCCCAGGCTGAAGCAGTAACGGAGGGGCCATGACCAATACATCAACAAAAAACACGCTGGAAATAAAAGATCTTACAGTACAATATGTTAGTGATAACGAAATTGTGCGCGCGGTCAGCAATCTGAATATAACCATTCCCGCGGGCAAAACTTTTGGTCTTGTGGGTGAAACCGGGGCCGGAAAGACCACCACCGCGCTGTCCATTCTCAATCTGGTGCCCGAGCCCCAGGGGCGCATTGTAGGCGGACAGATTTTTCTCGAAGGTGACGATGTTTTGAAAATGGACATCAAGGCCTTGCGTGACATGCGCGGCGACAGAGTAGCCATGGTCTTTCAGGATCCGATGACTTCTCTCAACCCCATCAAAACCGTGGGCGAGCAGATTGCCGAAGGTATTAAAATTCACCGCAACGTGGACGATAAGGAATCTATGCGCCAGGCCGCGCAAATGCTCGAATTGGTCGGCATACCCGGCGGCCGCGTAGTGGAGTATCCGCACCAGTTCTCCGGCGGCATGAAGCAGCGCGTGGTTATCGCCATAGCCCTGGCTTGCAGCCCGGATCTTCTGATCGCCGACGAGCCCACCACCGCCCTGGACGTGACCATTCAGGCCCAAGTGCTCAAGCTGATTAACGAGCTCAAGGAAAAGTCGAACATGTCCATGCTCATGATCACCCACGATCTGGGCATTGTGGCCGAAGTGTGCGATACCGTCGGCATAATGTATGCCGGGCGTATTGTGGAGTACGGCACCCTTGAGGAGATCTTCGACAATTTGCGCCATCCCTACACCAAGGGGCTCTTCGACTCGTTGCCCGACGTCGGCAACAGGCGTTCGGAACTGAAACCGATCCGGGGTATGATACCGGATCCCATAAATCTGCCTCCCGGATGCGCGTTTCACCCTCGTTGTGATTATGCCCGGCCGGAATGCTCGCAAACCATGCCGGAAATTAAATGGCTCAATGACGCACACTATGTCCAATGCCATCTGTACAATGAAACTGACAAGAGTATGCTGTAATCAGTCCTCGGGAGGTAAATTTCTTGAGCAAGACACTTCTTGAGGTAAAGAACCTCAAAAAATACTTCAATGTTGCTGCCGGATCACTGCATGCGGTGGACGACGTCAGCTTCACCATTGAAGAGGGGAAAACCCTCGGTGTGGTGGGCGAATCGGGCTGCGGCAAGACCACTATGGGCCGCACCATTTTACGGCTTATCGAGCCGACTGCCGGGCAAATCCTCTTCAACGGCGAAGACATTCGCAATCTTAATGAAGAGCAGATGCGCTTCAAGCGTCGGGAGATGCAGCTTATCTTCCAGGACCCGTTTTCTTCGTTGAATCCCCGTAAAACTATTGCGGAAACTATCGAAGAGCCTATAGCTCTGGCCGGGCTTATACCAGACAGCGATAAACGCTTCATGCGTGTGCTGGACCTTATGGACACTGTGGGCCTGGCCCACCGCCTGGTGAACACCTATCCGCATGAGCTCGACGGCGGCCGCAGGCAGCGCATAGGCATTGCGCGCGCTTTGGCCATGAACCCCAAGTTCATTGTGTGCGACGAGCCGGTTTCGGCCCTGGACGTGTCCATTCAAGCCCAGATTCTCAACCTCATGAAAAAGATTCAGCGCGATACGGGCATAACCTATATCTTTATCACGCACGATCTTTCCGTGGTAAATCACTTTTCCGACGATATCGCGGTGATGTACCTCGGGCGTCTGGTGGAAAAAGCTCCCTCGGAAGAACTTTTTGAGCACCCATTGCACCCCTATACCCAAGCCTTGCTTTCGGCTATTCCGGTGCCGCGCATCCACGACCGTTCCGATCGGGTAATGCTCAAAGGCGAAATAACCTCGCCCATTAACCCAGAGCCGGTGTGCCGCTTCGCCGCCCGCTGTAATTGCGCGGAAGGCAGATGCAGCAAGGAAGAACCGCCTCTGATTGAAGTAAAGCCGGGGCACTTTGTGGCGTGCCACAAGATAAAGCCCTAGGGGCTGTCTCCAAATGCGTCTTTTGTCCAATTGACATAGTCCAGCGGGCTGTTTGCTCAGGTCGGGGACCGAAGAGTACACTTCCTTCGCAAATAAGCCCGCTTTCCTCGTCCTTGGTCCAAAATCCGCTATTTGGAAACAGCCCCTTCCCCCGTGCCCCCATCCCCCATTTCTCGAAACTTTTCGATTCTCACCCTTGAGCGCATCGGGCATTGACCATCAGACGTAGGGCGTTTACAGTTGACGGGCCGAAAAACCGAATTTCCGTCCCGCGAAAGAACTTCACCCACGCGTCGCGCTATTCCTCGCTGCCATCCTCCTCCAAAACATCGCCGCCCTTCTCGTATACGGCAAGGTGTTTCCTAAACCCGCATCGTGAAGGAGGATGACCATGGAGCGGCAGGTGATAAGTTTCATCCGCAAAACCGGCGTGATCGCCGGAATCTTCAATCTTGTGCTCAACCCTTTTTTTGCCTGGCTCGGCAATATGGATATGGCGGATGTGCCGTTGATTGGCGTCGCTTTGGACACGGCCATTACCTGCGTCATAATGTCATTTCTGGTGGCCTTGTTCATCTCCGCGGACACTCGACGCGCCCTCAAATCTGGCCCCCTAGTTGCAATGGAGCATCCTTTCCGGGTTGGATGTCTGCTGCGCCTCCTACCTGTCCGTCCCTGGCAATTGGGGCTGCTCCTCGGCTTTGCCGCCGCTGTTGTAGTTACACCATGGTTGATTGGATTTTTCTATCTGTTCGGACTGACCGCGTTTTCATTTCCCGCCTTTGCCCTGCTCAAGGCCGTATACACTCCACCCGTGGCCTATGCTGTGGCTCGTTGCACGATTATGAGGCAGATAGCGTCTGCAACACCAAATAATATGCCTGTCGGCCGGTGCAAGGCGGAGTAGGGCGAGCAGACTCAGGTGTAAAAAAATAGCTTCAGGTGATAGGTAATTTAAAAAGCAAAATGCTGTAATTTTTAATTGAGTAAGCTACAAGGAGAAGTCATGAGCTATTTTCAGAACAAAATATGTGTAGTCACTGGCGCGGCGTCCGGAATGGGTTTTCAAATGTCCAGAGACCTTATTGCCGCCGGGGCGATTGTCTTTATGGCCGACATCGACGCTGAAAATTTGGCCCTCGCACGAGACGGGATAAGCGATGGTAATGCTTATGCGGTTGTAACCGACGTTACAAAAGAAGATGATGTGCGTAAACTGATTGAGCGCGCGACCAGCTCCAGCTATAATGGACGGCTGGACATACTTTTCAATAATGCCGGGGTGGGCGCGACCAGGCCGTGGGAAACCATAACCATGGATTTTTGGCGCAAGGTTATGGATATCAATTTGTGGGGTGTCATTTACGGGCTGCACTATGCCGTGCCCATCATGCGTAAACAGGGGGGCGGGCATATCGTAAACACATCTTCGATAGGCGGATTGCTCAACATACCGTATCAGGCGGTGTATTGCGGCAGCAAGGCGGCTGTTTCCGCCATAGGCGAAAGCCTGCGTTTTGAGCTGGCGGCTGAAAATATTCATGTGACTACGGTGTACCCCGGCAATGTGGCCACCTCCATTTTTGCCGGGGCCGGCGCGGTCCCCGAGGATGCCGTTTCCGTGGAGGAAGCCTCAAAAACAATTCTGGGCGCAGTTAGCCGCAAGGAAAGCATGGTGGTTTTTCCCGAACAAGCTCGCCAATGGGCTGAACAAATGCAAGGCGACCCTGAATCCCGGGAAAAAACCATGTTGGCAATGGCCAGAGAAAGGCGCCACAATTATGAAACCAAGGGGAGATATTTTTAAGCATTTTGTTCCGCTAAAATTGACCCGCTTGCCCATCCTTCATTCATATTGCTAATCACTGGCGCTAAGTATATATTATCTGACCCGGATGATGGAGCATTATAATATTTTGTGCCGGAATATTTGAGCCGGACCTTTTATGCAAAAGCGCTTCGAAACACTTCGGGAAAAGCGAGCGGCAAAATGAAAAAAACCGTATACTGGATTGAAGGTGACGGCGTTGGCCCGGAAATATGGAGGGCCGCCAGGCCGGTTCTGGATGCCGCCGTATTCAAGGCTTACGGCGACGATAGAAGCCTGGACTGGGTGGAGCTTCCGGCGGGAGAAAAAGCCCTGAAGGAAACCGGAGATCTTTTGCCCGAGGCCACTATAAAAACTTTGCTCGGGGCCGACCTTGTTGTAAACGGACCTCTGGCGTCCGAGGTGGGCACAAAACTGCGCGACAGCCTTGGACTATACGCCCGCATTCGCCCCATACGGCATTACAGCGGGCAGGCTTGCCCTGTGAAACGGCCGGAATTGATCGATATGATCGTATTTTGTTCCGGTGAGGCTTTGGGCGACGATAACACGCGGTTGATTCGCCGGGCTGTGGACTACGCTCTTGAGCGCGGCCTGCCCTCAGTTACTCTTGTTGTTGATGAAGAAAAAGCGGAGCTAGGACAAAAAGAGCTTTGGGGGCCTGATATTACCCGAGAGCCTCTGGCTTCCAGAGTCTGCCCCGAAGACTCCGCCACTCCCGGCGCCCTGATTTTGAGAACGCGCCCGGCAAACGTGATGTTCCGCGAAATTCTGCTTAATCCGGAATGTTATGGCGTAATTGCGGCTGCCGGAACAAGCGGTCTTTATCTGTCGGAAGTAATGGCCGCGCAGGTGGGCGGTCTAGGCCTTGCCGTGGAGGTGGCCCTGTCCGACTCACTGGCCGTATTTGAAGTGCGGCATGGGCCGGAACCGGAATTGGCCGGAAAGGATCTGGCCAACCCCGGCGGGCTGATTTTGTGCGGCATGCTGCTTTTGGAACGCCTGGGCTGGGTTGAAGCCGCAACTATTGTTTCGGACGCGATGCAGGATGTGATCGAATCTGAAACTTTTACCGCCGATCTGGGTGCCCATGTTCCTGGTTCGGAAGTTGTGGGCTGTGCGGAATTTGGCGAAAGAGTGATTCAGGAGATGTGATAAAAATGAAAACTGTTTCTGATTTACGCGCCAAGCTTGAGCGCGACGAACCCATGATCGGCACCTGGCTGCAATTGCCTTCACCCGACGCGGCCGAAATAATGGCCCGTGCCGGATATGATTTTACCGCGGTGGACATGGAGCATGGCGAATTCGGCCGCGACGGCCTTTCTTCCATGATGCGGGCCATTGAGCGCGGTGGTTCTGTTCCTTTCGTCAGGCTGCCCGAAGCCGGAAAAACATATATCAAGACTGCTCTGGAAGCCGGGGCGCAAGGGCTTGTTTTTCCCATGATCGAAAGCCGAGCCCAACTTGACGAGGCAATCAAATTTTCCCTCTACCCCCACTTCGGTGGCGAACGCGGGGTGGGCTTTTGCCGCGCCAATTTATACGGCAAAGATTTTGCCGGCTATGTAAAGGGCTTGGCCGGAGATATCTTTTTGGTGGCCCAGATCGAACATGTGCGGGCCGTGGAAAACCTTGAGGAAATATTGGCCCATCCGCGCCTCGACGCCATTATGGTAGGGCCGTATGACCTTTCCGGCTCCATGGGACTTACCGGGCAGTTCGACCACCCGGATTTCAAGACGGTAATGAAGAAAATTTCCTCTATATGCGTCAAAATGAACGCGCGCATGGGCACTCACATAGTCGAACCCGATCCGGCTGCCCTGCGTGCCGCCGTGGCCGACGGTTGCCGTTTTATCGCCTATGGCATTGACGCGCTGTTCCTGTGGCGCAATGCCGAGTGCCCGAGAGTGTAACTTTTTAATTTTGAATTGCTATAATTACTGGAGTTGATTCGTGAATATAACAGTTTTCGGCGGGGCCGGCTTTTTGGGATCGCATGTATGCGACAAACTGTCTGACGCCGGGCACCGGGTAACCGTTGTTGATCTTGTTGATTCGCCGTATTTGCGCCACGATCAGATTATGCTGAAAGGCAATGTTCTGGATGAAGACACTGTGGCCAGGGCCATAAATGGGGCCGATGCCGTTTTCAATTATGCGGGCATAGCCGATATTGGCGAAGCTAATAAACGGCCGGTGGATACTGCCAGAATCAATGTTCTCGGCAATGTGATCATTCTTGAAGCCTGCCGCAAAGCAGGCGTAAAACGCTATGTTTTTGCCAGTTCGCTCTATGTCTACGGCAAATCCGGCGGGTTTTACCGTTGCAGCAAACAATCTTGTGAGATTTATATCGAAAACTACCAAGCCATGCACGGGCTTGAATACACCATTTTGCGCTACGGCTCTCTTTACGGTCCGCGCTCTGACCGGCGCAACGCCATTCATCGCTTTGTGGCCGAGGCTCTGGAAAAAGGGGCCATATCCTATTATGGAGCGCCTACGGCCCTGCGCGAGTATGTGCATGTGGAAGACGCCGCCTTGAGCTCCGTGAATATTTTGGCTCCGGAATTCGCTAATGAAAATATTGTGATCAGCGGCAACCAGCCTATGCGCGTGGGTGATCTTTTCAAAATGATCGGCGAAATGCTTGGCAAAGATATTGAAGTTATTTTTCAGCACGACCCGGGCAGCGGGCATTATCAGATTACTCCTTATGCTTTTATGCCTCGTGTGGGTAAAAAGCTCATTCCGCCGATTACTGTGGACTTGGGCCAAGGCATTTTGCGGATGATGGAAGAGGTGCATCGGGAGATGCACAAAGGGCATGATATAGGCGGAATTCTCACTGACGACTAAAAATTTGGGTCTTTTTGCTCTATGGCACCGTTGAAAAGCTTTATACCTATCACTATCATAACAGGACATAAAATGAATATTATTGCGATTATTCCGGCCCGCATGGGTTCAAGCCGTTACCCCGGCAAGCCTCTGGCTCTTATTCATGGCGTGCCCATGGTCGGGCATGTGGCCTTCCGAACTGCCATGGCCAAAAGCCTTTCCGACGTATACGTCGCCACCTGCGACGACATCATTATGAAATACGTTGTTGATGCCGGGCTTAAGTCTGTGATGACCGGCGATCATCATGTGCGCTGCACCACGCGCACGGCCGAAGCTATGCTCAAAATTGAAGAAGCCACCGGCAAAAAAGCCGATATTGTGGTTATGGTGCAGGGCGACGAGCCTATGGTCACCCCGGACATGATCGACGCTGCTATCAAACCCATGCTGGATAACCCCGAGATCAACGTGGTCAACTTGATGGCCGAAATGGATACTCTGGAAGAATTTGAAGACCCCAACGAAGTAAAAGTGGTGGTCGATACCAAAAGTTATGCCGTCTACTTCTCGCGTGAACCCATTCCTTCGCGCAAAAAAGGGTCGGACAAAGTCCCAATGCGTAAGCAAGTGTGCATAATTCCCTTCCGGCGTGATTATTTGCTCCATTTCAACGAACTTGCGGAAACCCCGCTGGAGATTTACGAATCCGTGGATATGCTGCGCATTCTGGAGCACGGCGGCAAGGTTTACATGGCCCCTACCGACAAACGTACCTTGAGTGTGGATACCCCCGAGGATCTGGCCAGAGTGGTCAATCTCATGCGCGACGATGAACTCATCAAGGCCTATAAAAAGTAATGGGCAGGATACGCGCGGCTCTTGAAGAACTGTGGCTGGCGCTCTTCGCCTGGATACCAACGCCGCTGGGCATGGCCCTGCGTCTTGCGGCATACCGCCCGCTGTTGGCCGCTTGCGGCACGGTGCGCTTCGCGCCGGGCATAACCCTGCTGGGCTGCGCCAACATCCGCCTGGCCGACGGTGTGCGTATAGGCAAGAGCTGCCATGTGACGGCCGGTTTTGGCCGTCTGGTTGTGGGCAAAAATTCGGCCTTTTCCCCATGCGTTCATCTGGGGGCGGACAACGGCAGCATAGTGATTGGCGAGCATGTGGCGGTGGGGCCCAACACTGTGCTTCGGGCCGCTAACCACCGTTTTGAGCGGGAAGATGTGCCTATTATGCATCAAGGACACTCTGAAGGCGAAATAATCATTGAAGATGATGTGTGGATTGGGGCAAATTGCACAATTACCCCGGATGTGCGCATCGGGCGTGGCGCGATTGTGGGCGCGGGCGCGGTTGTTACCCGCAATGTGTCCCCCTTCACCATTGTGGGCGGGGTGCCGGCCAAGGTTATCGGCCGCCGCAAATGATAAGGCGGCGGCTCAGTTTGGCGTGATACCGCGTCAGACTGCGCTTTATACTCCGCTGCGTGTACTAAAAAGTACACTCGCTTCGTAAAAGCTTGTCTTCCTTGTCTGACGCCAAACCGAATCGCCGCTATATGCTTCGTACAGATTTAAGTGTGTATTTTTGTATCTTTTGTTGGGGTTGACTATTAACTGGTTGCGACCTACAGTTATAAATTCATCTGGTATATACGGCTCAAGTGTCGGAGGGTACTACCATGGAACAAAAGGATGTTGAATACTTTCGTGTTTTGCTTGCGGGAATGTTGGAAGAGGCCCAGCAGAAGGGCGACACCACTCTGGAAGAGTTGACCGACGGTAACGAAGTGTTTGCCGACCCGGCCGACAGAGCCACAGCGGAATCGGACAGAGCTTTTACCTTGCGCATACGTGATCGCGAACGCCGTCTGATTCGCAAAATTCAGGCCGGGCTACAACGCATTGAGGACGGCTCCTTCGGCGTTTGCGAAGAGTGTGGCGAAGAAATAGGCGTGCCCCGCCTGAAGGCCCGCCCTGTAACTAAGTTGTGTATTAACTGTAAGAGCAAGCAGGAAGAGGACGAGCACCTTCGCGGTGATTAAAAAAGAGTGACAAAGATACGTTTCTTTATGGCAATTTGTTGAGCTATGGACGCCCACGTTTTCCGCCGCCTTTGCGATGCGCTGAGCGTTAAGCTTGATGGAGCCAGGATGGAAAAAATCCAGTCTCCGGCTTCGGGTGTTCATTTCTTTTCCTTCTATAATATCAGGGGGCCTTTTCAGCTCGTTATTCGAGCGGAACGAAAGGCCCCCTTTCTTTTTATTCCGGCTGAGCGTTTGAGCGCCGGCGGCGGAATGCCCCCAGCCGAAGTGATGCGCCTGCGCAAATACCTGGTGGGTTTGCGTGTGGCCGCCTGTATGGCCGATTGGCCGGCCCGGCGGCTTAACATTCTTTTTCGCAGCCCACCGGAACAAAAAAGCGAAATCTGGCTTGTTCTTGATTTGCGCGAAGGTCCGAAACTTTTGCTCGGGCGAAGTCCTGACATGCCGGATGCGCCCCTTTGGCCTGATCTGGAGCAAATTGAAGCCGCGCGTGACAACTCGGACGCTCTCAGGAAATGGTCGGTGATAACTCCGGCTTTGCGCCGGATTATCCCGCATTTGGATCGTATGGATTTAGCCGCGCTGTTGAATGATTTGGCCGAGGGGGGAGGAGATCTGTTTCTTTATCAGTCCGTCGAGCACGAGGATGATGTGTTGGTTTCAGCTTGGCCCTTGCCCGAAGAACTGCGCGGCGAACGTGAGGAAAAAATTTTTGAAGAGCCGCTTCCCGCTATGGCCGAAGCCGGAATTAAGCTGGTTATGGGCGGTCTGGCCGAGATTGCGCGTAAAAAAGAGCAGGCTCCCATTGTCAGGGCCAAGGCAAAGTTTGAGCGCATTCTGGGTAAACTGGACGAAGAAGATGCCAGGTTGCGCAAGATGCTGGCGGGCAAGGAAAGCGGTATACTGCTGCGCGACAACCTCTGGCGGCTCGATGCCGCGCAAAAAAAATCCGAAGTCACGCTTAAAACTCCCGGAAACACGGCTTGCAAGCTGTCCCTTGATCCTCGCTTGACAGTTCTGGAGAATATGGAACAATTTTTCCATCAGGCTGTACGCGGCTCCAGAGGATTGAGTTTTGTGGCCAAAAGGCGCGAAAAGGTGGCCGCTGAAATGACTGCGGCAGGTCTGACGTCCTCTGTTGCCCATGCGCCAAGAGCAGAGCAGGGGGCAGCTGTAGCCAAACAGTGTTCCGGCGTAACGGCAAGGCCCATCTCGAACACGACAGCAGCCGCCGTAATTTCGGACGCTGCGGATATGGCCTCCCTGCCGCGCGGTGTGGCCGGGTTCAAAAGCTCCGACGGTCGCTTTACTCTGTGGCGGGGTAAAGACGCCAAGGGCAATGCGGCTCTCATGAAGGCCGCCGCACCCCATGACGTATGGCTTCATGTAGATGGCGGGCCAGGGGCGCATGTGCTGATACGTCGTGATCATGCCGGACAGGAAATTCCAGAAGAGATCTGGCGCGAGGCCGGGCTGAAGGCCGCCGAGAAAAGTTGGCGTAAAGACGACAGCAAGGCTTCTGTTATTTGCGCTCTGGGGCGGCATGTGCGGCCGGTAAAAGGCGGAGAACCGGGAGCCGCGCGCGTGGACAAAATTTTGAGAGTGTTACAGGTGGATATGTCAGACAACAAACAGTAGCCGCCGGACTGTGCCGTGGCGGCAATGCATCTTACCCCGAAACGTGTCGCCGCTTTCTAAAACAGCATATAAACCCAGATAATACAGCCGGAAATCAGCCCGGCCAGCAAGTCGTCGATCATTATTCCAAATCCGCCCGGCAGCCATTTTTCTGAGGCCCGTATAGGCCAGGGCTTGGCTATGTCCAAAATACGGAACAAGATAAATGCGAGAAATACAACACCAAGGGACGGGGTTGCAAAAAAAACCAAAGCGGCCCATATGCCCAGCAGTTCGTCTATTACCACCTGCGAAGGGTCTTTACGGCCGATGATTTTTTCGGCCTGCCCGGCGGCCAGTCCGCCCAGCAGAAAAACAGCCGCCAGCACAAGAATGCGATTGCCTACGGAAAACGGCAGAAAAAACATAGGGGCGAAAAGCACCGCCAGGGCTGTGCCCCACGTGCCGGGCGCTTTGGGTGCCAGACCGGCCGCGCCCAGCCGGCAGACAAGCAAAATGACCTGTTCCACGGTTTTGTTCATTTGGTAACTCCGATGCCAAATCTGCAATTGTTTTACGAACAATAATTGCGGTTCGGGCAATTTTATATTATAGTCCATGTTTGCGACTCGTTATTTACGTCGGCCGCCACCGGTTCATTGGCCGGCAAGCTTGCGGAGCGTGGATATGTCCAGGGTCAAATGTGAAATGTTCAGCCATTTTGTATACTCTGAAGTACTGACTTATCAAGAGCTTTTAGATAAGGAAAACGAACTCGGAGATGCTTTACGGGAGATTTTGGCTTCCTTTGGCGGATCATATATAAGTTTTGTGCAAGACGGCGACAGCTTACTAGCGCAATGTGCTTTTCCGGAGTTTGAGCAAAGTGTTTTTCACGGCATATGCAAACAGATTATGCCGATTCTTGACGACAAAGTTGCGGCTCGCTTTCTTTTTGTGGATAAATACTTGGAACGTGTTTCGCTGTGCGTGGCGGACAATAATGCTTGGTATGAATCGAGCCTGAATTTACCGGCTAATGTGGCAGAACTGCTGGCCGCTTCTGGACATAAAGAAGGCGAAAAGATAAAAAAAGCCTGAATATCAGGCATAAATTAACTTATTTCCCGGCGGTCTCTTGCTGCCGAACGCGCACCCACAGAGGTGCGCCCTTGCCTTAACGGCCGGGTGGTGGAATGGTAGACACAGGGGGCTTAAAACCCCCGGCCCCGTGAGGGGTGTGCGGGTTCAAGTCCCGCCCCGGCTACCAAATTGATGAAAAAAGGCGTTTACCGAAGTCCAAATCTCCTACGGACACAAGGTAAACGCCTTCTTCTTTGTCTAAGCTTGCCTACCAGGGCTGA
Source organism: Desulfovibrionaceae bacterium (assembly GCA_031553655.1). Classification (GTDB taxonomy): domain Bacteria; phylum Desulfobacterota; class Desulfovibrionia; order Desulfovibrionales; family Desulfovibrionaceae; genus JAVBLG01. The sequence continues at coordinate 2,072 of JAVBLG010000001.1, read as the reverse complement.
CAATAGCAAGTTTGGTGAACAAGGCATGGAGAAACCCAAAAAATCCCGCCGCGATCGATTTATTGTATGCCTTGGTGGCGTTAGCCACAATGACAACCCCGCATACTCCGAACAAGAGGGCCACGTTCAATACGGTGTCTTCTCTCATACGCATAATCATGCCCAAAAAACCAATAACGACAATGCCAATCGGTATACAAAGGGTGACAAGTACGTCCGTCAGATTGGCGAAAACAACGATGCGCTCTTTTTTTGAGCGGTATAGTCCCGAAATGACGAGTACGATGATAATCCCAACAATAAATGCAATTCCGTAAGACTGTGTATTATTTGCTTGTGGTGAAGTTGGGAAATTGTTTGCCGCCCACGACATATTGCAAAATATGCCGCATAAAAATGGTAAAAAAACTGAAGCTTTAAAAATTTTGTCGAGTTTCATGCACGCCTCCACATGTTATAATGTTTCTATAAATACAGAATGTGGGGCGAATCTATATTATAGGTAAGGCTATGTCACTACTATTTCACCTTCCCTGCTATGGAAAATTGCTCGGAGGCCTACATTTTAGCCCTGGTTCGCGCGACCAACGCCACAGAACGCGGGAAATGTCAAGAAATTAAAAAGACATTTTGTTATAGGCAGCTCTGACAGCACTGCAACTGTCGGGGGATCGGCCAGCGGATTGTTCTTGAGCATGATATTCCATTCCTTCCATAAATATCCGTAAATACGTTGACTTTTCACTTCCCAGAAAAGTTCTATCAATCCATGCGCCTGTTTTTGCAATATCGCCTTGCACAGAAATGCCGCAAGCGATGGCTCTCCCGTAGATGACCGCATACGATGTTAGTTTGTCGATATCGCTGGAAGATGCTGAATGTAACGTTAAGGCTTGCCCCACCGCCCCCACACACGCCGCCATCATCAGAACCATAAGCCACTTTCGCATACATCCCCCTCCATATAGATTTTTCGCTACGATGCGCGTTTGGCGGCTGGTGTCAAGGTAAATCCACAACAGGTTGACAGAGCCAGGCCCGCACCACAGAACGCAGAAGCGAACGATGTCAAGCATCTTGACAAATACACGCTTATAAGCTAGCCATAATTTATGGCAACCTACACGATTGAGCACTACCTGTTCCCGGATGGAACGGATATTTTTGGCGAATGGTTTAACCGGCTGCGCGACCATAACGCCAAGGCCCGCATAAGCATGCGCCTTGACCGGGTGGAAGACGGAAATTTCGGGAGCCATAAATATCTCGATCATGGCGTGTGGGAATTAAAAATAGACTACGGCCCAGGCTACCGAGTGTATTACAGCATCAATGGCCCAACTATCATCCTATTGTTCTGCGGCGGTGACAAACGCACTCAAGATTCGGACATCAAAAAAGCCATAGCCTATAAAGTTGATTATGAGAGGAGTAAATCATGACCAAAACAACTGAAAAGACCTTACGCCGCACCATTCCCCACGAAGAAGCCATGGCGGAAAGCCTGCGCAAAGATCCGGAATTTGCCGCCGCATACCTTGAAACTACCATGCGGGAAGGTTCACGCGAAGAATTCCTCAAGGCTCTTCGCCGTGTGGCCAAGGCATATGGCGGGATTGCCAAGCTGGCCAGGGATACCGGTCTTAACGAAAATACCCTGCATCGCACCTTGTCTGATAAAGGAAATCCACGTCTGGATACTTTCGTTAAGCTTTGCGGCGCTGTTGGCATGCAAATACACATCACCCCGATAAGTAACGACCATACGCACGCGCAATAAAAAAACTGGCTGGACCGCCTGAGGCTCTCAAGCATGACTTTGGCGGGCTGTCAAGCGACTTGACAGCGCTCCGGCCCACATCTATATAAAAAGGGAGGACGGAACGCAGCGAACGTCCCGCCCTCTTTTTGTGGGGCTTTCCCCTGAAGTTTTAGGGAAACACTGAATAAATAGCCGTTTTTTTTGTTGCAAATTTTATTTATTCAAAAAAATGCCGCAAGTTGACTAATTCTGGGCATTTTGGTCTAAATACGCATATATTTTAGCTCCAATTACGCCCTTTATTAAAAAA
>JAVBLG010000104.1:0-9228 GCA_031553655.1 Desulfovibrionaceae bacterium | reverse complement strand
GCCTGCGCCATACCTGCCGGTTGCGCGGTAAAAGAACATTCCAGGTTTTGGTTGATGCTTTTGAGGCGCTTTTTCAGAACAGGCAGCCTGATTTGGCGTGGATTCAGACATCTCGCGGAGATACCCCGTGAGCAGTTACGAATATATTATACAAAAAATGCCACATAAAACCCAAACACAGGTCAAAATATGGCATTTTTACTTTTGATTTCAAGTTTTTTACACTGCAACACTATTACCCATCACATTCTGGATTAACTATTTTTTATTGTTTGAATTAAAATTAATTCCATTGTTTATAGAGTTATCGTTAATTATAGTCCCCGTATTAACATTAGAAGACCCAACCACACTTCCATTGCCAACGTTTCCCGCAACTGCAGTAACATTTGTATTTCCATTACTATTTACCTCAATATTTGTATGCGGCCTTAAATTTATAATGCCACTAACGATACCAGCTACATTGAGTCCGGTAGGGACAAATGGAATATAATTTACAATAGGAAATAGGTCAAACACAGCAGCAAGTATAGGAAATATACATATTGATTTCTTATTTGGAAGATTTAAGCAGTTATAGATTATTATAACATAGCAACCTACATGCACTATAAATAAAGTCCAAAAATGTGGGTTGACCTTTGCTGTCAACATGCTTGTTGACCCCATCCATGAGCAAACATAGGTAATAATCATTGGGATAATGTAAATCAAAGCAAATTTCACCTGCATAACGCTATTACCTCCAATTAGTTGCATTAAAAAAGGACTAGGTAGAGTAATACTCCCCATAAAGCATTCTCATGAGATTCATGAGGTGCTAAATACTAAAGCACATATAACAACATTGTCAATATGTATTTATATATAATAGTTCAAACTTTTACTTGTCACTGAGCATGTGTAATTTTTCAGAACTACAAGCAAAAAAAATAAGTAACACAATTAAAATCATACAATTACTCTATAAACACCGTCAACTACCCGCCCCGCCCGGCGCATATGCCTAACCAATTCATCCTTGAAGGCGTAAACACCGCCATCCTTGCGTACGAGCATCTTTCAGGGCAATCGAATGAATTTTTTATAGCAATAGCGTGGTTTTCCTCTTAGATTTATATTGTAGCGGTCTACGGTTTTTTGGACACATTTTTGTCTTCATGCCGCCATCAGCATATCGGCCAATTGTTCGCCCTTCACCTGGGCGGGGCTTTTGTACCCCTGGCGGGCTATGCGCCAGTAATTATTGTAAGTTTCCTGAAATTCCAACAAAATGAGTACGGAAATCCGATATTTTGTCAGTTCCATGGCCGCTGATATTGAACGTTTCTCCTCAGCGGCACGCGCCCACTGGGGCATCGAAAATAGTCTTCATTGGGTACTGGACATAGTTTTCCGGGATGATGAGTGCCGAATCAGAAAAAAGAATGGCCCTGCCAACTTTGTGACCATGAAGCATATTACCCAGAATATGCTCAAATCACTGCCAGGAAAAATCAGTATGCGTGTTCGACGAAAAAAGGCCGCCTGGGATCACGATTTCCTGGCTGCGGCGACAAATGCAAAACCTGCATAAGTTCATTCGATTGCGCTGCCCCGCCTCTTTATACGCTGGACTTTGACCAGGCAAATGAATAATCTTGCGCATGTACTTTTTAAAAGACCTCAATTCTGAACAAAGCCTGGCGGTAAACACCACCGAGGGGCCGGTGCGCGTAATTGCCGGGCCGGGTACGGGCAAAACCCGCACCCTCACGGCGCGCTTCTGCCACCTGGCGTCCACTCTGGGCGTAGCGCCCAAAAATATTCTGTGCGTCACCTTTACCAATCGTGCCGCCAACGAAATGAAGCGGCGGGTGCGCAGAGCTCTTGGCGACATGGACCTGGGTCTGGTATGCACTTTTCACGCATTTTGCGTGCAGCTTCTGCGTGACGAAATTCACCTGCTGGGCTTTCCGCGCAACTTCGTCATTCTGGATACCGAAGACTGGAAGCACATGGTACTCAAAATATTTGAGGACATGGGCCTCACCCTGCGCGATGCCACCATAAAGCACATCGTCGACAATGTGATCGAAGGTGGCAAAATGCACACCTCGGCCTATATCGGGGATATTTTGCTGCTGGATAACGAACAAATCAAGACCAGATTCACCCGGTCCGAAAGCCGCGATGAAGAAATTTTTCTGCGCTACCTCTATGAACAAAAAAAATGTTTTGGCTGCGATTTCAACGATTTGATCAACTTTGCCACTTACATTCTGGAAAATTTTCCGGAAGTGCGCGCCAAATGGCAAGAGCGCATGCAATACGTGATGGTGGACGAATTTCAAGACGTAAGCGCCAAGCAGTATAAACTGGCCCGCCTGCTTTCCGGCCGCCACGGCAATCTTTTTATTGTGGGTGACCCGGATCAAACTATTTACTCCTGGCGAGGTTCCCACTACCGGCTATTTCTCGATTTCGACAAGGTTTACCCCACGGCCCGCACCATTACTCTTACCGCCAACTATCGCTCCACTCCGCAAATTCTGGCTGCGGCCTCATCATTAATCAGCAAAAACCTCACCCGCCTGCCCGTGGCCCCCAAATCTGTGGGTAAGGATGGGGACAAGCCGTTATATTTTCACGCCAAAAATGAAAAAACCGAGGCCGCCTGGATTTTTGATGAAATAACCAAATTGCGCGAGGCGGGCGTAAACCTGGGCGAAACAGCCGTGCTGTACCGCGCCCATTACCTCAGCCGCTCGCTGGAAGAACGTTTTATTGAAGGCGGCTTGCCATACCGCATTTTCAGCGGCATCGAATTTTACGGCCGCCGGGAAATAAAGGATATGATCTGCTACATGCGCATGGTCACTTCCGGGGACGATGTGGCCTTCAGGCGCACCATAAACATGCCGCCGCGCAAAATCGGCAAAAAACGCCTGGAACGACTGGCGGAATACGCCGAAAAACACGCCCTACCCTTGTACGAAGCCCTGAGACGAAATATGGATTCCGAAATGCTGCGCGGCACCGGGGCCAAACGTTACGCCCACGCCATTGAAAGCGTGCGCGCCGCCCTCCCCCGCTCCAAAATGGGAGACTCCTTTCAGGCCTTAATGGATCTTTCCGGTTATGAGGAATTTATGCGCCTTCAGGGCGATCAGGAACGTCTGGACAATGCCGCCGAGTTCAAACGCTCGGTGGAAGCCATGGGGCAAGACGAGGAAGCCACATTTGAAGATTTTCTGACCAGAGCCGCGCTTTTTTCGAACACCGACCACGACGAAAAACGCGAAACAGTAAAGCTTATGACCATTCACGCGGCCAAAGGCATGGAATTTTCTAACGTGTTTCTGTGCGGGCTGAACGAGGGTGTTTTCCCTTCGCGCCGCATTGATACGCCCGAAGGCATGGAGGAAGAACGGCGTCTGGCCTATGTGGCCATGACCCGCGCCAAAACCGGCCTCCACCTTTCCGAGGCCGAAGGCGCGGCCGGAGACGGGCTTTTCAAGTATCCCTCACGCTTCATCTTTGAGGCCGGAAGGGAAAACCTCGATTATGTAGTGGAATTGGATGAATACCTGGAAGAACGCGGTCCGGGCCGACCTGTGCCCGGCTGCCGCGCCGATGTTCTGCAAGCCTCCGGAATTGCCGTTCCAAGCTTCTCGCTTGGCGACAAGGTGACGCACCCGGCCTTTGGCCCGGGAAGAATCATCAGTGTGGACTTTGCCGGACAGTGTTACATTGTGTCCTTCGATTCCCTGCCCACCGAACGCAACATCCGCTTCGGCGCTCCGCTGGTCAAAAAGTTTACGAATAATCTGTGAATATAGCGAAGAAGAGAAGCTGAAATCCAAAATCAGGACGCGCTTTACCCTGCTTTCACCCTCTCTCTATGAAGGCGGCGCTCCCTGGCTTTGCTCTGGCGGCGAATTTCGTCTTCAGTTTCCACAGCCAGTGGGTCCACCGCTTTGGGGCGACCGTTTTCGTCGACAGCCACATAGGTCATGTAGCAAGTGGCGGCGTGACGCGTTTCACCACTGTTAAGGTCTTCGGCTTCCACGCGCACGCCAACGGCAATGGAGCTTTTGCCCACCATGTTTACTGAGGCTGTCAGGGTGAGCAACTGTTCCAGGCGGATGGGCGCAAGAAAATCCATGCGCTCAATGGAGACGGTAACCACCCGGCAACGGGCGTGACGCCAGGCGGCAACGCCTGCCGCCGTGTCGATATGCTTGAGCAGATGCCCGCCGTGCATGAACCCGGCGGTATTGGTTTCATCGGGCATGGGGGCGTGCTGCATGACGACCAGACTTTCAGATACTGTTTTAGCTTGCATGTTTTCACTCCGGATATTCATTGGCCGATTCGGCTGACAGGCAGGATATAGCCGATGGGGTATATTGTAAACTTGACGCCGAGGTTTCGTGCTGACAATATGCCCTTCGTATTTCCATGCGGAAAATTTTATCTTTTCATGTAGAAACTCCGCACACGAACACGCTACCAGAATCAGCAACCAAAACTCGCAACCCGCTCAAGTTGAGGCGTTATGACCACTACTGAAATCATCCGCGAAATATATGCCATGTTGTCCGCATCGCGCCGCCGCCAATTGGCTTGGCTGGCGCTTTTCATGTTAGTGGTGGGCATAGCCGAAATAGGTTTGGCCGGGGCCATATCACTAATGGGCGTGGCCATGGCCTCGCCCTCCAGCCTGGAAAAAATCGCACCAATCCGTTTTCTGTATCAGCTCCTGCCCGATGTGGGCCTGGGCGCGCCCGAAGCTGTGCGCATGCTGTTCATGGTTATGGTCCTGGTATGCGTCGCTTCTTTGCTCAAAAACGCGCTCTCCGCCCTTTTGACTTACCGTCAGAACGAGATGGCCCAAGCCCTGTCCTGGGATGTGGGCGGACGGCTTTTTCATTCTTATCTGTATGCGCCATACATCTGGCACACTCGCAAGAACACCGCCGATCTCAACACCTACATTGGCTGGCAGATCTACGTGGCCATTTACGGGCTGGCCGGGCTGGACATAGTAGCTCAGAGCGGCATCATGATTTTGCTTATGTGTGGCGCCCTGCTGGCCTCGCCGCAGGTAACGGCTGTGATGTTCGCGGTACTGCTGCTGGTTTCACTGATTATCTACAAAAGTACGCAGCAAAAAGCCAAGCAGCTCGGAACCGACATAGCCAACCTGGAGCTTGACTGCAACAAGCTGGCCCTTTCCGCCCTGCAAGGTATGCGCGAGGTGCAGATATACAATCAACAGGAAGCGTTTTATAAAAAATATCAGGAATATGCCGCGCCAACCATACTATACAGCGCGCGGCGCAGTCTTTATCCCAACACCCCCAACTGGATTACAGAAAGCGTAACCTTGTTGCTGATGGCCGGGGCGGTGCTGTTCATGGCCGCGCACAGCAACAGCGTGGGGGTGATTACTGGCACGCTTACTCTGATGTTCGGGGTGGCCTGGCGATTGCTTCCGGCCATGAACAAAATAGTGGGCAGTGTGCTGGCGCTGAAGTCCGCCCATGAAACCGTGCAGGAAATACTGGTGGAATGCCGCAACACCCCGCCCGGCAGCTCCGGGGATGGGCAGAGAAGCTTTGAACACAAGATTGAACTCACGGATATCACCTTCACCTATCCCGACACGGACAAGCCCATACTTAACAAAATTCACTTCGAAATATCCAAAGGGGAAATGGTTGGGCTGGTGGGTCTTTCCGGCTCGGGTAAAAGCACTCTGGTGGGACTGCTCACGGGGTTGATGACTCCCACCGGGGGGAATTTCAGCATTGACGGCAGAGCGGCCGTGCCCGCGCCCGGCTTTTTGAAAATAGGCTATGTGCCGCAATCACCATATCTTATGGATGCCCCCTTGGCTGAAAACGTGGCCTTCAGCTCTTGGGGCGAAAAAGTGGACGAAGAACGGGTGCGTGCCTGCTGCCGCATGGCAGCCATGGAATTTATGGATAAGCTGCCCCTGGGTCTGAACACAGTGTTAGGCGAACGCGGTGTACGCCTGTCAGGCGGGCAAGCCCAGCGCGTAGCCATTGCCAGAGCGCTTTACGGCAACCCCGACATACTCATTTTTGATGAAGCCACCAGTGCGCTGGACAGTGCGGCCGAGGCCGCCATTCAGAAAACCATACTTTCTTTGCAAAAAAATATGACCATTATTCTGGTGGCCCACCGCCTGAGCACAGTGGAAGCATGCGACGCGCTTTACTGGCTGAAGGACGGCTTGGTGCACGCCCACGGTCCCGCGCGCGAGGTGCTGCCCGAATACGAAGAATTCTTGCGCCGCCACGCTCCGGAACACGCGGGCAAGAGGCGCTAGAACAGGTTTTATATACGCATATGCAGCAGGGGAAATTCCCTCCCCTGCCCGTCTCGGGCGGAGCGGCCGACGACTTCAAAGCCCATATGCTCATAAAATCCCAGAGCTTCAGGGTTCTGCTCGTTTACGTCCACCCGCGTAACGCCCTCGGCCATGGCCCGGATTATAAGGGCGCGTCCCAAGCCTTGTCCCCTGGCCTCGGCCCGCACAAACAGCATTTCCAACATATCGCCGTAAATTCCCGCAAATCCGACGATGCGGCCATCGCCTTCCACGGCCGCCCACAAAGACACTGCCTTAAGTCCTTCCAGTACGTCTGGACGCAGGGCCACAATATCGGATTCACTTAAAAAGTCATGTGTGGCCCGTACCGAACTTTCCCAAACGACCAAAAGGTCGTCGATTTCCGCGCAGGACGGAGCTTCAAGTTTTGTAATGATTCTCATAAGGCGCTTATACCGCGTATCGCCGCACCGCGCAAACAACTGATAACCGCCGCATGACGTATAAAAATTTTCTTGCTATTTTAACTTGTTTCCGTAAACATGCACGTTATTTTTGTTGAAAATATACTCGATAGTGCTAATATACAGCATACTATGGCGCACAGGTTCGTCACCCGTAAGTTCAACCAGCCATACGTTTTCAATTTTTATATATCTGAACTATATCCGTTCAATGGGGGGAATTATGTTTTCCAGCCTGCGCATGAAGCTGCTCGTGCCCATATTGGCATGCCTACTGTTCGGATTAAGCGCGATGATCGGGTTTACAACATGGCATTCCTCCAACGCTCTGGAATCAAACATCCTCCATTTGATGGATACGGAAACCCAATCCATCACCCAACTCACTACACAAAGCCTTGAATTTTCATCCACGGATGCGGATTCCCTGGCAGCCAACGAAATGGTCAAAACGTTCACCGCCGCTGGAGCGGACGCAAAAAAAGACCTGTTGCCTGCCGTCGGGGCGGCCTTGAAAGCCGAAGCCGCCGCCCGCAAATTGTATGAAGCCATCTTGCTCACGGATATGAATGGCGTCTGTATCGCGGCCTCCGACAACGGCCTCCTGGGTAAAAACTTTGCCCGCATCACGGAAAACGCCAGAAAGGGACAAAAATCCCGTTCCACAACCTTTCAACTGGAAACGAACAAAAATCCTGTCTTCGGCTTCTGCGTGCCAATATATGACAACGCCCGGAATCTCACAGGCTCCCTAACCGTCCTGATCAGCCTGAATGAATATACCAGGCAATACGTGACCCCTTATCGTGTGGCGCAAACAGGCTATGCCTTCGTCATCGGCACCACCGGAAGAGTGCTGGCCCATCCGGAACGCTCGTTGATTTTGGGTGCCATGGATACAACACCGGGTTGGATTAAGGATCTTGCCAAAGTCTCCGGTGAGAAGGGCGTTTTCCACTATGCTTGGAAAGGGAAAAAGTATACCGCCTATTATACCCAGGAGCCTCTCAGCAAGTGGCGGATGGTTGTTACTGCCTCCAATGACGAAATTTACTCTTCCACCCACGAATCCGCCCGATTTTCCATATTGCTCGGCGCGGGTGTGCTGACGGCGCTCGTCCTGGTTATAGTTTTCGTCATACGCTCCATGACCGAGTCGTTGCGCGAAGGAGTACGCTTCGCCGTGGCCGTGGCGAACGGTGAATTGGATAAAACCTTGAATATTTCGCGCAAAGACGAAATCGGCGCGTTATCCGACGCCTTGCGCACCATGGTGGATAACCTTAAAAACATGCTCCAAACCGCCGAAGAAAATCGTCTTGAGGCCATGGAACAAACTAAGTTGGCCCGTGAAGCCGTAGCCAGAGCCGATGAAGCGGCTCTACGGGCTGAATCGGCCAAACGGGAAGGCATGTTGCAAGCCGCGACGCAACTTTCCGGCATAGTGGATAAAACCCACGAAACTGCTGACGAGCTGCGTAAGCGCATCAGCTACGCCACGACAAACATGCTCACCCAGATGCAACGTACCTGCGAAGTGGCCACGGCTATGGGACAGATGAACGCCGCCGTGCGCACCGTGGCTGAAAACGCCGAAGTAACGGCCACGAATGCCACAGCCACGCGTGAGCAGGCTCATAACGGCGCGGACGTCGTACGCGCCGTTATGGCCGCCATCCACGAAGTCGAGGCCAAATCGGAAGGTATGCGGCTGGTGCTGCAAACACTGGGAACACAAACTCAGGACATAGGACGAATCATGGGGGTCATTGCCGACATCGCCGATCAGACCAACCTGCTCGCGCTGAACGCGGCCATTGAAGCCGCCCGGGCCGGTGAAGCCGGACGCGGATTCGCTGTCGTAGCCGACGAAGTGCGCAAGCTGGCTGAAAAAACCATGATCGCCACCAAAGAAGTAGATGCGGCGGTAACCGGCATCCGCCAGGGCGCACACGCCAGTATTCAGGCGATGGAAGACGCCGGAACCAGCATAACACACAGCACCGGGCTGGCCATGAAGGCGGAAGGAGCCCTTCGAGATATTCTGAATATTTCTTCGAATACGGCGGATCAGGTCAATTCCATAGCGTCATCGGCCGAACAGCAATCCGTCGCGGCCCGGCAAATCGACACCAGCACGGTGGAAATAAGCACCATGGCCCAAGAGGCCAACAACGCCATGCAGGCCGCCAATGAAGCCGTAACCCAACTCGCTGACCTGACCGGGCAAAACCAAAGACTCGTGGAGCACCTCCGTTCGGCCAATCCTTCAAAAAATTAGGGAAACACTGAATAAATAGCCGTTTTTTTTGTTGCAAATTTTATTTATTCAAAAAAATGCCGCAAGTTGACTAATTCTGGGCATTTTGGTCTAAATACGCATATATTTTAGCTCCAATTACGCCCTTTATTAAAAAA
>JAVBLG010000084.1:0-3307 GCA_031553655.1 Desulfovibrionaceae bacterium | reverse complement strand
AAACTGCGCTGCTATAGATTAAAGCAATGTAAAACATACGCCGGAATACGCGACTTCCTGAAATCTTTGGGAACTGCAATATCCTCAGCGTATGCGATAGCTTTATCTGGAAAAGGCTGGTGGCGACGCGCCCTGGCCCCCGGCAGCGCCCAAGGCATGAATATCGATTGGTTTGCGAAACAGGGACTTGTATCTCTAATCACAAAATATTCCACGATACCAGCTTAAGAGAAACCGCCGTATGCGACATCGCTTGTACGGTGGTGTGAGAGAGGGGAGCCGCGAGGCTCCCCCCTACTCGAAGGAAAACCTCTAACTAAGGCAACCATGCACATGGGGGGCGTTAACCCGCCGTGCCAGCCCGGTGATCTGTTGACGCAGATTGCCGGGTTCCCTTTTTTAATAAACGCCGTTTGCCGCCGTGTCAACTTTGACGTTTACAGGAAATAATCCCGAATTTTGAGGATGCTTGGCAATTTTCGCCTACACGCCGCCTTGACCCATACAAGGGAAAATACATACACTGTAAAAAACGAGAAGCGGTCATGACAAAATCCTATTGCGAAGCCCGGCGCCACAATCCGGAACCTGCCACCACCCCGTCGCATGTCGGAGGTTCCTGCACTGTTCAGCTCAGCCATCGAGATCAAGAATTACTCGCCAATGAACTTATGGCAGACAAGGTGGAACCACCTACGCCGCATGTGCTGCAAGCCCTGAGGGAGTATACTGAAAGGGTAGCCAGCAAGTGATTTCGGCTGCTCACCTGCCGCGCTTCAATCTCCCAGCGGCGAGCGTAAAAACAGCCCTGATAAAATCGGGCGGGCATAAATACGAAGCAGGCAGCCGTCAGGTAGATTTGACAAATAAGTCATAAGAAACGATAAAAAGGCATGAAAGACAGCTTTCACAGCTTGATCTTATGATGAAGCTGCCCAGACTTGACCCTCCGCGCCAGAAACCACAGGAGCCCACATGGATTCGCCTTATAATCCGGATGACGTGCTGCGACGTTTTCAAAATGCCTTGCAGCAAACCGGCTTCCAATACCAGAACGCGCAGTTGGAGGCGCAATTGCAGGCTCAACGGCAGAATCTTGCACAACAGCAGCATCAGTTGCAACAGCAGCAAATGCAGTTGGAGGCCTTACATCAGGGCATGCAAATAGGTGCGCTTATCAGGAGCAGGAGAATAGCCCTCAATGCGGACCCGTCAGCCCTGGAACAGTACTGCGCTCTACCGCCCGGCACGCTGTTCTCCCTGGAAAGCGGCAATAGCTCCCAAGTTTCCGTCGAGCACATGCTGCGGATAATGCAGGTTCTCGGTTTGCAAATTTCCGCCTACCCACGGGTTTGATATGGCCGCTGAGCTTACCGTGTGGTTAGAGTCAAAGCTTGTGGGCGACATACGCCGCGCTGGCCTTGGTCATATAGAATTCCAATACGCATCTGAATGGCTAAACGCTCCTCACGCGTTTCCCATCTCATTGAGCTTGCCGTTTAGGCATCAGGCCTTTGACAAAAATATTTCCACCAGTTTCTTTGACAATCTGCTGCCCGAGGAGAATGTACGCAAACTGGTGGCGGACAAGGAGCGCTTGCCGCCGGATGATGTTTTCGGCCTGCTGCGGGCATTCGGGGCTGACTGCGCCGGGGCTTTGTCTGTTCTCAGCACAGGCAAAACCCCGCAAAGCCAGGAGTGCAGATACAAAAGTTTATCTACTTCTGAACTATCCGAATTTCTCGACGAGCAGGTCATCAACCCTCTTGGCGGCGGAGAAAAAGGTGGCCGTCTTTCGCTGGCCGGGGCTCAAAGCAAAACTTCTCTTCTGCTCTCCGCAGATATTCCGCCAAAATACTCCAGGCCTCTTTATGGAGCGCCGAGCACACACATTGTCAAACCAGCCTCGCCTCTTTTTCCCTACCTGGCGGAGAACGAAGTTTTCTGCACCTTGCTGGCAACGGCCCTTGGCCTCGACACGCAGGAGGTAAGCTTGACGCCCACATTGAAACGGGCGTTTGTGATCCGCCGTTATGACCGCGAACTGACACCGGATGGCAGCATACGGCGCTTACATCAGGAAGACTTTTGCCAGGCCTTGGGCATTCCGCGCACGCAAAAATACCAGAGCAGCAAGGGAGGGCCGAGTTACGCAAAATGCTTCGCGCTGCTGGCTCATTGCCATGCCTCCGAAAACGGCCGGCTCAAACTTTTTCAGTGGGTGGTGTTCAACTATCTGACAGGCAATGCCGACGCGCATGGGAAAAATATATCCCTACTATATGACAACCCGCCAAAACCTCGCCTGGCACCGTTTTATGACCTAGTCTGCACGGCGGTCTATCCCGGCATCAGTAAAAACATGGCCATGAAAATCGGCCGCAAGAACAATCCAGATCATATACACTGGAGCGACTGGCTGGCATTGCAGAAAGCGGCTGACATCCCCCAGGATGACGCGCGCCAGATTATGGACGGTATGTGCTCCGCTTTAGATTCCGTGCTTGATGCCGTAATAAACAGCTTTATTGAACTCTACGGGCAGGAACAACTTACGCTTCTGGCTAATATCGCGAAGGTCATCAGGGAGCGCGTTCGGCATGTCCGCGCCGCGCTGGGTGAGGCCTTGGTGTAGTTCCCGACCAGCCGAAGGGCTTGTATAGTCCCTCCAGTTTATCACTGAAAAGGCTATAACATATTATTTTTAATTTGACGACACCATCTAATAATTCGAAAATTTATCTCAATTGCTGTCGGCAATAGCCTCCGTATTTAACCTTCTTAGTCGAGCATTTGAGTATGAAGCATCTGGAGGGGAAGCCTTCAAATATGATTGCCGCCATGGAAGAAGAGCGCGGGTGAACATGACCCGCATTATGCCTCAAAACGGCTTATATGAAAAAAATAATAGAATGTCTTACCCGGTTGTCAATCGGCGCGGAATTTTGACCCACCATGTGCATCCAAAAATGATGAAGGCGGTTAACATTTTCATGTTAACCGCCTGGATTTCCTGGCGCGCGATACAAGATTCGAACTTGTGGCCTTTGGCTCCGGAGGACCTTTTTCAGCACTTTTCCGCAGTTGAATTCAAATGCTTTCAATGAGTTAACAGAAGTTACACAGTGCTAATATTGCCAAAAAATATCGTCATTGACGCGGCAGGTTAGGGAAACACTGAATAAATAGCCGTTTTTTTTGTTGCAAATTTTATTTATTCAAAAAAATGCCGAAAGTTGACTAATTCTGGGCATTTTGGTCTAAATACGCATATATTTTAGCTCCAATTACGCCCTTTATTAAAAAA
>JAVBLG010000007.1:0-78786 GCA_031553655.1 Desulfovibrionaceae bacterium | reverse complement strand
CTTTTCTATTTATTTTTCTTTTTCCGCCAAGGTTTTTAAATCAAAAAACCCTGGAATTTCTTTTTTCGGCCGGGGGGGGGGGGGGCTGGTCAAAAAACCCTTTTCATCTGTTTTTTACCCCCTCCCCCCGGACCCCCCATCCCTCTTTTCCTAAACTTTTTATCAGGCCGTAAAGAAAAAACGACATCTGAAACATCTTGTAACATATTTATTCGATCGCCCTGTCGAGGAAAATTACTATGCCGATCTATGTATCCCCCTGATTGATAAGCGCCTTGCGCTTCTGCCTGGCCATCTCCCGCAGGTCGGCCACAGAGTCGCTTTCATCGACAATCTCGCGGCCCAGCATTTCTTCCAGCACGTCTTCCAACGACACAACCCCGGCCAGGCCGCCATATTCGTCGAGCACGGCGAACAGATGGATGCGCGTACCCAGAAATTCCTGAAGAAGCTCGTCGGCACTCTGATTTTCCAGCACAAAATTTATGGGAGCCATCAGTTCGCCCAAGGTCATTTCATTGTGCCCGGCCAGAATACGGCGTATAAGCTTTTGACGGGTGACTATGCCCACCAGATCCTCATTATTATCGGCATAAATGGGTACCCGGCTGAATTTCCAGAAATCCGGCGCGTTGTGGGCCTGGGCCGCCGTCATGTCGGCGGGCAGGGAAAAAACCACGGTGCGCGGCGTCATTATGTCGCGCACTCGTTTTTCGTTAAGGGCCAGAATATTGCGTATAAGGCGCTCCTCGGTGGGCTTTATGGCTCCGATCTGGCGCGACAGGCTGGCCATTACCCGGATGTCGTCTTCCGAAATCTGTGGGCCGCCTGACGGCGGAGCTATGGCTCTGGTCACCAGGCTGGAAAGCCAGAGCAAGGGCGAGAGCAGACGCACCATAAAGTGCAGAGGCCGGGCCACCACGCCGGACAGGGTTTCGCAATGGGCAACGCCCAGAGTTTTTGGTATTATTTCTCCAAAAAACAGCACCAGCACCGTGAACCCGGCAGCAAAGGCCGCCATGTATCCGGAATCGAATACAGCCACAAAAGCCGCCCCGGCAATGGCCGCCCCGGCGGTGTTGGCTATGGTATTGAGGGTGAGCACAGCGGCAATGGGCTTTTCAATGTTCGAACGTATTTCAAACAAAAGATCGCCCGAAGCTTTGCCCTGACGGCGCATTTTTTCTATATGCGCCCAGGGAACTGAATAAAGAACCGTTTCCGTGGTTGAACAAATGGCGGAAATAAGTAAAGAAAAGAAAACAGCAAGTATCAGGGCCAGCATTCAGGCACCTCATTACGACATTTTTTTAACCATAATATTCAGGGCAGACGGCACATACGCGGACGCCCGAACCCTCAAGACCTCAGACCTCGCCCGGAGTTTTAATGGACGCAATATCCAATACCGTGAGTAGCATAGCACCTTTTGTCCGCGCTGTCAGGCGCGATTTGCACAGGCACCCCGAAACGGCCTGGATGGAATTCAGGACCGCCGCTCTGGTCGCCGAAGAACTCGCGGCCCTGGGTTTCAGGCTGACCATGGGGGCCGAAGCCGCCGATCCGGCGGAGTACCGCTTCAAGTTCGACGACCCGGTGCGGCTCGACGCTTTCAACCGCGCCCTGGCCGAAGGAGCCAATCCGGATCTGGCGCGGAGCATGCTGGAAAATGGCACAGCCATCTGGGCTGACATTGCAGGCACGGCAAAAGGCGAAAGTGAAAATTGCGGCTCGGTGCTGGCTTTTCGTTTTGATATAGACGCCAACAAGCTGGATGAAAACACGGGAGAATGCCACAGGCCGAGCCGCGAAGGCTTTGCCTCGGTTCATAAGGGAGCCATGCACGCTTGCGGGCATGACGGGCATACGGCTCTGGGTCTGGGCCTGGCCAGGGCTTTGAAGGAAATGCGGGCAAACTTCAGCGGACGAGTGCGCCTGATTTTTCAGCCCGCCGAAGAGGGTGGGGGCGGGGCATTGCCGATGCTTCGAGCCGGGGCGCTGAAAGATGTGGACTGTTTGGTGGGCCTGCACCTTGGCATCAATACTGCCGAAGTGGGCGAAATCATTTGCGGCAGCACCCACTTTTTGTCCACCAGCAAGTTTGATATATTTTTCGAGGGGCGCGAGGCCCACGCCGGGTTGAAACCACACGAAGGCAAAAACGCGCTCATGGCGGCCTGCTCGGCCGCTTTGGCCATGCAGGGCACCACCCGTCACGGCAGCGGGCCTTCGCGCATATGCGTGGGCCGCATGAGCGGCGGGCAAGCCCGCAACGTCATTCCGGCCAGAGCGGAAATTCACGGCGAAACCAGAGGTTCCACCGACGAAATCAACTCTTTCGTTCTGGACGAGGTTATGCGTATGGCCGAGGGCGCGGCCCGCATGTGGAATTGCTCGTGTCGTTCCGTGGAATTGGGGCATTGCCCCGGAGGGGCGTCTTCGCTGGAACTGGCCAGGGAGATAGCAGCCATTGCGGCGAGCATGCCCAGGTTCCATAAAATTGAGACTCTGGGAGAATTCGGCGCGTCCGAGGATTTTACCTGGTTTATGAATGAAACGCAGAAAAAGGAAGGGCAGGCCGCCTTTATCCAACTGGGGGCCGGGCAGACGGCCGGGCACCACAATTGCGCCTTTGACTTTGACGAAACTGCTCTGGAAATCGGCCTGGAACTTCTGACCCGCATAGCTCTGAGGAAATTGTCATAATGAAATCCCCTGAACAATCAGTTGAAAACACGGAACGCTCCGCGCAAATAACGGTAAGCGCCGCGGCCGGAGAATTGCCCGACCCGCGCCATTCCGCGCTGGCCTGGCTGGCGGCCGTGATCATACCTGTCTATTACGCCTTCCATTATGTGCCCTATGGCATGGACACCACTGATTTCGGTTTTTTTTACGGCTATCCCTGGAGAATTGTGGTGGGAGAAACGCCCTACCGCGACTTTATGTATATCAACCCGGCCCTGCCTCTTTACTGGCATTCCATATGGATGAGTCTGGCCCCGGAAAGCTGGCAGGTGCTGGCCGGAAAACTGGTATTCTGGCTGGAAATGTTGGCCGCTTCCTGGTTCGGGGCTCTGTTTTTGGCTCGTATTTTTGATTTCAAAAAGCTGGGCCTGCCTCCGGCGTTGATGGCGGTGGTCTCCTTTGTGTGGGGCGTGCATTCTTTTCCGGCCATGCCCTGGCACACTGTGGATGGGGTATTTTTCGGCTCCGCCGGGCTGTACGCCGCTGTTTGCGGCTTTCCTTTTCTGGCCGGAATTTTGTCCATGGCCTCGCTGCTGACCAAACAGAGCTTTTTGTTCATGCCCATAGCCACGATTGTTGTGGTTTTTTTCCTGCGCGAGCGCAATAACGGGGAGCTTGCCCATCCATGGTTCAAAGCCCCGCGCTGGCTGTTTTTTTTATGTCCGCGCCGTAACGAGGCGATACTCTGCGCTCTGGGCGCGGGACTGGCCTGGGCCGCCGTGTGGGCCGCCCTGAACCATCTTGGGGCCTGGGAACATTTCAAGGCCTTGACCACCAAATCACTGCAAATTGACGAAGCCATTGAGGCGGGAATTTTGATCTATCTGCGTCAGGAATGGTGGCTGCCTCTGACTTGCCTGCTGCCCTGGATTTTGTGGCGTTGGCATTTTCGTCCCGAAGGAGCGCGTTTTTGCGCCCGCTCCAATGGCGGCCAAGCCTTTTTTTGGCCCGCCGCCGATGGTCGCGCTCCCGGCTTTATGCAAAACCCGCCGGATTTGCTCCAACCATTTATCCTTTATTTCTTTGTTCTGGCCATACGTTATGTCCATGAGGCCCTGACAACGCAAACCTGGATCGGCTTCGGCGAAAGCTGGCCTATGTTTTTGGTGGTTCTCGGCGGCATATGCGTGCTGCTGCCGGGCATTTTCATCCGCCCCTGGAATATTTTTGACAAGCCCTGGAAAAGCGCTGTGGGGCTTGGCGCGGCAGTGCTGTTGGCTTGGTCGGTGGGTATCAGCGGCGGATACAAAGCCCCGGCTTTTTTTGCCGCGCCGTTAATTTTTTGCGCGGCTCTGGTTCAGATAAAGTTGGGGGGCGCGGCCCGCCATGCCTCGCTCACATTGTGGACTGCTTTGGTTACCGGATTGATTATGTTTGGCGCGGGCTATGAATATCCCTATGTTTTTCCGCAAAGGCCCATGCCCAGAGCCGACCTGATCCATAATGCCGGACAGGTGTTCAAAAAAGCCGACGGCGTGTACGTTGACGCCAAAATGCTCGGCACTATGCGCGATCTGCGCGAATTGCGCGCCAAATACGGGACCAATTATCGTACCTTGCCGGGCTTTCCCATGGCTTACTACCTCACCGGCGACAAGCCCGCCTTTATTTCTGAATGGCTGCTGGACTGGCAGATCAACGCCAGAGTGGAGCATGTTTACAATTTACTGGTAGAGAACGACCTGATCGTATTTTTTGAGAAAGATCAGCTTGATGTAGTTATGCCCGATGCCTATGAACGGGCCAGATATTCGGTACCGCAAATGGTGCGCAAAAATTGGAAGATTGTGGACGAGACGGAGTATTTTGTGGTTATGCGGCGGCCATAGGCACTGCCCCGAAAGGGGAAAATTTCGCTTACCGGCCTATAGTCTTTCTTGCTTTGACCGATTTTAAATGTTAAATCTCTCTTTAACGCCTTATGTGAAACGGCGTGTCAGGAAGGCGCGGTATTCAAATGCGCTGCGGCTCTACGTTCTGGACGGACATGGGCGGCTAATATTCACCCATAAGGAGTTGTTTATGGAACCCGTAAAGATGGGCATGAAGGATCAGTTCGGAATAGTCATGAGTGACCTTGGTAACAGGTATGCCGCCGGTATTCAGTTGACCGGCATGGAAAACAATATTGCCCAGATGGTTACCGGTATGAAAGTTGGCGACAGCTACGGCACCAGCCCGCGCGACATGACCGTTACCCCGGAAACCCTTCCGGAAACTGTCAAGGGCACCTTGGCCAGCTACGCCAGTTAAGTACATTTATTAAGTGCTTATGCGGCCCTGCGGATCTTTTTGAAGACGGCGGGGCCGTTTGCATTTATATTTCGGATGAAAATTGCGCGTAATTTTCATCCGAAATATAAATGCGGTATTTTTTTTAATCAGATAATATAAAAGGAATGAAAATGAGCGAAACGATCGACGGGCTTACAGTGGACTATGAAGAAAACGGCCAATTGCTGGTCAAGGAAATAGACAAGGCCGTTTTGAGCAAAGGGGCCTGGACCACCATAATTTTTCGCTATCAGGAATGGAGCAGTGAAAAGGACAGCTACGGCCCCGACAAATATGTAATCAGGCGCTACAAAAAAAGCGGCGGCGAATACCGCATGCAGTCCAAGTTTTCGATTTCCAGCGTCGATCAAGCCCGTAAAATTGTTGATACACTGCAAAGTTGGCTGTAGGGCGTTTTACGAACGCAGTGAGCAAAATGCCCTACAGCATCAGCGCAAATCCACAACGCGGCGCGACTTGGAGAAAGTACGCGGCAAGCTCATGGCGTCCACAATCTTGACTTCCACCTTGGCTTGCAGAGCCTTGTGCAGGCGCGCGGCCAACTTTTGAGCCAGCCCGGCGTCGAGATCGGAAGAAACGCCTGGCTGGCGTTCAAAATTCAGCAACATGTGATCGTGGGCGGTTTCGTCGCGGGTGAGCTCGGCCTGATATTCGCCGCCAAGTTCCGGAAAGTCGTTGACAACAGCGGCAATCTGCCCTGGATAGATATTTACGCCCCGGAAAATGATCATATCGTCCGAGCGTCCGCTGATAGGGCTGTGCCTGGGGATGGATCGCCCGCATGAGCAGCGCCCCGGAATGAGGCTGACCAGGTCGCGGGTTCGGTAGCGGATCAGCGGCACCGCTTCTTTACGCAAGGTGGTGACCACCAGCTCGCCCTGTTGTCCATCCGGCACGGGCTGCAAAGTTTGCGGGTCAAGCACTTCCAGCAGGAACAGGTCGGCCCAGTAGTGCAGGCCTTCATGAGCCGGACAGTCTATTGACGATCCGGGGCCATACATTTCGGTCATGCCGCCAATGTCAAAACTGTCTTCAAGGCCCAGCTTTTCTTCCATGGCCCGGCGCATTTTGGCGCTGCGCGGCTCAGCGCCGCAGATCACCCGGCGCAGGGCTATTTTGTCCTTGAGGTTGTGTCTTTCCACTTCTTCGGCCAGCAGCAGAGCCATGGAGGCTGTTGCTCCAAAGCAGGTAGTTTGCAGATCTTGAAGCATTTGCAGATGAATTTCCAAATTGCCCGGTCCCACGGGTATGGTCATGCATCCGAAAAGTTCCGAGCCGAGTTGAAAACCGGCTCCAGCCGTCCATAATCCATAGCCCACCGCCACCTGTAGGCGATCTTGCGGGGTAAGCCCGGCCAGTTCGTAGCATCGGGCCATTTGCAGGTTGAAAGTATCAACGTCGTTTTGGGTGTAAGCCAGAATTTTTCGCTTTCCGGTGGTGCCGCTCGAAGCGTGAATACGCACGATATCTTTTTCGGGAACACACAAAAGGGGCAGGGGATAGCCTTCGCGCAGGTCGTCCACGCTCACCGTGGGCAGGCGGCGCACGTCGTCAATGGTTTTTATGTCCTCGGGGCGCACCCCGGCGTCTTCAAGCTTCTTTTTATACTGTGGGCTGGAAAACGCCCTGGCTATGGTGCTGCGCACACCTTCCATTTGCATTTTTTCCAGATTTTCTTCATCATAATCCGGCAAAAAACGATCCCGGCCTTTGGGTGCGGCTGTTTTTATTGTGGCGGACAAGGCTTTTTCCTCCGTATAAACTTGCGGGCAAAGTCCTTCTTGTACGCCAATAGATTCTAAAAGTACAGAAGGTGTGTCGGCGGCCCCTCAGACGCCCGGCAAAAGTTTTTGGTAAAGGGGGATGGGGGCATGGTGGAAGGGGGGAACCCCTTTTTTCCTAAAAAGGGGTTCCCCCCTTCCACCATAAATCCCATAAGGAGAGCACATGCGTATTCTGATAGTAGGCGGCGGCGGGCGTGAGCACGCTTTGGCCTGGAAGCTGCGTTCACAGCGTCCGGAACTTACAATTTTTATTGCGCCGGGCAACGGCGGAACCGAAGCAGACGGCTTCATTAATGTTCCGGTTCAGGCCGGGGACATTGCCGGGCTTGTGGATCTGGCCTCGCGCGAGCGCGTTGATCTGGTCATTCCCGGCCCGGAACTGCCCCTTACCCTTGGAGTGACCGACGCTATGAACGCGGCGGGCATTGCATGTTTCGGCCCGGATAAATTCTGTGCCCGGCTGGAGGGCAGTAAGAGTTTTGCCAAGGAAATAATGGAAAAATCCGGGGTGCCCACAGGCAAAAGCAAAACTTTCACCGATCATGCCGAAGCTCGGGCTTATGCGCAAAGCCTGGGCGCGCCTCTGGTGGTCAAGGCCGACGGCCTGGCTGCCGGAAAGGGCGTGGTTGTGGCGCAAAGCCTTGACGAAGCTCTGGCCGCTCTCGATGAAATTATGCTGGAAAAAATCCATGGCAACGCCGGGTCCAAGGTGCTGGTGGAAGAATTTCTGAGCGGTGAAGAAGCGTCTTTTATCTGCTTCTGCGACGGTGAAACCGCGCTGCCTTTGCCTTCGTCGCAGGATCACAAGGCCGTGTTCGACAATGATCAAGGGCCGAATACCGGCGGCATGGGCGCTTACAGCCCGGCCCCGGTGTTGCCCGACAATACGGCTACGGCCACGGCCGCGCTGACGGTTGACCCTGTGCTCAAAACCATGGCAGCCATGGGGCATCCATTCAGGGGCATGCTGTATGCCGGGCTGATGATGACCAAAGACGGCCCCAAGGTGCTTGAATACAATACCCGCTTCGGCGATCCGGAATGTCAGCCGCTTCTGATGCGTCTTGATTCCGATTTGTTGGGAATTATAAAAGCCTGCCTTGACGGGCGACTGAAGGAAGTAAATCTTGCTGTGTCGCCAAAGTCGGCCATGGGCGTAGTGATAGCCGGGCGTGGCTACCCCGGAACGTCAGCCAAAGGCATGGTTATTTCCGGCCTGGATGAAGCGGAAAAAATGCCCGGAGTCAAAGTGTTCCACAGCTCCACCCGCATGGAAAACGGGGCGTTAATTGCCGGGGGGGGGCGCATTATGTGCGTTACCGCGCTGGGAGACGGTCTTGAGGCCGCGAGAAGCAATGCTTATGCGGCCCTTGAGAAGGTCAAGATGGATGAGGGTCATTGGCGCACTGACATCGGCATGAAGGGCATCAAAAGAATGGGGTAGCGAAGGATATTTTTATGTATAGAGTAGCAATTTTCATAGGCTCCATATCTGATGAGGCCACAATTTCCCCTTGCGCGGAAATATTGAAAAGCCTCGGCATTACATACAAGTTTACGGTAGCCTCGGCGCATCGCAGCGCGGAGCGGGTGGAAGGTCTCATTGACGAGTTGGAGTCCGGGGGCGTGCAGGTGTTCATTTGCGCGGCGGGTATGGCTGCGCATCTGGCCGGGGCTGTCGCCGCGCGCAGCACGCGCCCGGTCATAGGTATTCCGGTGAGCGCTTCCAGCCTTAACGGTATGGATGCCCTTTTGTCCACGGTGCAGATGCCTCCGGGATTTCCCGTAGCTACTGTGGCTCTGGATAAGGCCGGGGCGCGTAATGCGGCTTGGCTGGCCGCGCAGATTCTGGCCCTGAACGATGTGGAACTTCAGCAAAAACTTGTTGCCGCCCGGCAAAAGTTTAAAGATGAAGTGGCGAAGGTAGGCAAAGAACTGGAAGCCAGACACTCATAAGCATTAAAATCAAGAGCGCCGTCGAAAAACGGCGCTCTTAATTTATTTGAGGGTGGCGGCGAAAGCCTTAAGGAACGTGTCCACCGCTTCGGGGCGGGCATTCTGGCCCATAACGCCCACGCGGAAGATTTTACCGGCCAGCGGACCAAGGCCCGCGCCGATTTCAATATCGTGCTCATCCAGCAGGAGGTTACGAACTTTGGCTTCGTCGCAACCCGCAGGCACAGTAATGGTGTTGAGCATGGGCAGCCGCGCGCCTGGTTTTACATACATTGACAGGCCCATTGCTTCAACTCCTTTTACCAGACGCTCGTGAGCGTCATGGTGGCGGGAGTAGGTGCCCTCCAGTCCTTCTTTAAGAATGGCGTCAAGGGAGGCATAGAGGGCATAATACAGGTTGGAGCAGGCCGTATGGTGATAGGCGCGTTTTTCGCCTTCCCAATAGGGTTGCAGGGCCAGTATGTCCAGGTAGAAGTTGGGAACCTTGGTTTTACGGGCTTTCACCTTGGCCACGGCTTCTTCGGAGAATGTGGCCGGAGACATGCCCGAAACGCAGCCCAGGCATTTTTGCGAGCCGGAGTACATGGCGTCGATTTTCCATTCGTCAACCTTCACGGGCAGCCCACCCATGCTGGTTACGCAGTCGAGCACCATAAGCGCGCCGTGGTTTTTGACCAGAGCTGACACTTCGGCCGCCGGGTTGAGTACGCCGGTGGAAGTTTCGGCATGCACCATCGATACTATGGCATAAGGGCCTTTTTTGAGCTGTTCGGCCACCTTGTCGGGCAAGACCGGGGTGCCCCATTCAAATTCCATTTCATCAACTTTGGCCCCGAGGCGCTGGGCGATTTCCACCTGACGTTTACCGAACACGCCGTTTACAATTACCAGTACACGGTCGCCTGCTTCAATGAGGTTGGTGAAAACCGCTTCCATGCCGCCCATTCCGGTGGCGGAAAGAGCGAAGGTGTAGTTGTTTTTTGTGCCCGCCACAGTTTGAATGCGGGCTTTAAGTCCATCCATGATTTTAAGGAAAAGCGGGTCGAGGTGCCCGAGTGTGGGCTTGGCCAGCGCGGCCATGGCTTCGGGAAAAACGCTGGAGGGGCCGGGCCCCATAAGCAATATGGGACGGATTTTTTCAAGCAGATTGACCATTTTGTCCTCCTGGATAAAGGTTGCGGGCCGTCCCCGATAATCGGCAGACCGTCCGGATTATTGGTGTCTACATTGAGAAAAAAATCTCTACCGGAACATATGTCCCGTTTCAATATTAAGCATTCTTGGAATGTTGTGCAATCAATAATATAACCATATATAATGTATGAGTAATAACAATAAAAACACTTGTGGCTCAGACTCTGCCCCCGTCGCTTCCCTCGAAGCTGTTCTGAACAATCGGGAAGATCGGGTAAAACGGCAAACAGCCCTGCTTGAGCGCTGGCAAATGCCGCTCATTTCCTTTTGTGTCAACATGCCCGGACCGGATAAGGCCTGCTCGGAATCGTTGATTATTTTCCGGGCGGGAATCAGGGCTTTGGAAATATGCCTGGCCGGAAAGGGCTGGAATTCGCCGGGGCGGCGCGAGCAATACGCCATAACCGGGCCGGAGGCGCTGATTGGGGTTGAGGCTGACGCCAAGGAATTGAAGCGAGCCTTGTTGGCTGTGGAAGAAAGCCATCCGTTGGGGCGGCTATTTGATTTTGATGTGCTGAAGACGGACGGCAAGGCTGTTTCCCGCGCTGACTTTGCCCTGCCGTTAAGGCGCTGCCTGATCTGCTCCGGACCGGCGGCGGAATGCGCGCGGGGCCGTAGGCATGATCTTGCTGAATTGCTTGAAAAAATTAGAGAAATTACTGCTCGCTTTCAAGAAAATACATAAAAAGGGCTAAGCTGAGCAGGTCGGCGCAGCCGCCGGGGCTGAGGCGTTTTTCCAGGCAGATTTCAGCGAATTTGCTCAGAGCTTCGCGTCCTTTTTCGCTTCCCGCGCCACCAAGGTTCAGAATATCGGCCGATGCCGCGCGAACAAAATTGAGTCCTTCCAGTCCGCCGCGCCACAGTACATTGGTGTCGGCGACAGTAGACATGAGATTCAGCAAAGTATTGAGCAGGGCGGTGTTAAAGTTGTTGGCGGCCAGATTGCGCCGCAGCACATCCACGGCCATGAGCGCATTTTTGAATCCGCCTTCGGCCTCGCCTCTGATTCCTGAGGATCCGTAGCGCATATAGAGAATTTCTCCGGCGCTGGGTTTACGGCCGAGGGCCTGAGTCAACCGGTCCGGATTGTCCGTGCCTTCGGTCAGGGCCAGCAGCGGGGCAAAATCCACGGCAACGATGCCAGTGACAAAGGTAGAGGCCACGCGGCACAGGGCGGCGGCCTGCAGCGACTCCCGGCGGGCCATCAACCTGGAGGCGGCGGCGCAGAAAAGCCCCATGGAAAAAATAAGCCCTTTATGGGTGTTTACCCCGCCTGTAGCCGCCAGCATGGAGGTTTCGGCTTTTATGCCTGCCGCGCGAAGTTTGGGGAAGACATGTTCTTCATTTTCCATAGCTGTGGCAAAGCCGATGGAAGAAGTTTCGCGAAAGTAGGGGATCAGGCTCATCACGCCGGCCAGCATGGTGGATATGTCCATGTCGGTGTGCGCGCCGCGAGAATCGGCGCAGACAAGCCCTGGTTTGCCTGTAGCCGCCGCTTCATGAGCGGCGGCGCGCGCCGCGAGGGCGGCTATGCGTTCGGAATGGGGCATGTTTACACCTTGTGAGGAGGTTGTAGAGAACCGAACTCATTTTTGAAGGAGAACGTGGACACAAAGTCGATGAAACGCTCTACAACTTTAAGCTGTTTGGCTTCTTCGTTAACAATAACCCAAGTGTTACGGTAGAGAATGTCGCCGTTTTTGTTGCGCAGGGCCACGCTTACCCCGAAACGCTCCTCAACCAGCTTGAGGCGTTTTGACAGTGCCTGTTGGGAAATATATACAGCTGCGGCGGTTTGGGTGATATTGCGCTTTTCCTGCAGGGTTTTGAGTATTAGCCAGTCTTTTTCATCCATGACAGCCTCGCGCCGGATAGCGGCGATAACAGTTTGGCATTTAAGATATTTTTGGAATTAATGCCTCGAATGGGATTGGCGGATGCTCTCAATAATATGCCGGTTTTCTTCGGCCCGCAGATATTCAAGGGTAACGCCCGGAAGCAGATTTTCAAGACCTTGCATGTCGCCCTTGCGGATCAGCTCGCGCACTCGGGAGGCACTTACGGCTTCACCGCTTTCGGCCAGACGCGGAATGAGCTCCACGCGTATTCCGGCGGAGGGCAGAATTTCGAGTATGGCCGCATTATAAGCGCGGGTGACATCGCAGTAAGGCTCTTCCCCTATGTAACGAGCGTTTATGAAAAGTCTGGGGGCAATCTGGCCGACGAACAGATTTATGTCGAGGCGGGTCTGGGCTGCGACCTGATCGCCGTCTCTGGTGAAATAGGTGGGAAAGGTGGCGGCCGAAACCATATACTCTTCGGTGGAAACTACGGCCACATTGGGCATGGAGGCTGTGGCGGCGCGGATTAACTTTATTCTATCCTTGAAGGGGAACAGGGAACAGTCTTCTCTGACTGTGAAAACTATTACCGAAGCGTTTTCCTCAGCCGCCTTTTGAATGAGCGCCAGGTGCCCTTTGGTGAAGGGGTTGGCATTCATGACTATGGCCGCTCTCGGTGTGGATAAATGATTTATTTCTTCAGATATTGCAGCGCAATAAGAAACTACGGATCCCATTCCGCCCTCAAGCAGGGCGGCATGAGGTTCGGCGCGGGCTATTTCTTTGAATCCCAGGCTCTCAAACAGAAAAGCCTTTTGGGGGCGAGTGTAGATGAAGTAATGGAGCACGCCCTTGTGGCCCATGAGCCGCATCAGTTCGGAGATTATGGCCGATGAAAGCCCCGCGCCCTGGATGTTTTCGTCCACGGCAATATTGCGCAGCACTTCTCCGGCATAGGAGCCGGTACCGACAACAGCCCCGGTCTCGTCACGCACAATCAGGGTAAATTCTACGTCGGCATCAAAACTCAAGTCAAAACGCGCCAGAAAACTTCTTACTTCCTCAACTTCGCTTTTGCGGGCAAGGTTGACATACTCTATTCTGAAGCCTTCAAGCATAATCAAATCTCCAAAGGCCGACGGGCAACCAAAAGTTTTTGAGAGATGGGGTGTGGTTTGGGGAGGGGAAGGGAACTTTTTTCAAAAAGTTCCCTTCCCCTCCCCAATGCAACTACAATGGGCTTCTGATTACATCCAACACCGTACCGTCGCGGTATTCCACAACGGCGGTAATCTGATCGCTCACCGGGATGGAGGCCGGTTTGCCCCCGGCGAGATTATATGCCGTATCGCGCAATTCTTCAATGGTGATCAGGGGCAGACCATGGCCTTTCAGGTTGTCCATAAGGTCGCGGCGCGCCGGGTTCACGGCCATGCCGCGATCGGTCACCACCACGTCCACGATTTCACCGGGGGTGCAGATGGTCTGCACCGCGTCGGTGACCATCCAAATTGAAAAGAGGGGAGTCTCAAAAGCTCCCCCTTGTGGAGGTCTTAATTTAGAAAGCGTATTAGTAAAATGATATAATGAGTGAGCGGGGCTTACGTCAGCACTTTGTCCAGATAGGCGCGTACCGCTTCCTTCGAAACCAGCACGGCTTTGGAACGTTCCGCATCTTTACGCTCTTTTTCTTTGGCGTCAGTGATGACCTTTTCCAATGAATTTTGAGGGATGACCGTCACGCCGTCGGCATCGCCCACGATCCAGTCGCCCGGCATCACCGGGACTCCGCCGCAGGAAACGGGAACGCCGAATTCCCCCTGGCCATGTTTGCCGCCGACGGCGATGGTGGTTCCCCGGCAAAAAACCGGCAGGCCGGTATCCTTGACGCCGCGAATATCCCGGATGACGCCGTCAATCACGATTGCGGCCAATTCCATAATCTTCGCCATGCCGGCGACGAAATCTCCGGCAACCGTATTGTAGAGAGAACCTTTCGCATCGATGACCAGTACCTGGCCGGGTTCCGCGTTGCGGATGGCTTTAAGTACTGTATCGTTGTCGTTTATGCCGAGTCTGACCGTCAGCGCCGGGCCGCAAGCTTTATAGCTTTCCTTCAGGGGCCTGATGCCCGGATCTAGATTGTTGAGACTTCCCGAGGCGTCGGAAATGCTCGTGGTGGAAAGAGTTAATAGTTCGGACCTGATATCCATATTACTTACCTTTGGTCTTGTTTTTTACGTAGGTCAGGTTGCCGCCCGCGATCAACACCTCCAGCTCTCGAGCCGAAAGCTCCAGGCTTGCTGTAAATGTTGTTCCCTTAGTTTTGTTATGTACGGTAACCTTGCGCGAACGGACCTGGGCAGGGGCATCGTCTATGACCAGTTCATCGTCCTGGTCAATGCCGTCATAGGAAGTTTTATCGTCAAAGATGAGCGGCAGGACGCCGTAATTGACAAGATTGGCCTTGTGGATTCTGGCCAGAGATTTTGCGATCACAGCCTTGACGCCCAGATACATCGGCGCGATGGCGGCATGCTCTCTGGAAGAACCCTGGCCGTAATTTTCGCCGCCGATAACGAACCCCTTGCCCAATTCCTTGATGCGTTGCACGAATCCCGGATCAACTCGCCCGAAAGTGATCTCGGAAATCGCCGGCACGTTTGACCGCAGGGCCGAGAAAGACGCTCCCGCCGGAGTGATGTCGTCGGTGGTCACGTTGTCGGGAAGTTTTATGGCCACCTTGGCGTTCACTTGCTCTGAGAGCGGCTCATTGATAGGCATGGACTTGATGTTGGGGCCTCGGGCGATTTCGATGTTTTCGCCGTTTTCCGATGGCAAGATGAACATTCTGTCGTCCACGATAAAAGAGGTGGGGTCGCGGAATGTTGCATAATGCGCCGGGTTCATGGCTTCGGCTGGTTCGGCGATATAGCCGAGCAGGGCGGTCGCGGCGGCTACTTCCGGGCTGGCAAGATAAATTTGCGCGTCAAAAGTGCCGCTTCTGCCCTTAAAGTTGCGGTTTGATGTTCTGACAGACACCATGCCTGAGCCGGGAGCTTGCCCAAGGCCCACGCATGCCCCGCATCCGCACTCCATCAGCCGCGCGCCGGAAGCGATGAGCTTTTGCACATAACCATCGCGGATGAGCATTTCCAGAATCTGGCGTGTTGCCGCCGCCACGCTGAAACTGACATCCGGATGAACCGTTTTGCCGTCAAGTATGGTCGCAACCTTGGCGATGTCGGCATAGGACGCGTTTGTACAGCTTCCCACACAGACTTGATCCACTTTAATCTTGCCGGGCAGGTCTTTGATTCTGATAACGTTGTCGGGCATATGCGGACAAGCTACCAGCGGATCCAGCTCACCGAGGTCAATGATCAGCGTTTCGCTGTATTTCGCTCCGGGATCGGCCTCTATAGGCAGCCAGTCGGACTCGCGGTTCTGGGCGATGAAGAATTCTTTGACCGTCTGATCACTGGGAAAAATGGATGTAGTGGCCCCCAGCTCGGCTCCCATGTTGGCGATGGTGGAGCGTTCCGCAATATCAAGATCTGCGAGGCCCGGCCCCGTGTATTCAATAATCTTGCCCAGCCCGCCCTTTACGGAGAAACGGCGGAGCAGCTCAAGGATAACGTCCTTGGCCGCTACGCCCGGCCTGCGTTTTCCGATAAGTCTGACTTCCACTATTTCCGGCATTTTCAAATAAAATGGCTCTCCGGCCATTGCCAGGGCAACGTCCAGGCCGCCTGCTCCTATGGAAAGCATACCGATGGCGCTGCTTGTCGGCGTATGGCTATCCGAGCCCAGCAGGATTTTTCCGGGAACGCCGAAACGGTGAAAATGCAAGGTGTGGCAGATGCCGTTGCCCGCCCGCGAATATACAAGGCCGTATTTGGCGGCGATCGTCTGGAGATACTTGTGGTCGTCCATATTTTTGAAGTCGCCCTGCACGAGGTTATGCTCCACGTAGCTGACACACAACTCCGGCTTTACCTTCGGTATCTCCAGCGCTTCAAAACCCAGATACGCCATGGTGCCGGTAACGTCATGGGTAAGGGTCTGGTCGATGCTTACGGCAATTTCCTCGCCGGGTGTCATGACACCGTCAACCAGGTGCGATCTGATAATCTTTTCGGAAAGAGTCTGTGGGGAGGACATGGGACGCTCCTTACGCAGGCTGGGCCTGCGGATTATTATGGATATGCTCGGCTTTTACGGAGCCGTCTTGCTCGGGTACGCCATGGCGGCAAAGTGGCGAGCGCTTACGCCTGCGGTTATTTGGATACAGCCTCTATACTTGCCTGAAGTTTACGTATGCGGCCGTCGTCCTCGGCGGCAAGCGGCGCGTAATGCTCTTGCCGCGACTGGTACCATAGAAGCTCGAAGCGAAGGGCTTCACGAATGGCCGCTGCCGACATGTCCAAATCGCCGGGCAGGGAATTGAAAACCACTTTCCGCGTTTCAAAGCCTGTGGCCAGTCCGGTCAAACCCTCAATAAATGTAACCGTGCGCGTGGAAAGCCCTCCACCCACAAGACAGGCAATCCCTTTGCTCCGGGCAGCGCCAAACACTCTGCGTGCAGCCTCCAGAACGGGCGCGGCTTCCACGTCGGACTGTCCCAGGGCCACAGAGAGGTCCGACCGGCCCAGAACGATACCGTCAAGCCTGCCGATGCCGGAAGCGGACAGAATATCTTTTATCTTGTCGCAGCCGTCCCCGGTTTCAATGTTGATGAGGCGGGAGGGGCCGTCAGCGTGCGGGAAAACGGCATCCATCATATCAAGAAATTTTTCCAGCGCGAACCGGGATTCAATCATGGGAGCCATTATGGATGTGCCCCCGAGATCTCTGGCAAGACGCGCGTCCGTTAATGCCTCACATCCGCCAATTTTTATTGAAAACCCGACGCCGGCCGCTGCTGTTATGTCTTTTGTGCGCGCCAGCTCGGACAGCGATACGCCTTCCGCTTCCATGGACGCCTTTACGGCTGAAACGCCGAACCGCTCTCGCGCTTCAGTCAGCAGGGACACCATTTTTCGTTCTGTTGTAGTCATTCTGTCTCCTTGTTCGATAACAGCGCAAGCCTGATACACAGTATTCGCAATCACTAAACTTATGATAAGGCATGGAGCATTTCGCTGTCAATCAAATTGTATACATAATTGTATACAAAAAAGTTGACACAGTCTGTCGACAATTGTATACACAGGTTTAAAGCATTTAAATAACCCAGTGTGAGCTATTTTGTCGCGGCAATCATCAAAGCGGAATTTTTTTAGTGGCAGTTACAGACGGATTTTAGAACTGTATACAAGTCAATGCGACACATCAGTTGTTGATGGTGACGATGGAAATTGTATACATATTGCTGGTGTTACCTCGTCTCGGTTTGGTTTTGCATACAATTTACCGGAGGCTTTATGGACCGAAAACAGACTGAAATTCTTGTAAAAATGGCGGTATTTCTCGGTTTTCCCCTGCTGATGTTCATGATTCCGCCACCGGAAGGGCTGACCGTTCTGGGGTGGAAAATGGCGGCGCTGTTCGTCACAGCTATTCTAGGGTTGGTGTTGAAACCCTTCCCCATCCCCATTATGGTGCTGGCGGTCATTGTGCTCAGCAGCATTTTCCTTGGCAATATCAAGGATGTTCTGCGCGGATATTCCTCCACAACGCTCTGGACCATCTTTGCCGCTCTGTCGCTCAGCACGGCCATAACCACCACAGGGTTGGGTAAGCGCATAGCTTTTCACCTGATCCGCAGAATGGGCGGAACAACCTTGGGATTGGGGTATGTGCTGGCTTTTCTTGATCTTATCGTTTCCCCCTGCACGCCTTCCGTTGTTGCGCGTTCCGGCAGCATCGTCTACACGGTGGCCGAAAGCATCTCGCGAGCCCTGGACTCCACTCCCGGGGACAGCGCCAGAAAAATAGGCTCGTTCCTCATGATGAACGCCTACCTGAACACCAAGTCCACGGCGTACATATTTCTGACGGCCTGCACGCCGAACCTTCTGGTTCTGCCCTTCATGCAGAGCATTCTGAAACTTGAAGTCACCTGGATGACCTGGTTTTACGCGGCGAGCCTGCCCGGCATTGTTACGCTGCTGCTGACGCCGCTGGTCATTTATATTGTCTATCCTCCCGAGTTGAAGAGGGTTAATAAAAAGGAAATAGCCGAAGCCGGCCTTGCGGAGCTCGGTCCCATGACCTGGCGTGAAAAAGTGCTGGTTGTGATTTTCTGCAGCGCGCTGGCGGGCTGGATTATCGGATCTTTCTTCAAGGTGGACGCGGCCGTGGTAGCCATGACCGCCATGGCGGCTACGATTCTTACCGGAGTAATGTCTTGGGACGATCTGCGGAAGTCCAAAGGCGCCTGGGATATCCTGATCTGGTTCGGAGGAGTTCTCGGTCTTGCCGATGCGTTGAGCAAGGCGGGGTTTTTCGTGTGGCTCGGCAAGTTTATCGCGGGGCACCTGGGTTTTGTTGGCGATAACGCCACAGTTGCTCTGATTGTTATAATCTTACTCAGCGTCATTATCCGCTACTTCATTGTTTCCGGCTCGGCTTACGCTGTAGCCATGATACCGGTTTTCTTCACCGTGGGAACGGCCTTGGGCGTATCTCCCGGCGCTCTCGGATACTCGTTGGCCTTTTCGGCGGTATATGGAAGCGGCTTGACCCATTACGGCAGTGCTCCCGGCCCCATCATTTTCGGCGCGAACTATGTCAGCCTTAAGGAATGGTGGTCCGTCGGCGCGGTTGTCGTAGCCATGATTTTCCTCGTCCAAATCACGCTCGGCTTTACCTGGTGGAAGTATTTAGGCCTGTATTAGGGGCTGTCTCTAAATGCGTCTTTTGTACAATGGCTACGTCAAGCGGGCATTTTTGCTCCGGTCGAGTACCATAGAAGTACACCCGCTACGCAAAAAGGCCCGCTTTCCTTGCCCTTGAATCAAAATCCGCTATTTGGAGACAGCCCCTAGAGCGTTTTGCGAATGAAATTAGCGAAATGCTCTGACGGCCCGTGCGTTGGTAGGGCCGTTTGCAAAAGAAAGGTGGTCCCGACAGCCCCTCGTTTTTTCGAAGCGAGGGGCTGTTTTACGCAAAGTTTTTTCCTTGCCGGATAACTAAAAACCATCGTATGGCGACATTGCCCGGCAATATCATTGATATCAGTTTCTTTTTTGTATACAGTCGCTGCGGATTATATTGTATGCAATTGTTGCAGTGCCAGATTGTGCGGGAGCATAGGGTTTGTCTCCAAATAATGGAATCATTTTTTTTTGTGCCGGAGGAGGTTGGTGTGGGGAGAAACGCGCAGGCCATGTGGGAGCAGGCGTATGACTGTTTGCGCAAAGGTATACTCATGAGCGAGTATAAACCGGGGGAGTGGCTCCGGGAGCAGGAACTTTCCCAGAAGCTGGGCGTCAGCCGCATTCCCTTACGTGAAGCTTTCCGCAAGTTGGAGCAAGAGAGACTCGTCGAACTCATCCCGAACAGGGGAGCTCGGGTGACGGAAGTCTTCACGGACGATCTGAGCGAAATTTATGACGCGAGAATTTTTGTGGAAAGCAGAATATCCCGTAATGCGGCAGAACGTATTACCGAGTCCGAGATTGAGGATTTGCGCAAGATTGTCGACGCATACTCTTCCGCAACTGACAGCGAGGGTATTATCCGCTACGCGCAGGAGTTCCACGAAGCAATTTTCACCGCTTCGCGCAGTGAGGGGCTGGTGGCCATCATCCGCCTCATCGGTAGCCTCATAGTCAGAATACGGCACTACAACCATCTGAACCCGGCTCGGCGTAGCGATTCCCTGCAAGAACACCGCGCCATCTATGACGCCCTGGCGCAAAAAGATCCTGATTTAGCCGAGGAGGCAACCAGACTGCATCTGGAATCTTCAAAGGCGTTTTCCCTGGCGCAAATGAGCAAGGAGTCTTCTCATAAGCCCGCACGGCGCGTAGCGTGGCGAAGTCTTGCGACTGGAAAGGCCCGCTCCCTCCGGCGTGTACGCAAAGTTCTTCGCTCCGGAGTAGAATCGTAAGATCAAAAGAAGCCCCCGCCGTATTATCAGCGAGGGCCAGGGTGATGCGTTCGAAAATGGTTTAGGAGTGTGGGTGACCGATGCGCAACATCAGGTTGCCCTTGTCGTCAAACTTTACTTCTTCCGGGCCGCTTACAATAGTGCAACGCCCGCTTTTTTCCAGTTCCGGCAGCAGGGCTTCACTTACATAGCAGTCGGTTAGGAAAAGCGTATTGGGCACAAATACCACGCGCAACTGTTCCAGCGGGGTATTGCGCACACAGTGCAGCATGGCATCCAGGGTTTCCTTTTCCGTGTCGAAATACATGGGAATGAAGGCTCTGGTTACAAAAGTGGTGGTAAGGTTGTTCAAATAAGTGGCTTTGCGGTCGATTTTGTCCACCAGTTTTTTGGTTACAAAGTCCACCAGGCCCACGCCCGTGGCATTGCCGTGGGATTCTTCCGAAAGATCCAGCACGGATATGTAACGGATCACCGGGCTGTCCATATCCGGCTGTCTGGGGATGCGCAGCCGCCCGGTGATGTTGGTGTCCACCCCGGTACCGCTGAAGTTTTTGCCCATTTCTTCCACCACCAGCGCGTCGAGACGTTCCGATGGCAGGCTGGGCATGAGCGTTTTGGACCAGGACAGCAGTTCTTCTTCCCTTTTCAGCAGATTTTCCGAAAGCACGGCTTCGATTTTGGCTGTTTCCTCATAGGCGTTTTCCACTATGGCCAAGCCGCCGATAACCGGCATTTTTTCCAAAATGACCTCGGTTACATCAACCAGCAGAGGGGCAAGGGCCGAAGAATCGCCTATGGAGTGGAATTGCTGGGCTCCGGGGGGGCCGCCAAGACCAACCACCAGTTTTTTGGCCAGACCGCTTTCCACACAACCTTTGAACGAAGTGTGGGTTTTTACGCGGTTGACCGGAAGAATGGCGTCCACGGCAAAGGCCGAGTCCAGCATATAGGCGTGCAGACCTCCGGAGGTTACGCCGATTTCCCGGCCCGAGGCGCAGGTGATTACCTTGGCTCCCAGGCGTTCTTCGGTAATGCCCAGGCTGTCGAGCACTTCTTTTTGCCCGGCTTCAGTGCCGCCGCCGTGGCTGCCCATGGCCGCCAGAAGTACCGGCGTAGCTCCACTGGTGCGTACTGCCGCGATCACTCCGTCGAGTATGGTCAATATGTTCTGTATGCCCCGGCTGCCCACGGTTATGCCCACGGTGGAGCCGGGTTTGATGCGCGGGGCCAGGAGTTTCATTTCCTTGGCTGTGGCCGCGATAATGTCATCTATCTTGGGGCGCGCGAATTCTTGCTTTACGCGCGCCATTTTTGGGAAGGGCGGAGAAGGAATCATAAGCGGTTCTCCTTAAAATCAATACAAGCCGATAATCGGGAACCACACGATGGCGGTTATTGCCCACAATATCCATGCCACCATGCCCACGCTGAGCGAAGCCTTCAATTGCTCGGGCACGGTATAATAACCAGCGCCGAACATGATGATATTGCCCATGGTGTTAAAGGGCAGGAACAGGGCATAGCCCATAAGAATGGCCTGAGGCAGCACAAATGCCACGATGGGGAAGCCGAAGGCCTTGGCCAGTCCGATGTAAATGGGAATCATGACCCCGGCCATGGCCGTGGTGGTGGACCAGATGATATGGCTGAAAATGGTGAAGCCCATCAACCCTATGGTCAGAGGCAGCATGCCGATGCCCTGCAGGCCCAGGGCGGCCACCAGGTTCTTGATTACCCAGCCGAAGGCGTCGGTTTGAGTGAGCACGTTACTCAAGGTGATGACACCGCCGAAATAGACAAAAAGTTCCCACGGAATGCCCTTCTGGGCTTCCTTCCAGGTGAGCACGCCGATGCCGGGTAGGAGAATAAGGGCGCTGACAGCAAAGGCCAGCATGGTGGAGTTGAGATGATGCCACATGTCGGTGGACCAGAGCGCCAGAGCCAGCAGGAAGAAGCACAGCGCCTTGATTTCTCTTGCGGAAAGAGGCCCCATGGCTTTTAGTTCATCGTCAATGTAAGCCAGGCCGCCGGGAATGGAATTCATTTCCGGGGGGAAGATCCAGCGCAGAACAAAGACCGAGGCAACGAGCAGAATAATGGTGGTGGGCACGGCGGCCAAAGCCCAGAAAGCCCAGGAAGTGTGGGACACGGCCGTACCGCCGATGGCCGCGATGATCATGCCCATGGCCACAGGGTTGGGAATGGTGGCGGTGAGGAAGCCGCCGGCGGTGATATTGGAAGCAAAGGCATTGGCCAGGAACAGGCATTTGCCGAAGTTGCTCGTGCCGCGCTCAGCCTTGTAGGCTTGGGCCACACCTTCCACTATGGGCAGCATGGCCGCGGTGCGCGCCGTATTGGACGGAGTGAGCGGAGCAATGATCAGGTTGGCGAAAAGCGGGGCCATGATGGCGCCAAAGGGCGTACGCCCGAACATGCGCATCATGTGCAGGGCCAGACGCCGGGCAATGCCGGTTTCGGTCATGGCAATGGAGATGATGAAGCCGGTAACCAACATCCACAGCGCCGGCGAGCCGTAGCCCGACAAGGCGAAGGAAGCATTGTGGACCAGCGCGCCGTTTTTCATGGCCCCGGTGGCATTGCCTACCCAAAGATAAAGCATAGGCACAATAATGATGGCACTGGTGGCCACGCTTACGCTCAAGGTTATCCAGAGCACCACTGAACCGGCGAAGATGGTAAGGAGTTTGTGCTGGGTGATGTTCATCGACTCGGGCGTGGGCAGCATCCACACGATGAGCGCTACGGCAAGAGCTATGTAATTGCCGTATTTTTTGCCATATTCCTCAAATTTGTTAGCCATGGCGAGTCCCTCTGGTTTTTTGCCGCCTTATGGACGATCCGCGGGCGTTTGTTATTATTTTTTGCGTTGGGGTGGAGACTGGTCATAAAAAGATTGATTTTGTTCCCTGGCGAGGAAAACGGCAATTCCCGGCCAGGGATAGTATTTCTTGTGGTACAGCCCTGGACGGAAGTTGCCGTTTGACAAATCCAGGGGGACAAAAGACGCTTTTTATGAAACGACGTCGAGCCAGTGGCGGACAAAGCCTGGTTTCTTCAGGGCCGACAATTGCATGGTGCAACCGCTGCATCCGGTGAGCAGGCGTTCGGTTTTATCGTCAAACTGCTTTAGGCAGTCTTCGGCCATGTGCATGGACAGATCCGGATCGGTCATTTTAAGAATGCCGCCCATACCGCAGCACAAATCGCCGCTTTTGCTCATGCCGGGCAGAATTCCTTTAAGGAACGGCCCATCCGGATCTTTGAGCCCCCAGTGGCAGGGCTTATGATAGCCCCACGCGGCCGGGGCGCGGCCGGTCAATTCCGACTTGGGGTTGACCAGCAACCCACTTAGGGGTGTAACCTTGGCCTTCCAGTCGGCGGCGTCTTCGCCAAGCACGTCTTCGCCATATTCCATTAAACTGTGATGGCACGAGGCGCAGAAGGCCGCGATGCGCGGCTTGCCCAGCGCCCACCAGTGGGCCACGTTGGTTTCGCGCATGTCGCGCATGGCCTTGTATTGTCCCGCATGGTGCATGGTGCCGCCGCAGCAGGTGAATCCGGAATCGTTGAGCAGCTTGTAACCCCACGACTCAAGCAGGGCGGAGGCTTTTTCCTTCCAGGCCGGGCGCACGTTGTTGGCTGTGCATCCGGCAAAGATCACCACAGGTTCCGGGGTGAACGATTTGTCCTTGTCGCGGGAAAGGCGCGTCCAAGGGGCTTCTTCCGGCGGCTTGACCATGGCTTTGGCGGTGATGAGGGAAGAATGCAGTGCATCGGGCACAACAGCATTCGGAGCCAGATCGGCCAGACGGCCCAGCGAGGGCCACAGCGGTCCCATGCGGCGGATCCACAGTTCCCAGAGAAACTGTGTCCAGTGCGGATTTTGGGAGCGCACGTCAGCCAGCAGATCGGCAGTTGAGAGTTTGCGGGCGCAGGCCTGGGCGCATTTGCCGCAACCGGCGCACAGTCTGGACAGTTTAGCGGCTTCGGCCCAGGAGAGGTCCGATGTTCCGGCGTCCAGGGGTTCGAGCAGAATTCTTTTGCCTCTGGGGGCGTATTCCTCACGCTTGTACTGCCGGAAAACCGGGCAGACATTGAGGCATTCCCCGCATTGTGTGCAACCGCGTTTCACTTTTTTACTCCAGCAACCGATGCATCTTAATTTATATTAAGACAATCAGCTTTGTTTCTAAATTATTAATAACCCTTTCCCGGATTCAAGATCCCCTTGGGATCGAAGACCTTGCGCACGGCGCGCATCATCGCGTGCTCGGCTTTGCCGAGCTGAAGGCCAACATCCTTGAGGCTGCCTCCGCCATGCTCGCCGGAAACGCTGCCGCTCATATCCAATACGGCTTCGTCAAGTTCGTGATGAGTTTTGATGGTGCGGGCCTTGTCGTCGGGATCGGATATGTCATAATGCACGTTGGCGTGGATGTTGCCGTCGCCGGCATGACCGTAAGCCAGGATAATCTTGCCGTTCTTGGCGGCGATCTCTTCGAAGCGGCGGATGGCTTCGGGTATTTTGCCTCTGGGCACGGCCATATCGCCGCCGATGCGGTCGGGGCCGAGAATATAGGCCGAAGAAGTCACACGGCGGCGGAAAGCCCACAACGCTTCTTCTTCCGCGCCCACGCCGTTTTTCTGCCAGATTACCTGGCCGAGTTGACGCGAGAGGCGTTCTATCTCCATGGGCACGGTGTCCTTGCTACCGTCAACCTGGAAGAGCAGCAGGGCGCGCACCGAGTCGGGCCAGGGGCATTCACCGGTTTTCTTGAGCACATCCACCACGGTGGAGTTCATAATTTCAACGGCGCAGGGCAGAATACCCGCAGCGAAAACTCTGCCCATGGAGGCTGCGGCTTCGTCCACGCTGGCGTATCCGGCAAGCAGCGAGGCCGAGGCTTCGGGCTTGGGCAGCAACTTCAGTATGAGCTTGGTGAGAATGCCCAAGGTTCCTTCCGAACCCACAACCAGGCGCAGAAGGTCCAGGCCGATCACATCCTTGTGCATGCGGCCGCCCAGTTTCAATAGAGTGCCGTCGGCGGTTACCAGTTCGCAGCCCAGAACATAGTCGCGGGTAACCCCGTATCTTACCGCGCGCAGGCCTCCGGCACAGGTAATGACATTACCGCCCAGGGTGGAAGCTTTGCCGCTGGCCGGATCCGGGGGATAAAACAGGCCGCGTTTGGACACTTCGGCCTGGAAGGTGGCCGTGCAGGCCCCGGCTTCCACTTCGGCCACAAAGTCGGTGTCGGATATTTCGATAATTTTGTCCATGCCCAGCAGCGAAACCACAATGCCGGGAACGGTGGGAGCCGCTCCGCCGGAAAGGCTGGTGCCCCGGCCGCGCGGATGCACGACAATGTTGTTTTCATAGCAAAAGCGCATTAAGGCCTGTACCTGCTCCACATTGCGCGGGCGGGCCGCGGCCAGGGCTATGCCCTTGGTGAGGGAAGCGTCGGAGGAGTAGGCCTTCAGGGCCGCAGGATCAAAAATGGCTTCTTCGCCAAGCAAATCCGAAAGGAATTTTTTATGCTCGGCGGTTAATTCCGTGACATAGCTCATATATTTCTCCTTAAGCCGCTATATTGCCGTTACATACGGGAACGCCACATAACAAACGTAAACCGTGATAAAGAGCAATAGTGGCGGCTCTAAAAAGATGGATTTTGTACCCTGGCAAGGAAAGCTGTGATCCCGAGCCAGGGATAGTATTTTTCTTAATATAGACCTGGATCGGAATCACAGCTTAACGCCGTCCAGAGGGTAAAAGACGCTTTTTTGAGTCGCTACTATTTGAACAATCCGATCCAGGACCAATAGGTGTACACCATGATGGTCATGAAGACGGCGCCGTAAATACTCATGATCGCGCCGGTCTTGATTAGTTCTGTCGCGGTTATTTCTTCGGTGGCCAGACCGATGATGTTCGGCAGGTTGGAAACCGGCAGCAGGTACTGGTGCAGCATGTTCATACCAATCAGCAGCACAAAGGGAGTGATGTCGCCTATACCCTTGGCGGCGGCCATGCTTACGGCAAAGGCGATGATAACCGGGGTAAGGGCCGTGGTCTTGGGTCCCGCGCCGGTGAACATTACTTGCAGAACCAGCAGCAGCCAGATGAAGAATACCACCTGAAGACGCAGGTCAAAGTTCATGAGCGGATAAAAGAAAGTGTTGGCCAGCCAGGCGGCCGCGCCGCTGCTCACCAGCACCGCGCCCATGGAAAGACCGGCTCCGTACACGATGAAAATATTCCAGGGAACCTTCTTTTCCGCCACCTTCCAGGTCATTACCTGTTGGGGGCCGGGGGCGATAATGCCGAGTACCGTACACATGGCCACCAAAGT
Organism: Desulfovibrionaceae bacterium; assembly: GCA_031553655.1. Lineage (GTDB taxonomy): Bacteria > Desulfobacterota > Desulfovibrionia > Desulfovibrionales > Desulfovibrionaceae > JAVBLG01. The sequence goes on along the minus strand of JAVBLG010000007.1, from coordinate 52,532 downwards.
GGGGTTGACCCCGTGCAGCTTGTCGGTAGCCCAGAAGATCAGGGTAAGGAGGAAAAGGATAAGGGTATATTTTTCACGCATGGTGATCGGGCCGAGCTTTTCCAGTTCTCTCTGGATAACGGCGCGGCCTTCGCTGACATCGGTTACGTCGGGCGGGAACAGCTTCAGGATGATCGGCACAGCCAGATAGCCGCAAAGCAGGGCCGGCGGGCCGCCAATCATGAACCATTCAGCCCAGGAAATAGCCTTGCCGGTGCTCTTTTCAAGCAGGGCGGCGGTGATGGGGTTGGCGGCGTGCGAGGTAAGAATACCTATACAATAGATGGTGCCGGTGATGGTTACGATAAAAACAAGACCTTTAACCAGGCTGCTCTTGCCCTTTTCCGCGCCGAAAGCCAGACCCATCTGGGTGATGATGGGCAGAACCAGCAGGGTTTTGGCCGCCAGCGAGGGAATGAAAAAAGTCATGATCATGGTAATGGTGGCAATGCCCCAATACAGCGACGAGGCCGACTTGCCGACCTTGGCCACGGTGTGCAGGGCTATGCGCTTGGAAAGCCCGCTCATTTCCATGCCCGCGGCCATGACCATGCCCAGCATTACTATCCATACGCCGGTACTGGCGAATCCGGAAAAAGCCGTGCCGACTTTGGCAGCCTTGAAGAGCACCAGGAAAACTACAATACAAAAGCCGCTCTGGGCGTCGTCCAGAGCCTGGGTAATCCACACGGTAATGGCGAAAAGCCCCACGCCTAGCGCGGCTTTGCCGGCATGGGTGAGACCGTCCATTTCCGGGGTTAGAAACATCATCCCCAACATTAACGCCAGGGCGGTCCCAATGGAGAACATTTGCTTTTTGCTCATGTCGGCTCCTTTTTTGTAGGATTGTACTATTAAATATAACTCCAAAATAACGCCAGAAATATTTAAACAAAGGCCCTTCCCGAAGGAAGGGCCTTTGTTATTATTTTCTCAATGTCTTGGCCACTGTTTCGCCGAAGTAGCCCAGTTCTTTAATCACTGTGATTCCGGCGGCCTGCATGGCGGCGATTTTATCTTCGCCGCGTCCTTTGCCGCCACTGATGATGGCGCCGGCATGGCCCATACGTTTGCCGGGAGGCGCGGTAAGTCCGGCGATGAAGCCGAATACGGGCTTGGGATATTTGGTTTCGGTGATGTAGGCGGCGGTTTTTTCTTCATTGTCGCCGCCGATTTCGCCGATTACGCAAACAGCTTCGGTTTCGGGGTCGTCACGGAACAGTTCTAGCAGATCGATGAACTTGAGGCCGGGAACCGGGTCGCCGCCGATGCCGATGCAGGTGCTCTGGCCCAGGCCGTGGGCGGTGAGCTGATGCACGGCTTCATAGGTGAGGGTGCCCGAGCGGCTGATCAGGCCGATGGAGCCTTGTTTGTGGATGTAGCCGGGCATGATCCCGATTTTGCACTTGCCGGGGCTGATAATGCCGGGGCAGTTGGGTCCGATGAGCTTGGTTCCCTTGCTGGTGAGGTAGCTTTTGCAGCGCACCATGTCTAACACGGGGATGTGCTCGGTAATCAGCACCACCAGCTTGATGCCGGCGTCGGCGGCCTCGCAGGCCGAGTCGGCCGAGGCTCCGGCGGGCACGAAGATTACGCTGGTGTCGGCTCCGGTTTCTTTTACAGCTTCGGCGCAGGTGTTGAATACTGGCACATCAAGAACTTTTTGTCCGCCCTTGCCCGGGGTTACTCCGGCCACAACTTTTGTGCCGTAAGCGATCATCTGTTCGCTGTGGAATTTGCCTTCCTTGCCGGTAAGGCCCTGCACCAGCACTTTGGTATTTTGATTTACAAGAATACTCATTACGGCCTCCTGGTCTGTTCGGCAATAAGGCGCGCGGCTTCGGCCATGCTGGTGGCTGTGGTGAATTTAAGCCCGCATTCATTGAGAATACGCCGACCTTCTTCCACATTGGTGCCTTCCATGCGCACAACAACAGGCAGCGTGAGGTTTGTGGCTTTGGCCGCCTGGACCACGCCTTCGGCCACGATGTCGCAGCGCAGGATGCCGCCGAAGATATTGATCAAAATGCCGCGCACATTGGGGTCGGCCAGCATAACCTGGAAGCCCTTGCTCACCATTTCCACATTGGCGCCGCCTCCGGCGTCGAGGAAGTTGGCGGGCTCGGCCCCGGCCTGCTTGATGGCGTCCATGGTGGCCATGGCCAGGCCCGCGCCGTTGACCATGGTGCCCACATAGCCGTTAAGCTTGACATAGTTCACGCCAAGCTCGGCGGCTTTGCGCTCCAGAGGATCGCTTTCTTCGGGGTCGTCCAGGGCGGCAATTTCCGGGTGGCGTTTGAGTGCGCTTTCGTCAAAGTTGACCTTGGCGTCAAGCACGGCCAGATTGCCTTCGGCGGTAACGGCCAGAGGGTTGATTTCCACTTGCGTGGCGTCTTTTTCCACACACATGCGCACCAGATTGGTGACCAGTTTCACTCCCTGCCCAACCTGTTCAGGGGTGAGGCCACAGTTGAAGAAAAGCTGGCGGGCCTGGAAGGGCCACACCTGATGAGCGCCGTCAAGGCGGGTGGTGAAAATGCGTTCGGGATGTTTTTCGGCCACTTCTTCAATGTCCATGCCGCCGTCCGGGGAGGCAATGAGCGAAAGACGCTCGGATCCGCGATCAAGCACTACGGCCAGATAGAGTTCCTTGGCTATGTTGGTGCCGTCTTCCACCCAGACCTTATGCACTTTTTTGCCTTCCGGACCGGTCTGATGGGTAATCAGCTGCATACCCAGAATAGCTTTGGCGGCGGCTTCCACTTCGGAGTGGTTTTTGCAAACCTTAACCCCGCCGCCCTTGCCGCGCCCGCCGGCGTGGATCTGCGCCTTCACCACCCAGATGGGGCCGGGCAGCGATTTGGCCACTTCCATAGCCCCGGCCACGGTGTCGGCCACGCCGCCCTTGGGCGTGGGCACGCCATAGGACTGGAGCAGCTCTTTCGCTTGGTACTCATGTATGTTCATATAAGTCCTTTCATATGTTCAGGATGTTTCAATCCACAGTCAGCTCCATCCGCCGACTAACTCCGTCCGCGGCGGATAGGATCCGTGCGGATTGCCCTTCCCTGAAGGATTTGAGCGACAAAGCCGCGTTTGCCGGATTCACTCCGGCAAACATTTTATGCGGCTTCGGAGCAGATATATGATTTGTCGTTTTCCTTGCCAGGGAACGAACTTCGGCTTTCTAGTCAGCGTGGGGCTTAGCTAATTCAGCACCGAGATAGAGAGCCTTTTTGTTGTTCTCATGATGCGCGGAGGCAAAACGGTTGACCAGCACCTGCTCAAGCGATTCCAGGCGAACAGCCTTGGTCAGGGTGGCCAGCGCGCCCAGCACGCAGATGTTGAAGGCCACAGGCTTGCCCAGTTTTTCTATAACTGTTTTATGCATGGGCAGGCCCACCTTGCGGGCGTCGATGCTCTTGCTGGGTTGCACCAGTTCATCATCGTACAGGCACAGACCGCCGGGACGGATGAGCGGCAGGTATTTACTGGCGGCTTCGTTGGTGAGAGCCACCAGAATGTTGGGCTGCAAAACCTTGGGGAAGGCGATGTCTTCATCGGAAATGATCACGTCCGAGCGAGTGGCTCCGCCGCGAGCTTCCGGGCCGTAAGACTGTGACTGCACAGCTATGCGCCCTTCGTGCAACACAGCGGCCTCGGCCAGCAGAATGGCCATGGTTATGACCCCCTGCCCGCCCGAACCGGACAAAAGAAAGCGGTATTTTTCCATGGCGTTACTCCTTGCGGGCCTTAGCTACAATTTTCGCGTATTCTTCGCAGTATTCCGGCTTTTCCTCGTCGCGGAAAATGCCCCTGGCAATGAGGTTGGGGTTTTCTTCCAGCTTCTTGGAGCCGAGCAGGGCCGTGCCGTCGCGATAGGATTGGAGCAATTCCACCGCGCCGCCGATCTTGTTCTTGCGGCCGAAATAGGTGGGGCACTGAACCATAACCTCCACAACGCTTATACCCTTGTGCTGAATGGCTTTTTTGAGCATGTCGCCAAGCTCTTTCACATGGAAGGCGGTGGTGCGGGCCACAAAGGTGGCTCCCGCCCCCATGGCCAGCTGCACGGTGTCGAAGCTGGCGTCAATATTGCGATACGGCGCGGTGGTGGCCAGAATGCCCGCCCCGGAAAGGGGCGAGAACTGCCCGCCGGTCATGCCGTAGATGCGGTTGTTGAGCACAATGGCGGTAAGGTCGATATTGCGGCGGCAGGCGTGGATGAAGTGGTTGCCGCCAATGGCCAGGGCGTCGCCGTCGCCCATGGGCACAAACACATTGAGTGAGGGTTTGGCCATTTTTAGGCCGGTGGCGCAGGCCAGGGCCCGGCCATGCATGGTGTGCATGGTGTGGAAGTCCACGTAACCGGCTATGCGCGCCGAGCAGCCTATGCCCGAAACCATGCACAGCGAGCTTTGGTCAAGTCCGAGGTCGTCCACGGCGCGCAGCAAGTTGTTGAGCACGGTGCCGTGGCCGCAGCCCGGGCACCACAAATGCGGAAAGAAGCGAGTGCGGATAAGATCCTGAATGGCCATTTTAGAACCCCCTTCCTTCAACAGTGCGCATAACCTTGCCGATGTCCTGCGGAGTCACCAGCATGCCGTCCATGCGGTTGACCAGGAACACCCGGTCACGATGCGGAACGGCCTGTTTAACTTGGGCCAGCACTTGCCCCATATTCATTTCCACCACAAATATGTTCTTGGCGTGATCGGTTTTTTCACGCACCACCTGCGTGGGGAACGGCCACAGCGTTTGCAGTTCGAGCAGACCGATGCGGTCGCCCTTGGCGCGGCGGGTTTCCACCAGGTGCCGGGCGCTGCGGGCCGAAGAACCGTAGGATATTATGATGTGCTCGGCATCTTCAAGGAAATATTCCTTGTAGCGGGCCAACAAATGGGCGCGGTTTTCGATTTTGTCCACGAGATGCTGGATCAGGTTGACTACCTGATCGGGGTTTTCCGTGGGAAAACCGAAAATGTCGTGGAAAAGGCCGGTGACGTTATAGCGATGCACGCCGCCAAAGTCGGAAATAGGCAGGCGGCCGTCTTCGCGCGGGAGGTAGGGGTGATAGTTCACCCCGGCTTTAACATCGGTGCGCAGGCGTTCCACCACCTGCAAATCGCCTGGTTTGGGGTACACGAGCTTTTCGCGCATGTGGCCCACAACTTCATCAAACAGCAGAATTACCGGGGTGCGGTAGGTTTCGGCTATGTTGAAGCCTTCCACGGTCATAGAGAAAACATCTTGCACCGAAGAGGCGGTGAGCACCACAATGGAGTGGTCTCCGTGGGTGCCCCAACGGGCCTGGTTAACGTCGGCCTGAGCCACCTTGGTGGGCAGACCGGTGCTTGGCCCGGCGCGCTGCACGTTTACCACCACGCAGGGAATTTCGGCCATGCAGGCATAGCCGATGGCTTCCTGCTTCAGCGAAAATCCGGGGCCCGAGGTGGCGGTCATGGCCTTGGAACCGGCCAGGGACGCCCCGCAAACCGCGCACATGGCGGAAATTTCATCTTCCATCTGAATAAAAGCTCCGCCTTTCTGGGGCAGGCGCTCGGCCAGATGCTCGGCAACTTCCGTGGACGGCGTAATGGGATAACCGGCGAAAAAGCCAAGCCCGGCATAAAGCGCGCCCAAAACGCAGGCCTCATTGCCTTGCACAAAGCGAATATCGTCTTTTTCCTTGGCGCTCATACTATTCCCCTTTGGACTTTTTCGCGGGTTTTAAGCTCTTGTCCACGGTTATGGCCAGATCCGGGCAGTATAATTCACACATGCCACATACAATGCAGCGATCCGGAACCGTAACGGCCTTCTCATGCTCCATAGCCAGAGCCTGCTTGGGACAGAAAGCCACGCAGATGCCGCAGCCTTTGCACCACTGTTTGTTTATTGAAACCGCCTCCATGTGCTACTCCATGATTTGCGCCCCCCTAAAGGAGCTGGTGTAGGGAAAAACAGGTTTGGGACTTGCCGATATGCTCCCGACAATATATTTTTCCATGTATTATTTTGGACTTATATATTGCCTATTGTCTGTTTGTCATACAAACAATGCTCTTATTATATTTTAAGTATTATGTCAATGGGGTCATGGAAATATTGGCATAATTGCACTAAATTTCACATGCCGTCCCACATATAAGTGTTACTTTATATGTGGTGCTTTATAGTAACCTTTAGAATGTTTTATGAATGAAACTAGTATTATACTACAAACCATCAGTCAGGCTTTACAGCCAGAAAACGTGTGTCCATCTTAATGTTCTGCCGGGCGGCGCTGTTCAGCAGATGGCGCTGGGCCATGGCTCGCGCCATATGGGCGTCTTTGTCTTCGATGGCTTTAAATGTGGCCTTATGTTCTTCCCAGACCAGTTCAGCTTTCAAACTATCCAGATTGGACAGGCTGCGCGCACGGTAAACCCCTTTCCACAGTCGCGATGATACATATTTTGAGAAGTCGCCAAGGTATTCGTTGCCGCTGCAATCGGCCGTGAGGCAATGGAAAAGATAGTCCGGTTCTGTGCCCGACTCGCCCTTTGCCACTGCGGCGGCCATGAGATCCAGGTAAATTTTGAGCTGGGCCAACTGCTCCTCGCTGCGGTGCAGGGCGGCCAAGGCTGCCGTTTCACCTTCCATAATCAGCCTGAATTCAAGAAATTTGCTCCACTTTTCTATGGACATGTCTTCAACATTCAAATTGAAGTCGTCCTTTTTTCTTGCGATGTCACTCACAATAGGGCCGCTGCCGCGCTTGGAATGTATGAGTCCCTCATACTTCAAGCGCGCCAGAGCTTCGCGCACAACCGTGCGGCTGACCTTGAAAAGATCAGCCAGGGCTTGCTCCGACGGCAATACATCCCCCAGTTTGAACTCCCCTGTTTCAATGCGGTAAATGATGATTTCGGCCAATTCTTCTGGCAGGCTGCGACGCTCCTTCAAAGCGTAACTCTTGCCGATTCTTGCTGCCATGTGCTATCCTCGCATAGTACGTATGTCTATATAATGTTTTACTTTCGCAAGCTATACGCGAGTTTGTGAAAAAAAACAAGAAGCCCTGCATAAAGCAGGGCTTCCTTTTACCGCCTGTGGGGCTGCTCCTTGGAGACAGCCCCCAGGCATGATTTTTTTGCTTGCTGTTACTTTATATCGGGCACAGTAAGGCCCTTTTCCTTGAAGTACTTGGCTGCGCCGGGATGCACGGGCAGGGTTACGCCTTCCAGGGCCGACTTGAGGGTAATCTGCTTGGCGGTGGCGTGCGAAGCATGCACGGTGGCAATGTTGTCATACATATTTTTTACGAATTCGTAGATAACCTTGTCCGGCACCTTGTCGTGGGTCACCAACATGGCCATAACAGCCGGGGTGTTGGTATCGGTCTCAATGCCGCGATAGGTGTTGGCCGGAATTATGCTGGCCACAAAATAGGGATGCTTTTTGTTGAGCTCGGCCAGGAAGGCCTTGTCAAAGCTGAGCAGGCCCACAGGCTTGGTGGTGGTGAGGTCCATGATCGAGGCGGTGGGGTAGCCGGCAACCACAAAGCCAACGTCGATCTGGTTGTCCTTGAAGCGGCTGGTGGTGGCGCCGAAGTCGAGGCGGTCAACCTTCATGTCGCTGTACTTCAGCTTGGCCACTTCAAAAATAGCTCGCACGTCGGCTTCCACACCGGAACCGGCCGCGCCCACGCTGACACGCTTGCCCTTGAGGTCCTGAATGCCGTTGATCTTGGCGTCTTTGGCAATGATGACTTGAACGTGCTCGGGGTAAAGGGCGGCCACAGTGCGCAGATTCTTCAGGGGAACCTTGAACATTTGCTGACCGTTGTAAGCCCAGTAGGAGGTGTCGTTCTGGGCGAAGCCCACTTCGATTTCACCCTTGCCGATAAGGTTGAGGTTCGCCACCGAAGCATTGCCGGTTTCGGCGGTAACTTTAATGGTTCCGCCTTTGCTGGCGGCCTGGGCAATGGCGCCGCCTATGGGGAAATAGGTTCCGGAAGTTCCGCCGGTGGCGATGGACAGTTTTTCTTCAGCCACAGCGGCGCCGGCGCAGACGAAAAGGCCCAGCGCGGCGAATGAAAGAAGAGTAAGCAGTTTTTTAGGTTTCATCTCAATTTAGCCTCCGGTTGAAGTTGAGGGTACATCCCTGTTTGCCATGCGTTGCCAGAAATGAATAATTAACAGAGAGGCAACGCCGCATACGTCTGTAATCGTGCCCGGAACCAGAAGGCCGAGGGCTCCCGCCGCGGCCAGAAGGCGCTGAATCCAGGATAGATTTCCGTTGTAGTAACCAATGGAGAACATGGACAATAGATACACCCCTATAAGCGATGACACTACGGCTTGGATCATCGGCAGAGGGGTGGCGTCCACGAACAGCAGAATGGGGTTGTAGACATAGATGAATGGGACCAGAAAGCCGGCTATGGCCAGCTTTACCGACACTCCCCCTGTCTTGATGGGGTCGGCCCCGGCAATGCCAGCCGCGGCATAGGCAGCCAGAGCCACCGGCGGGGTAAGGTCGGCGGCTATGCCGAAGTAGAACACGAACATGTAGGCAGCGATGTCCGGCACGCCCAGAACCTTGAGGGCCGGGGCGGCCATTGTACTGGTAACAATAAAGTTGGCGGTGGTGGGCAGGCCCGTTCCCAGCAAAATGCTGGCGCACATGGTCAGGAGCAGCGTGGGCAGCAACAAGCCCCCGGCAAGGTCGACAATGCCCCCGGCTATGCGCAGGGCCAGGCCGGTAAGGGTGCCCGTGCCCACAATAAAGCCCACGCAGGCGCAGGCGCAGGCCACGGCCAGAGATGATCTGGCCCCGGCTTCAAAGGCTTCCAGCAGTTTCTTGGGGGTGAGCCTTGTTTCCTTATCCAACCAGGACAGGGGAATGCTTACCAGAATGCCCCAGAAAGCGGCCATAAGCGGGGTGTAGCCGGCTACCAAGAGGTAAATTATCGCCCCGAGAGGGATGAGCAAGAAGCCCTTGGTGCGCAAAAGATGCCAGACATTAGGCAGATTTTCGCGGGCAATGCCCGAAAGGCCAAGGCGTTTGGCTTCGAAATGCACCTGAATGAGCACGGCCGTGTAATAAAGCAGGGCCGGAATGGTGGCGGCAATAGCGACCTTGATGTAGGGCCAGCCCAGGAACTGGGCCATGATGAACGCGCCCGCGCCCATAACCGGGGGCATGATCTGCCCGCCTGTGGAGGCGGCCGCTTCAACAGCGGCGGCAAAGTGCGGCCGGTAGCCCACGCTTTTCATCAGGGGAATGGTGAACATGCCCACTGTGCATACATTGGCCACCGAAGAGCCGGAAACCGTGCCCATGATGCCCGAAGCCACCACGGTAACTTTGGCCGGGCCGCCCGAGGCCCAACCGGCCAGCGCCAGGGACAGATCGATAATGAAGCGCCCGATGCCGGTTTTTTCCAGCACGCAACCGAAAAGGATGAACATGAACACAAAAGTGGACGACACTTCAAGCGGCGTGCCGTAAATACCTTCCGTGCCCAGGTACATATGGTTGATTATGCGCGAAATGCTGAAACCGCGGTGTCCGGCAGCCCCCAGGTAATTGCCGAAATAGCAATATAAAAGGCATATTACGGCCAGGCAGGGCAGAACCGGGTTGGATATGCGCCTTGTGGCTTCGAGCAGCATGAAAATAAGCAGAAAACCCATGGCCAGATCAAGCTCGGAAGGCAAGCCCGAGCGCTCGACCAGAGCATCGTAGTTGACCACCAGATACATGCTGGAAGCGATGCCGATCGCCGCCACAATATAGTCGTACCAGGGAATGGAGTTTTTCTTCGCCTTGCTGGTGGCCGGGTAGAGCATAAGGGTGAGGCTGAGGGCAAAAGCCAGATGCACGGCTCCCTGATGCTGGGCCGGAAGCAAACCGAAGCCCGCAGTGTAAAAATGGAAGCATGACATGGCAATGGCCATGATCATTATCATTTTGGCCTGCCACCCCGAAAGTATTCGGAAGCGTGACTCCGTGTCGTACTTGCGCATCAGTTCATCAAAGTCGATGGCGCCGTCTTGAGAGTGAGGAAGATTGTCAGGAGAATCGTCTTTGGCCATGGACACCTCCAGTGTGCTGAGCCCTTTGGCCGCCATGAGGCGGTGGTTATAATGTTAACTTGCTCCCATAAGGCAATTTGGGGGAACAACTTTTTGCTATTCTATGATGTAAATAGCAAAAAATCTATTGTAGCGCAACAAGCATGGGTTGTTACTTTTGGCACATGCTTCCGGCCGCAGCCAATACAAGGGGCAGCCTGCGCGTCTCCAGCTTCAGACGTTTGCCCGGATAATCGGCATACAGGGCGATGCGCGTCACGCGGCGGCCCTGTTTTATGGCAAAAACATTGCGCCCGAATTCTTTATCGCCCACCCGCAGAAAAATCTCCTCCCAATCCCGACGGCCGCCCTCAATAATCATCCAGGGCGAATCCATATAAAAACGTCCGTATGGCGGCGCCTGAAAGGGCAAACCGGCATTATGCGACTGCACAAGCTCGCGCCATGACCATATACGGCTTCCGGTTACGTGATAGCAATCGAGCACCGGCGTGCGCTGTACCGAATGAATGTAGCCCGTCCAGAAATTCTGGCTTGACGGAACTGCGGATCTGAAAACGGTAGAAGCGCCGGTTCGTCCTCCTGTCCATTCTACCATTTTGTCCAGCTCACTCCCGCTGAAGTCTGTCCGCGCTTTTTCCTCCACACCTATAATCAGTGTGTCCACAGGCCAGAAAGCAAGGGCAGAAACGAAAAGTATAGCGGCAAGCGGAAAAATGAGCTTTGCGGCCGGACCTGCAAAAGGTAGAATCGGGGCCGTGTGCTCCTTTTGTTGTTTCGGAGGATTTTTCGTATGATTTTTCATCCCCTTACCCTTGTTTCCGTTCTTGCCTACGCGCTGTTTTGCGCGCTGACGGCCGCCATTGGCGCGCCATTGCGGCTTCGCGCCAAAAATGTAATTCATTTCGTTTTATATAATCTTACCACGGAACAGCACCAATATAAAGAGCGGCCAAAAGAAACACGCGTGATTTTTTCCGGTCTGGCCGCGCTGGCGGCTTTTATGTGCATTCCTTTGGGTTCGCTGCCCGCCTTGATTCCCGTTTCGTGGAGCGGCGCGCTCGCTGTCATATTGCTGGCCCTTTCCGCAGCTTTGAGACCGGCGGCCGGCAAGTGGGCCGCTGTTTTCGGCCTGTCTCTTGCCCTGGGCCTTTCCGCCCTGTACGCCAGACAGCGCGGTGTGCCAGGCGATTTGCTGGCGTTCGAAACTTATGTGGGCATGCCCCTGGCTCATGTTATGGAGTGGCCGGGCCGGGCGGGCCTGTTGACGGCTGGGTTTGCGGTTCTCTTTTTGATTGGAAAAACTTACAGAGTGAAATCAGGAGGCGTTGGTTATGAAAAAAAAGATGATGCTTGTGCGGTAGGCGGTGTTTTTACGCGAGCGGAGAATGGAACGGTTTCAGATTATGATGTGTTTTTGAGAGAGTGGGCCGATGAAGTCGGCAGGCTGGCCGCCCTTGGAATGTGGGTTTGTATTTTTATGCCCGCTGGACTGGCGGGGGAGTTGAATGTGCCGATTGTTGCGGGACTTGCGCTGGATGCGGTTTATTTCTGGGGGAAATTGGCATGTTTGGATTATTTTGCGAGCGAGATTAATAAAATGCTCTGACGACCAGGATGTTGTCCGGGCCGTCAGAGCATTTCGCTCATTTCATTCGCAAAACGCTCTACAAGCCGCCAAGCAGGATGTACTTCGTTTCCAGATAATCCTCTATACCCTGACGTCCCCCCTCGCGCCCAAGTCCGCTCTCCTTCACTCCGCCGAACGGAGTCTCCCCGGCAGCCAGCGTGGTCTCATTCACGCCCACCATGCCATACTCCAGCCCCGAAGCCAGGCGGTAAAAAGAACCGATATCGCGCGTATAAACATAAGAAGCCAAGCCATAAGCGGTGTCATTGGCCAGATTCAGCGCCTCTTCCTCGGTGGAATACGACATCACCGGAAGTATCGGGCCGAATATTTCTTCACGGAAAACACGCATTTCAGGGGTAACCCCGGCCAATATGGTGGGCTCAAAAAACAACTCCCCGGCGGAATGCGGCCTGCCTCCGGCCAGCACAGTGGCTCCTTTGGCGACGGCATCATTCACAAGTTCCAACATGGAGGAATGGGCCGCGCGGTCAATGAGCGGGCCAATGTTTACTCCTGTTTTCAACCCGTTGCCCACAATCAGACTACGGGCCGCATTGGTGAGACGATCTAAAAATTGTCCGTATATTTCTTTATGCACAAGCAAACGGTTAAGGCAGATGCAGGTCTGGCCGGCATTGCGGAATTTGCTGCCCACGGCTCCGGCCACAGCCAGCTCAAGATCGGCGTCGCGGCAGACAATCATGGGCGCATTGCCCCCAAGCTCCATGGATACCTTTTTTACCGTGGAAGCGCAGGCGGCCAGCAACTTTTTGCCCACCGCCGTGGAGCCGGTGAAGCTGAGCTTGCGCACTACCGGGTTTTCGCACAATTCCGCGCCGATTTCATTGGAATTGCCGGTTATGACGTTGAGCACACCGGATGGAACCCCGGCCCGCAGTGCCAATTCGGCCATGGCCATGGCCGAAAAAGGAGTTTTCCCGGCAGGTTTTATTATCATGGGGCACCCGGCGGCCAGCGCGGGCGCGGCTTTGCGGGCAATCATGGACATGGGGAAATTCCAGGGAGTTATAGCCGCGGTAACCCCCACAGGCTGGCGAATGGTCAGGGGCTGCTTGCCCTGCCAGGGCGAGGGAATCACCTCACCGTACACGCGGCGGCCTTCTTCGGCATACCAGGAAATATAGCTCGCTCCGGTAGCTATTTCACCTCTGGCTTCAGCCAGCGGCTTGCCTTGCTCCATAGTCATTATCAGAGCAAGATCGCTTATATTTTCCAGAATAAGAGAACTCCAGAACCGCAAAATTTCGCCGCGCGCCAGCGGAGAGAGCGCGCGCCACGCTGGCCAGGACTTTTTGGCGTCAGCTATGGCGCGGGCGGTATCCGCTCGGCCCAGGCTTGGTACATAGCCAATTTTTTGCCCGTCGGCCGGATTGCGCACTTCAATAACCGCTTCGCCTTCGGCCTTTACCCATTTGCCGCCAATAAGGCAGGCTTCTTTCAAAAGGCTTTTATCCCGCAGTTGCATGGAATCGTCTCCTTTTTACATTTTGTGACATACAATGTAACGAAAATAGTATAAAAAGGAAACAGTTTATTATATGATATAGCTTATCAAAGATGCGTTATTTTTTTACTCCCGCATGCTGCAGAAGCTCTTTGAATTTATCGGAAAGCCCGGCCAGCTTATCGTAAAGATCCACGGCCGGCTTCATATTACTGGATTTTTCCAGAAATCCGGTCACCATTTTGACCATGACCCAGCTGTCGATAAAAGACGACTTTATGACAATGAAAAAAAATACGGCGGCAAAAGCGGCGGGCATGCCGGTTTTGTCCGCATCCATAAAGCAGGCGAAAATAATGAAAGATATAACGCCCAGCACCGCATACAGCAAGCAACAGACCAGGGTTGCCACGCCCGCGTTTTTTAAGAGGTTCTGCCAGTTCTGGAAATATAATACCACGCTGTCGGCCGCGTCTTTAAAAGCGTTACCACTTTTGCGGTGAAAAGAGAGGCTCAGACAGCATTCGTCCACATGCCCCAAGGCAATACCCAGAAAAATTTGCGTCACACCGGAAACGACGTCCGCGCCGGGCACATTCTTGAATGACTCCTCAACTTTGGAAACACCTTTGCACAGTTGGCCTACGGCGGCGTCCAGCAGCCGGTCCAGGAGCAGATAGGCATGGGACTCGCCGAATCGATCCAGCACGGCCTTTTTACCGAATGCCATCTGGTTGGGCGGCACAATGCCCGAAGCAAAGGCGTGGCTCACAACCGCAAGATGTCCGGCTTTAAGCAAGTATCCGGCATAGTGCATGAAGATAAAACGCAACCCGATGGTTCCTGACAACCAGATGAGGAATACTGTGGCCAAAGGGCCGTCTTCGCCCAAATCTTCCTGCAACAGTTCGCTCAGAAGCTGCGCCAACGTTACCCCGAGGCTGTCTTGCATGCGCAGGCACATGATCATAAGAATGCCGGAAAGGGCGGCAAAGAGCAGCGCAAGGCCGAAGCGGGCAAGAGTGTAGGGCATAGTGCGCATGTAGAGTGTTGTTGCGTTCATGCAATCTCCTTGTGCGGTTGAAATTGAAGCGGGATTTTAAAACCGATGGTAGTCACGCGGCGGCCCAGGTATTATTTACTAAGCATGTCGCGATCGGTCAGGCCAAGGCCGATGAGGCGCAAATAGATCTCGGCGCAGGCCGTGGCGTCGGATTCGGCATTATGATGGTTAAGCGGCAGGGAAAAGTACTGGCATACGGCGTCAAGCCCCTTGGAACCGGTGGGCAGAATTTTACGCGAGCCCTTAAGGGTGCATAAAAATGGTAAAGCGGGTATTTTGATTTCGGCCTTGTCGCAGCATGCGGCCAGAACTCGGCGGTCAAAAGGGGCATTGTGGGCGACGAAGGCGGCGGAGTCGCCCACAAAATCGGCTATGAGCGGCCATGATTCGGCAAAAGTCTTTTCTTCCTCCACCATTTTCCAGGTGATGCCGTGTATGTGGGTAAAGACAATACGTTTGCGCGGCGGGCGAATTAAAAGGTGCATGGTGCTTTCCACCCGGCCGTTTGCAATGCGGGCCAGGCCCACGGCACAGGCGCTGTCGGGCCGGTAATCGGCCGTTTCAAAGTCTATGGCGATCATGAAATAAATTCCAATAGCGCGGCAACAGTGGGGCCGGGCAAGTGCTTTTGCCGGTTTTGCGGATCGACCATGGGCACGTCAAATACCTTTATCCCCATGTCTTCAATAGCTTTCCGGTTAATTCCATTGGGGTAATGGCCGCTTTTTTCGTCTACGAGCACAGCGCTCAAGAAGTCGCGGGGGGAGGCTCCACCGCTAAAGTCGCAATTCATGGCATCTATAAGCCGCCTTATCTGATCGGCCACGGAAAGATTGCGCTGTTCCGGGTCAATACCGGTATTTGGTATGTATAGCTTGGGGCAATGCGCTTCGGCCACAGCCCGCCCCACGCCGCACGGAAGCACATTGGCCATGATACTGGTGTGAAAACTGCCCATAGGATAACATATAAGCTCGGCTGAACGCAGAAGAGTGGCTGCCAAAGGGATAATTTCCGGGCGGCAGGGCAGGGCGGTTTCGAGCCCATCATCCGGTTTGGCCTGTGTTATGAAAAGGTCTTCCACCGCATAAGGCAGCTCGGCGGCGGCCTTGCCGGTTATACGGTGTTGGCCGACGATTACGTCGCTGTTTTCCAGGCGCGCGGCCAGATGAAGATTGTCGTTGACCACCGGCAGCACTATGCCTCTTGCCAGCAGAATACGGCTGAAAAGGCCTATTGTGGCGCTTAAACCGCCATGGTGAAAGTAGCCCCCGGCCAGTGCCAGATTGCCTATGCTGGCCCCGCGCAAATCAAAATCGGCGGGCATTCGCGCCGCGAAATAACGCAGATGCACGCGCAAAACCTGTCCTAGAACAGCTGGAAGACACTTGAGGTAAGGGTGCGAACCTTCAATCAGGGCGCGCAATATTTTTTTGGCTTTGTCATGGGGCATGGCCGGGTCGAGGCGCATGTTGTAAAGCTCCACGGCCTGGGCCGGAATTTTTCCGGGGTCGGCAAGGGCCAGCAGTCTGTTGCGCACGTCGCCGACGGCCGGCATGTCGAATGCTTTGCGCAGAACAGCCGAACTGCCGCCCGAGTCAAAGGGCGTAATAATATGAACGGAATTGTGGGTATGTTTTACCAATTCCCGGCTTAGCGCGCGCAGGGCGCTGCCGCCGGTAAAAAAAACAACCTGCGGGCCAAGTTCCGGCATGCGGCTGCGGTCATGAGCAAATACCGATGAAGTTTTCATGCAAAAAGCCGAGTTCCCTCATCTTTAGATAAACTTCGCGGCCGATCCAGGCATCGGTGGCGGCATAGCTTACCTGCTTTTGCGTGAGCACGGGCAGATTCCAGTTGGAACACTGCGAGCCTTTGGTGATGCGAAAACCGAGTAGATTGGCCGCCAGATTGCGCAAACCATGGGTTTCCATTTTCAGGGCATGCGCGGTTTTGCCCAAATCCACAACACCGGCCGGGGTGAAATCGTACAGTTTTTGAAGATCGCGCATGTCTTCATTGATGCTCACGCCCACCTTGAGAACACGCGAATCAGCGAGAATAGAGGCCAGCCTGGGGCCAAAAGGAACAAAATGGAGCTGAAAAATGTAAACGGCACGGGATGAGGCCATCTGCACCAGAGCAGTGGAATTGGTGCGCCCTTTGCGGAATGTGGGGCGCGTTTCAGTGTCGAAACCCAGCACTCTTTCCCCTTCAAGCATGGCAACGGCTTGCTCAAGCTCTTCCTCGTTGCGCACGATCTTGACAGGCCCCTCATAACAGCGAATGGGCAGGGCATTGATCTCTTCTTTGGTGGGTTTTCGTTTATAATTTTCAAGCATTATTATTCTACATCGCTACGCGAACCGTCTTATTTTTCTATTCAGTCTTTTCCCTCGCAGTCGTTCGCACTCGACCGGGCTTACTTGCCTATGCAAAAAGAGGAAAAAATCCCATCCAACATTTCATCGCTGGAGTCAAGACCGGTAATTCCGGCCAGAGCCGAAGCGGCTTCTTCAATATGAGGCGAACAGACATCGACGGGCAGGCCGCTTTCCATGGCCGCCCTGAACAGGAGGACAGCTTCAGCCGCGCATTTCAGCTCGGCCGCCTGTCGCACGTTGGGAGCGGGATCTTCTGAAGCCGGATCACATCGCTTTTGCCCCCCAAGGGCAGTTTTTTTCACAGCAAGGCCAAGGTTTTCAAGGCCTTCGCCTGTAAGTGCCGAAACAACCACATACCCGGCCACCCCGCTTTTATCGGCCATTTTATAAAAATCTTGAGGGGGGGCATTAAGATCAGATTTGTTCCATATAAGTAAAATCTTGGAGCGGCAATCCGGAAAGTGCTGATCCTCAGTTACTCTATTTAATGTAGTTTCAAGACTTTGTAAAGAATCACCCACCAGGAGCAAAACCCCGGCCTCGGCCATGAGCTTCAGCCCGCGCTCAATGCCCAATGCTTCGATCTGGTCAGGGTTTTCGCGTAGTCCGGCTGTGTCGGTGAGGCGTATGGGCATGCCGTCCACCAAAACCGTTTCTTCCAGAAAATCTCTGGTTGTGCCTGGAATGGCCGAAACCAGAGCGCGCTCGCGGCCCAGCATGGCATTGAGCAGACTGGACTTTCCAACGTTCGGCAGCCCGGCCAGAACCGCGCTTACGCCTTCGCGCCAGGGCCTGGCTCGCTCATAACCGGCCAGCAATGAATTTATGCCGTATAAAATGGTGTCGGCACGTTGTATAAAGCCTTCTTTGGCGCAAAAATCCAGATCTTCTTCAGAAAAATCCACATCCAGGCAGATCATTCGCCGCACATCCTCAATAGCGCCGCGCAGCTCGCCTATTTTGCGCCCGAGCATGCCGTCGAGTTTTTGCAGGGCAAAGCGCGCCGCCATGGGAGTGGGGGCGGCGATCATTTCGGCCACGGCTTCGGCCTGGCTTAAATCCATGCGCCCGTTCAAAAAGGCGCGGCGGGAAAATTCGCCCCTTTCGGCATGTCTGGCGCCAAGAGACAGCACGGCCTCAAGCACGGCAAAAACTATGGCGGGGCCACCATGGCAGTGGATTTCGGCAATGTCTTCGCCGGTAAAAGTGCGGGGGCCCGGCATGAAAACCGCCAAAACATCGTCGAGCGGTTCGCCGGAAGCATCTAGAATGCGCCCCCGGTGCAGCAACCGGGGGCGAAAATTTACAAAATCGGCTGAAATAGGCAGAAAAAGACGCGATAAAACCGACTTGCTTCCGGGGCCCGATATGCGCACAATGCCCACAGCTCCCGAACCGGGAGGCGTCGCTGCCGCGGCGATAGTGTCATGCACGGAATACCCCTTTATTTTGTTATGTCAATTCTTTCTACGCTGCACAACAACCCTTTTCAGAGGCCCCTCGCCGGTACTGCGGGTTTGCACGTCGGGGTTATCCTGCAGGGTCATATGGATAATACGCCGGTGATACGAGCTCATGGGGCGCGTGGAGCAAGATTTTCCGGCCGTACGCACCTTTTCGGCCAGGGCCAGGGCCAGTTCGCGCAGTTTCTCGTATTGGCGCAGGCGATATTCTCCGGCGTCGAGTTGCACTCGCACAATAAAACCCATGGATTGTGAAACGATGCGCGAAGACAGAAATTGCAGAGAGGCCAAGGTTTGCCCTTCACGGCCGATCAAAAGTCCCGAGTCTTCACCACAATCTATGCTCACATTTACCCTGCCGTCCACCACTTCGGCCGAAAGACCAGTTTTGCCGATAATTGGCGTGACCAGGCGAGCTACAGTACTCACGCAAAGCTCGCACAGCTTTTCCACGTTCACATCGTCAAGGCGCATGGAGGGCAGGCCCTCCTGCTCCATTTCTTCTATAAAATCGTTAAGGCCCGGCCCCATGGCCTCACGGGGCGCCGGAGCTTCACGCCTGCCGCGATGCCTTGCGCTCTCTCCGTCGCGGCTTTCGCCGCGTGGCTTGCGGGCTTCAGGCTCGTGCCTTTCAGCGTCGCGAGGTTTGCGGTTATCGCTGTAAGCGGGCTTTTCATGGTCACGAGGCTTGCGCCCTTCGCCGTCATACCCCTTATCATCGCGAGTCCTGCGCCCTTCACTTTCATTGGATTTGCGGTTTTCGGCATCCAGGGGTTTTCTGCCGTCAGACTCGTGGGCTTTGCGGCCTTCGTTTTCATGAGGCTTGCGACCGTCATTGTCGCGTTCACCCCGGCCTTCATCATATCCAGACTGCCTTGGCCTGCCCTCGCCCTTGCCGGGTTTGCCTTTTTGCTTGTATTCCTCATGCTTGGGACCGCGCGTGGTCTCGACCGGGCGCGGCTTACTCTCGCGGCTTTCATCTTTGCGCGCGACGGTTATTTCGGCGCTTTCGGTTTCCGTCACGGCTTCCTGACTGGGGCTTTCCGGAGCGTCCACGGCTACCGGGCCTCTGGAACGGCCCAGAATATTTTCCACAGTGGCTCGAAGCTGGACCCTTCTGGCCTTTATTTTTGCTTTGCGAGCTCCAACTATGCCGAAAATTCCTGACTTGAAATCCTGAATTATGTCTATTTCCAATTTTTCCCGCGTGGTGTTGTAATAATTGCAGGCCTCGCGGATTGCATCATCAAGACTTTTTCCTTCAAACTCCTTGAATGCATCCATATACAGATCTCCGGCGCCGAAGTGAGCGCCATGCTATTTTTCGTTTGATGCGTATTTTATTTACGTTACGGATGCTCCGCATCCGGGCTGCCCTATCAACGCACGGGCAGCTGTTCTGATTCCAGATAAAAATTGTACACAATTTTTATCTGGAATCAGAATTACTTCTGGCTCTTGCTGCTCTTGTTCAGCATCATCCACTGCTGGGCAATGGAAAGAACGTTGTTCACCAGCCAGTAAAGCACCAGGCCGGAGGGGAAGCCAAGGAACATCACCGTAAAGATCAGCGGCAGGAACATCATGATTTTCTGCTGGGTGGGGTCCCCGGCCGGAGGCGTCATTTTCTGCTGCAGGAACATGGTGGCGCCCATGATGATGGGGGTGATATACAGGGGATCTTTGGATGAAAGGTCGGCCAGCCACAAAAAGTCAGTACCCGGCAAATAGGTTACAAAGGGCGCATGCCTGAGCTCAATGGCAGTCAGCAAGGCCTGGTACAAACCGAAGAACACCGGCAACTGCACCAGAATGGGCACGCAGCCGCTGGCTGGATTGACTCCGTAGGTCTTGTAAAGAGCCATGACCTCTTTGTTCATCTGTTCTTTGTTGTCGGCATGCTTGGCTTTTATGGCTTCCATCATGGGTTGGATTCTCTTCATCTTTTCCATGGAGGAATAGCTCTTGGCCGTAAGCGGCCAGAATGCGGCCTTGATCAGGATGGTGAGGCAGATGATAGCCACGCCCCAGTTGTGCACATAACCGTGGAAGAATTGCAGCAGCCACAGCAGACCTTTGGCTATTATGCTGAACATGCCCAGATCTATGGAGTCCACCAATCCGTTGGGAGCGGCTTCCAGCATGTGCCTCAGCTTGGGGCCAATCCAGTATGAAACGTCAATCACAGTTTCCTGCCCCGGGGCGGCCATGATGTCGGATTTTTCAAGAGCTATGCGGTAAACTTCGTTCTGAAGACGCCCTTTGAGGGTTATGTCGTTGATGTCTTTGGGCAGAATGGCAGCCATAAAGTAGTTGCTCATGGCCCCTGCCCACATGATCTGGCCCTTTTCCTGCACGCCCTTTTCCTGCAGATCTTTGGCGCTGGTGTCTTCCTTGAACTTTCCGGCCAAGCTCCAGCCTATGCGCATGGGGTCGTACTGGCCGCCGGAAGAAGGAGCGGCATCTATGCCGGCGGTAAAGCCCAGTCGCACCGGCACGGGTTGCTCACCTGTGGGCACAAGATGCACCCGCTCGTTGATCAGATAAGAATCGGAAGAAAAGAACAGTTCGCGCACCACCCGCAAACCGGGCACTTCCCCGGTGAAGGTGAGGCTCTGACTCTGTCCGGGCTTGACCGAAAGATTGTCGCCGGCAAAAGACCATTTGCCCACGCTCCAGGAAGGCTGGCCGTTGATCAGCAGACCGAGGGGAGCTACCGCCGCGGTGGTGGGGTCAACCAGGTTGATCTTGGGTGAAGACGGGGCAATGCCGGACCGGTAGTCGTTAAGCACAAAAGAACGCAAAATCGCTCCACCGCTGTGCAAAACAGCCTTGTAGAGCGGAGTTTCAACGGTTACTTCACGACCTTCGGAAGGGGTGAAGGTCGGCAGGGCCACCGCGGCTTCGACAGGTTTGGCCTGGGCTTTGGCTTCTTCGGTTTTGGGCTGCTCACCAGTGGGCTGGGCTTGTTCCTGCGGCACGGTCCGCTGTACCCACCCTACTTTTTCGGCTATGTAGCCCCAACCGAACATTACGATCAAACACAAGACTATGGCCAAAATAAGACTTTTGTTTTGCTCCATGGCGGACTTAACGCTCCTGAACACCGCTTTCGCGCGGGGAGAAATGAGGGGGGACAAGGTCTATTCCGCCCGGATTCCAGGGATGGCATCGGGCAAGACGGCAAAGGGCCAGCCAGCCGCCGCGCAGAATCCCGTGGCGCATGACAGCTTCCACGGCATAGGCTGAACAACTGGGATAAAATCTGCATGCCGGCGGCAGTACCGGAGATATGAATATCTGGTACAACCTGATGGGGGCGATTACAAGCCGCCTCAAATATAAAGATGGGTTTATTTTGCTGCGCTTCATCAAATGGTATGGTGGGGAAGCCGCGGCCCGCGCCCGGCACTAGGCCGCCTGCCGGTAAAGCCTTCAGGATGCGGGGCCGGCGGCGGGCCGCCTGTATTTGCTTGCAATAATTTCCAATACCGGAACCAGTTCGGCATTGACAAAACTCAAGGTCACCAAATCCGGCTCAAGCCCTCTTTTGGGCACAACCACAATGTCGAGGCCGGACGGCAAAGTTGCGCGCCGCAAACGAAAAAATTCCCGCAAAACGCGCTTTACGCGATTACGGATTACAGCATGGCCAATTTTTTTGCTCACAGCCATGCCCACGCGCCAAGGTCTGAAATCTTCCCGACAATCTTCTTCGGGTAGAACAAACACAATAAAATTGCGCGAAAAAAATTTTCGCCCACCCTGATATATCGCCTGAAAATCGCCGTGACGCTTCAGTCTGTGCGTTTTCAACGATGCCTTGACGCACCGGCCGGGTTTGGCTCCGGCCACAGTCATCAGGCGCTGAGGCTTTTGCGGCCCTTGGCGCGTCTGCGTCTCAAAATGGCCCGCCCGCTGGGGGTAGCCATGCGCGCCCGAAAGCCGTGGGAACGTTTTTTCTTGATTTTGCTGGGCTGGTAAGTTCTTTTCATGACTCTCTCCTTAAGATATTGTAATGCCAGGCATGCTTGTAAAAGAGCTTTAACGGCCGGGCAAAAATATAAATTGTGAACGCATCTTCATACACACCGTCAGGAATCTCGTCAAGCGGCGGATTTGGACAATTTTCCGCGCCGCATATTTTATGCTATACTTTTTGTCTACCGCGAGTATAATTAACGGGCCGCTTTTTTGCGCACCTTCACTCTCTGTCAAATTTGGGAAATACGCAACTATTTTATGCATAACGCCCTACGCGCGCTTGTTTTTCTGCTTTTTGCCCTTTTGTGGCCGGTAATGGCTCGCGCTCAGGGGCCTGGCGCTCTCTCTTTTGACGCCCGCAGCCTTGATTTTTCTCTGTTCAAGCTGGGAGGCCAGGGGCCGGCCGTGCTTGTGGTGGGCGGCATACAGGGCGACGAGCCGGGCGGTTTTTCCGCAGCCACTCTGCTGGCTACCCATTATGAAGTAACCTCCGGTTCGCTATGGGTGGTGCCTAATCTCAATTATCCCAGCATAGTTCTACGTTCGCGCGCGCCAAATGGCGATATGAACCGCAAGTTTTTGCGACTCTCTCCCGATGATCCGGAATATAACACTGTTTCGCGCATTCAAAGTATAATTACCTCTCCCGAGGTTGTATTGGTTCTGAATTTGCACGACGGCAGCGGCTTTTATCGCCATAAATTTGAGAATCGCATGTATTGCCCGGCCCGCTGGGGCCAGAGCATTATTGTGGATCTGGAACGCATGGAGGCTGATTCGCCCCACGGCAATCTGGCTGAAATGGCCGAAAAAGCAACTTCCAGGGCCAATCGGACTCTGATCGCGCCCCATCACCTCTACCATGTAAAAAATACCCGCACCCCGGAAGGCAACAGCGAAATGGAAAAAACTCTTTCCTGGTTCGCGGTGCGCAACGGCAAATCAGCCTTCGGAGTGGAAGCCAGCAAGGAATTTCCGGCGGAAATCCGCGCTTATTACCATTTACGTATCGTGGAAGCTTTTCTTGATCTGGCCGGGGTTAAATTCAAACGTAAATTCGAACTCAACCCCAAAAGCGTGGCCGCCGCCTTGCAAAGCGACATAAGTGTGGCTTTTGCCGACAACCGGGTGGTATTGCCATTGGAAAATGCCCGCCCGCGCATAAACAACCTGCCCCTGCCCAGGGATGGAGGTGGGCGCGCCACGGCTTCCAAGCCGATTATAGCCGTAGTTTCCGCCGAAGACGATCTTTGTGTGCATTACGGCAACCGTCGGGTAACCTGTATTCAGCCTGTCTGGCACGAAACCGACAGCGCACTGGAACGGGTACCCCTTGTTGTGGACGGTCGTCGCCAGAACGTGGTCTTTGGGCAAACCGTGCCCGTGCGTGATTTTTTTATGGTGGAATCCACGCCTGGTTATCGAGTGAACGCCATCGGCTTCGACTCTGGGCGGGAGGATGAAAGTAATCTTAAAATTGGACACAAAAATTTTATGCCTCATTTTTCCCTGGATAAAGCCGGAGTTCTTTATCGCGTGGAAGTTTACAGCGGCTCCAAATTTACGGGAATGTTCCTGGTGCGCTTTTCCGGCCGTGACGGCAAGAAGTATGATATGCTGCCGGCTGTGGTGAAGCGCGAGTCCGCATTGGGCTACTGACGTATCCTGGCGGCGGCTGATTTTGCCTCTATATCGCGTCAGGCCGCGCTTTTGAATCAATAAATCGGAGGAGAAAATTATGCCTTACGTTAATGTCAGAATTACCAAAGAAGGGGCCACCGTTGAGCAGAAAGCAGCGGTAATCAAAGGTATTACCCAGGTACTGGCGGAGGTTTTGGGCAAGAATCCGGCCACCACAGTTGTGGTTATTGATGAAATAGATACCGACAATTATGGCATGGGGGGAGAGTCTATCACCATAAGGCGAAAGAAAGGAATGTAGGACGCGGGTTAAATTTCGTGCGTTTTAATATCATTTCTCTCTTTCCGGAATATTTTGATTCGCCGCTGAAAACCGCCCTTATTGGCAAGGCGGTTTCCAGCGGAATTTTGAAATTCTCCTTCACTGACCCGCGCTCCTTCACCGAAGACCGCCACCGCAGCGTGGACGACGCCCCTTACGGAGGCGGGCCGGGTATGGTAATGATGCCGGGACCCGTGTCCGCCGCTCTGCGTGCGGCCGCTGGAGGGGACCAACACCCGCGCCGTGAGCTGGAACAGGCGGCAGAGCATGCGGCCCACCCGCTATCCGTTCCGCAGTCGGGGCGTATGCTGTTTATGTCGCCCGGCGGGCGCAGGCTCGACCACAATCTGGCCCGCGAGTTGGCGCAAGAGCCACAGCTGACCATCGTCTGCGGACGCTATGAGGGGCTTGACGAGCGGGTGAGCGCCGTATTTCCCTTGGAAAAAATTTGTGTGGGCGATGCGGTGCTCAACGGCGGAGAAGCGGCCGCCCTGGCCTTGGTGGAAGCGGTGGCGCGTTTTGTGCCCGGTTTTATGGGCAAGGAAGAGTCCGGCCTTGACGAGAGCTTTGCCGAAGGCTTGCTTGAGTATCCGCATTACACCAGACCGGAAGTTTTTGAGGGACGCGAGGTTCCGCCCGTGCTGCGTTCAGGCAATCACGGGGCGATTAAAGAGTGGCGCAGACACGAAGCTCTGGCGCTGACTCTGAAATTTCGTCCAGATCTTCTGGAATCGGCTCGACTTGACCGCTCCGACGCCGATTTTCTCGAATCTTTGCCGCGCATCCGGCCTGGACGAAATCTCTTTGTGGCCCTTGCTCATTATCCGGTTATTGTCGAGCATAGGAAAGTCGGCACTTCCTCTTTGACAAATCTGGATATTCACGATATAGCACGTAGTTCATGCACCTATGGCCTGGGGGGCTTTTATATTATAACCCCCTTGGAAGACCAGCGAAAGCTGCTTGAAAATATTTTGGGGCATTGGCTTGGCGGTCCCGGTTCCGGCCACGCCGACCGAGGGCGGGCGCTGTCCATGGCGCGCGGAGTTCCGGATTTGGACTCGGTGGTCAAGGATATCGCGGAGCGCTCCGGGGCAGAGCCCTTGGTGGTGGGAACAACGGCCCGTTGGCCGGAAAAAAAGCTTGCCGTCCTGCCGCTGCTGGCCCCGGACGATATTGCCGCTAGGCTTGACAGGGGTCCGATATTGCTGCTTTTCGGCACCGGCGGCGGCTTGGCCCCCGAAGCTTTGCGTAATTGCGGCGCGTTGGCTCGGCCTTTAAGATTCTTGAACGGTTACAATCATCTGTCGGTGCGGGCCGCCGTGGCGATTATGCTGGACAGGATTTTGGGTGATTTAGGGTAAACAATATTTTCGGCAGTAGCCCAGTTTGCCTACTTCGTCGGACTGTGCTTTTTGCTCCGTTGTGGGTGCCAGAAGAGTACACTCACTATGCAAAAAGCTTGTCTTCCTAGTCTGACGATAAAATTGAACTACTGCTGTTATATAGTTAATTTGTTCATTTATATAAGGAGTTCCGGTCATGGATATCATCAAAAAAATAGAAAGCGAGCATTTGCGCTTTGATTTGCCCACCTTTCGCTCGGGCGATACCGTAAAGGTTCATCTGCGCATTGTTGAAGGCGAAAAAGAACGCGTTCAGATTTTTCAGGGTAATGTGATCCGCATCTGCCGGGGCACCACCGGGGCCACCTTTACGGTGCGCAAAGTTTCGGACGGCGTGGGCGTTGAGCGCATTTTCCCCATGCATTCGCCTTTTATCGAAAAAATCGAAATGGTGTCCGAAGGCCGGGTTCGCCGTAGCCGTCTCTATTACCTGCGCGAACTCAAAGGCAAGGCCGCCCGTATTAAGCCTAAGAAGCGCTACTAGAAGTCATCACATAAATGTCTTTTTGTCCTCTGCCTGCGTCAGGTGCGCTCCGTGCGAAGCTCATGTATGTCCCTATACTGCTCGCTTCACTCGGAACGCGCCTTTCTTGGCAGAGAACATAAATACTATTTATGTAATGACTTCTTGCGAATGTATGGCATACCATCTCTGCCGGACTGGTTCTCGTCGGTTTATGCCGGTCGGGGGCTTTTTCTGTTTTGTTTATGCTGCCGGGGCTTGCTGAAAATTTTGCGCGGGCCGGTTTGCCCGCCGGAATTGATGAAGCCGGGCGCGGTTGTTTAGCCGGGCCGGTGGTGGCCGCGGCGGTTATCCTTCCTTCTGACTCGCGCATTGTCGGCCTTGCCGACTCCAAAACTCTCAGCCCTGAAAAGCGTTCCGCTTTGGCGACTGAAATAAAAATTTCGGCCTTGGCTTTTGCTGTGGGCTTGACCTGGCCGCGCGTCATTGACCGTATAAATATTTTGCAGGCCACATTTTTGGCCATGAGCCGCGCTGTGCGCGCCCTGGAAGTTGCGCCGGGCTTTTTGCTTATTGACGGCAACCATACTATTCCCGTAAAATATTTAAGTTTTGCCGAATGCGAACGTCTGCCGCAAGAGGCTGTGATCAAGGGCGACAGCAAAGTGGCGGCCATCTCGGCGGCTTCCATTGTGGCCAAGACCTTCCGCGATGATTTGATGACCCGTCTTGATCACAGATATCCTGGTTATGGATTCGCGGTGCATAAGGGCTATGGCGTGGCCGCGCATCTTGAGGCTCTTAAAACAATGGGGCCTTCGCGTCTGCATCGCCTGAGTTTTCGTGGGGTTTTGCCGCAAAAACCCACCCTGGAGCAGGGCAGGCTGTGGTAAGCGAATCCAGGGAGATTGGTGACAAAGGAGAGTTGGCGGCCGAAAACCTGCTCAGGAGCAAAGGCTTGCGCATTTTGCATAAAAATTGGCGCAAAGGATCCTTGGAGCTTGATCTGGTCTGCCTTGAGGACGATATTGTTGTTTTTGTGGAAGTGAAAACCCGCCGAGCCGGGGGACTGGCTTGTACTCCGGCCGATACGCTTGGTGGAAGCAAAAAAAATTCCCTGCGCAAGGCGGCCAGGGCCTGGCTGGCCGAAAACAATGCCTGGGATCGGCCCTCTCGTTTTGATTTGGTTTTTGTTATTTTTGACGGGAAATATTTTTCTCCGGAGCATATTTGCGATGTCCTTGATTTCTCCCGGCCTGTGGGTGGTGGGCACTCCTATTGGCAACCCTGGTGATCTTTCTCCGCGCGCCAGGGAAGTGCTTGAAAACGCCGATATTATTTTGGCCGAAGACACGCGCCGGGCTGGTCTGGCTTTCAGGCGTTGGGGCGTTGCGGCGCATGGTTTTATGAGCTGCCACGAGCACAACGAGGCTTCCCGCATTGAAACGGTGCTGGAAATGGTTCATGCGGGCAAGAGCGTGGCCTTGATATCCGACGCCGGAACGCCGCTTTTGTCTGACCCTGGCTATAATCTGGTGCGGGCCTTGCGTCGGGAGCAACTGCCGGTTTTTGCCGTGCCCGGCCCTTTTGCCGGGGCAGTGGCGCTTTCAGCTTCGGGAGTGGCGCCATATCCATTCTGTTTTCTTGGTTTTCTGCCGCGCGGTGCTTCGGAACGAGAAAAAATGTTTGAAACATATGGCGCATTGCCGGCCACGCTGGTTTTTTACGAGCGCAAGGACAGACTACCGGAAACTGTGGACATTGCGCGTAAAATTCTGGGACGACGTGATTTATGTCTGGCCAGGGAATTGACCAAGGAGCATGAAGAATTTATGCTTCTTCGGCTTGAAGATATAGATTCTCTGCCGGAAAAGCTTCTGGGCGAGTTTACGGTTATTATCGGTCCTCCTGAAGAGGTACTAAGAAGTCCGCGTGAGGAGGTCGAAGCGCTTGTGCGCGAGGAATCGACCCTGGGCGGCCCGCCCAAACAAGTGGCCCAGAGGGTGCGGGCGCGGGCAAGTGGTTGGAGCGCTAAAGAAATATACTCGCTTCTGACCAGTAAATAGGGTTTGTTACAATTAGAGCGTTTTGCGAATGAAATGAGCGAAATGCTCTGACGGCCCGTACGTTGTTAGGGCCGTCCGGACACAGAGTGTCCGTAACTTAGGCGGCGAAGCCGCCGTAATAACATGCGATTCCGAGCCGCCGGTGAGAGGCGGCGCAGGGCAATCAGCCTTAATTCTTAAAAAAAGTTTCAGGTAATGGATAGTTTCAAAAGCAAAATGCTATAAAAGTTTTTGAAAGGCTCCCAGGGTTATGTCGGCATTCAGCAGGCGCGTAATTTTATTTTGTTTTTTGCGCAGCATCAGTATTGGTGCCGTGGCGAGCGCGCGTGGGCAGCAGAATTTGGGGTTCCTGCATGCCCTTGAACCGGCTTTGGCCTATCTTTATAAAAATAAAGACGCCCTGGCTTCGGCCAGAAAACGGCATATGGGTTATGTGCTTACGCATCCGCACATGGCTCCGCTTTTGGTGGGGGTGTTGCTTAATCTGGAGGCGCTTACGGCCAGGGGCGGCTTTACGGCCGAGGCCATGGGCAATCTCAAGGAAACCATGGCTACCACTTTGTCCGCTGTGGGCGATTCTTTTTTCAGCGGTAGCCTGATTCCTTTCTGGGCCATAAGCTCGGGGCTGGCGATCATGTACGACCGCCCCGGCTGGGGACTGGCTTTTACGGTGCTGCTCTTGCTGGCGATTATGGCTTTCCGGGTAGGGACATTTTTTTTGGGACTCAGGCAGGGGCTTCTTGCTTTGCGTTTTGTGCGTTATATTGATTTGATCAACTGGGGCGATCGGCTGAAGGTGATCAATGGCTTCATGCTGGCGGCGCTGCTTTTCAAGCTGTCCATACCGGATGCCTTGCCCTTGCAGTTGGGAGGGGCGGTTTTTGCTTTCGCCGCGCCGGCGGTGTTGGCTCCGTTGGCGTATAAGTCGCGTTATATAAGGTTGTTGCTTTTTATGGCCGTGGTAGCCTTATTTCATTTTATTGTTCTTATGGGGTGGGATTTCATAAAGGTTTGAGTTGTACGGAGCCGGGGTAATGTAATTACCGACCTTTGCCGACGGCGGCGTGGGTCAGAAGGCGGCCTTAAGGCCGTCGGGAACAACCGGGTGAAACATGAACTATGCCATAGATGAAAATGAGGGTGAGCTCACGCTTGCCGTAACCGTGGCCTCGCCTTTGGGGCTGCATGCGCGTCCGGCGGCTCGCCTGACCAGAGAAGCGCAGCGGTTCGGGGCCGAGATCACGGTTTCTTTCAACGGTTCAACAGCTGACGTGAAGAGTATTCTGGACATGATGTCCCTCGGGGCCGGGCAGAACTCCCGCCTTGTGTTCAGAGCATCAGGGGTGGACGCGCGCGACGCCCTGGAACGCATTGCCGGCGTTTTTGCCGCCAATTTCGAGGAATAGCATGGCCAGGGCAATTTTGTTCGGCACTACTGTTTCCCAAGGCATTGCCATTGGTCGGGTAAACATGTTGCAGTGTCGTTTTACCGGGCAGGAAATTCATATTCCGCCTTCGCATGTGCCCGACGAGATTGCCGCTTTCGAGCAAGCGGCCCTTTCCGCACGTGTTGAGTTAGAACGTGTCAGGGACAATGTGCCGGACGATATGGCCGAAAATCGCGGCATAATCGATTCGCATATTTTGATTTGCCAAGATCCAAAATTGTTGGAGAAGACCCGCGTTCACATCCGCGAGCGCAATCTGTCGGCCGCTTCGGCCGTGGAGCTGGTGGTAGAGGAAGTGTGCGCGGCCTTCAGAGCCATGGACGATCCGTATTTACGCGACCGCGCCCAGGATATACGGGCCGTTGGTCTGCGCATACTGACCAGTTTGTCCGGAGAGCGCAAAACGCAAAAACGCGGTGCTTCCCCCATAGTGTGGGTGGCCGAGGACCTTTCTCCAGCCGACATTCTTGATTTTGACATAGGCAATGTTATGGCTCTGCTCACTTCCGAGGGCGGCCCCACTTCGCATACCGCCATTCTGGCCCGCAGCCGCCACATTCCGGCTCTGGTGGGTGTTACCGGCATATTTGAGCTGGTGCGCGACGATGATCTGGTTATTGTGGATGCGCTGCACGGGCGAGTGCTGATTGAGCCCAGCGAAGATGAAATTGGGGCTTATGCCAAAATAAAGGAAGATTTTGCTTCCTGGGAGAAGCGGGTAAGAACCTACACTCACTTGCCGGCTGAGACTCTGGACGGGGTGAGAGTGAGCATTGAAGCCAATATTGAAAACGTAATAGAGGCTGGAGCGCTTAAAATGGCCGGAGCCGAAGGCGTGGGCCTTTACCGCACGGAGTTCAGCTATCTGGCCGCGCCATCTTTGCCGAAAGAGGATGATTTATACAAAGAATACGCCCAAGTAGCCAGGAGTATCGCGCCGAAGCAGGTGATTTTCAGAAGTATTGACCTTGGTTCGGACAAAATGCTGCCGGGGCAGGCGGCCCTTAAGGAAGCCAACCCGGCTTTGGGGCTGCGGGCCATACGTTTTTGCCTGCGCCATCAAAATATTTTTCGCACTCAGATCCGCGCCATTTTGCGGGCGGCGGCCGAGGGCGAGGTTGCGCTTATGCTGCCCATGATTTCCGGCCTGAGGGAAGTTTTGGACGTGCGCCAGATCATTGACGAGGAAATTCAGAATCTCAGCCTGGAAGGTAAAGCTCATAATCCGAATCTGCCTCTGGGTATAATGATTGAAATCCCCTCAACAGTGCTGATTGCCGACGCTTTGGCTAAGGAATGCGATTTTTTCAGTATCGGCACCAATGACCTGGCTCATTACATGCTGGCCATAGATCGCGGCAACAAGCATGTGGAATATTTGCACGAACCATTACATCCGGCCTTGGTGCGCTCGATCAAGCATGTGATTGACAGCGCGCACCGTGAGGGCATAACCGCGTGCATTTGTGGGGAACTGGCGGCCGATCCTTATTGCCTGCCGCTGCTGGTGGGCATGGGCATAGATGGGCTTTCGGTGAACCTGCCTTCAGTTCCGGTGATCAAACATTTAATCCGCAATTTGAATTTTTCGGACTGTCACGCTCTGGCGCATTCCGTTTTAATGGCTACCACTGTTGAAAGCGCCAATAAAATAGTTGGCGATGCTCTGGCGGAACTTTTACGTGACGAAGCTGATTTTCACACCACCATGATTCACCTGGGCAAATAACATATGAACAAGCCGCACGATCAAAAAAATATAGCCGCCAACAAGAAGGCCCGGCATCTCTATGAACTGTCCGAGTTTACCGAGGCGGGCATAAGCCTGCTCGGCCCGGAAGTGAAGAGTCTTCGCAACGGCCAGGTGAGCTTTACTGACAGCTATGTGGAAATACGCAAGGGGCAAGCCATTTTGATGGGGTTGCATATTGCTCCGTACAGAAATGCCAGCACCCATGTGGAGACCGATCCGTTGCGCGATCGGGTGCTGTTGCTGCACGCCAGGGAAATACGCAACCTGGGCCGGATGGTTGAACAGAAGGGCTACACCATTGTTCCTGTGCGTCTTTATTTCAAACGCGGGAGAATCAAGGTGGAAATAGCCCTGGCCAGGGGCAAGAAATTGTACGATCACAGGGAAGATTTGAAGAAGAGGGCGGGGGAGAGGGATCTGCAGCGCGGCCTGGCCGATTAGACAGTGCCGCCATGAGTGCTTTTTCGCTTCCGGCTGCGTCAAAAAACCTTTTTATTGCAGTCGAGTACCGTAATAGTACACTCCTTTCATAAAAAGTTTTTTTTCCTTGCCGGATAACGAAAAATCATCTCATGACGACGCTGTCTGGAAGAAAAAATTCACAGTGTTACGGACTCCGGCAGCGATACGAGAAAATTTTAACATAAGAATCTGCATACGAACTATTAAATGGAAAATAAATGGACAAAAAGTATTCAATCATGCCGTACTCCGAAAGAGCGGCCATAGTGGTGAACTGGCTCAACGAACACAAGGCCCGCGACGTTGTTTCCCTGGATATCAAGGGCGTGAGTTCTTTTGCCGACGCAATGATTGTGGCCACGGCCTCGTCGGTGCGCCACGGGCAAAGTCTGGCCGACAGCGTGAACGAGCTGTGCGGCAAGGAAAAATTTGAATTTCTCAGCATGGAAGGCTACCAGAGCGGGCAATGGATTCTGGTTGATCTCAACGACATAGTCGTGAACATCTTTCAGGAAACTGAACGCGAGGTCTATCGGCTTGAGTCGCTCTGGACGGATGCCAGGCTTGGTGTAAAATAGCTTGCCACGACGTTTTTTCGCTCCCGGCTTTCCGGTGTTGATGACAATAATGAGGTATATTTTATGAACGCCAAACTCACCCCCACCCTTTTGCTTATAATGGACGGCTTTGGCCTTGCTCCGGCCGGTCCGGGTAATGCCGTGTCGCTGGCGGCCACCCCCAATTTCGACCGACTTACGGCATCGTGCCCCAATTCTCGTCTGGAGGCTTCCGGCCGCGACGTGGGGCTTCCGGCCGGGTATATCGGCAATTCCGAAGTGGGGCATCTCAATATAGGTTCCGGCCGCATAATATATCAGGATATGACCAAAATTGACGTGGCCATCGAAGAAGGCGAGCTGGACAAGAACAAAGTTTTTAACGCGCTGCTCGATAAAATTTCTGCGGCGGGCGGGCGGCTGCATCTGGCCGGACTTATTTCCAACGGCGGGGTGCACAGCCATATCGAGCATGTGAAGCACCTGGCGCGTATAGCCGCCGGGCGCGGCCTTGAGGTTGTTGTGCACGCCCTTATGGATGGGCGCGACACCAGCCCCGACAGCGGCGCGGGCTTTATCAACGAGCTGCTCGGCTATTTCGAATCGGCCGGGCTGGCTGGCAAATGTCGCGTTGGTACCGTTTGCGGCCGTTATTACGCCATGGACCGCGACACTCGCTGGGAGCGTGTGGCCGAAGCTTTCAACATGCTTGTGCATGGCGTGGGAGAAAAAGCCGCGAGCGCCCCGGCGGCTGTGGCCGCCTCCTATCAGGCCGGGCTTACCGATGAATTCATCAAACCGCATATAATAGAAGCCGCCGCAGGGCAAAAGCCGGCCAATCTGGCTGATGGCGACGGCATTTTCTTTTTCAACTTCCGCGCCGACCGCATGCGCGAAATAGTGCGCGCCCTGAGCAAGGACGATTTCAGTTCCTTTGAGCGCGGAACCATGCCGCGTCTTGCGGCCATGGCTTCCATGACAGCTTATGATTCAGATTTTGATCTGCCGGTGGCCTTCCCCAAAGAAGCCCCGCATATGGTGTTGGGTGAAGTGGTTTCTAAAATGGGTCTGAAGCAGTTGCGCCTGGCCGAAACAGAAAAATATGCTCACGTGACCTATTTTTTCAACGGCGGCCTGGAAGAACCTTTTGAGGGCGAAGATCGTATTCTGGTGCAATCGCCGCGTGATGTGGCCACCTACGACCTTAAGCCGCAAATGAGCGCCAAAGAAGTTACCGAAGACTTTCTCAAAGCCTGGAAGAGCGGGCAATACACCCTGGTAGTGTGCAATTTGGCCAACTGTGACATGGTGGGGCACAGCGGCAAAATTCCGGCTACAATAAAGGCTGTGGAAACCGTGGACGCCTGTCTGGGACGCATGGAAAAGGCCGTGCGCGAGTCGGGCGGGCGCATGATTGTAATTGCCGACCACGGCAATGCCGAGAAAATGCTCGACGATAACGGGCACCCGCAAACCGCGCACACCACCAACCCGGTACCCTGCATTCTTGTGAACGAGGGGGAAGTCAAAAATCTGGCTTCGGGCCGCCTGGCCGACGTGGCTCCCACCATTCTGGGGTTGTGGGGCGTGGAGAAGCCGGAATTGATGACCGGTGTGAATTTGGCCGGACAGTAACGGCCGAATTTACCGTGATACGGCGTAAGACCACGCTTTTTCTCAGCTGCGAGCACCATAAGAGCGCGTTCGCTTCGCAAAAGCGTGTCTCCCTTGTCTGACGGAAAATTGGGCCGTTGCTGAGATGTACTATTGAGGATACAGAGATGAGCGGAGAAAAGAACAGCCAGGGTAAGGGGCCGATGCGCCCTGTGGCCCCCGACGGCATGGAAATTCTGTTTTTTTATAAATGCCCTTTCTGCGGGCGGCATGTGCCCATGGTCAGCCCCACCAGGCCGGGCATGGCCAAGTGTGACGCTTGCGGCCGCCCCTTTCCCATTTTGCCGGTGGATGAGCGCGGTCAGCATTTCATCCGCATCATGATGGCCGGGGGGCGGGCGGCAGTGGATCCGGATTTCATTTAGAAGGCGGCGCCACGCGGCTCTCCAACTATACCAACTATTTTTGCGGGTGAAGCCGGATGTTTTCGGACGGCTTCACCCGTTACAGTATTCCGCTTTTGAAATTATCTATAGCTTGAAGCTGCTTTTTGAACCTGAGGTTGATTGTCCTGCGCCGCCGGTGAATGGTGGAGGAGGAGAATCGGACCCGAATTGAAAAAATCAGCTTTAAGTCATGGATAATTTCAAAGGCAAAATTCTCTAATAATGTGTTGTATCTTGCTGTAATATAGCTTTAATTATCGCCATTACAGAATCCGGGCCGTATGTTTCGGTAATTTTCGCCGCATTGGCCCGGATTTTTGCATTCCCCCGGCCACTGGCCTCGCGCAGCATGGCCCGCGTGAGAGCGGGCAGGGAAATTTCGGCCCAGACCATGTCTGAAGTGAAAATGGGGAACCTTTCGCGCATTACGGCCGAAATCGGCGCAAGGGAGTAGGGCACGGGAATACTGTTATCTTTGGTCATATATTGCATATTGCCCGAATAGCCGGTGGCTATTACCGGGCGGCCGTAAGCCATGCTTTCAGATATGGACAAACCCCAGGCCTCGCAGCGGTGAGGACTTATATAGCAGTCGCAGGCGGCATATAGCGCGGACATTTCCCTGTCGCTCAGTTTCTCGTTGATTCCCACAAGTCCCGGCAAGTCC
The DNA here is from genome assembly GCA_031553655.1 of Desulfovibrionaceae bacterium. Lineage (GTDB taxonomy): Bacteria > Desulfobacterota > Desulfovibrionia > Desulfovibrionales > Desulfovibrionaceae > JAVBLG01. The sequence continues at coordinate 17,571 of JAVBLG010000007.1, read as the reverse complement.
GGCAACTCGCAACTGATGCGGTACTGCTTCAGAGCCAGACGCGCTCTGCCGCCCAGTTGCCCGCGCACCGCCGCATAGGCAGCCAGCAAAGTCTCCACATTTTTGCGCGGGTTCAGAAAATCTACCACGCTGAGAAAGACAAAATCGTCCGGGCCGGCTTGCAGACGTTCCCTTGCCGCGCGCACTTCTTCCGGGGTGAGGGGCAGGCGACGCACAACATGGGGTACCGTGAAAACCTTGGCGCAGGCCGGAGCCAGCGCGGCGCGGGAAAATTCCGAGCAGGTCCATGCCTCGTCAACAAGGGACATACCCGGCGCAAGGGCCGGAGAGAGTAATTCCGTTTCCCACACCGCGTATCCGATTACCCGCTTCGGACGGTGCGTCCCCATTTTTCCCACCAAAAAAGCATAATTTGTGGGTTCGTCGTGCAAAATGGCCACATCGGCTTCTTCCGGCCCGTCCACAAGAGCATGCCCAAGCGCTTTCAAGCAATTGACATTTTCCTGTCCGGCCCGAAAATAGCTGATGTAGGGGTTGCGGTGGTACCAGATTTTCATCAAAATTTCCTTTATAGTCCGAAATCTTCCTTGCCTGTTCCTACAGGCCGGAGACGAGTCCAGTCGGCGGATGTAGCTGACTGTGGATTGGAACATAGAATGTTTTTACGACACTTGCCATAGATTTTAATAAAGAAAATGGTTAAAAAGCCGGAGGATAAGAGTTCGGCGGGTTTCTAAAGCGGCAGGTTGGATTGCCGGCAAGGAAATCGCCAAAAATCAGGCGGGGATAGAACTCTTTGGTTCATCCCCGCCTGATTTTTGGCGAATTGACGCCGCCGCCGGTCCGGCCAGCCGCTTTAGAAAGGCCAGACGTTGTCCATGAGGCGGCTAAACCACCCAGGCTTCTGCTTGTCGGCCAGGACGCCCTTGCCATAGTATTGTATACTGGCGTCGGCAATCTGGGTTGACTGTATGCTGTTGTCGGCGGCCACGTCGCGGCTGCGTATAGTGCCGGTTACGACCATATACTGGGTTTCTTCGTTGATGCGTATTTCGCGCGCGCCTTCAATCTGCAAAATGCCGCCGGGCATGACCCGCACCACTCTGGCCGCCAGGGCCGCGGTGAGCTTGTTTTCGCGCTTGGTTTCGCCGGTGGTGTTGAGATCACTGTCTGAGTTGGTTGAGAGCACATTGTTGCCGGTGGCCGCGCCCACGGACTTGGTCATGCCGTTGGCCAGGCCTCCGACAACGGGAATCAGGCTGACGCCGGGAATGAAGGGCGCCTTGGTTTCGCCGAAATAGCTGGCTACGCCGTAGCCGTTGGTATTACCCTTGCTGGCCGTGGTGTCGGCCTTGTTTTTGCCGGTGGTGCTTTCAGTGATCTTTACAACCACTATGTCGCCCACACGTCTGGCGCGGCTGTCGGCAAACAGCTGATCGGCCTCGCTTTCGGCAAAAATGGAGCCGGGGTTGTTCTGGCGCGAGGTCTCGGTGCGGTATTGCTGTTCAGGCACCACCGGGGGCTGGAAATTAGGCGCTTTTTTAGGGCCGTTGCATCCGGAAATCAGCGCCAGCATAATTGTTCCGGCATAGAATATGGTGCGATTACGCATGGGTATCTCCTTGAAAGCTACTTGACGACCACTGTATTGCCGTCAACCACTGTGGCATAGATTTGTTTTTTACTTTGCAAGTTGCGTACCGGAATTGTGGCTCCGGGCGCGCCGTCGGTCAGGGCTTCGGCTTGGGTGCGAATGTGCACATTGCCAACGGAATATTGCATGCTTACCACGGTACCCTTGCGCACCATGGCTTGCGCGGCCAGATCTCCCTGGAAAATGGGTTGCCCCGCGCCTATGGAGCGCAGCACCTGCCAGGGGCCTCCACGTCCGTCCCAGGGCATTTCACGCATACCGGCGGCGTTCATACGGATGAACGTCACATTTTCGGCGGAGATATGATCGCCCTTGTTCAGGGGGCGGGCCGTCGCCGGGACATTAATCCACATATCAAGAGTTGCCGAGCCGGACACGCGTTTCAAAACCTGGCCGTTGGCCTCGCGTATTACAAAGCGCATGTTTAGGCGTCCCGGCACCAGTTTTACGGGTTCAAGTTCCACAATCTGCTGGGGGTGAGCCAAAAAAATGTAAGGCGGCAGGCGCAGATCCTGAAGGCCGGCCTCACCGGGCATGGCCGCGAGTTGCGGCGTCAATGTTCTGACCACATATGAGCGCAGATCCTCTTCACGCAGCACCAACCCCCCTTTTTGCATTGTAAGGCTGTTGGGAACAATGCAGTGGTCGGCTATGGCTTCGCCAAGAACGGTTTTCAGAGCCTGGGTTACCCTGGTTTTATTGATTTGAAAGGGCTTGCCCCCTTCTTCCGGGGCCGGCCACAGCGGGGTGGCAGCCAAAGCTCGCCAATCTTCGGCGGAGATCGGTCCCAGCGGATCGGCTATTTCGGCCAGGGTTACCATTGGCCCGGTCGTGACCGCCGCTTCCCTTATTTTTATGCGCCAGTCGTCCGGGCCGGGCGCGGTTTGCAAGGTGCCGCCATGGGCGTTTATACGCGGGTTGCTGGCCAGCCCCCCGCGCACGGAGGTTGTTCTTTCACTAACTGCTGATTGCGGCAAGGGAATGCCCGGCAAAGCCTGCACCCTTGCTCTGGACTGATTTGTTTCGACGCCTGTTGCGCTTGTTACGCCGCGCCGCGCCGCGCGCTCCTCGTCGCGCCACATGATTGACGGCGACCCTCCGTAAGAGGCGGCGAGCGCTCCGGCGCATATGGAAAAAAGCAGCATGGCCGCAGCCAGAACCGCCAGAGCTTTCATAAACCGCTAACTCCTCTTGAGCTGCACGGCTATGCCGAGCATGGCGTCGGAAGTCTGGATCGATTTGGAGTTCACTTCGTAGGCGCGTTGCCCCACAATCATGTTGACCATTTCGTCCACCACTTCCACGTTGGACATTTCCAGAAAGCCCTGGGCCAGGGTGCCCACATTGTCGGTACCGGGCACACCTTCTGTTTCCGCCCCGGAAGCGTCGGTGGGGGTGTAGAGGTTACGCCCGCGCGAATCCAGACCGGCCGGGTTGATGAAGGTATAAAGAGGAATGTCGGCCCCGGCTATTTCCTGCCCGTTGGAATCAAGGGCGGAGATGTGCCCTATGGCGGATACGGCTATGTTTTTGGTTTCCGGGGGTACGGTGAACTCGGGCTGAAGGATGTAGCCGTTGGCCGTGACCACGGTGCCGTCCTGATTGAGCTTGAAAGCTCCGGCGCGGGTATACATGAGTTCGCCGTTCACATCCACCTGAAAGAATCCGTCGCCTTCAACGGCCACGTCCAGAGGGTTGCCGGTATTCTGAAAATCGCCTTGCGAATAGAATTTATGAACAGCCGTGGGGCGGGTACCCATGCCCACCTGTATGCCCACCGGCAGCCTGGTGTCGCCCTGTACGATTGAGCCGGCAATCTTCATGGTTTGATACATGAGGTCTTCAAATTCGGCCCGACTTTTTTTGAAGCCGGTGGTATTGACGTTGGCCAGGTTGTGGGAAATCACGTCAACGTTGAGTTGTTGGGCCACCATGCCCGAGGCGCCGGTCCACAAAGAACGCATCATAATGAAGACTCCTTTTCATTTGCAAAACACGAAACAATATTTTTTTCTGTAATAGTTGCGAACGCCGGGCGTTCGGGCGGCCCCGCCGGTGACCGCGCGTTTAACTGCTTCTGCGGCCGACCCTGCTTATGGCGTCGCGATCCATGGTGTCAGAAGATTGAATTATTTTCTGATAGGCTTCAAACAACCTGTTGGTTTCAATCATATTGACCATTTCATAAACAACTTCCACATTGGCTTTTTCCGTGAAGCCCTGAGCCAGACGGGTTTGGCCGTCAAAGGCGTTTTGCTCGGCAACGTCCGAGCCCGGCCTTGGCCGGTAAAGGTTACGCCCGTATTTTTCCATTTTTGTCAGGTCATCCACGGTAACCACGTCTATGGTGCCCATTTGCTCTTCATCAGCAAAAACTTGTCCGTCTTCGCTGATCATCACATGCCTGGTGCCCTGGGGAATGGTGATCTGCCCTCCGTCGGACTGCACCGTCCAGCCCTGGGGCGTCATCAGGGTTCCGTCGCCGGAAAGCACAAAATGCCCGTCGCGGGTATAATAGGTTCCGCCCGGGGTGTTGATTTTGAAAAATCCATCTCCGGCAATGGCCAGATCAAGCGGATTGCCGGTGGCGTGCATGGAACCCTGGCTGAAATCAACCTGCGACACGGCCACACGCGGCCGCACCATGTTTTTGGGTTCCGGGAAAAGCGGCTTGGAGCGCACCGTCATCAGCGGCTCGCGGATTTCGTCATGGGCGTAAGAGGCCATGGTGTCCTTGAACGCCACAGTATCGCGTTTGTAGCCGGTGGTGTTGACGTTCGCCAAATTATTGGCGATGAAGTTCATTCTGTGCTCAGTGGTAAGAGCTCCAAAAAGTCCGCTAAGCATGCCGTCTTGCATGATATTTCTCCTGCTTTGCCGTATGTGGGCGCTTACATGGGCCATTTTTTCGGCTTTTATTCAACACCTCTCTTGCAAGTTTCAGACCATAAATTTTATATGTCCCGGCGGTATTTGCGCGGTTAAATTCCTATGCATCGTTAGGCCCTTCTTGGAAAAATAACAAAAAATGGCTTATGCCATAAAGAAATGTGGCTTGATAACGATATGTTCTAATGTTAGTTCTGCACTAGCGACGTTAGACCTATGGCGTAATTTTTATTATTTACTGCTTTCTGACTAATTTGTAACGCAAATGACGCGGACGCGCCTGGAGAGTAGCTATGTTCTGGAGCAATCTGGCTATCAAAACCAAGCTGTCGGTGATTTTCGGGGCGGTTGTACTTGTACTTCTGTCAACCAGCCTCACCGGGATATTTCTCACCGAAAAAGTTGGCAATACCGCCGAAACAGCCCTGACCAAAGCCTTTGCCACCGCATCGTTGATGGAAAAGGAAATCGCCCACATAAAGTGGACCGAAGCCGTTGAGAGATACATTCTCCAAGGAGGAAGCGGGGAATTCAACATACAGACCGACGGCCGCCTCTGCGGCTTCGGCAGGTGGTATTACGGCAACGACTCCAAGGTGCTGACAGGCCTGGTTCCGAGCATAGCCGGCCGTATGAAAGCCATAGATGAACCGCATCTGCAACTGCACAGATCCGCCATTGAAATAAGGGATCTGATAGCAGCCAAAAAGCTTGACGAAGCTAAAAAGCTTTTTGACTCCAAAACCGCCGTATATTCCAAAAATGTTATCGCCGCTCTGGCCGACATTCGTGAAACAGTGAACAAAGAAGCCACTCAGAATGGTACTGAGCTGGAAGACACAGCCACCATGTCGCAGATTATAGCCCTGTCCGTTTCCGGGCTGGCGGCCCTGTTTTCCCTGATCGCCGGTTATTTTGTAAGCCGAAACCTGGCCGTACCTTTGAGAAAGATTGCCGAAACCGGCGATCAGGTTACCAGGGGCAATTTGAATGTGGATCTGAACATCCACCGCAAGGACGAAGTAGGGCTTATCGCCGACAGTCTTAACAGGATGTTGGCCGGGCTGAAAGAAGAATTGGGTTTTTCCCGTAGCGTGCTTAAAGGCATAAACATGCCTTTGGCCGTATGCAATGCCGACGGCACCATCAAATATCTCAACGAACGCCTTGTGCAGGCCATGGCCCGGCCTGGAACGCCCGAGTCTTATATTGGTGTTTCTTATGGACAATTCGGCTATGGTGACCCCAAACATCCCTCAGAAATATCCAGGGTTTTGGAAAGCGGTAGGGAACGTCCCGATCATATGCGCACCTTCACCGCTCCAAACGGCGACCGTCGTCAACTGCTGATCAACACGTCTCCTCTGGTGGATCTCGACGGCAGGCTCATTGGGGCCATAACTTTGCTGAGTGACCTTTCCGAAGCCTATGCCCAGCAGGAACGCATCGCCGCGCTCAATGAAACCATTTTTCAGTCAGTCTGCACGGCCCAGACTATTTCGCACGAGCAGAACGAAGGCTTCAACACAGTGAAGCAAAGCATCAATTCCAGCTATGATATGGCCAAACAACAAGATAACGCCGTGGTGCATGCCATGGGCGACATCAAAAATATGGCCGATAACATGGATCAGGCCGCCTCGCGGGCCGACGAAGCCAGAAAGACCACCGACAACACCAGAAGCGAGGCGGAAAATGGGGCGGCCGTGGTGCGCGACGCCATCAACTGCATTCAGCGCGTTTCTGAACAAACCAAAACCTTGGCTCAGGACATGCGCAATCTGAGCGAGCATGCCCAGAGCATCAGTCAGGTTATTACTCTTATTGAAGAGAGAGCCGACCAGACCAACCTGCTGGCTCTTAACGCGGCCATTGAAGCAGCCCGCGCGGGCGATGCGGGGCGCGGTTTTGCTGTTGTTGCCGATGAAGTGCGCAAGCTGGCCGAAAAAACTATGACCGCCACCCGTGACGTTGTAACAGCGGTAAACGCCATTCAGGACAGTGTGCGCCAGAGCGACAAAACCACCACCGAGGCTGTGGCTCTTACTGGCGAATCCAACACTCTGGCCGGAAAGTCCGGCGAAAGCCTGGCCCTTATTCTGCAAATGGCCAATGCCGCCGCCAGAGAAATGAATGTAATCGCCAAAGTGACGATGGAACAATCGGCCACCAGTCTGCGTATTTTGGATACCATGGGCGAAATCAGCAAAATGTCGCGCGCTTCGGCCGACAATATGCACGAGTCCACCAATGCGGTTAATATGCTTGCTGAGCAGTCAGCCAAACTTACTGGGTTGATTGAGGCCATGCGCTCCGACAGGCGTGATGCAAAGCGGTTTTATCTTAGGGAAACGGCCGATATCAGTGTTGCCGTCGCGGGCGCCGGCAGTATGCAATGCCAGTTGATTGACATAAGCCGTCATGGTTTGCGCGTGCACCTGTACAAGCAGTCCCCGGATCTGGCCGGCAGGGACGTGGTTATCAGCTTGCAGGGAACCATATTCGCCAAATTATGCCCATCGGCTGACGCCAAGGTGTGCTGGCACGACGGTCAGCAGATTGGTCTGAGATTGGAACAACCCTTCAATATTGATGATGCCGGACTGGAGAGATTGGCCAACAGCTAACTTTAAATTTAAAAAAATTCATATAGATGTAACATTGAGAAGTTGAAATACTATAGGCAGTGCCGTTAAAAGCACCTTTATTTATGATTGAAAGCCGGGGCACCGGGCAATAAATAACAATTATTTTGTGGGGGCAGCATGTTTTGGAGCGATCTTGCCATAAAGACCAAGTTGGCCATCATTTTCGGCGTGGTGGTTGTCATCCTGGCTTCAACCAGCCTGACCGGAATTGTGCTTACCGAAAAAGTGTCCGACACCGCTGACACGGCCCTGACCAAGGCTTTTGCCACCGCTTCGCTCATTGATAAGGAAATCGCCCATATCCGCTGGACTGAAACGGTAGATAAATTCATTCTCCAGGGCGGAAAGGGCGATCTCAATGTGCAGACCGATGGGCGCTTGTGCGGCTTCGGCAAATGGTATTACGGCAACGACGCCAAAGTGCTGATCAATCTTGTGCCCGGCGTGGGCTCCAGAATGAGGGCCATAGAAGATCCACATCTGCAATTGCACAGATCGGCCATTGAAATAGCTGATTTGGCAAAAGCCGGAAAATTGGACGAGGCCAGGAAGCTTTTTACGGAGAGGACCGAAGTTTATTCTAAAAATGTGATCTCCTCCCTGGCCGATATTCGTGAAACCGTGGCCAAAGAAGCCACTCAGAACGGTATCGAACTTGAAAAAACAGCTACCATGTCGCAGATTATCGCCCTGTCCGTTTCCGGGCTGGCGGCGCTGTTCTCCATAATCGCCGGATATTTCGTAAGCCGCAACATGGCCGTGCCTCTGCGGCAAATTGCCGAAACCGGCGATCAGGTGACCAGGGGCAATTTGAATGTGGCATTGAACATTCACCGCAAGGATGAAATAGGGCTTATTGCTGACAGCATAAACCGCATGCTCTCCGGGCTCAAGGAAGAGCTGGGCTTTTCCCGCAGCGTTCTCAAGGGGATAAGCATGCCTTTTGTGATTTGTAATGCCGACGGGACCATCAGATATGGTAACGCGGCCCTGGCCAAGGTTATGGGCCGATCGGACAGCAATATGGAGTCTTATGTGGGCATGCCCTTTGGGCAGTTTTGCTACAATGACCCCAAACGGCCTACCGAAGTTTCCCGTATGCTGGAAAGCGGGCTGGAACGCCCTGATCAAATGGCCACCTTCACCAATATGGCTCATGAGCGCAAGCATATGCTGATCAATACCTCGCCGTTGCGCGATCTTGACGGCAACCTCATCGGGGCCATCAGCCTTCAGAGCGACCTTTCCGAAGCTTATGCTCAACAGGAACGTATCGCCGCGCTCAACGACACCATACATCAGTCGGTCTGCACAGCCCAGATTATTTCCCGCGAGCAGATTTCCGGCTTCCAGTACGTCAAGGAAAGCATCAATTCCAGTTACGGTATGGCCAAACAGCAGGATGACGCCGTGGTGCATGCCATGGGCGACATCAAGCATATGGCCGATAATATGGATCAGGCCGCCTCGCGGGCCGACGAAGCCAGAAAGACCACCGACACAACCAGAACCGAGGCGGAAAACGGGGCAGCTGTGGTGCGCGATGCCATCAACTGCATTCAGCGCGTATCACAACAAACCAAAACCTTGGCTCAGGACATGCGCAATCTGAGCGAGCATGCCCAGAGCATCAGTCAGGTTATTACACTTATTGAAGACATAGCCGATCAGACCAACCTGCTGGCGCTGAACGCGGCTATTGAAGCGGCCCGCGCGGGTGAGGCCGGGCGCGGTTTTGCCGTGGTTGCCGACGAAGTACGCAAGCTGGCCGAAAAAACCATGACCGCCACCCGTGACGTGGTGACGGCGGTCAACGCCATTCAAGACAGCGTGCGTCAGAGCGACAAAACTACCACCGAGGCCGTGGCTCTTACCGATGAATCCAACAATTTGGCCGGCAAGTCGGGTGAAAGCCTGGCCCTTATTCTGCAAATGGCCAATGCCGCCGCCAGAGAAATGAATGTGATCGCCAAGGTAACGGTGGAACAATCGTCCACCAGCCTGCGCATTCTGGATACTATGGGTGAAATCAGCAAAATGTCGCGCGCTTCGGCCGACAATATGCACGAGTCCACCAATGCGGTTAACACTCTGGCCGAACAATCGGTAAAACTGACCGGGCTTATTGAATCCATGCGCTCGGAACGGCGTGATCATAAGCGCTTCCATCTTGAGGAAGCCACCGAGGTGTCCATTGATGTTGACGGCAGACATGTTGAAGGGCAGATTCTCGATATAAGCCAGTCCGGCATGCGGGTGCGTCTGCACCGTCAATGTAATGATCTTTCCGGCAGAAAACTGCGCGTTCCTTTTGCCGGCACGCCGTTCGCCTCCCTTGGGCATACCGTTGAAGGGATGGTATGCTGGCATGACGGGCAGCAGTTCGGCCTCAGATTCAACTCGTCGCTCACTGTCGGTGACGCGGCGCTGGAGCGTATGGCTGGAGGTTAACCAAACGCGTCTTTTGTCCAGTTGGTTGCTTCAAGCGGGCCTTTGGTCCAAAATCCGCTTTTGACATCGACCTCTCGGTATAGTACGACCAAGTTCTTCTTGAATATAAAAAACGCCCGCCGGTTTTACTGCGGGCGTTTTTTATATTCGTGGCATTTTCAGAGCATTTTGTTCATTTCATTCGCAAAACGCTCTATCGCGAATTTTCCTGCAGGTTTTTTAGCGATTCGAGCAGAGGATACAATTCCCGCACGGTGTGATGCAGCAGCAGGCACAAATCTCCTTCGCCGCTTTTGCTCGCCATTTCCAGAGCGGCGGCCGCCGCGCGCAGATTTTCCGCCGAAATATTGGCGGCCATGCCTTTCAGGCGATGGGCCTCCATGCGCACTCCCTCGTTATTGTTGGCGGCCAGGGCTCTGAACAGTTTCACCGGTGTGTCGGCCTCTTCGTCGTAAACATCGTTCAGCACGGCGAAAAGTATTTCCCGTTCCCCCATGACTCTTTTTAAAAAAGCGTCCACATCCACTCCGGGCAGGGCTTTTTTCAGATCGTCCAGATCCTGCGCGCCGCAAGTTTCGTCAATTGTCGTCATATTATTCCAATTCTGAATTAAATTATGCTTACTCAGCAATCAATTCAAAGCGTTTAAGCAATTCGAACAGAACAGCGTAATCAACCGGCTTGGTCAGATAGTCTGTGGCATAACCTTTGAAGTACGCGTCCACAACATTTTTTGGGTCGCTGAGGCTGGTGATCATAACCACCTTGACTTCATTGGGGCCGCTCAGCCCGCGTTCGGCCTCAATAGCTCTTATGGCCTGCAAGGCCTCTTGCCCGTTCATTTCCGGCATGTTGATGTCCATGCATATCAAGTCATAGTGTGAGCCTGAGTCGAGCGCGGCACGAAACGATTCAACCGCCAGGCGGCCGTTTTCAACCATTTCACAGGTGCCGTATTTTTTCAAAAAATTGGACAGAAGCATTCTTGTTGTAAGTTCATCTTCCACAATCAAGGCTTTCATAAGCCCTCCGGACATATTTTCTTTTATACTTATTTTAGCAGTTTATATGAATTAGCTATATTTTTCAATGCCCGGGCAGGCTTGACGAGAAAAATATTTATAACTTCAGGGGGGCGCGTTATTATAATTTTATTGCTGTTGGCGGCAAAATTGATAATATCGCCTTGTGCTTCAAGCTGATTTGCAATTCACTGTATCGGCGCGAGGCGCACCATTCTGTATTCCAAAGGACTCCCCCCTCATGAACACTAGTTTCACTATTATAGCCATTGTAGTGGCTTACCTGGGTATGTTGCTCTTTATCGGCTGGTATTGCTCCCGCCGGATAAAGTCCAATGAAGACTTTTTACTTGCCGGACGCGGCGTTGGCCCGATAATGCTGGCCGGAACTCTGGCCGCCACGGAAATTGGGGGCGGCAGCACCCTGGGCGTTGTGGAAAAAGCCTATGGCTCCTGGGGCCTCAGTGCCCTGTGGTATGTAACCGCCATGGGAGTTACTTGCATTGTGTTGGCCATTTTTGCCGCGCAATTACGCGAAAGCATGGTAAAAACCATCCCCGAATACTTCAGACGGCGCTATGATCGTTCTTCCGGCCTGTTTACCGCCATTATTATGCTTATTCCCCTGGTTGGTCTCACCGCCGTGCAGTTCATCGCCTCAGGAGTGGTCTTCTCCACAGTTATGGGTTGGGATTATACAACATCAACCATAATTTTCGCCATAGTTGTCATTATGTATTCGGTAATGGGCGGCATGTGGAGCGTAACCCTCACTGATTTCGTGCAGATGATCCTGATTGTTGTGGGCATAGGCATAGCCTTACCCTTCGGTCTTGACCTTGTGGGTGGCTGGGGTGAAGTTGTGGCCCATACCGATCCCAAACGCATGTCGCTTACCGAAGGCGTGGGCATTCCGAGCATCATCGGTCTGGTAATCATGTATACCACCTCCTTTGTTGTGGGCCAAGAGGCGGTGCAGCGCATCTATACCGCGCGCACCAAGGCTGTGGCCGTTGGGGGAGCCTTATTGGCGGCGTTTATTTTTTTGGGTTTTTCTTTTATTCCCGCTGTGTTGGGTCTGATTTGCAAGACTGCGGTGGACAAAGGCATAATTGACGGCGCAATCATCACCGCCAAGGGTACCCGCTATGTTCTGCCGGTGCTGGCCATGAACTCCATGCCCCAGTGGGTGGTGGGGCTCTTGTTTGCAGGCATTGTTTCGGCCACCATGTCCAGCGCCAGCGGTGACCTGCTGGGAGCCGGATCGATCATCGCCAATGATATCTATCGCGTTTACATCAACCCCAAGGCCGATGAAAAGACTCTGCTGCGTCTGGTTCGCGGCACCGTGCTGGTGGTGGGCATTCTTGGCATTCTTATTGCTCTAGCCAATACCAAGGCTATAATCGATCTGTTGGTCTTTACCTTCACCTTCAGAGCCGGCGGTTCGTTTATGCCCTATCTATTCGGGCACTTCTGGCCAAAGGCCAGCCGCGCCGGGGCCTGGGCTTCGCTTTTGAGCGGCAGCCTGGTGGTGGTTCTGGTGGACAAGACCATCCCCAATTTCATGGGCTTCAAGCCGCTTGACTTCTGGGGACTCGACGCCATTATTGTAGCCCTTGGCGTGAGCGCCGTGGCCTATGCCCTGTGCAGCATTCTTATGCCCCCGAAGAAGCCTGGGGTGGAGTTGGTGGACGAGGCCGCGCCGCCGGTCAGTTTGCATTAAAAAAAAGGTCGTCACGGCAATACAGTTCGTGGCGACCCTTTTTTCGATTTTATGCGTGGGTAGATACGGGTTTTTCAAATTTAATCTAAAAAATGATACATGTTGCCAAATAAATTATTTCGGAGAGCTAAATGAAAAAGTGTCTTGATCAGGCGCGCGAACGCATGAAGGGGTTTTGCCGGGTGTGCCCACGTTGCGACGGGCGACCCTGTTCCGGCGAAACTCCGGGCATGGGCGGCATAGGCAGCGGGGCGGCCTTTCGCAACAATATTACCGCTCTTGACGCTGTGCGCCTCAATATGGAGCTGATTCACGACGTCAAATTCCCTGATGCCGCCTGCCGGATTCTGGGGCTTGATCTGGCCATGCCGATTATTGCCGCGCCGGTTGGCGGTGTGTCTTTCAATATGAGCCGCGAAGTGGCGGAAAAAGACTATGTAAAGGCTGTTCTTGAAGGCTGTCTGGAATGCGGCACTGTGGGCTCTTGTGGCGACGGCCCGCTGGATACCATTTATGAAGACGGGCTGGCCGCCCTTACCGCCACCAAAGGGCGGGGCATTCCCTTTATAAAGCCCTGGGAAAGCTCGGTGCGCAACCGCAAGATTGAGGCCGCCCTAGAACTTGGCTGCAAAGTTATCGGCATGGACATAGACGCGGCCGGACTAATCGGCCTGCGTAAAATGGGCAAACCGGTAAGTCCGCTGCCGGTCGAAGATTTGCGTGCTCTGGCCTCCAAGGTGCAGGAAGCCGGGGCCGCCTTTGTGGTAAAGGGCATCATGACCTCCAAAGACGCGCAGCGAGCAGTGGACGCTGGTATTGACGGCATAGTGGTTTCCAACCACGGCGGGCGGGTGCTCGACCATACACCGGGCACGGCTGAAGTTTTGCCGCGCATTGTGGACGCCGTAAAGGGCAAAATAGCCATTCTTGTGGACGGCGGCGTGCGCAGCGGGCAGGACGTTTTCAAAATGCTGGCCCTGGGGGCCGAAGCCGTTATGGTGGGACGCCCCATCGCCATTGCCGCCATAGGCGATTTCAATGCCGGAGTGCGCGGGCGCGTGGAGCAGTTCTCAGGGGAGTTGCAGCAGGCCATGATCCTTACCGGCTGCGCTTCGCTCAAAGACATAGACAAGAGTAAAATTGCGTAGAGTATTTCGCTCGCGAAATGCTCTGACGACTTGGCTATATTGTCCAAGCCGTACGGATGCTGATAATTTCAAAAACAAAATACGATAGAGTTTCAGAGTCGGAGTATAGAGATGCTTGTTTCTATTTTGGTCTATCTGGCTTGCGGAGCAGTGGCCGGGGTGCTGGCCGGGCTTTTGGGTGTAGGCGGCGGCATTGTGATTGTGCCCATGCTGGGGCTGATTTTTCCCAAGCTGGGCGTGCCTGCTGATTATGTGCATCACATGGCCCTGGGCACCTCGCTGGCCAGCATTGTGGTTACATCCATATCCAGCTCCAGGGCTCACTATGCCAGGGGCGCGGTGCGCATAGACATTTTTCGCCGCATCACCCCCGGCATTTTGGTGGGAACCTTTGTGGGCGGACTGGTGGCCGCGGCTTTGCCCACCACCTTTCTAAAGGGCTTTTTCGTCTGCTTCCTTTATTATGTGTCGGTGCAGATGTTTATGGACATTAAGCCTAAGGCTAGCCGCGATCTGCCGGGCTTGGCCGGTATGAGCGGAGTAGGCGGGGTGATTGGCCTGGTCTCCAGTTTTGTGGGCATTGGCGGAGGCACGCTTTCCGTGCCTTTTATGGGCTTTTGCAATGTGCCCATGCATACGGCAGTCGGCACTTCGGCGGCAATCGGCTTCCCCATTGCCGTGGCCGGGGCGATTAGCTACATTGTGGGCGGCTGGGGTATGCCTGATTTGCCCGCCGGTTCATTGGGCTATGTCAACCTCATTGCCCTTGCCGGATTGGCTTCAGCCAGCTTTTGCACCGCACCTTTCGGGGCCAAGTTGGCTCACTCCCTGCCGGTTAAAACTTTAAAGCGCGGTTTTGCCGTGTTTTTGTTCCTGATGGCGACCCGTATGCTGATAGGGTTGCTGGGTTGATATTTGGAATATAATCCCTGCCTTGGATATTTGAGTGTGCCGCCGAGAAGGATTTTTCGGCGGCACACTTCATAATCCGAATGACCTTGACAATATCCGGGCCGTCAAAACATTTCGTTGGCGAAATGTTTTATTTCCGCTGGCTTATAATTACGCCGCCAAGCACCATAACCGAAGCAAGGCATTGAGTGACGGTAAGGCGTTCACCCAGTATAAGCATGCCGAAAATAAGCGTAAATACAGGAATCAAGTTCATAAACATGCTGGCTCTGGCCGCTGACATGCGGCTGATACTGAAACCATAGAGTGAATAAGCGCCAAACGACACCCCAAGGCCGAGGTAAATGACGCTGAGCCATGACAAAAGAGAGCCTCCTCCCTCAGGCAAGCCCATACCGGGAATAAATAGAACCGGCAAAAAGAAAAACACCCCTGCCCAAGCTTGCAAAGCGGTAATAAACATGGGTGTATAGCTGCGCGAAAGCCGTCGTACGCAAATAGCATACAGAGCCGCGAAGAGCATGCCGCAAATCTGCAAAAAATTGCCTAGCAGTGGGTTGGGCGCATGTTCATCAGCTACCGCTTCCAGGCTCAGCCAAACGGCGCCGCAAATAGCCAATATACAGCCTGCCCAGGCGCTGAGGCCAATTTTTTCTTTAAGCAGAAAATATCCTAACACCCCTACAAAAATAGGAAGAGTGGCGCTAAGCATTCCTGCCTGCGAAGCCGAGGTGTTATCCAGCGCATAGCCTTCGAAAATGAAATACAAGCAGGGCTCGCAAATCACCAGCACCAGAAATATACGCCAGTCTCCTCTGGTATAGTGTTGTTTGGCGCGCAGAGAAGGTAAAAAAGCTAAAAACGTAATGGCGGCTACAACCAGCAGCAGGAAAATCATGGTCATGGGGTGAAAACTCTGTAGCGCGAATTTCATGGCTACGTAGGCTCCGCCCCAGAGAATGGTGGCCAGTATGGCCGCGAGTGGCCCGGCATAACTGTATGAGTTGACATTAGGCATGACAAAAACCTCTGAAAGTATTTTGCCGGGGTGATTCCGGTTGTTGAACTTGAATTTTAGAGCGTTTTGCGAATGGATGAGTATAACAGTTATTTTTCTCCTATCAATCTAAAATATTTTACAAAGCTTGCCCTTAAGGGGAAGCTTTGCAGCGGAATATAAATTGCCTGAGAGTATTTTATGTGCGATTAATCGCCCTAACTTATTTATTTTGTTAGTATGCAAGGCAAGCTGCGTCAGCCCTGGGCGTGTGCCTGTATGGGCTTGCTTTAGATTAACTTGGCGGGTATAATACTTCGCATATAAAAGATCGCCGGGCGGAAACCTGTTTCCGCCCGGCGTCTACTATTTTTCGTATTTGGAATAAGTTCAAAGGTAATAATCAAAACTCAATTATACCGCGCTCAAGGAGCTGCGGCGTAAATATTCGGAGCACTATCATGTCCTTGTCTCGCGCTTATAATCCTAATCTGGCCAAATCGGTATGGTGGAACCTGCTGCTTCTGACTATAGGGGCTTTTCTTACAACCTTGGCGGTTTCCACCGCCACTCCGCACGGTTTTCTCAGCGGCGGGGTAATGGGTTCCGCCATGCTGGTGTGGTATGCCTCCCACTCGATGACCGCGTTTACCTGGTATTTGATTCTGAGTGTGCCTATTTTTGTTTTCGGCTGGTTTTACGTTGGCCGCGTTTTTTTGCTGTATACCGCTTACGGCTCGGTATGCACCTTTATTTTCGGCAATTTTATGAACTTCACCATTCCAATTGATACACCGCTGTATGCGGCTGTGCTGGCCGGAGCGTTCAACGGTGCTGCCGGAGGCATAATGCTGCGTACCAGGGGCTGTGGTGGCGGCACCGACGTCATTGCTGTGGCTCTCAAAGAACGCTGGAACGTTGCCGTGGGACAGTTCAGCTTTGGATTCAATGCGCTGCTTTTTGCCATAGCCGCCTTCTATATAAAGCTCGACATGGTCATAGTGTCCACCATCATGGTGTTCATAACCTCGGCTACCCTTGAATATGTGCTGGGGATGTTCAATCAGCGTAAAATGGTTATTGTTATCTCTGAGCATGGTGAGGAAATTTCCGAGGCCATCATTATATCCGAAAAATTCGGGGCCACCATGATGCGCGGTAAGGGATCGTATTCCGGGCACGACAAGGAGATTCTGCTCACCGTTACCAATAATATTGCCTTGAAGCGCTTGGAAAATTTGGTATTTTCCATTGACGAACACGCGCTTTTCATTGTAGCCAACACTTTTTATGTGTCTGGCGGGCAGTTCCTGCGCAAGGTGTATGGGAAATAATTGCGATTCAGGGCAAAAAATTGGTCCGGGCTTTGCTGAATAAACGCGGTTTCACTTTGAAATTAGGATGACGAGGAGAATCTGCCATGTATTTTGACAAAAAAGGACCGAAAAATACCCAAGAGACAATTAATCTGGCTTTGGAAGCGGCGGAAGAGAGCGGCATCAATCATATAGTGGTTGCCTCCGTTAGTGGCGACACCGCGATGCTTTTGGTCGGGAGCGGAAAAAATGTCGTCTGCGTTACCCATGCTAACGGCTTCAGAGAACCGGGAATCAACGAAATGTTGCCCGAAAGCCGCGAAAATCTCATCGCCGCGGGAATCAAGGTGCTGACTACCACGCATGTGCTCAGCGGAGTGGAGCGGGGCATCAGCACCAAAAGCGGTGGGATGTACCCGGCCGAGATTATGTCCGACACTTTGCGGATGTTCGGGGCGGGAACAAAGGTTTGCGTGGAGATTGCGATTATGGCGTTGGACGCCGGGTTGATTCCTTATGGCGAGAAAATTGTGGCCATAGGCGGCACGGCGAAAGGGGCGGACACTGCGGTAATTATGACCCCCGCCCACGCCAGGGAAGTGTTCAATACCAGGGTGCACGAGGTTATCTGCAAACCTCGCTGAATAAACATAATTTTAATTTGCAATTAGGGAAACACTGAATAAATAGCCGTTTTTTTTGTTGCAAATTTTATTTATTCAAAAAAATGCCGAAAGTTGACTAATTCTGGGCATTTTGGTCTAAATACGCATATATTTTAGCTCCAATTACGCCCTTTATTAAAAAA
>JAVBLG010000123.1:0-6755 GCA_031553655.1 Desulfovibrionaceae bacterium | reverse complement strand
TCTCCTCGCCGGGGCGGGGCGCCGCCCCGCCCCCCCCAGCCCGGCCGGGGGGGGGCGCCCCGCGTCGGGGGGTGGGGGGGCGGGGGATCCTCCCCCCCCGCCTCACACCCACACCCGGCCCCCCCCCCCCCCCTACAGAATAACCATTTACTCCGGCTCGACCGACAAGTTGCGCATCAGTTCGCGGTTGCGGCGTGGCAGGATGAAGAAAGTATAAATTAACCCCAGGAAGATATAGGCGATCATCAAACTAAACAGTAGCAGGCGGGGTTGGGATACGATGAGTGAAAACAGCAACAGGGCTGTAATCATGGAGCTGAAGGGCCTGGCGCGCAGGAAAGCGTATTCCTTGAAGGAGAAATAGCGCACCCTGCTGACCATGAGTATGCCCAGGAGAATCATGAAACAGGCGGTGATCTGCGGCATGGCTCCGACCATGAATGTGGGGACGAAGTCCTTGAACAGAATAAGGCTGATGGCCGCGCAACCGGCTGCCGGAATAGGCAGACCGATGAAAAACTTCTTGTTGACCACAGCTGTGGAAATATTGAAGCGGGCCAGACGCAAAGCGCCGCAGGCCACAAAAATAAAACCGGCGGCCAGGCCGAAACGGCCGAGATCCGTAAGCTGCCATTGCCACATAATTACGGCCGGGGCCGCGCCAAAGGCCACCACGTCGGCCAGGGAATCGTACTGTACGCCGAATTCACTGGAAGTGTGGGTAAGCCTGGCTATTTTGCCGTCCAGCCCATCCATGAGCGCGGAAAAAAGCACAGCCATGGCGGCGCGGTCAAAATCTCCGCCAATAGCCCAGGCCATGCCTAAAAAACCGGCGAACAGGCTGAACGTGGTGATCATGTTGGGGATTAGATATACCCCTCTGTGCGGTTTTTTTTCTACGGCGTCCAAGATATACTCCGTTTTTATGGCATATTTGTCTGTTTGTACGGCCGGACAGCGTCGTCGGGAGATGATTTTTCGTTATCCGGCAAGAAAAAAGGCCTTCTAAACTTTATTTGCTATTACGCTCTGCCCGGCAAAGACCTGATCTCCGATACGCACTGCGGGAGCATAATCCTGCGGCAGATAAAGATCAACCCGCGAACCAAAGCGTATCAAGCCAAAACGCTGTCCGCGCGCAAGTACATCGCCAATGTCGGTCCGGCATACTATGCGCCTGGCAATCAGTCCGGCAATCTGCACCATGGTGAAGGCGCGGCCTTCTTCGTCGCGCACGCGGTAGGCGCAGCGTTCATTTTCTTCGCTGGCCTTGTCATAAGCGGCATTGAGGAACTTGCCGGGGTAATATTTTATGTCTTCCACCGTGCCGTTTATGGGCGAGCGGTTAACATGCACGCTGAAAACATTCATGAAAACGCTGATGCATTGGCATTCTTCATCACTCAAGGGATCGCGGCGCTTTTCAATGCGGGTAACCTTGCCGTCGGCGGGGCTTACCGCCAGGCCTGGAGTGACCGGAACCACCCGCTCCGGATCACGGAAAAACCAGCATGAAAACCAAGTAAGCAGTAAAAATAGGGCTGCAGCCGGCAAGCATCCGGCAAAAGCAAAAACTTCGGCGGACAGGCCGCACAGCAGAATTATGGGCCAGCCTTCGGCGGCAATGCCCACTCGCGGTTCTTTCATAGTGTGTTTTTCCTTATATAAGCATTTTTTTTGAATTATCTATTGTCTGGAGTTACTTTTTTGATTTTTTTGTACGGGACGTCAGAGCATTTCGCTCATTTCATTCGCAAAACGCTTTAGCGCCTGGCATAAGCTTCGCTTATATGACGATCCTCGGGGTTTTCATGCTCTTGCCTTTCCAGAAAGATCTCCCCGAGCCGGCGCAGGTCTTCGGTGGAGCCAAAGGCATATACCACGTCATTGGCTTCAAATACAATGCGGGCATCCGGCGGGGCCATCATTTCCTTGGCGCGCTTTAAAGCCACTATATTCACATTGAAACGCTTGCGCAACGCCGCATCCACAAGATTTTGCCCTATAAGCTCCGAGCCTGGCTCAATTTTGAAGGCGTTCACGCCCACATCCGGTAGTTGCTCCACCAGCGCGCCCAAGGGTGCGGCGCGATCCGACGCGGTCCGCGACATTTCATAGTTTTCTTTGCGAATCTGCGCGGACATGGCGTCAATTTCAGCCCTGGGTACCAGAAAGTGCCCCAGAACACGCGAAAATACTTCAATGGCCGACTCAAATTCCTCGGCCACCACATTATCGGCCCCCAGTTTCTGCAGGGCTTCCACTTCGCCCAGATAGCGCGTGCGCGCCACAATATGCAGTGAGGGGTTCATCTTGCGCGCTTCGGCCGTTATGGCCCGGACCGCAGCCGGGTCAGATATAACGATGGTAAGCACCGTGGCGGTTTTTACTCCAAGGTGATCCAGCACGGCAGGCTGTTTGGCGTCGCCATGGTAAATGGGTTCCTGATCGCGATAGCGGGCTACCGTGTCGGGGTTCATTTCCAGAATTTCATAGGGCAGGCCGGTCTGCTTGGCCGCTCCGGCCAGGTATTTGCCGCTTATGCCGAAGCCGATGATGATCAGGTGATTGCGTAATTGATTGGCGTGGGAGGAATCATCCTCCCTGGCTTCAACAATATCCTTGCCCCGCCAGCGATCCACAGCGTCCGCCAGTTTGGGGGACAAATTCATGAGAAAGGGCGTAGCCAGCATGGTGAGAATGCTCATGCTCAAAAAGTCCTGATAATAGGACATATTGGTGAACACATTCGCCTTGAGCGCGGCGTCGGCCAACACAAAGGAAAACTCCCCGATCTGCGCCAGGGATAACGACACGGTTATGGCCGTACGCAAAGGATAATTCTGAACCAGCACCGCGGGCATGGTTAGCACGGCCTTCATGGCGATGAAAAGTGCGGTCAGGCCGATAATGGGCACAAAGTGCTCCGCCACATGGGACACGTCTACCAGCATGCCCACGGAAATGAAGAAAATGCTCATGAAAACGTCGCGATAGGGCATGATGCCCGAGAGCACGCTCATGCTGTATTCCGAGCGGGCCAGCAACAGCCCGGCAATAAAGGCCCCCAGGGAAAGGGACAGGCCCAGCCAGTCACTTAAAAGGGCCATGCCCATACACAAACCTATGGTGGTCAGTTGCACCAGTTCGGAAATGCGGGTGCGCACGACGGCCTGCATGAGCCGGTCAAGCCCGTAGCGGGCGAAAAGATACACCCCTCCGCCCACCAGCACTATTTTGCCTAAAGCGCCCATCATGGAGCGGTAATCAAGTGAGGCTTGTCCTGCCATGAGTGGAATGAGCAGCAGAATGGGCACGGCCATTATGTCCTGAAAGACCAGAATGGCCAGAGAAAGGCGGCCCATGGGCGTTTCTGTGGAGCCTTTTTCCTGAAGTAACCGCAAAACTATGGCCGAGGAAGACAGGGTGATCAGACAGCCGCCGATCAGGGCTGTGGACAAGTGGCGCCCCATGAACAGAAAAAATCCGGCCACAGCCGCTATAGTAAGAGTTAATTGCAGGGTTCCGCCAATAAAAACAGGCTTTTTCAGCCTGTTCAAAGCGTCGCCTGAAAGTTCGAGGCCGATGCCGAAGAGCAAAAAGGCCACGCCTATTTCCGAGAGCGTGTCAACCGCATGGGCATCCTGCACCACTCCTATGCACGACGGCCCGCACAAAACTCCGGTGAGCAGAAAGCCCACAATGGCCGGCAGGCGCAGCTTGGCGCAAAAGGTGGTAACCAGGATGGACAACAGAAAAAGAATTACCAGAGATGTTAATAAGGGGGAATGCATCAGGGGTTACCCCGGGGTGTTGTTTACAATTTTAGAATCGGGCAGTTGCCTTCCGCGCAAAGACGCACGTCTTCCAGCACCAGTTCGGCCAGAGCCCTGGCTATTTCGTCTTCTTCAAAAGCTATGCCGGCTACTCCTGTTTTGCCTAAAAATTTGCCGTCGTCAAGGAAACGGGCGCGGGCCAGCACGCGAACCCCGGAATTGATGGATCTGGCCATGGCTGCGGTTGCCGCCGTGTGCTCAAGCATGGGCAGGGTGATAATCAGATAATCGGCGGAATCTATGCCTGCGGCGTGCAACACGTCGCGCCGCGACGAGTCGCCAAATACGGCCGGGATGTTTTCTTCATTGAGCTTGTTAACAGTATCCACGTTAAGGTCTATTATGACCGTGGCGATACTCTGATCCCGCAGGGCTTTGACCACACTTTTGCCTGTGGGGCCGTAACCGACCACAATGGCGCGGGTCTCGCCGGTTCCGGCGGCGTCATGGTCCGGGGGTGGAATAGGGGCGCTTCTTTTGGCGCGGTGGTCGGCGCGGGCATTTACGAATTTCCACAACCCGGTATGGCGGCGCAACGCCGCTTCCATTTTGGGTATGGAGCGGAAAAATCCGGGATTGAGGGTAATTGACACCAGGGCGCAGACCACCAGCACATTGTACACCATGTCTGGAACCATCCCGAGCTGTTGGGCCTGCTGGGCCAGAATGAAGGAAAACTCGCCCACCTGGGCCAGACTTACGGCCACAATGAGCGCGGTATTGGCGGAATAGCCAAGCACGCACACCACAATGAAGGCCGTGAGCGGCTTGGCGACGAGCACAATAAAGAGGCACAAGGCGATCAGCAGGGGCTGGGCTTTGAAGAAAGACGGGTCAAAAAGCATGCCCACGGACAGAAAGAAAAGCACGGCAAAAGCGTCGCGCAAAGGCAGAATGTCGGCCCCGGCCTGATGGCTGACCTTGGTTTTGCCCACCACCATGCCGCCCAACAAGGCCCCCAGGGCCATGGAGGCCTGGAAGAATACGGCCGCGCCCACAGCCGTGGCAAAGGCCGCCGCCAGCACAGTAAGCGTGAAAAGTTCCTGGGAGCGGGTGCGGGCCACTCTGGTGAGCAGCCAGGGCATCACGCGTCCGCCTACCACCAGCACCACAATCCACAGAGCCACCAGGCGCAGGGCCGCGCCGCCAAAGGCTTTGGCCAAGGGCAGCAGCCCGGAACTTTCGGCTCCGTTACCGTTGCCCGTAAGCACCGCCAGACTGGGCAGAAGGACCAGAATGAGCACTGTGAACAAATCTTCCACCACCAGCCAGCCCACGGCCACATGGCCGTGCACGGTGTCGAGCATATTGTTGTCACTCAAAACTCGTAAAAGAACAACGGTGCTGGCCACAGACAGGCCCATGCCCAGCAGCAGGCCTACAGAAAGGGAGTAGCCCAGAAATATGGCCACGCCCGTGCCCAGCGCGGTGGCCACGGCGCTTTGCACAATCGCGCCCGGCAATGACACTTTTTTGACTGCCAGCAGATCCTGCATGTTGAAATGCAGACCTACGCCGAACATGAGCAGAATAACCCCGGCTTCGGAGAGCTGTCCGGCCAGACCGAGATCGGCCACAAACCCCGGTGAATGGGGGCCGATGAGAAAACCGGCCAGCAGATAGCCCACTATGGGTGAGAGCTTGAGGCGATGAGCCACGTATCCGAAGCCAAGGGCCAGGGCAAAACCCATGGCTAATATTTCCAGAAGGTTATATTCGTGCATTGCTAATTATTACCATAGGTTGCGTAGGAAGGCAAACAGGCCTCCCGTACTGGTTAGAGTGTATGTGGTTTCAATATAAGGCAAAAACTTATAAGCACCCCATTTTTGTTTAAAAAAAGCAATGCCAGGGTTTACGCCAAGGCCCAGGTTCAGGCGCAGGTGCCCCTGCCTTGTTCCTTCTTTGGCCAAGGCGGCGAGCAGGGCGTCGGCTGTTCCGGGGGGCGCGTTTTCGGCGCGGAAAGCGAAGAGGTAAAAGGCTGTTGAAAGGGATGAAAAATCGCCCACGGCCATACCCGCCAGCGATTTGTCGTTTTTCAGCCTGGCGGAAAACAGCATAGATTTTTCGCATGCCGCCAGATATTTCGGTATATGCTCAAAAATATAAGCTGTTCCGGCGGCCAGAGGACGGGAACGCACATAGTTGCGGATTAGTTCCACATGCTCCGCGCTGAAATGTTCCATGCCCGGAGCCGCTTCAATGTAAATGTCGCGCGCGGCGCGGCGCAACATGTTACGCAACTTTTGGGCCGGGGGCGGGGGGGGCAGATCAATGGCCCACCATTGATCCGTGCCTGTGATTTCCGTTTTGTGAAGGGGTAGGGCAGGGTGCCCGGCGCGGGAATTTCCTCCGGGCGGATGGGCGGCTGCGCCGTCAGGACTTGAAAGGTCAGCCGGGCTCACGGCGCTTAAAACCACAAGTTGCGCGCGATTTTCGGCGGCCGCGCAAAGGGCTAAAGCTACGGCTTCGGCCACGGCTTTTTTATCTTTGGGATCGTGTGGCGGATACGCGGCCAGAGTCAGATAGCCTTCGCTCTCATAGGCCACACAGCAGCCGAAAATGCGAGCTTTCGCCCCTCCAGACAGGGGTTCCACATAGGCGGTTATCTGTTCCGGCACAACGGCCGCCGCGCTTATATGCCGCGGATTACGTACGCCGCTCATGTTTTAGTTTCCGACATGATATGCGGTTATTGTTGATATCGGTATAAATATTTAAAATGTTGAGCATAAAATAAAAGTTTTGGGTAAAGGGGGGATGGGGGTACGGGGGACGGGGGGGACACCCATTTTTCAAAAATGGGTTACCCCCCATCCCCCCCAAATTTAAGGCGAACCCGGGCCCTCCTCGCCGTTTTTACAGGCCCCCCGGCGATGGCTCATGGGGGGCAGACCGCCGGGCACGGGAAATCCCTCT
>JAVBLG010000005.1:0-52970 GCA_031553655.1 Desulfovibrionaceae bacterium | reverse complement strand
TAGCCACTCTTTCCGCGTCGTGGGGGCCGTAAAGAGCGGTCCCGTCAACATTGTTGCCCTGTATCTTGATTGACATGACCATTCTCCTCTGATTATCCTATAGCCTCAGGCAAGCGCCGGGTTAGCGCGCATTATGGCTTGTTGAGTCTGGTTGCAGCCGCGCACAATGTCCGCCACATCGCCAATCAGCTTATCGGCCAGCTTCACCTGGGCCTCAAGAAAGTCGTGTTCCGTTCTGATTGCTTCGCGAATATGTTCCATGGCCGCTTCCAGCTTGCGGTGATTCACCATGTTTTCATTAGCGCCATAAGCGTTCAGGCTGGAAAAAATTCCCACGGTGCCCGACCCCGCGCCAAGGGCGGAAGACGCTATCTCGGTTCCCATGGAGATCTTGAGGCTCTTGCCGAGAATGTCATTGACCTTCATGCCCATTTCCGCCGCCTTCTTCATGGCTTCCGCGCCCTTCAGGGCTCCGCCGACGCTTATGGCCGCGCTGGCCACAACCAGGGCCATCTGAACTCCAAAGCCAATCCACTGAGCGGCTTCGTCGCTTGCTCCACAGGCCTTGGCCAGAGCGGTCACGGCCGCGCCAAGGCCGATCTTTCCCCCTGAAGCCATTTCCATAACGGAATTAACCGTCATCAAGGCCCCCATCACACCGCCGGCAACGAGCAGCGGATTGCAGGAGAGCACACCGGCGGCAATGGTAACAGCGCTGGCTATGGCCCCGAGAACGGCGGTAAATACGGAAAAGGCCCTTTCCCAGAAAGACATATGCTTTTGCTTTTCGATCTTTTCCATATGCTCCTTCAGCTGGGCGAGCTGTTCCTTGCCCACTCTCTGCTGCTCGTCGCCCATGGTCTTGATGCTGTCGGCGCTGGCGCGCACGGCATTCTTGCGCGCCTCATGGCCGATGGCCGTCATGAGCGTGTCGAGCGAAAGCGGCCCAAGGGGAGCGGAAAGCTGGGGCAAGGAATGATCGGTCCTGTACGCCCCTGGAGAGGAAGGAGGCGGAGTTTGCGCGCGGCCAGGCCCTTCCGGAATTTCAACGGAATATCTGGCCATAATGGCGGCGATCTGTTCCATATATTGCTGCGGAGTGACGGTGATGTCGGAAGTCATGGCTTGTCTCCTTGAGACTATAATGCATTGGGCGTTGCGTGGTGAAACATACGGCTCTATGCCCCGCCCGGCCTTGCGGGCTTCAGTTTTTGGCGGCCCCGTCAAGCATGGACAGCATTTCCCGCGCTTTGGCCATACAGGAAACCTTGGCCGGGTCGTCGCCGCAGATGTCGATTATGCCCAAAAGCGCTCCTCTGGCATTTTCGCGATCGTTCATCTTGAGGTAACAGACGGCCCCGAACAGAAAAGGCTGGGGATCATTCATGGCTGTGGCTATGCCCGCCATGGAATAGGCGTCAATAGCCTGCTTGTATTCGCCTTGTGCCTGAAGGCTGCCCGCAAGTCCCATCCAATATCTGGAATCGTTGTGATCGTATAGGCACAACCCCCGGAACACGGTTTCGGCGTCTTTGTGATTGCCCGCATTGTAAAGGTTGTAGCCGAGGGCATACAAGCCTTCCAAAGTTTCCGGGGGCATTCCCGAAAGGCGGGCCACGGAAACTCCCTGTTGTGCGGCGTAAATCATGGCCTGAATGGTTGCATCGTCGATCATGCCGGGTTCGAAACTATTCTTATCCTGCTCGGACATGGTAAACCTCACTTTGTCCATACCTCAAAAATTATATGGCAATCCTAACCCTATGGTCACGAGGAATATTTTTGTTCTCTGCCAAGGCAAAAAGCTTTTTTATGAAGGGAGCGTACTCTTCTGGTACTCGACCTGAATAAAAAAAAACTTTTTAACGCAGGCAGAGACAAAAAGAACCTCGTGGCTATGCTCTGATCAGTGATCCAAGAGTGGATCTGGCCTCACCGATGGCGGCGCTGGCCCCCTGCAAATAAGAGCTGTACTGGCCCATGAAATCCTGCAAAAAGGTCATCAAGGTCTGTTGCTGCGAGCCGATGCTTTCCTGATAGTTGGCCAGTGTTCTTATGGTAACGTCCCAGGCTTCCCTGGTGTCGTTATCCACCGGCTTCATATTGCGTTCGCCCATCCATTCCGTCATTTCCCTGGACGGCTTGTGCTCGCTTACCTTGAAACGCTGGGCTAGCTCAATCATGATGGCGGCCTGCTCCTGCTCCGCCTGTATATTGCGAATCTGGTTCATGCACCTTTCGGCCTGGACCTTGCATTCGGCGCTCATTACAAGCTGGAGCTTGACGAACATAAGCTGAAGGCTGTCGGCCGGGCCGAGGTTTATGTCTTCAATCTTTCCTGTATTGGATGCGTTCGCCGGATTTACGCTGTTCATGGCTATATCCTCATTCGATGCAACGCCGTGAGGCGGATTAAGCCTTTTGCAAACTGTTCAAGGTGGCCTTGGCTTCGCTTATGGCGCTGGAGGCTCCGATCATGAAGGAATTATACTGTCCCATAAAATTCTGTGCCTGAATCATCATGGTCTGGGTCATGGCCGGCAGGGTGTTCTGAAAGGTATCCAAGGTCTTGATATTCAATTCCCACTCCTTTTCATTGATCCAGCCGTTGCTGCCCTTGGGTACGAGCACCAACCCGTTTTCTTCGAAAAACTTCTTAAGTTCCGGAGTAATTTCGGACTTATAAGGATTGGGATTAAGTATAAAGTTCATAATGTCGCACATGCCATCGGCAAACGCCCTTGAGAGATTGATCATCTGCTTCACAAACTCTCTCTCACTGGGGGGCGCCACAGCCTTTAATAAAAACTCGATTATGGAGAGTCCCGCGTTTAAAGCATTTCTGACGAACTTTATCTCGGCAGGCGCGTTGACATCAGTCTTGGCATCATTTTGCAGGTTGCGGGCCTTGCTGATCAGCTTGAGCGCCTTCTGCTGATCGTCCTGCACGCTTTCTATCTTCTGGATGCAGGTTTCCGCCTTCACCTTGGCTTCATTGGCCATGAGCAGCTGAAGCTTGGCGAACATAAGCTGGACACTGCCGTTGGGCCCCAAATCGATGTCGCCGATGCCGCCCGCGCCCGATGTGTGTGGAGAATCAACGCGTATCATAATCACGCTCCTGTTTTCCGTCCTTTAAAGACGAATTTTCAACGCAATCGACTGAATTCCGTTTCGTTCCCGAACAGGGACTATGCCTTCCCGTCGGTGACTTCCCGCAACTTCAGCCTGATATGCTCCACAAACCTTCCGCCTTCGGGAGAGTCGGGGTCAAAATTCATATTATTTTCGGTAAAATACTTCCGCGCTTCACCGGAATTTTCCAATTCCAGAACATCTTTGCCAAAAATAGCCCGACCCAGCGGCATGAAAATCTTTTTGAACATGGCGGCGGCCCGGCCCAAATTGCCATCCCCTTCCTTGGCCGCCGTTACTTCAAGGGACTCGATCATATTTTTAGTAAAAATAAGCAACATAGCCGACTTATATCTCAAGTTTTTGTCGGCCAGACTTTCGCGCAACCTGTTTAAGTTGTTCCAAGCTTCGTCCGCCTCGGGAGCGGAAAGTCCGGCGGCCCCGCTTTCAAGCAGATGCCCCGCCTTATCCAGGGCCGCATCCATACGCTGTTCCGGCGTCCGCATCTCGTCAATCATGGTATTCTCCCTAATTCGGCTTCGTTGGCGCTATCTCAGGAGTTCAGCTCCTACTGGCCTCTGGCGAGAGAAGTCAGCACATTCTTGGCGTCATTGATGGAAGAACTCGCGCCCTGCAAATAGGAGTTGTACTGTCCGATAAAGTCCTGAAGGTAAACCATGAGGGTTTGCGTCTTGTTGCCCACAGTTTCCTGATAGCTGGTTATCTTCTTTATATTCACGTCCCAGTCTTCGGGCTTGCCGCTGTTGATCGCCTCAAGCCCGCGATCCTTCATCCACTGCTTCAGCTCGTCGGTGGGGGGCTTGCCCTGCTGCTTGAGCTGGCGGGCCAGTTCAATCATCTTGGCGGCTTCGCGCTGTTCGGCCTGAATGCCCTGAATGTCATTCATGTACTTTTCAGCCTGGGTCTTGCACTGGGCGCTCATAAGAAGCTGGAGCTTGGCATACATGATCTGCACGCTGCCGGCCGGTCCCAGATCGATGTCGTTTATGCCGCCGAAGCTGCTGGTTGCATTGATGCTGCTCATGGCTTTATCCTTTCTTTGATTTTAGCTTTTCAAGCGAAAAAGCGCTCATGACGGCACTATTTACACGCGAACGGCCCCTCTGCGCGTCCCTCCCGAAGACTTGCCGGGAATCGCGGCTTCGGCCCTGGCTTTGCGTTCTTCACCAGCGCGGCGGGCGGCTTCCTTTATGCCCTCCCAGGCCTTGCGAGCGTCCGGGGGCAGGTCGTCTTCGGACACGCTCATCTGACCTTCGCTCACGCCTGCTTCCTTGAGGGCGCGATCAAGTTCCGCGTTAAGACGGGACAATTCACTTCTAAGATTTTCCAGCTCAGTTTCCTGATGCTTCATTTGTTCTTCAAAAGACATAATGTACTCCTGAAAAAAAGTGAGGTTGAACATGCATTAGCATAAGCCGTACCAACACTGTAACCTGCATGTAATTGGCGCTCCGAAGCAAGATTATGTGCACATACGATTTATCCGCCTGTTCATTTGCCAACAATAGTGCCACATTCTATAAAGAATCAAAAATGAAGTTGCCTGCAAAAAGGCCGCGCTGCCAACTTTGTTCCATAGTGGTATTTTATCGTATTCCGACGCTGTGAAAACAGAATGAACATTGCGGCGCGCAACATACACAATGCGTCGTTATATCAAATTTGCGCTTTTGCGCAACAAGACGCGATAAAATTCAGCATTGGTGTAGTCTTGATGTAATTTTGATGTAGTCCTGATGTAGTTGATTTTTGAAAGCGGTTCATGCGATAAAATACGCATTGCGCAACTTTTTTGCCACATCACATTTTAATCACATGTACCGCTTCAATTTTGGAGCAAATTCAATCCGGAGCTATAGCCATGCCTTTGGATTTTGCCGTAAGCGGCACGCGTGCCGCCCTGGCCGGAAAGGCGGAGGGCAAAAGCGCGACGAATCAGGCAACAGGAGCTTTTCTTGGCCGAAGCGCCTCCATTATTGCCGATCAACCGTCTATTCTGGCCGAAGCCGCCGAAGCTATGGACATGGAAACCGGGCCGGACACCGATTCGCCTCAATGCGAGCTTGACGATTGGAGTGAGGACGACGATGACGCGCAACTGGCCTCGGAAGAGTTGGAAAAAGCCCGCGAAGAGGCAAGCTGGAACATAAGCGAAGTTGAGCATCTTGGAGAAAAGGAGAACAATACCTCTCTGCGTGATCGTATTCGTCAATATAAAATGCTTATGGCCGGGCGCGGGCTGGATGAACGGCTCTTTGAGCTGGGGCGCTCTCTGTCTGCCGGGGAGGGCGGAGAAGTGCTGCTTAACCGCGCTTCACGCCTGTTTTACGACGAAACCGACACCTGGGTGGCTCTTTACAGTCTGTTAGAAGAAACTCGCAAAAATGGAGCATCCCCGGCCATGGCGCGGGCTGTGGCCGATGCCTTGTCCATTCTGGAAGGCAAAAAAGGGCCGCGCATTCTGGCCGGTATTCACGGCGCTTTGGTCGCCCCGGACTTTGAGCAGGCCGGAAGCGTGGAAGATTTGCGCAATGCTTACCGCAGCGCGGTTTGTGATTTTACAAGCGTCATGGAAGCTTTTGTTTTTATAAAAGAAAAATTTCAGGATCGAATCGGGGCGGCTTTGGATTTCATGTTCGCGGCCATATCGGCCGACATGACGTCAAGCACACCAAGCATGGAAAAAAACCGTCTGGCCGCTGTTAACGGAAGCCTGGGCAAAGTGCGCCTGCTGCAAAGCGCCCATGGTAACTGCGAGGAACTTCTGGAGCGTTGGGAAAAAGTGCATGGTGTTTCCGAAGCGCGAAGCAGCGGTTTCACGTCCATGTTCCTACTGGAAAAGCTCGCCGGGCTGGCCGAGGAACGCTTTCTTGGGGCCATGCACATAGAGGAAATAGCCTCTCGCGCCCGTATACCAGATATTGAGCATGAAGTCCTATTTTATCAGGAATTGCTGGGCGCGGCCAGATCCATGCCCATTGCCCTTATGAATGACGACGCCGGAAGGCTGCGGGTGCTTGAGGTTATGCAGGAATGCGTGGACAGGGCCGTAAAAAAGGAAGATGACTGGCTCGCGCAGGGACAATGACCGGAGTGTTAGCCTCCTATGCAAAGAGCGGGACCAACGCGCCCTGGCTCGTCGGCGGGAGTCGACTGTGGATTGAAACATGATCGAACATGAAATAGGCGAATTCGGCCGCAAGCTAGGCCTGCCCGACCTGGCCCTGGATGAAAGGGGCATAGCCGCGATGGACGTGCGGGGTCTTGGTTCTTTCACTCTGGAGTTACGAGAAGGGACGGAAGGGGAAGACGAGCTGCTGATTCATGTGGCGCGCCCGGTTACACCATCCGATGTCGATTTGCCGCGCCGTTTGCTCACCCGCTGCTCCTGGCGCGGCAACAGCCAATACCCATTGGCTGGCGGACTGCACAGGGATCGGCTGATTTTGCTGACGCGCTTTCCACTCAGCCGGGTACGCGCCTCTCTGTTGGAAAACGCCATACGCTTTCTGGCTGATCAGGCCGATGAAATTGCTGGTTTTTAATATTTAACATACTCGATTAGCAAAATGGCCAGAATAAATCTGCTTGACCCGGATCTGGGCATACAAAATGTTCTGGAGGAACCGGCCAGAGGCGCATCTTTGCCGCAATACAGGCAAATGGCGGCTAATGCTTTGTCTGAAGCAGGGCTGGAGGCCCTCTATGCGCCTTCCAATACCGCGCGCATCGTGGAAGAGGCGCTCTGCCCCGACGTGGGCGACGGAACACTGGTGCAACCAGCGGTATTTTCGGCCTGCCTGGCCCGCTGCGCGGAAAAATTGAGCGGAAAAAGCGGTTCTCCGGCCCTGCGCGAGCTATTGGAAAAAGAGCTTGATCCGCTGCTGGAAAACAGGGAACTGCTCAATACATATATGGGGCTGTTGATTAAAGGATGACCCTCTTGCCCGAAGACAATTTTACAGTAGACGAACGCCAGGCCCTGCACGTGCTGGCCTGGCTTTTTTTGCGCGCCGGATTTATGGAGCGGGCCGAAAGAGTATATGCCGGATTGTCCGTACTTGACCCTTCGGACGCGCGGGCCAATATGGGCTTGGCCGCCGTGGAGCTGGCCAAAAAAAATTGCGACCCGGAAAGGGTTCTTGACCTGTTGGACAAGGCTGAGACCAACGGCACGGACATGAAAGGAGCCGGGTTGCGCCTGATGAAGGCCAGGGCGTTATGGCTTTGCGGGCGCGGAAAAGAGGCGCGGGCCGTTCTGGGAGATTCAATATGATACGGCAGGCGCTGAGCCGCACCGGCCCGCTGATCGGAAGCATGACCAGACACAATGACGTCAGCGTTATTTTTATGCTGATCTGCGTCATTTCCATGATGATTGTGCCCTTGCCCACCTGGCTGGTGGACACGCTCATCGGCTTCAACATGGCCATTTCCTTTCTCATGCTCATGATGGCCATGTATGTGAAAACGGTTCTGGATTTTTCCGTTTTTCCCACCATGCTGCTGTTTACCACTCTGTTCCGCGTGTCGCTGAACATCTGCACCGCCCGCCTTATTTTGCTTCAGGCCGATGCCGGTGAAATTATCTTTACCTTCGGCGAGTTCGCCCTGGGCGGCAACTTTGTGGTGGGGGCGGTAATTTTTGTCATTCTCACCATCGTGCAGTTCATAGTCATAGCCAAGGGCTCGGAACGCGTGGCCGAGGTGGGCGCGCGCTTTACCCTCGACGCCATGCCCGGCAAGCAAATGTCCATTGATGCTGACATGCGCGCCGGAGTCATAGACATGGCCGAAGCTCAAAAGCGCCGCGAGCGCGTGCAGCTTGAAAGCCAGATGTATGGGGCCATGGACGGCGCAATGAAATTTGTCAAGGGTGACGCCATCGCCAGCATGATTGTGGCCGTGGTGAATATTGTGGGCGGCATGGCCATAGGCATGTCGCAACGCGGCATGACCATGGGCGACGCCGTGCGGGAATACGGCATTCTGACCATAGGCGACGGCCTGGTTTCGCAGATCCCGTCGCTGCTGGTGTCCATTTCGGCCGGTGTGCTCATTACGCGCTCCGGAGATTCCAACGGCGACGTCGGCGCGCAAATCGGGCAGCAGATTTTTGCTCATCCCAAGGCCTTGCTCATGGCGGGCGGGCTGATTTTTATTTTCGCCCTGGTGCCGGGCTTTCCCAAAATTCAACTTTTTACCCTGGCCGCGGCCGTGGGCGGCTTCGGCTTTGTGCTTGATCACTTGGCGACACAGCCCGGCCCGCGCGACGCCAGAAAGGATCTGGCCCGCTCCCTGGCCCCGGCCGCCGGAGGAAAAAGTTCGGACTTCACCTCCGGAGCAGGCAGAGACGCCACCGACGATTTCGCACCCACTGTGCCGATTATTTTGGATATATCTCCAGACTTGGGTGAAAGCTTAGATTACGATTCCCTAAACCGCGAATTGGCCGCCCTGCGCCGCGCCCTTTATTTTGATTTGGGGGTGCCTTTTCCCGGCATCAATATTCGCCTCAATTCCAATTTAGGCGAATTATCCTATCTGCTCAATGTGAATGAAATTCCCATGTCGCGAGGCCAGATGCTCAAAGGCATGTCCATTGCCAGAGAAACGGCGGACAATCTGGCCATGCTTGGGGTGGAAGCGCAAAGCGGCCCCAAATTTCTGCCCGATGTGGATTCCATATGGGTATCCGACTCTGTGGCCGCGTCTCTGGAAAAAACCGGCATAACCAGCATGGGACACGCCCGTATTCTGGCCTACCACCTTTCATTTGTTCTTTCGCGCCATGCGGCGTCCTTTCTTGGCATGCAGGAAACAAAATACCTGCTCGACCGCATGGAGGAACGCGCCCCGGATCTGGTGCGCGAGGCCTCGCGCCTCCTGGCCACCCAACGCATTGCCGAAATTTTTCAGCGCCTTGTGCAAGAACGCATTTCCATACGCGATTTACGCACCGTGCTTGAGGCGCTGATTGAATGGAGCCCCAGAGAAAAAGACGCGGTCATGCTTACGGAATATGTGCGCGGAGCTCTAAAGCGCCAGATCAGCTATGCTCATTCCCGGGGCCAAAACATGCTTCCGGCCATACTTATGGAGCCGCAAACTGAAGAAGTCATCCGCAAGGCCGTACGGCAAACCTCCGCCGGAGCTTTCCTGGCCCTGGACCCCGACACTACCAGGCGCTTTTTGAAGGCCGTGGGCGACGCCTGCGGGGCGGGGCTCAACTCCACCCAACGCCCGGTGCTCATGGCCTCTATGGACATAAGGCGCTATGTGCGCAGGTTGATTGAAACGGAATATTTCGAACTGCCGGTGCTGGCCTATCAGGAGCTTACGCCCGAAATATCGGTGCAACCCCTGGGACGAGTGAGGTTATAGAGCCCGTTGCGAATAAAATGAACAAAAGGCTCTGATAGATAATTTCAAAAGTAGAATGCTGTCATGAACACCGACGCCATACACCTTGCCGCCCAGGCCCTGTATCTGGTTTTACTGCTGTCGCTTCCGCCCATAGCTGTGGCCTCTGTTGTGGGCATTATTCTGGCTTTTCTTCAGGCCGTAACCCAATTGCAGGATCAAACCCTGTCTTTTGGAATAAAACTCATAGCGGTAATTGCCACTTTGTTCATCATGGGGTCATGGGTGGGGTCCGAACTGCTGCGTTTTGCCAACGACATTTTTAACCGCCTGCATATGCTTTGACTTCCCTCATGGAAATTCAACAGATTGCATATGCTCTGCCCCTTCAAACTATGGAAATTCAGGACACGCTGAACGGACTGGCTCTGACCGGGGCCCAGGATCATCTGTTTGCCTTTTTGCTGGGCATGCCGCGCATTTCGATGATTCTGACCATAGCGCCGTTTTTCGGCGGCGGGATCATCACCGGACAATTGCGCGCCACCCTGGCCTTTTCCCTGTACCTTGTGCTGCACCCCGCTCTAACGGCCCAGGTAGGAGAAATGAAGGCGATGGGTCTTTCCTTTTCTGTGCTGTTGGGAGGGTTGTTGGCCAAAGAGGCTTTTCTTGGTTTTCTCATGGGTTGGCTTTCGGGAATATTGTTCTGGACGGCACAGGCCGCCGGTGACTTTATCGACAACCAGCGCGGAGCTTCCATGGCCCAGGCAACCGACCCCTTGAGCGGTGATGAAACCACGCCCATGGGCTCGCTCTTTTTTCAGGGTTCGCTTTACCTTTTCTTTTCCGGCGGGGCTTTTCTGGCTTGTATCGGCGCGCTTTACGCCAGCTATGAAGTGTGGCCGGCAACGGCGGTTCTGCCCGAGGGCATGCTTTCCGACGCGCGTATTCCGCTTTTTTTCGCCGGGCAGCTGGCATGGCTGATGAGCGGCATGATTATTTTGTCCGGCCCTATTGTGGTGGCCTGCCTGTTGGCCGACGTGTCGCTGGCGCTGATCAACCGCGCCGCCCAGCAGCTCAATGTTTATGTGCTGGCCATGCCTATAAAAAGCGCGCTGGCGGCTTTTCTGCTGCTTTTTTATTTCGGCATGGTCATGAGCGACATGCGGGGCATGTTTTCACGAATTATGGAAGAAATCGGCACTCTCGCTCGTATGATTCCAGGAAACTGAACATGAGTCAGGAAAGAAGCGAACAACCGACCCCCAAGCGCCTGCGCGAATCGCGCGAGCGCGGCGAGGTATGCAAAAGCCAGGAAGTGATTTCTGTTGCCGTAATTCTGACTCTGGTATGCTGCCTGATTCTGGGAGGCGGAACAATATTGGAAATGTTCAGCGCCATGGCACTTACTCCCATGGCGGTAATCGACAGACCGTTCGCTGAAGCCCTGCCCCTGGTGGCCGGGGAAACCGCGCGGGTTTTTGTGCTGGTAAGCATATCCATAGTGGGGTTAGTTATGGCGGCGGCCCTGATCGCCGGGCTTGGACAGATGGGTTTCATTTTTTCTCTTCAGGCGGCCAAGCCGCAGCTTTCCAACGTTAACCCGCAAAAATGGTTCGAGAAGGTTTTTTCTTTAAGAAATCTTGTGGAATTGCTCAGAAATATATTCAAGCTGTCCGTACTGACCTTTGCCGTGGAAAAAGTGCTGTCGGAGCATCTGCCAAAGCTTTTTTCCATCAACCACGGCAATGCGGGCGCGGTGTGGACTGTGGCCGGATCGGCCATGCAGTCGCTGCTGCTGCTCTCCACCGCTTATTTTTGCATTATAGCCGCGCTGGATTATCTTTACCAGCGCTGGCAATTCAACCGCGATCATATGATGAGCAAGGATGAAGTAAAAAAGGAATACAAGGAAATGGAAGGCGACCCCCGCATCAAAAGCAAGCGCAAACAGCTTCATCAGGAACTTATAGCGCAAAACTCCCTGGACAATGTGCGCAGAGCCAGAGTGCTGGTGACCAACCCCACGCGTCTTGCCATTGCCCTGGATTATGAAAAAGGCAAAACGCCTCTGCCGATAATTCTGGCCAAGGGTGAAGGCCTGCTGGCCAAACGCATGGTGGAGGTGGCCAGAGAAGAAGGCATACCGATCATGCAAAATGTGCCTCTGGCGCGCGAATTGTTTGAACATGGAGCCGAAAACGCCTACATTCCCCAAGACCTGATTGGCCCGGTGGCGGAAGTGATACGTTGGGCCCAATCTTTGAGGAAAGAATGATGGACACGGAAAACAGCGGCGCGAAAAACGGCTCTCCCTCTGAAATGTTGGAAACACTGATCGCCCTTTGCGATGATCTGGCTTTCGGGCGCAATGCTGACGCCGACAAATTATACGCGCAGACCAGATCCGGTTCCGGCCCGGAACCGCTCGTCCGCCTGGCCGAGGCCTTCGGCATGATGCTGGTTAAAGTGGAAGCCCGCGAATACGGTAATGTGCGGCTCATAGAAGAACTGAAAGAGCGCAATACGGAACTGGAAAGCGCCAGATCGTACCTTTCGGAGCGCAACGCGCATCTGGTGAGCGTGGCCGCAGACAGAAGCAGGAATGTGATCGGCAACTGTCCGACCATGCTGCAAGTGGTTGATCTGGCCATGTCCATAGCGCGGCGGCCCATCAATACCCTGATTACCGGCCCCACCGGATCGGGCAAGGAAGTTGTGGCCAAGCTCATCCATTTCAATTCACCCCGGCGCGAAGGACCGTTCATGGCCGTGAACTGCACTGCTATTCCCGACTCTCTCTTTGAAAGCGAGATGTTCGGCATAGAAAAGGGCGTGGCCACGGGCGTGGACAAAAGAAAGGGGCTTATGGAAGCGGCCAACGGCGGAACACTTTTTTTGGACGAAATAGGCGACATGTCTCCTGCCAATCAGGTGAAGTTGCTGCGGGCCCTGGAGGAACGCGAAATAATGCGCGTAGGCGCGGTCAAACCCATTCCGGTGGATATAAAGATTATTTGCGCCACTAATGCCATGCTCGCCGAGGCTGTAAAAAACGGAAAATTCCGCGAAGACCTGTACTATCGCCTCAATGTGGCCGAAATACGCCTGCCCGCGCTGAAAGACAGGGGCGATGACATTCTGCTGCTGGCCCAGCATTTTCTCAACAAGCACTGCGAGCAACTGGGCCGTCCCCGCCTTTCCTTTTCTCCCGAAGCTCGCCAGTGCCTGCTGGCTCATTCCTGGCCGGGAAATGTGCGCGAGCTGAACAATGAAATGGAGCGCGCCGCCGCCCTTACCCCCGGAAAACGCATTGAGCGCGATGATCTGTCGCCGCGTCTGTCCCTGGAGTTATCCTCTCTGCCCGAGGCCGGATTGCCCGAATTAACCCGTCCGGGGGCCTCCATCCCGCGCTCCTCCGCAAGGGGGAACGATACGCCGCAAACCAGCGAAGCCGATTTCAATTTGCACGGGGCGGAAAAGGAGCTTATCCGTCGCGCCCTGGATCATGCCGGGGGCAATCGCGCTAATGCGGCAAGATTGTTGGGTATTACCCGCGAGGGCCTGCGCAAAAAACTCCTGCGCATGGAGCGCGGAATAGAAACCGTGGAAGCAGATTAAGGACGTTTTGATGAAGTTCTCCCTGTCCCTGCGCGGCAAGCTTTTCGGACTCGGCGCGTTGTGTGTGGCCCTGGTCTCCGTGCCGCTGATCTTTCTGGCCGGGCGCGATTTTCAGGAAAACAGCCGCGAAAGGGAACGAGCCGCCTTTGCCAACTTGGTCATACTGCTGGAAGAAAATATAAGTACCCTGTATTTTTCCTTCCTCACCACCTTTGCCGCTGACGTCATGGAAGCCAAGCTCGACCTGAGCCGCATGACCCACCTGGGCAGGCAATTTTGGCTTGCTTCCACAGATCGGGAAATAGAGCACATTTTCAACACCTGGCAACGGCTTTCGCGCCATACCGGCTTTTACCTCACTGTTTTTCGCGATGGCGAGGCGCGCTACGGCGACATGGCCGGAACAGGTTCGATAGATCGCGATAATATGGATTTTACCGGCGAACCGCTCGCTGAAATGTTGCTGCCGCAAAATCTGCCCGACGCGGGCAAGTGCGCGGTATTCAACTTGAGCCCGGAAAATTGGCGACACTTTGATCCGCAAAACCCGCTCGAAACGGCGACAAAAACGGGAGAAGGCGGGGCCGTGCCGGTTTTGATCTCCTTTATGCCCGTTCCGGAAAAAAACGGGGTGATTACCCTGGCCATGCCTCTAAAAATTCTGGACGCCAAGAATCGCGAAAAGGAAATAGCCGGGGAAGTTCAGGATAAATTCGACTCCATGCGCCTGGCTCAGGGACGCAGTCTTAAGTTGTTTGATTCCAAGGGGCGGGATCTGGCCCGCAAGGGGCCGGAAGCAATTTTCGAAGCGGTGGACGACAGATCGTATTTTTATACGCTTCAAGAGCGCCTGAAACGGGAAAACGTTGTTGAAACACTCGTTATTCCCAAAAGTTACGGCAAGCCGGTTCTGTACCGCATCGCCCGATTCAAGCCGCTGGACTGGTATGTGGCGGCGGCCGCTCCGCTCGAAGATGTGGAAGCTTCCACCACCCGTCTCACACGCCGCCTTGTTCTGCTGGCCGCAATAACCACTATTGCCGCGCTGTTGGTCACCCTGGCTCTGGCCGCCGCCCTGATCCGCCCCTTGCGCGCGCTGACCGTCAGAGCCAACGCCTTGGCCGAAGCGGATCTTTCCGCTCCCGGCGCGGTGCTTGCGGCCTTGGACGGCCTGGAGGGGCAAGACGCCGTGGGACGGAACGGCGAAAAAGACGAGGTACGACATCTGACCCTGGCCTTCAGCCGCCTGGGAACAGCTCTTGATCGCAAAATAGGCGAATTGATGGCCGCCACGGCGGTCAAGGAACGTATGCAGGGCGAGCTTGCGGCCGCCCGCGAAATTCAACGCGGCATAATACCCGCGCCGGAAGTCCTTGCCGGTTTTGGCGGGCTGGAAATGAGCGCCATGCTCGTTCCGGCAAGAGAAGTAGGCGGAGATTTTTACGACTTTTTTTCCCTGCCGGACGGACGGTTGGCTGTGGCCATGGGCGATGTATCCGGCAAGGGGGTGCCCGCCGCCATGTTCATGGCTATGGCTGTTGCCCTGCTGCGTCGCCTTCTGCGCAAGGGCGAGTCGCCGGCCGTGGCCATGGCCGGATTGAGCGACAGCCTGGCCGAAAACAATCCCAACACCATGTTTTTGACCCTGTTCGTGGGCTTTTTCAACCCCGCCACAGGCACGCTTGATTATGCCAACGGCGGGCACTGCCGCCCGATGATTGTGGATGCGGCGGGCAATACGCGCATTCTCGAAGAAACAAGCGGGCCGCTGGTGGGCGCTCTGCCGGATATGAAATATGTGGAATGCCGGGCAATGCTGCGGCCGGATGAAACCTGCCTCATTTTTACCGACGGCGTTACCGAGGCCATGAACCCGGCAAGGCAATTGTACGCTCAAGAGCGCCTGGCCCGCTGCCTGTCGGACAACCGCGCAAAAGGCGTATCGGATATGCTGGCCGCAGTCCATGCGTCGGTGCTCGATTTTTCGGCGGGCGAACCTCAGTCGGACGATATTGCGCTACTGGCTTTCAGGGTTGCCGAGCCCCTGCCGTGATCAAGGCCGGCGCATATAAATTGCGTATTAACAAATTCAACAAATTTAAGTGGCTAATAACAGCGTTCGTGCTCTATACTTTTTTAGAGTTTTATGCTTTAGTCTGTCGTAATGCATAATTACGCCATTTGTAACATTTTTTGTAACGCGCTCAATCCGCAACAACTTGCCCGCAATGCGTCTATGGCTGCGCGTCGGAAGGCCCGCACCCCATCAATAGTAACCAGCTCGGAGCAATCAGCATGCGATTTTTTCGCGTAATTCCGATTCTGGGGCTTTTTTTCCTGCTCATATCCACTATTGCTCTCGCCGCAACGGACGCATGTCGGTACAGGGGCGAGCTTGACGAACTGTATTGCGACGAAAACCGCGACATGATCGCCGACGCGCCTTCGGACTCAAGACAGTGGAAAGATCCCAATACCCTTGTATTTGCTTACACGCCGGTGGAAAAACCGGAAAAGCACAAAGAAGCCCTGGCCGATTTCATGCGGCAACTTTCCATAGCCACAGGCAAAAAAGTCATTTTTTACCTGGCCGAATCCATGTCCATTCAGGTGGAGGCCATGCGTTCCGGACGTGTGCATATAGCCAGTTTTGCCACCGGCCCTACCTGCTTTGCCGTGAATCTGGCCGGTTATGTGCCTGTGGCCGCCAACGGCAATGAAAAGGGTCTTCAAAGCTACCGTCTCGCCGTATTGGTGAAAAAGGACAGCCCTCACAAAACCCTGGCGGATCTGAAGGGCAAAAAAGTGGCCCACACCTCTCCCCTTTCCAATTCCGGGCATCTCGCGCCTCTGGCCCTGTTTCCGGCCGAGGGGGTCACCCCCGGCGTGGATTATGAAATAGCTTTTTCCGGCAGACACGACCACTCCATCATTGGCCTGGGCCAGGGCGAATACGACGCGGCCTGCGTGGCTTTAAAAGCGTTTGAGCACATGGCGTCCATAGGACTCGTCGATGGCGAAAAATATCGGGTCATCTGGCAAAGCTCCGAGTTTCCCGCGTTTTCCATCGGTTATGCCCACAACATCACACCGGAACTGGCCGAAAAAATCACGCGTGTTATCCTGGAATATCGCTTTGCTCCGCAGCTGCGGTCATTGTTCAAAGACGCGGATCGTTTTATCCCAATAACATATAAAAAAGATTACAGAATCGTCCGTGAAATTTACAAGGCTTCAGGTGAATCTTACAACAGGGAATCTTTGGACAAAATAGAGATGGCGGAACACTCGGCCAAAGAAGGAAAAAAACTCAAACCAACCGCGAAATAATCCATAATTAACACAGCAGGCCAGGGCTGAGACGCATCACCCCCGGGCCGCGGGCAGGTCACGCTATACTTTTATAGAGTTTTATGTTTTAGTCTGTTGCGAAGCATGGTTACGCCACTTGCAACACTTTTTGTCACGCGCTCAATCCGCAACTACTTGCTGGCAATGCGTTTTTGGTTCACGCCGCAAGGCTCGCGGCCCCCTTCACCCATAACCAGCTCGGAGCGACCTGCATGCGCTTTTTTCGCGTACTTCCGGTTCTGGGGCTTTTTTTTCTCCTCATGGCCGCGCCCACTCCCGCCGCAACAGCCGACTGCCAGCACAAGGGCGAGCTTGACGAGCTTTATTGCGACGAAGACCGTAATATGATCGCTGACACGCCTTTGGACTCCAAGCAATGGAAAAATCCCAATACCCTTGTATTTACCTATACTCCGGTAGAAAAACCGGAAATTTACAAAGAAGCCCTGGCCGACTTCATGCGGTATCTTTCCAGAGCCACGGGTAAAAAAGTCATTTATTACACCGCCGACTCCATGTCCATTCAAGTTGAGGCCATGCGTTCCGGGAGGTTGCACATAGCCAGTTTTGCCACCGGGTCCACCTGCTTCGCCGTGAATCTGGCAGGCTATGTACCCGTAGCCGCGAAAGGCGACAAAAACGAAATACAAGGCTATCGCCTTCTCGTACTGGTGAAAAAAGACAGTCCCTATAAAACTCTGACGGATTTGAAAGGCAAAAAGGTGGCCCACACCTCGCCTTCTTCCAATTCCGGCCATCTCGCGCCCCTGGCCCTGTTCCCGGCCGAGGGGATCATTCCCGGCAAGGATTACGAAATAGCTTTTTCCGGCAGGCACGATCAATCCATCATCGGCCTTGGCCAGGGTGAATACGACGCGGCCTGCGTGGCTTCGGAAGTGTTTGCGCGCATGTCCACCGGTGAGCGCATCGACGGCGGCAAATATCGTATTATCTGGCAAAGCTCCGTATTCCCTTCGTCTTCCATCGGCTATGTATATAATCTCAAACCAGAACTGGCCGAAAAAATTACTCAGGCTATTCTGGAATATCGTTTTTCCCCGGAAATGCGGAATTTGTTCAAAAGAACGGATCGCTTTTTGCCCATCTCTTACGAAAAAGATTATAGAGCTGTTCGCGAAATTTCCAAGGCGTCGGGCGAATCCTACGACAAGGCCACTCTGGACAAAATGGAAAGAGCGGAACAATTGGCCAGAGAAAGAAAAGGAAAAAAGGACAGATCTGACGAATAACCAGGCCACTTATTACTCCATAGCATTTTGCTTTTGAAATTATCCATTACCTTAAACTGTTTTTTAAGAATTAAGGCTGATTGTCCTGCGCCGCCTTTCACCGGCGGCTCGGAATAACATGTTATTACGGCGGCTTCTCCGCCTAAGTTACGGACACTTCGTGTCCGGACGGCCCTGACAACGCACGGGTCGTCAGAGCATTTCGCAAGCGAAATGCTCCAAAATTGCAACATCGAAAGAATCGCGCTCTGATGCAAAAGAAAATCCTCCTGAACCTGCTTCTGGTTTCGCTGTGCGGCATAGCTCTTTCCACGGCGGCACTGTTCATTATTCAGACCATCGTGGTTAACCGGGCCGGTGAGGATCTCTGCCTTCCGCGCCTGGAAGAAGTGATCACACGCATCAAGTCTAATGATGAAAAAATAAAGGAACTTGTGGATACATTGCGCGACGATCATCTTTCTCGCGCCCGCGCCTTTTCCATTATGGTTGAGTGGTCGCCGGACGTGCTCGACGACCCCGACAAGCTGAACGAGGCTGTTATTGCCCTGGACGTGGACGACCTTTTTGTTGTTGACGGCGACGGAATTATTCGCGCGGGCACACAACCGCGCCAGGTGGGCGGAAAACTGGCCGACCGCGAACACCTGAGGCCTTTTCTGGCCATTCTGGACGATCCCACTCTGGAAATAACTTTGGACCCCACAGACAGCATCCAAAAAATGGGCGAGTATGTCCGCCAGTACGTGGGCGTGAGCCGCCGCGAACAAAGGGGCATAGCCATCATCGGCATGCGCCCGGACAGACTGAATAGAGCTTTGTGGGAAAATCGCATCGGCGTAGTTCTGGCCAGCGTCTCCGTGGGCAATACCGGTTATATTTTCGCCGTGGACGACGATACTGGTTTGATAGCCGCGCATCCCAACGCCAATCTGATTCGCACCCCCCTGGCCCTTCCTCCCGGTGATAGCGGCGCCATTTTCATTGACGGAAAGGAAATTCTCTACCGCACCGTCAAATTTGGCGGATACACCCTGGCCGCCTGCATACCCACAGATGAAATCACTGCCCAGCGCACTCTGTACACCGTTGCTTTTCTGGGGCTGATGATTATCCTGTTCGGCACATTCTTCTTTATTGTGAACCAGGACATCAAAAAGAACGCTATTGACGGCGTGCTGCAAACCATGAGCACCCTGGAACAAATTGCGGCGGGCCGCCTGGATGTTGTGGCTGACGCGCGCGCCAATGCGGAATTTGAAAAACTGAGCGACGGCATCAACCATATGCTTTCCCGCATCAAGGCCAAGATGGACGAAACCGACACTTTGGTGCGGGAACTGGGTGCAGCCAAAGAGCAGGCGGAACAGGCCAACCAGGCCAAAAGCACCTTCCTGGCCACCATGAGTCACGAAATAAGAACGCCAATGAACGGTATCATCGGCTTTTCCGAACTCGCCCAGAGCGATGAGATCCCGTCAATAACCCGCGAATACCTTGAAAAAATCGAAATCAGCGCCATAAGCCTTTTGGGCATCATCAACAATGTTCTGGATCTATCCAAGATTGAAGCAGGCAAAATGGAACTGGAGAATATCCCCTTCAGCATCCATGACGCATTCAACGTCTGCAGGGCAATATGTACGCCCAAGGCCGAAGAAAAAGGAATTTCCCTCTTTTTTTACGCCGAACCCGATATCGGCCGAAAACTGCTGGGAGATCCCACAAAGCTGCGTCAGGTGCTGCTGAACCTTTTATCCAATTCCATCAAATTCACCGGTAAGGGAATGGTCAAATTGATGGCCACCGCCCGTGAAACGCGCGCGGACGGTCTGACCTTGTACTTTGAGGTGCGCGACAGCGGCATCGGCATGACCCCGGAGCAAGTCCGTAAGGTGTTTGACCCCTTCACTCAGGCCGACAGCAGCACCACGCGGGAATATGGCGGTACAGGGCTGGGGCTTTCCATCACCAAGGGCATTGTGGAATTGATGGGGGGCGAACTGCGGGCCGAAAGCACTCCGGGTCTGGGCAGCAAGTTCCACTTTTCCCTCGATTTCGCCTTCAGCGACAATAACGCCGGTGATTCGGACGCTGTTGTGGAAGATTTACGCGCCATTCCCCAGCCTCTTTTCCAGGGCGACGTGCTTGTTTGCGAAGACAATAACATCAACCAGCAAGTTATTCGGGGGCATCTGGCCAAGGTGGGGCTGACCGCCCATATAGCCCCCAATGGCGCGGAAGGCGTTGCCGCGGCTATGAAGCGGGCGCGGGCAGGCAAACCATTCGACCTTATTTTCATGGATATTTTCATGCCGGTAATGGACGGTCTGACAGCCACAGCCAAGCTAGTTGAGGCCGGCAACTCTGTTCCGATTATTGCGCTCACAGCCAACGCCATGAAGAAAGATAGAGAAACGTATCTGGCTGCGGGCATGTCCGATTATTTGGCAAAACCCTTTGTGGC
Source organism: Desulfovibrionaceae bacterium (assembly GCA_031553655.1). Classification (GTDB taxonomy): domain Bacteria; phylum Desulfobacterota; class Desulfovibrionia; order Desulfovibrionales; family Desulfovibrionaceae; genus JAVBLG01. Next base: position 32,762 of record JAVBLG010000005.1, on the reverse strand, counting down.
GCGGGAGCTGTGGGCCTGCCTGCTGCGCCACCTGGTGCCGGTTTCACTTTCGGACGCGCCCGATACGGAAGACGCCGCCCCCTATGTTCCACCATGTGAACCGGCCGTGCTCGACAAGGAATTGGGCATAAAAAGATCCGCCGGGGATGCGGAGCTGCATCAGCGCCTTTTGCGGGAATTTGCCAAAAATATGGACGGTATTGAGCGTACGCTGAGCGAAGCTCTTGCCAAAGGTGACTCGCATACCGCCCGCCGCATTGCCCACACCCTCAAAAGTAATGCCGCCACTGTCGGCGCGGCGCGCCTTTCCGCAGCGGCGGCTACCGTGGAGCATTCGCTGGAAAAAGAGGGCCTCCCCTGCCCTCAAAATGAATTGACCGCCCTGGGTAATGAGTTTGCGGAACTGCGAAACGCCCTACCCCCTTCGACTGAAGAATCTATGCCGTCCACAGCGGAAAACGTTCCGTTCTCTCAGGCGAAAAGTTCTCCGCTCTCCGAGGAAAGCGCCCCGCATTATCCGGCGGATAAAACATCTTCCCAATTCACGGCGCACAGCGAATTGAATAGGGAAAAAGCCATGGAACTGGTAAAACGACTTACTCCGCTTCTGCGGGCCGGGGCCTCGGACAGCGAGGATTTTCTGGTTGAAATCAGGCAGACCTTTGGTTCTCTGGGAGAAAAGAGCACCCTGCTTGCCTCACAAATCGAAGAGTATGACTTTGACGATGCCATGGAAACCCTGAGTGACATCTCCGATCTTCTGAATCAGGGATGATTATCATCTATAGAATTTTACTTTCGAAATTATCCATTGCCTGAAACTGTGTTTTAAGAATTAGAGCATTTCGCTCATTTCATTCGCAAAACGCTCTAAACAACATGAACTTTATCACACTTCCCCCGCATACTTGGCCGGAACAGACTCCGACATGGACCAATGCCGCGCTGAACACCGAGCAGGCTGATCCTTTTTGCAACACTCCCACGTGGCAGCTGGCTTTCCACGATGCTTTCGCCCCTGAACGCCGATTGCTTGTAGAAGAATCTTGTGGATCCGTTATAGCCTTTGCCGAGAACATTTTTGCGTCGGAACAAATTTTCCTCACTCCGCTCGAGCCTTCCTGGTTTTTCGGATGCCCGCTGCTGGGTAAAGACGCCGTGCACCTTTTTGCGGAGGCTTTGGGATTTTTGGGCGAGGTATATACACGGGTATTTCCCAAAATAGCAATCAGCGGCATACGTCCCTCCGGAAATCTCGGCAGGTTGTTGTTACGCCACTTAGGCGGTAAGTTCGATTTTTTTTTGCATTCAAAAAGTACCCAGTGCTCGGCCTCCCTGTTGGGAGGCGTTGACGGATACTTATCCAGGCGGTCCGCCAATCATCGCGCCAAGCTGAAAAAAGCGGTAAAAAAAGCAAGGGAAAAAGGAATTTTTTTTGAGCGGCTTGATCCCTCATCACCAGAGGAGGTCAAAACCGTATATTCCCGTATGCTTGCCGTTGAACGTACAAGCTGGAAGGGAATAGGGCGCTGCGGCATGGGCGAAGATGGGGTGAAGGAATTTTATGCCGGCATGATGGATCGCCTTGTTTTGTCAAAGAGCGGCAGAGTCATATTCGCCCGGTATGAAGACACAGATATCGGGTTTATTTTCGGCGCTATGGCCGGAGAAATTTATCGCGGGCAGCAATTCAGCTATACAGCCGACTGGCAGGACTTTTCCATTGGAAATTTGATGCAGATCGAACAGATCGTCAGGCTATGCGAAGAAGGGATAAAACGCTATGACATGGGGCCGTTAAGCGGCCCGCGCATGGGATATAAGGCGCACTGGACGGAAAACAGTATTCCCATTCAAACTTGGATTCTTGAAAAAATTTAACAGACGCGGATCGATACAGCCCCACTATCGCTATCTTGCCATGGCTACCGTGTCCTGTGCGTGAGCCCAGGGCTGACGCGCCTCAGCGCGAAGGCCCGAGGCACTTGCATTATCAAGTGCCCGAATGCGTTAGCATTCGTAACTAGGCGGAGCGGAGCGACGCCGTACTCAAATCGCGCAAGCGCTACGATTAATCACCTTAAACGGATGATTTTGTTAGTATGCAAAACAAGGTGCGTCTGCCCTGTGCGTGAGCCATGGGAGCCTTGTCTTGCGTGCGGACCTTATATATAATAAGAATTATTATCATGCGATTGTGAGTAATAGATGTCCGGGGTGACCCCGTAAGACATTCTTTATAAGGAGTTTTTTTCGTGTCTACTAGTTTTCGTTGGAGCCTTTTGTCTCTTTTAGGTGTTGCCTTGATGGCCAATGTGATCACGGGAGCCATCGGCAGCTATTTTATGCTGAAGAACGCCAATAATCTTACCTATCAATATGAAAATACAACCAAGCCCGCCATATATATGGCGGAAATCAAGTCCAATTACTGGAAGGCCCATGCCATGATGTTGCAAATCGCTTTGGATAAGGAATCTGAGGCGATAACAAAAAACTATCACAACTTGCTCCGGCTATACGACAAAAATGCCGTGCTCTTGCGCAATTACCGTCAGTCTGATTTTTACGGCCCGGAAGAAGAAGCCCTGTTCCGCACATTCGAGCTGGAGCGTGAAAAATATCATAATATAAATACAATAGCTCTGGAGATGGATCTTACCACAACCACCGACGAAGCCATAAACGCCTTCAACAAGTTCAACAATGAAAGTCTTCGTCCTGTATTTGACGGGTTTATAAATTCGCTGGACGCTCTCACCGCCAGTGTCATGCATGCTACAGAGGCCTCTAATGCCAAACTTGGCAGAGATTCGTCCATGGCCTTCATAACCATAAACGCCATCATTGTCGCATCGATAATGGTGCTGTTCAGCATGGCCTATTATTTTTCCGCAAATATTATGAGAGTAATCAACCGGGTCACCGGTTTTGCTTCGGCAATAGCCAAAAAGGACTTCAGCCTGGAGCTGAGCTGGGAGCTTATTGAGCGCAAGGATGAATTTGGGGCCATGGCACTCGCCTTAAGTAAAATGAAGCATAACCTCGAAGACACGCTTGAAAGGCTCAAAACAAACGCGGCCAGCCTGGAAGCGGCCAGAGAGTCCGCTCAGAGAGCCAATGAGTCAAAGAGCATTTTCCTGGCCAGAATGAGCCATGAAATACGTACTCCCATCAACGCCATTATCGGCATGACCTACATCGCCAGAAAAACCGGGGATGCAAGCAGGGTGCGCGATTGTCTGAACAAAATCACCACATCTTCAAGCCATCTTCTGGGAATAATCAACGATATTCTGGATATGTCAAAAATTGAGGCCGGAAAATTTGAACTGGTGGAAGAGGAATTCGGCCTCGAAAAGCTGCTTATGAATGTTTGTACCGTGTGCTCGGTAAAAACGGACGAAAGAGAGCAGGAACTTCTTGTTGCCATAAAACCTGGTATCCCCTCACGGTTTATAGGCGACAATCTTCGCCTGGCCCAGGTTTTGACCAATATTTTGAATAATGCCTCCAAATTTACACCGATAAAAGGCCGTATTAGCCTGAGTGTATCCTGCGCGCGCAAGAACAACCTGTCTTCCATGATTGAATTTGTGGTGGAAGATACGGGCATAGGTATGGCCAAAGAGCAGATAGATCGTCTTTTCAATCCCTTTGAGCAGGCCGACGGCGGAATATCGCGAAAATTCGGAGGAACGGGCCTTGGTCTATCCATATGCGACAAGATAGTAGGGTTGATGGACGGCAGCATCAGGGTGGAAAGCGAGCTTGGCAAGGGCAGCCGCTTTATTATCACGGTAAAACTAAGAAATTCGGAGCGCCTGGAGCCGACTCGATTGGCTGAAAGCGTTGACGTGCGGCAGGCCAGGATGCTGGTTGTGGATGAATCTTCAGGAGTGCGCGACTTTTTCAGCAATTTGTTTCAGGAATTGAAAATATCCGTCACAACAGCGGAAAGCGCCGCCAAGGCCTATGCCCTGCTGGAAGACAATGCCTGTGTTGAACCTTTCAGCATAGTGTTCATGGATTGGAACACGCTGGAGTCCGGAGAGCGCCAGGGCGTGAACTTTATGGGCAAGGTCAAGGAAAAATTCGGTGAACAGGTCATGGTGGTATTGGTTTCTTCGGCCAGACTGAACGAGATTGAAGAAAAAGCCGCTGGAGCGGGTGTGAACAGACTTTTGCCCAAACCTGTTTTTCCTTCCACCGTGATCAATCTTATTAACGAGATCATAGGCGCTCCCATTCACATCGCCCCGGAACGCGGCCAGCCCGACATTGCCCTGGCCGGAAAAAACATTTTGCTGGTGGAAGATGTGGATATAAACCGCGAAATTATTTTTGCCTATCTGGAAAATACCGGCGTGCATATCGATGTGGCCGAAAATGGTGTTGAAGCGCTGGAAAAATATATGGATTCCAGGGGCCGATACGATTTGGTTCTAATGGATATCCATATGCCGGTAATGAACGGCTTTGCGGCCACGGCAAGAATACGCGAAGAAGAAAAAACATCAGATTGGAGTGCAACGCCGGTAGTAGCCATGACCGCCAATGTCTTCAAAGAAGACATTGAGCGCTGCCTGAATGCCGGCATGGATGATCATCTTGCAAAACCGCTTGAATACCAAGAGCTTATAAAAATATTGCGCAAATATTTGGCGTAAGAGGGGCTTTTTTGCGCCGGACGGATACTGCAAAAAGTACACTCCGTTCACAAAAAAGCCCGCTTGCGCCGGCCGCCTTGCCTGATTTGCGGAATTACGCAGCCCTCTCGTCATCTTTATGGTCCATTTTTTCCAGATCCATGCCGTGCGCCATGCGGCTGAACGCCGCCGGGTCCACAACGGCCAGACGCGCCTCCAGCACGTCATGCAGCTTGCGCACCTGACGCATCACCTGTTCCATCCGCTCATCCTCATTCACCATCAACCACATGGCGCAGGTGGAGCCGTCGCCCTCGGGCGCAACCAGGATACCTTCGAGATTAAAAGCCCGGCGGGCGAACAAACCGCACACATGCGACATCACGCCGGGGTGGTTGTTCACGGTAAGGCGCAAGGCCGGGCAGGTTCCGGAATGTTTTACGCTAGACATGGGCTTCTCCTCCGATCATTTCATGGTTGGCCGCTCCGGGCGGCACAATGGGAAACACGTTTTCCCGCGCGCTGATATCCACCTCCACCAGGCGCGGCCCCGGCTCACGCAGAGCCTTTTCCAAATCGGCCAGCGGGTCACTGCTGTGGTTGAGGTGCACGGCCGGTATGCCGAATCCCTCGGAAATACGGATAAAATCAGTGTTTCCGGAATAGCTTGAAGCAAAGGTGCGTCCGTTGAAAAACAGGCGTTGCTGCTGCCGCACCAGCCCCAGGGCTCTATTGTTACAGAGTATGATTTTTACGTTCACCCCTTCTTCGGCGGCCGTGGCCATTTCTTGAATATTCATCAGCAGGCTGCCGTCGCCGGTAAAGCAAACCACTGTGCCCTCGGGGCGCTCCAGGGCCGCGCCAATAGCGGTGGGCAGGCCAAAACCCATTGTACCAAGCCCGGCGGAAGTGAGCCAATGCCCAGGACGGCTGAAGGGATAGGCCTGGGCAACGCGCATTTGATGCTGCCCCACATCGGTAACGATTATGGCGTTTTCGCCCAGGATTGAGGCGGCGCAGCTGATAATTCCATAGGGAGAGAGCGGACTTTCCAGATCGGGAAAGTCCGGAGTGAGGGATCTTACAGCCGCCACGCGGGCAAGCCAGGACGAACGGTCTTTTTTGCGCAAAAGCGGAATGAGCGAACCAATGGCAAGACCGGCATCGGCTATTATTCCTGTGTGTGGGGCGCGCAATTTGCCCATTTCGCAAGGGTCGAGGTCGATATGCACAAGCTCCGCGCCAGGGCAGAAGGCTTCAAGGCGGCCGGTTGTTCTGTCGCCAAGACGAGCCCCGGCAACTATCAGCAAATCGCATTCCTTAAGCAGCAAGTTGGCATGGCGTGTGCCGTGCATGCCGAGCATGCCCAGGCAAAGTTCGTGTCTGGCGGGTATTGAGCCCAAACCGCGCAGGGTCATGGACGTTGGGATGCCCTGGCTTTCGGCCAACTCCAGAGCTTGCCGGGCTGTGCGTGGAGCGGCCGCGCCTCCTCCCAGGAACAGAATGGGCCGTTCGGAGCGATTGATGCGTTCCGCCGCTTCAGCCAGGCTGGCCGGTTCAGGCTCCGGCGGAACTTTGGGCGTTTGCGGCGCGGGCAGCACGTCCATGTCGATAGCGGCGTTCTGCACGTCTTTGGGAATATCCACCAGGACCGGGCCGGGGCGGCCTTCGGCGGCTATACGGAAGGCTTCGGGGATGATGCGCGGCAAATCCTCAATGGAGCGCACCAGATAATTGTGTTTGGCCACCGGCAGCGACATTCCGTAGATGTCCACTTCCTGAAAGGCGTCGGTGCCGATCATATCTTGCGGCACTTGTCCGGTGATGCAGACAATTGGCACAGAGTCCAGATGGGCGTCGGCCAGGGCGGTGAGGGTATTGGTGGCCCCCGGCCCTGAAGTGGCAAAAAACACCGCAACTTCACCACCCACGCGGGCCATGCCCTGGGCGATGAAGCCCGCGCCCTGCTCGTGGCGGGCCAGAACATGTTTGATTTTGCTGCGGGAAAGCGCGTCGTAAAGGGGAAGGTTGTAGCCGCCGGGAATGCCCGCGGCACTGGTTATGCCCTGTTGCTCCAATAATGCTATGGTAAGTTCGGCTCCAGACATGCGGCTCATGGGTTGCAGGCCTCCTTTGCCTGCGCCCTTCGGCTGCGTCCGGCGGGCTTTCGCCCGAAAAAAGGAATCCCCCCGCCGGCTCGCGCCGGCGGGGGGTGTGGCTTTGCTGTGCCTTTTATCCCTCTACAACGCGAGTATGTAATCGCCGCATACAACGACAACTACCAGAAGTAGCGCGAAAAAGGGAATAATCAGGCTGGATGTTATCATATTTTCAGTTCATTTAAAAAAGTTCTTCAAGCTGTTTTTTTATAGCGCCGTGGAGTTATTTTTGTCAACCCGTCATTTTTATATATTAGGCACGGTCAGAACAGGCAGTTTGGCCCCTTTAACCACCTTTTCGGCCACTGAACCCAACAGAAAACGGTCGTATCCTCTGCGGCCGTGGGTACCCATTACAATCATGTCCGCGCCGACGGACTTTGCCGCGTCAATAATCACATCGGCGGGGTCGCCCACCTTGATCAATGATTCCGTTTTCACCCCGGCGAAATGTTCGGCTATGGCTTTTTCCATGTTTTTTTCCGCTCCGGTGGAAATTTCGTCCGAAAACATTTCGATGAGTTTGGGCTGTATTTCAAAACCCGCATACTGCGTAAGCGGCGGCGCGGCATAAGCTACAACTATTTCCGCATCATAGGCTTTTGCTGTTAACACGGCATATTCCGCCACCCTGGGGGTGGCATCCGACAGATCCAGGGCACAGAGAATCTTTTTGATTGAAGGCATGGCGTACTCCTTTACTCCTGTTGAGGGTTCTTGCGCGTGATATATTAAATGTTGCCGTTCAACTTTGTCTGTAATGAGCTATGTCGGGCGCAAGGAGCAGTAATAAGAGGAGAATGCCGTAAAAATGCGGCGGAAGGTAGACGCAAGTATAGAAAGTATAGATTGAATATATTTTTATAAATATTGTCTTCGCAATTAGTGGGCAATTATTTTCACAACAAAAAAATTTACCCGACGGTTGTCTGTAAAAATGGCATGTTGAACTAATCGTGTAGGGGCAAAAAACATGGTCAGGCTTTGTTTTTAACAAAAATTAAAATCAGCGCGCCGGCTAAGATCAGCATCATGCCCGCCACCCCCGTGTTTCCCACAGGCTCTCCCAGAAAAATTATGCCGATCAGCGCGGCACTGAGAGGTTCGGCCAGGGCCAGGGTAGATGCCGCAGCTGTGGGTGTGGTTTTCAACCCGGCCAGCATAAAGGAAAAAGCTGCCGCGCAGGTAAGCGCGCCAAGGTAAAAGGTGGAGAGCAGGCCTTTGGCCGAGGCGATCCAGGATATGGGAAAATACAGAAACAGGGGCAACATACATATGCCGCAAAGCAGGCACAGCACGGCCATTACGGTTTCCGGCGGGTGGCGTTCCACCAAGGGCCTGCCGCACACCATATACAGTGCGTAGCAAAAACCGTTGGCCAACGGCAGCAGCAGATAAAGGGGCCTAATGTCTCCCTGCGCTCCAAGGTTCAGCAGAATCAACCCGCACAGGCCTACAGCCGTTGCCGCGTACCAAGAATGCGTCGGTTTTTCCCTAAGGAACAGCCAACCCAGAAGCGCGGCAAAAATCGGGGTGGACCCCACAGCCAGCACAGTGGTTATGGCTATGCCGGTAAGCAGCGCCCCCTGAAAGAAAAAAATGTGGCAGCCCAGCAGCGCCAGGGCCGACACGATCACCTGGCGCAATGGCCAATTGCCGGGTCTGGGCAATTGCCCGCGCAAGGCGCACCAGACCAGCAGGCACAAGCCCCCGGCCAGCATGCGCAAAGCCCCCAGAATGTAGGGAGTGGCTCCTTGCGGCGCAAGGGCTTGGACCACGCCGGTTGTGCTGAAGCAAAGACTTCCGGCAATGATGAACATCGCCCCACTCAGAGAAAATTGTTGTTTCATGCCGCTGTCCTGATGAGGCCGCTGAGAAAAAAAGTGTTTGTTGTCTTGATTGGACTATCGTGAAAAATGCGCCTGCCGCCAAATTGTTGTTTGCTCCGCCTCTTATTGTAATATAAAATGTCAAAATACAATATGCGGCCATCAATTATCCGTCGCATGTCACCGTATCGTATGTCGGCGGGCGTGGCTGCCTGGCGGCTAAACAGCTTGCAGCCGATACTGGTGCCGGCTTTAAGATATAGGCTGCTTTTGCCCATTACGGAGTTAGTAACATATGGATTATTTTCAGCAAATATCCCAAGAACTTGCCATAAGACCGGAGCAGGCGCGGGCCGTGTCTTCGCTGCTTGACGAGGGAGCGACCATTCCCTTTATCGCCCGCTACCGCAAAGAAGCCCACGGCTCTCTTGATGAAGTGGCTATTGTGCAGGTGCGCGACAGGCTTGAGCAAATGCGCGAGCTGGACGCCAGACGGCAAGCCATAAGCAAATCGCTGGCGGAAAGAGAACTGCTCAGCGCCGAGCTTGAGACGGCCATAGCCGGGGCCGCGAACCTGAGCGCTCTGGAAGACATTTATCTGCCATATCGTCCCAAGCGCCGTACCAGAGCGGGCATGGCCCGTGAAAAGGGCCTGGAACCTCTGGCTGAGCTTCTGTTGGAGCAGAAAAAGGACACCGCTCCCGAAGCGGCGGCCGCGCCCTTTGTGCGTGAAAACGGGGCCGCGAGCGTGGAAGAAGCAATGGCCGGAGCGCGGGATATCATCGCGGAAAAGGTGGCTGAAGATGCCGATCTACGCGGCCGCGTCCGCGACATTTTCGCCCGTAAAGCGGTGCTGGCAGCGCATGTGGCCAAGGGCAAGGAAGAAGAAGGCGCCAAATACCGCGACTACTTCGACTGGAAGGAACCAGCGGCGGCCTGCGCCGGGCACAGGCTGTTGGCCATGCTGCGCGGTGAAAAAGAAGGTGTTTTGAGCCTCAGCGCCCAGCCTGATCCTGAAGAATGCCTTGTACCCGCGCGACGGGCTTTTGTGAAAAATTCCTCTCTTGCGGGCGCGGAAGTGAAGGCGGCGGTGGAAGACGGCTACAAGCGACTCATGGCTCCGTCCATGGAAACAGAGCTGCGCTCGGCGTTGCGTGAAAAGGCCGAAAAGGAAGCCATTGCCGTTTTTGCCCGCAACCTGCGCGAACTGCTGCTGGCCGCGCCGCTTGGCGGCAAACGAGTGCTGGCCCTGGACCCCGGCTTCCGCACTGGTTGCAAAGTGGTTTGCCTGGATGAAAAAGGCGCGCTGCTGCATCACGACGTAGTATATATTCTGGGCAAAGATCAGGAAAAGGCCGCCGGGGAAAAGGTGAAAAAATTCTGCGCTCAATACGGCATTGAGGCTGTGGCTGTGGGCAACGGCACGGCCGGGCGCGAAACCGAGGCCATGCTGCGCGGCCTTGGCCTGGGCATGCCCGTGATTATGGTCAATGAGAGCGGCGCGAGCGTGTATTCGGCTTCGGAAACAGCGCGCCGTGAATTTCCCGATCACGACATAACCGTGCGCGGCGCTGTTTCCATCGGCAGGCGGCTTATGGATCCCCTGGCCGAGCTGGTGAAAATAGACCCCAAAGCCATAGGCGTGGGGCAATATCAGCATGATGTGGATCAGGCCCAGTTGCGTCAAAGCCTCACCGACACCATTTTGAGCTGCGTCAATGCCGTTGGCGTAGAGTTGAACACAGCCAGCGCCGAGCTTCTGGGCAACGTGTCTGGCCTGGGTCCGGCTCTGGCCAAGGGTATAGTGGATTTCCGCGAAAAGAGCGGCCCGTTTAAAAAACGTAAAGATCTGCTGAAAGTTCCGCGCTTGGGACCGAAAGCTTTTGAACAGGCCGCCGGTTTTCTGCGGATAAGGGGCGGCGATATAGCGCTGGATGCCTCGGCCGTGCATCCCGAATCTTATGGTATTGTGGAGGCCATGGCCGCTGATTTGCGCCGTTCGGTAGCGGATCTGTTGGCGGAAAAGGAACTGCGCCGCAAAATTGACCCCAAAAAATATGTCACAGACAAAGTGGGCCTGCCCACCATCAATGACATTCTGGCCGAACTGGAAAAACCCGGGCGCGACCCGCGTAGATCATTCGAAGTTTTTTCTTTTAAGGAAGACATAGACAGCATCGACAAACTTGAACCGGGTATGAAGCTGCCGGGCATAGTTACTAATGTGACCAACTTCGGCGCGTTTGTGGATGTGGGCGTGCATCAGGACGGCTTGGTACACATCAGCCGCATGGCCGGACATTTTGTGCGCGATCCTCATGAAATTGTGCGCGTCGGGCAAAAGGTATCGGTTACTGTTATTGAAGTTGATGTGCCGCGCAAGCGCATTTCGTTGTCTATGGCGCCTCTCTAGACACTCTTTTCAGCAATAAAAAACGGCGCGAAAAACCCATGATTTTTCGCGCCGCAGTGCTCATAAAGAATTTATTCGGCGGGCGCGGTGTCGTCCACAAAGGCGCGGCCGGCCAATTCGCGGTCGAGCATCAACAAGCCCTGCCCCTCACCCTTGATCAGTTTGAGAGAGTTGACCAGATCGCTGAAATTCTGTTCTTCTTCCACCTGCTCGGTAACAAACCAGTGGAGGAAAATTTGGGCGGCATGGTCTTTTTCCTGAACGGCAAGATCAACCAGATTGTTGATGAGGCTGGTGACCAACTTTTCATGATTAAGACCGGCCTGCATAACTTCCAGAGCATTGGCCCAGGAGGCCTGCGGGGCGTCGATGGCTTTCAGTTCCGCCTTGTGACCGCGCGAAAGCACAAAGTCGTACATCTTCATAGCATGGGTTATTTCCTCTTTGGCTTGCACGCGCATCCAGTTGGCGAATCCGGGCAGGCCCTGATCGGAAAAATAGGCGGACATTGCAAGGTACAGATAAGATGAATAGAGTTCGTTTTTTATCTGTTCATTGAGTGCATCGTAAAATTTCATGGTTGAATCCTTTTTTGCTGAAGGTGGGTCTCAGTGCTTGCGCACAAAAAGGCATATTAAAAATGGGCCACGTGTTATCCTCGCCGTAAACGATAATGGTAATCACTTCCTTAAACACGTCAAGCAGTTAACCGCATTTTTTTAAATATACTTATTTTTAAGAATAAAATGCATAATATACAAGTAAGGCCGGAAAATTTTCGTCATACGGGTCTCGTAGTGGATCAAGTCAAGGCATTGCTCGCGCGTTTGCTCGTACTGGGGCTTTTGTTGGCAGCGGCACTCATTTTGTGCGCCGCTTTGCCGTTCGCGTCCGGGGAAGGGAGAGAAGCATGGTTTGCATGGTTTGATAATCCGCAGGCCCTTTTAAGCTTTTCCAGCCTTGGGGAAGAAAAAGTTCTGTCCCTCACGGCGGCCTGGATAGGTTTACTCTGTTTTTTCCCGCGCCGTATGGGTTTTGATTGTTTCTGGTTTTCCTGTTCCTTGCCTGGGGTAGCACAGGCCTTGCTGGTTTTCGGGACAGGCATGCCTTTGCCCTTTTGTCTATTCATAGGCGGAGTACAAGCCTGGGTCCAGCGGGCCATGCTTATTCCCCGTCTCTTGGGACACGAATGGGGCATGGCGGCCGTTTTTGCCGCGATTATTTACGGCATGTGGCATACAGGGCTGCTGAACATAATTATTACGGCCAAGTACCCGCTGTTTTTCCATCTGTTTTTTCTGGCACTCGGGATGGTGCTGTACAATATTCTGGCCAGGGCCAAGGCTTGGCCGGCTTGCGTCAGAGAAATGTTGGCCTGCGCCGACAGGCTGGATAATTTACGAAAATTTGTATTTTCTTCACCCAGGCTGCGCGAAATGCTGGATATGCTCATTCCTGTGATCAGAGAATATGCGGAAAGGCCCAAAACGGCCGACGCGCCCTTTATGACCCGCAGCTTAAGCCGCGCTTTGCGTAATGCGGAAAAATCCCTGGGAATAACGGCGTCTTCGGCGCTTCGAGCCGGAACACCGCGCTCCACTTCTGGCAGCCCCACAATGACAAATTTTTCTTCGCCGGACGGAGCGGAAAAAGCCCGTCTGGCCTTGAGCGAAGTTGCTTATCTGTTCGCCCGCAAGGTTGCGGACACCTATGTTCCCGCTTTAGATGACGATTTTCAAGAGAACGAGCCGCGAGATGAAGGCGAAAAAACGAACAGCTCCGACAAAGGCAACGCAACCGCTTCACCTCTTGCCGCCAATTCCGACTATTGGGGAGAATTTAAGTACTAGAGCGTTTTGCGAATGAAATGAGCGAAATGCTCTGACGGCCCGTGCGTTGTCAGGGCCGTACGGACACAAAGTGTCCGTAACTTAGGCGGTGAAGCCGCCGTAATAACATGCTGTTCCGAGCCGCCGGTGAAAGGCGGCGCAGGACAATCAGCCTTAATTCTTAAAAAACAGTTTCAGATAATGGATAATTTCAAAAGTAAAATGCCATAATATGCCAAAAAATCGCTTGGCAAAGCTTTGCTTTTCGGATAGTCATACTACATCATACAACTAGCCGGGAGGCAAAAATGAGCCAGACAATCAATCAGCGCCTAGATGCCGACATACTTGACTCCACGCGACCAAAACCGACCATGGCGCGCTACGGTATAGTAGCGATGCTGTTCTTCATAACCTCAATAAACTATGGAGATCGGGCCACGCTGGCCATAACCGGATCTTTTATCGCGAACGATTTAGGATTAAGCCCGGTTATGATGGGATATGTGTTTTCGGCCTTTTCCTGGGCCTATGTGATCGGACAACTGCCCGGCGGTTGGCTGCTTGACAGGTTCGGTTCCAAAAAAGTCTATTTTTTCAGCATATTTTTCTGGTCGGCCTTTACTTTGTTGCAAGGGTTTATTGGCGTGTTCAGCGGAATATGGGCGGTAATCACTCTATTTTCCCTGCGTTTTGTGGTAGGGCTGGCTGAGTCGCCTTCGTTTCCGGGCAATAGCCGCATAGCTGCGGCCTGGTTCCCGGCCAGTGAACGGGCCACAGCGGTGTCCATTTTCAATTCGGCCCAGTACTTCGCCACGGTTATTTTTGCCCCAATTATGGGATGGATCACTCACAATATGGGGTGGCCCTCAGTTTTCTTCTTCATGGGTGGTCTGGGAATTATCGGCAGCCTGATCTGGCTCAAAGTAATCCACAATCCCAAGGATCACCCTCGTGCCAATCAGGAGGAAATTGACTATATCGCGGCCGGGGGCGGACTGGTGGACATGGACAACAAGCGGGCCGGAGCGGGCGCAGACAAAGGCCCCGGAATTCAGGCCATAAAGCAACTGCTTCGTTCGCGCATGCTCATGGGGGTATGCTTGGGACAGTACTGCGTCAACGGGCTGACCTATTTCTTTATTACCTGGTTTCCGGTTTATCTGATCAAGGGCAAGGGCCTGGAAGTGCTGCAAGCCGGTTTTGTTGCCGCAGTGCCCGCTTTGTGCGGTTTTATCGGGGGGATTTTGGGCGGGGTAATATCAGACTGGCTTATGCGCAAAACAGGCTCACTCACCTTGGCCAGAAAAACGCCCATAGTGGCGGGCATGCTCATGTCCATGACCATTTTGATATGCAATTATGTTGATTCAATACCGCTGGTGGTGCTTTTCATGTCCTTATCCTTTTTCGGCAAGGGCATGGGCGCACTGGGCTGGGCGGTGCTGGCCGATACGGCCCCCAAAGAAATAAGTGGCCTTGCCGGGGGCTTTTTCAATACCTGCGGCAACCTCTCGGGCATCATCACGCCCATAGCCATAGGCTACATAGTAGGCGTAACAGGCTCTTTCCACGGCGCTTTGATTTATGTAGCCGTGCATGCGGCCGGGGTTATTTTCAGCTACCTGGCACTGGTGGGTAAAATAGAGCGCTTGGAGTTGCGGGCCTGATTTCAAAATTTTTTATGAATTAAATCGCATAAATGTTCTAATATACCAAGTTGTGCCGCTATTCAGCTATTTGCGGCGGAATGGTCTCTTCTGGGCCTTTCCGCCGCCTCAAGCGCTTTGACCAGACGCTCCAGGCTGCTGTTGAGGTGCACGCGCATAGCGGCGCGGGCCGTTTCAGGATCTTTATTGATTATGGAGCTGAAAATGGCCTCGTGCTCTCTGTAGGTGCGGGCCAGAAAATCTCTGCGGCTTTCACTGCTGATGCGTGGAGTATTCAAGCGCGAGCGCGGAATAACGTCTCCAAGATATTTGAATATTTTGACAAAATATTTATTGCCTGTGGCTTCGGCAATGGCCATGTGGAAAGCCTTGTCAGCTTCAACAGCAAAGTCGTTTTGCTCTATACGCCGGGTAAAGTCGTTCATGGTGGTTTTAAGAGCTTCGATATGCCCTGGAGAAGCCCGCATGGCCGCCATTACCACCGCCTCGGTTTCCAGGCTGATGCGCAGCTCCATCATGGCGATAACGTCACGTATGGTCACCGGGGAATGGTTGGGGTTCTGGAAAATGGCCTCCAGCTCTTCTTCGGGCAGCACAAAGGTGCCTATGCCGTGCCTGGTTTCCACCAGTCCCCCAGCCTGAAGCCGCGACATTGCGTCGCGCACAACGGTTCTGCTCACGCCAAACTCGCTCATCATGGCAAATTCGGTGGGCAGTTTGTCACCGGGACGTAGCGCTTTGTCTCTTATGCGCGCGGTTATTTCGTCAACTATATGCCTGGCCAAATTTTTGGGCCTGCCGCGCAGACCGCCGCCAATTTCCGAAGCAGCGCGCGTGGCCGGAGAATTATCATTTTTCTGAGTCATTGCAGCTCCCGTTTCTGCCCTATAGTCTGACATGAGATGTGCAACTTGTAAAGATAGGGGTAATAATTCTCGGAAGCATTTAACCAGGTCGTTGTATCAGAACGCGGACAGCGGAATAACAAGCCAGGCCACGGCCAGATAGCGCGCCAGTTTGGCAAAGGCCACAATGGCTATGAATGACGAAAAAGGCTCGCGCAGCACTCCGGCTACCAAGGTAAGCGGATCGCCGATCACTGGAGCCCAGCTCAGCAACAGCGACCAGCGCCCGTACTTGTGATACCAGGCTTCGGCCTTGCGCATTCCATCAGACTTCAATGGAAACCATTTTTTGTCGCTAAAGCGGTGGAAATAACGCCCCAAAATCCAGTTGGTGACTGAGCCCAGAGTGTTTCCGGCCCAGGCCACGACAATGAGCACCCATGCGGGCTGGTTGCCGGCATATAAAAGCCCGGCCAACGCCAGCTCGGACTGGGCGGGCAAGATGGTGGCCGCCACAAAAGCGGCGAAAAACAGGCCCGAATATACGTAAATGTCAGCCGGCATTATTAGTAAATACCTTATTGAAATAGCGTGCCAGGAAAACTTTGAAATGGCTGGTTCTTGACTGATGCGGACCGGCAATATATGTGTAGTTGCACATGGAGAATATCATATGACCGACCCCACGCCACAATCCGTGGCCTGTTATTGCGCTACTATTCGCAAGATAGCAAGGGCGCTGACCAGATTATATGACGGCGCTCTTGAAGGGACCGGGCTGCGTGTGACCCAATATGCTTTGCTCAGCAACATCCGACGCATGGAGCCGGTTTCTTTTCAGTCGCTTTCCTCGGCTGTTGCCTTGGAAAGAACTACCCTGATCCGTAATCTTAATTTGTTACGCAAGCAAGGACTGGTTCATACCGACTCCGAGTCCAAAGTTCATACCTTGACTTTAACGGATATGGGGCGCACGACCCTGGAGGCCGCGCGCCCCTACTGGCACAAAGCGCAGAGCCGCGTTCAGGAAACTCTCAGCAAAGAAGAGCGGGCTCTGTTGAATGAATTGCCGGTTCGGCTTAATAATATTGAATAAAATCAAAATCCTAATGTATTGTCACCGATAATCAGAACATGAATGTCAGTCAGGGAAGGGCATCTGCTGATGACGGTGGTTATATTGCAAATGCGTGTTTTGTTGTTGCAGTCCACGCATTCCCCCAACTTCACGCAAGGATTGGGGGTTTCATATCTTTTATTGTTCATAGGCGCGGCGTGCATTTTTATTCTCTTGTCGGCCTCTTCAAGGTCTCTGACGATTTTATTCGTACCTGCCACAATAAACACGGTTTTGGGACCGAATATCATCGCGGCCACGCGATTACCCACACCATCGCGGTTCATGAGTTCGCCAGACAGGGTTATGGCATTGGTGCCGCAAATGAAGAAATCGGACGTCAGTTGCCTATAGCGAGTGGCATTACGATCTTCCACTGACAGCCCAGGCGTATTATGATCGTGAATAACGCAACCTTTGGCTGCCAGTTTTTCGCCCAATTTCAACGTTTTTTCGGTTTTTGAACCGCCTATGCCCACGCTGGCGCTCTGTGGGATGCGTTCCAAAATATATGCGGCGGCGCTTTCGCCATCCACCATATAGTGTGCGGTAAATCCATGTTTTTTAAGCGCTTCCACTGCTCTTTCACCTAAAGTCTCAGAATGCCAACTTTGCAGACTGTCCATGGGGGCCTCCGGGGTAGAGTAAAAAGATACCGACGGGAAATACTGGTTATTTGCCGTGCTTCATATGTGCATATGCACACTAGCGAATTACCACAAGCATGTCAACGAGTGCACAGGGCTGGCGCATCTTATTTTGCATACTAACAAAATCATCCGTTTAAGGTGATTAATCGCAGCGCTTGCGAGATTTGAGTACTGCTTCGCTACGCTCCGCCTAGTTACGAATGCTAACGCAAGAGATTCGGGCCGTCCTGGCCCTCACCCTTCGGGCGTTGCCTTCGGCAACGTCCAATTCCGCCATCCTGCGGAATTGAGCGGGCACTTGCTGTTGCAAGTGCCTCGGGCATCCGCGCTGAAGCGCGTCAGCCCTGAACGAGTGCAGCCATTAGGTACAGGTAAACTTACCTACTTTGTGGTTTGCTCTGTATAAAAGTCAATTACAAGGGTGCCAGCCCGCACGTTGATCTACAAATTGACATTCATTTTTACTTGTAATACCCTATAGGGGTATATAGTATATAAGGAGGTGAGCGTATGCGTGAATGTATGGATGTGGACGCGGTGGTTGCCCGCCTGAAAAGAATTGAAGGGCAGGTGCGCGGCATCATGAATATGGTGCAGAAAGACGTGCCCTGCGAAGATATTCTTGTTCAAATTGGAGCCGCCAAATCCGCTTTGCACAAAACAGGACAGGTTATTTTGGAAGGGCATTTGCATCATTGCGTGCTGACCGGCATAGCTGATGGAGACACCGATAATACATTGAAAAAATTGGCTAATGCAATAGAACAATTTTCGCGTATGACTTAGGAACCAAAAGTATGAGCGCATTGAAAGATTTTGTTGAGGATGAGGAAAAAAAGCATCTTCTGTTCGCCTGCGTCAGTGGCATTGCCTTGATATTCAGCTTTTTCAATCTACGAGGGCCTCTACCTTTCGATACGGCATGGATAGCTATTGTGCTTTGCGGCTTTCCCATCCTCAAGGGTGCCGTTGTAAGCCTTGCAACCAAATTTGACATCAAGGCCGACGTGCTTGTGGCAATGGCGCTGGTAGCGGCGGTTTATATTGGAGAAATCTTTGCCGCCGGCGAAGTGGCCTTTATTATGTCGCTCGGCTCTCTTCTTGAAGAACGCACCGTGCGCAAGGCCCGTGAAGGCATTGAGAAGCTCGTGAACATGACGCCCCGTACAGCCCGGATTATGCATGACGGTTACGAAGCAATCATTCCAGCGGAAGAAGTGAAGGTTGGCGACCTGTTGCGGGTGCTACCCGGCGAAACTATTGCTGTGGACGGCGTGATCACTTCCGGCAGGACAGCCATTGATCAATCTTTGATGACCGGCGAATCCCTGCCCGTGGACAAAGAGGTAAACGACGAAGTGTTCAGCGGCACATCCAACCAGTTCGGCGCATTTGATATGCGGGCCACAAAGGTGGGGGAAGACAGCTCGTTGCAGCGCATGATTCGCCTTGTTGAATCGGCGGACGCTTCCAAAACGCCCATAGTGCGCGTTATGGATCGTTGGGCCACCTGGATAGTCATTGCCGCCTTGCTTACCGCCGTAGGCACATGGTTTTATACCGGGGAAATTATCAGGGCCGTCACCATTCTGGTGGTTTTCTGCCCTTGCGCTTTAGTGCTTTCAACGCCAACAGCTATTATGGCCGGAATAGGCAATGCAAGCCGTTTCGGCGTTCTGATATCTTCCGGAGACGCCCTTGAGCGGCTGGCCAAGGTAACTCGCGTTGCCTTTGACAAAACAGGCACTTTGACCTACGGCAAACCGGAAGTAGTGGCGGTGCGTTCTTTTTATCCGGGTATGACCGACGCCGAACTACTCGAACTCGCGGCCACTATTGAACAGCAATCGGAACATCCTCTGGGACGGGCTATCGTGCGCCATGCTAAAAACCAAGAACTACGCCCCCAACGTGTTGAGCAGTGCGCGGCCATCCCCGGCCGAGGAGTGTCAGTGACAATAGATGGAAAGCGGGCGCTTGGCGGCACTTTGCAACTTATGCTTGATAACGGCATGACGCCTGCTGAAGAGATTGGCAGCCTCGTTGAGCAACACAAGCAGTCCGGCAGCACGGTTATCTACATTGGTATTGACAATGAGGTAGCCGGAATCATTGCCCTTGCGGACACGCTGCGCCCTGACGCCAAAGAAACTGTGCGCAGGCTTCATTATGAAAAGGTCTGGACCACTCTGATGACGGGCGACAATGCCCAGGCCGCGAAAAATATTGCCGAAGCGGCGGGCATCAATCAAGTTAAAGCCGAATTATTGCCGGAAGATAAAGTAAACATTATCAAAAACGAACTTCAAAAATTAGGTTCTGAAAACGTCTGCATGGTCGGTGACGGGATTAATGACGCTCCGGCCTTGAAGGCGGCCTGCGTGGGCCTGGCCATGGGCGGTGTTGGAAGCGACATTGCTGTGGACGCCGCTGATGCCGTTTTAGTTCAAGACGACATAAAAAAGCTGCCTCAACTCATAATGTTGGCAAGAAGAACAGTCTTTACCATCAAAATCAACATTGCTATGTCCATGATTCTGAATATTATTACGGTTGTTCTTGCGGCTATGGGGCTTATGGGACCGGTAGTTGGCGCTTTGGCTCATAATGCCGGGGCGTTGCTGATAGTGCTGAATTCTGTCCGTCTTTTGCAGTGGAAATATTAGGGGCTGTCTCCAAATGCGTCTTTTATCCGCCGCACAACGCCGCATCGCATGCCGGCGGGCGAAGCCCGACCGGCGCGGCGTGACGGCTCAAAGGCGCGGCACGCCGCGCGACTGCCGTCAGCTTTAAGGTCGCCGTCTGTTCGCCGTTGGTTGACCGTGGCGCGGCACGCCGCGCGACTGCCGTCGGATTTAAGGTTTTTTTGCGCCGGTCGAGTACCATAAGAGTAAACCATATAACGCTTATAAAAATAAATATCGAAAAAACATCATGTTAACAAACAATATTCATACCATCTGCAAATATCCTTTGACAGAATCGGCCAGTGCGGGTATAGTCTTCTCTTGTGTCGGGATGTAGCGCAGTCTGGGAGCGCACTTGAATGGGGTTCAAGGGGTCGAAGGTTCAAATCCTTTCATCCCGACCAGAAATTACAAGGGGTTACGATGAAAGTCGTAACCCCTAATTTTTTATGGTTCTTCCCCAAAGAAGGGGGCAAGTGCTTTTTGCAAGGCTTTTCTTCGACATGCCTATTCCATATCCTATGGTAAAGAGATATACCAGCATCTCCAGTCTACTCGGAAAAAACAATTTTGACAGATGTGAAATTATATGGATAGGCATACACATATCCCATGCGGGTACAATATACAGGTTGCCGCTCCGGTTCATATTCAATTCTTGAACGGCATCGAATTGGCGGCGGCAAAAATTTTTACTCCAGGCTCCATACCGGAACACATTTTCTCTGAATGCTTGCCTGAAGTTACGCTTGTTGAAGCAATGAAGGCGGGCAATCTTTGGGTTGCCACTGACGCGAGCGGCTATACAGTTGGCTATGGCCTTTTACAACTTGCTCATGGCCTTGCCCTGTTGGCTCAAATGGACGTGCATCCCGATCACGGGCGCAAAGGCATCGGCACAGCGCTTGTTTTGCATATTGCGGCTGCCGTGCGCAATCGTGGCATAGAAGCCCTGTACCTGACTACCTTCGCGCATATTCCATGGAACGCGCCATTCTACGCCAAGTTGGGATTTGCGATAATTTCCGAAACAGAACAACCGAGCGCCATTCGAGAAATTCTACTGGAGGAATTAAGCAAAGGGTTGGAAAACCGGACGGCCATGCGTCTGCCGCTTGCACCACATTAAGTAAGCAAGTCAACTCCTAAAAACCTAACTGCAATTGCAGCCCCAGCCCCAGCCTGCTGTTCTCCTGCTCATTCTTTACCCGTCCCATTTCAATTCGCTCGGAGTCAAAGGTGTATTCCGGCCCGGCACTTACGCTGAGATTTTTGTCTTTCACCTCGGCATACGCCCCCACTTTGTGGCGCTGCTCGCGAAAGGCCATATCCGTGCCGCTCTTGTCGTCGAAAACGTGATTCTCTTTCCAGGTTACAGTCTGACTGTTCACATCACCATGCAAATTCATATGTTCGCCAAGGCGCACTTGCATGGCGTCCTTGCTTTGTGGCGGAGGAGTCCATGGTTCGGACGTTACTGATTTGATATTAACCTGGTTTCCTTTGTTTTTTCCAAAGGCCGCAGCCCCAGCTTTTTGGCTGAGCGAAAATTTTTGCGCGCGCTGTCCAGATTTTGCCGGCTCAAAAACCCAGGGTTGTGCTTTGGAAATTCTTCCATCCTTCCCATAAACAGGAGTGGCTGTACTACTTTTTGAGGAAGCCGCCGCATCTGGATACTGCCCGGAGGCTGCAACGGCTCCGGAGTTCCCATGCAGGCATAGCGCGCACAAAGCTGCAAGCCCCAAATAAATGAATTGTGATTGGCTCATATAATGCTGCCATCCGGCTGAAATTCCAAACTCCGAAACAGATCTGCCAGTAACTAAACACTCCGGCCCGACATAAGCGGACCAAAAGCTCGCGCCCGCTTCAGCATCTGTACAAACTTAAAAATAAACCCGCATTATGGCAAGTACTTTGAGACTGATATTCAGAGGTGACGCATTTTATTTTGTATACTAATAAAATTATCATGTTACAGCTCAAAAAATTTATGCAACACTCCGATATACAAAAAACCTCTCCCCCGGCCTTATGCGCGAGAGAGAGGTAGTAAGCCGCACCAAATGCGTCTTTTGTCTAATTGGCTTAAAATTCGCTGTTCGAAAGACTCTTTATAAAGCAGACCTTACGGCTCACCGCTATTTTTCCGCCTTGACCTTTGTGCTCTCTTCCGCTCTGCGCGGAACTTCCTGAATATCTTCCCAACCGCCGCCAAAGGCCATACATACCGACACAACGGCATTGAGCCTGTCGGTAAGTGAATTGGCCCATTGCAGTTGAGCGGCAAAAAGCTGCCTTTCGGTGTCGAGCACTTCCAGATAATCGGAATAGCCGTTGTCATATCTGGTCCGCGCCAGCGAGGTGGCCCGTTGCAGGTTGTCTACCTGGGCCTTATAGCTGCGCACAATGGCGTCGGCTTCCCTTTGCCTGGTCAGCGAGGTACGTATGTCTTCAAAGGCCTTCTGCACTGTGTAGCGATAAATGGCGATTGCCGCGTCTTTCTGCGCCTGAGCGTCCTTGTCGCGATACCAGGTGCGCCCGAAGTCCAGCACGGTCATAACGCCCTGCACCCCATAGCTCCACTGTCCGGAGGCCGTGCTGAACAGTTGGTTGAATCTTGTGCTGAAGGTGCCTATGGATCCGGTAAGAGAGATAGACGGGAAATAATCGGCACGTACAATGCCAATATTGGCATTGTACGCCATAAGCGTGTATTCGGCGGCGCGGATGTCCGGCCGGCGCAGCAGCACTTCCGACGGAATGCCTGACGGAAGAATCGGCGGAGAAGGCATCTTTTCTATTTTAATACCCCGTTCCATGCTGCGGCTCATGATGTCACGCGGCGAACGCCCAAGCATAACGGCCAAGGAAGCTTCGGCCTTGTCCACGTTCACAGTGGCAGTATGCAACTGGGCTCTGGCCACCTCGGCTTCAGACTTGGCCCGCAGCCAGTCAAGCTCGGTAATATCGCCCTGACTGAAGCGACTGGAGTAAATTTTCAGCGCGGCTTCGCGGCTTTTGAGTGTATTTCTGGCTATCTGGAGTTGCAAATCGTAACCCAGCAAAGAGAAATAACCCATGGATGTTTGCCCGGCCACGGAAAGTAGGGTTCCGTAGTAACCGGCCGAAGTGGACAACAGCATGTCGGACAGAGCCGTATAGGTGTTGCGGTACTTGCCCCACAAATCCAGCTCCCAGGCAGCCGAAAGGTTACCTTGATACGCGGAGTTGGAACGCGAGGGCAGGGCCGAGCCCTGTGAGGTCTCCAGCGAACTTCCCGTGGCCCCGGCGCTGCCATTGGCCGAAACGGTGGGCAGGAAAGACGATGTCGCCTGGTAGAGCTGGTAGCGCGAAGAATCAACCTTGGCCAGCGACTCCTCAATGTTCTGGTTGTTCTTTAACGCCTCTTCCACCATGGCGTTCAAAACCGGGTCGCTAAAGCGTTCCCACCATTTGGTGGAGATACGCGAGTCGCCGGAATCTATGATGCGCCATTCGGCCGGAATATCCATTCCGGGCTGCTCGTACTTGGGCGCGAACGAGCAGGAAGAAAGCATCAGGGCCAGCAAAAGGCCAAGGCCCGGTAAATATGCCGTTCTTATTCTCATTATCAGATCACCTCGGTTTAGTCACCCGCACGCGTGCTTTCGGCGTAAGGGTCTTTCTGTCCCCTGAGTTTAAGGGATATACTCATTATGTACTTGAAGAAGAAAGGCACAAAAACGGTGGCGATGCAGGTTGCGGCCAGCATGCCGCCGATAACGGCGGTGCCGATGGCATGACGGCTGTTGGCGCCCGCCCCCGAGCTTATGGCCAAGGGCACACAGCCCATGATAAAGGCCAACGAAGTCATCACAATGGGGCGGAAACGCAGACGCGAGGCATGCATGGCCGCCACGTCGAGACTACGCCCGCCGCGCCAGGCCTCAACGGCGAATTCCACAATCAGACTGGCGTTTTTGGCTGCCAGGCCCACCAGCGTAACCAAGGCAACTTGAAAATACACGTCATTGGAAAGGCTTCTTCCCCATGTGGCCACAATGGCCCCGAACACTCCGAAAGGCACGGCGGTGAGCACCGCAATGGGCAGCGACCAGCTTTCATATTGGGCGGCCAAAATCAGGAAGACCATGACCAGAGCCAATATAAAAATAACCGTAGTGTCGGCCGAAGCCAGTTTTTCCTGCATGGCTGTGCCTGCCCAACCAAGAGTGTAATCCAGAGGCAGCACTTCCTGAGCCACTTCCTCCATGGCGTTTAGGGCCTGTCCCGAGGAATATCCCGGAGCAGGGCCGCCCATGATGTGGGCCGATGGGAAGATGTTATAGCGTTCCACCACCTGCGGGGTAACTCGGCGTTCAACACTGAACAGAGCTTCAATTGGGATCATGTCCCCCTTGTTGTTGCGCACGTAGACTTCACGTATCTGCTCGGGCAGCATACGGTAATTCACGTCGGACTGCATGCGCACCTGGAAGGTACGGCCGATTCGGTTGAAGTCGTTTATGTAAGTAGCGCCGAAGGTACCCTGCATGGCCGAAAACACGTCTGAAACGTTCACGCCAAGAGCCCTGGTGCGCTCCCGGTCCAAGTTGATGAACAACTGCGGGGAGTTGGTAGTAAACAGGTTCTGAACGGAGCCTATTTCCGGCCGTTTTCTGGCAGCATCCAGCATTTTATTGCTCCACTGGGCCAGATCTTCGAGTGAACCGGTACCGCGATTCTGAATGTAGGCCTCGAAGCCGCCAGTGGAACTCATGCCGGTGATGGGCGGCGGGTTAAAGCCTAAAATGAGGCCATCGGGCTCGTTGAGCCCCATACCGTATATTCTCCGGGTCAGCGCGGTGGAGGCCAGATCGGGCGTTTTGCGCGCGTCCCAGTTTTTCATGATAATAAAGGCCGAGCCGTAGTTGCTCTTGGTGCTGAATGATGTTGCATCCAGGCCGGAAATTTGCACCACGTTTTCTACAGAAGGATCTTTCAGCAGTTTATCGGAGAAGTCTCCCATAACCGACTCGGAGCGTCCTCTGGAGGCACCGTCGGGCAGAATGGCCAACCCCAGCACGTACCCCTGGTCTTCGTCGGGAACCAAGCCGGTTGGCACAATGCGGAAAAGAAATGCCACGGCAATCATCATCGCGCCGAACACGATAATGGAAACAAAGCCGTGATCTTTCACACTGCGCACCAGGCGCACGTAACGGTGAGTAAGATTGCCGAATACCCAGTCAAACCAGTGGAAAAAGGCATTAGGCTTGTGGTTGGGGTCATGCGGACGCAGCAGCAACGCGCAGAGCGCCGGGGTGAGGGTAAGAGCCACAATGCCCGAGAGCACCACCGAAACCGATATGGTAATGGCGAACTGCTTGTACATCTGCCCGGCCAGCCCGCCCATGAACGATACGGGAATAAACACGGCGCAAAGCACCAGCACAATGGCAATGATTGGCCCGGTAACTTCGCCCATGGCCTTGGCCGTGGCCTCAGTGGGCGAGAGGTGCTCCGTGGACATAATGCGCTCCACGTTTTCAAGCACCACGATGGCGTCGTCCACCACAATGCCGATGGCCAACACCATCCCGAACAATGTCAATGTATTGATTGTATATCCCAAAGCGTACATACCCGCGAAGGTGCCCACAATGGACACCGGCACGGCCAGGCACGGAATGAGCGTTGCCCGCCAGTCTTGCAGGAAGATGAACACGACTATAAACCCCAGCACCCTGGCTTCAATCAGGGTATGCACCACTTCCTGAATTGAAGCGCGCACAAAGCGGTTGGTGTCGAACGGTATGCCGTATTCCACGCCTTCGGGGAAGCGTGTGGCTATTTCAGCCATGGTTTTTTCCACCAGATCACCGGTTTCAAGAGCGTTGGCGCCCGGCAGCAGGTAAACCCCGGCCATACGCGCCACCCTGCCGTTAAGCCTGGTGATAACGCTGTAGTCTTTGCCGCCCAGCTCTACCCTGGCCACGTCTTTAACCCGCAGCAGAGATCCGTCGCTTTCGGCCCGGATGATCACATTGGCGAACTGTTCGGGCTCAAGCAGGCGGCCCTGGGTGTCAATCTGCCAGGTGAACTGGGTGTCGGGCAGGGCGGGCACGTCACCCACGCGCCCGGGTGCGAACTGGGCGTTCTGATCCTGCACAGCCTTGCTGACGTCGTTGGGGGTGAGCTTGTACTGAGCCAATTTGTCCGGGTACAACCAGATGCGTATGGAGTAGTCGGTTGACCCGAAAATGGTACAGTCGCCCACGCCTTTCAGGCGTTTCATCACGTCAACCACGTTAGCCTGCATGTAGTTGTGCAGGTAAATGTCGTCGTAGCGGCCATCAGGGGAATAAAGGGAAATGATCTGGAGCATAGCCGGGGACTTTTTGACCACGGTCACACCCTGTCGGCGCACGTCTTCCGGTAACTGGGTTTGGGCCAACTGCACCTTGTTATTGACGTTAACAAGCGCAATATCCGGGTTGGTTCCCAGTTTAAAATAAACGTTGATGGTGGCGCTGCCGCTGGCCGAGGCGGCCAGGGAAGACATGTACAGCATATTTTCCACGCCGTTAATCTGCACTTCCATGGGCGCGATTACGGTTTCGGCGATGGTCTGGGCAGAAGCGCCAGGGTAATAGGCGGTAACGGAAACCTGCGGAGGAATGAGGTCGGGGTACTGGGCCACAGGCAAAGCCTTGAGCGCCAGACCGCCGACCAAAAGGATAAGCAGGGATATAACAGTCGAAAAAATAGGTCGCTTTAGAAAAAATCCTGGTTCAGTCATGGAGCTTCACCTACTTTTTTCCTTGGTCCGCGGGAGCGGCTGAAGAACCTGCGGCGGGCTTTGCCGCTCCGCCCTGTGCGGCCGGAGCAGCGCCTTGAGCCGGAGCAGGCTGTTCCACGCGCACCTTGGCGCCCTGTCGGGCCTTGAGCAGCCCTTCGAGAATAATGCGTTCTCCGCCCTTGAGCCCTTCATCAACCAGATACATATTGCCGATGGTGGAACTGAACTTCACTGTGCGCGGCTGCACAGTGTCGTCCGCGCCTACCACCATTACCAGATTGCCCTGCTGGGTCATCAGCACGGATTTTTGCGGAATAAGTATGGCGTTTTGCAGCATTCCGGCTTCCACATACACGCGTACGAACTGGCCGGGCAGCACTTTGCCGTCTTTATTGGGAAATTCGGCTCTGGCCTTTACCACACCGGTACTGGGGTCCACCTGGCTGTCGATAAAGGTGACCAGACCGTCGCCTTCGTAAAGGCGGCCGTCGAGCAGTTTGATTTTGGCCCCGGCCTCTCCACTTTTGGGCAACGTCATCCGCCCGGAGGCCACGAGAGCCTGCGCGCGCATAACGTCGGCGCCGGGAATGGAAAAGTTCACATACAAAGGATCGGTCTGATTCACAGTGGTGAGCAGGGTATTCTGGTTCACCAGGTTGCCCACGGTGTAATTTTCCTTGCCGGTATAACCGGACACAGGGGCGAGAACCTGACAATAATCAAGGTCTATTTTGGCTTTGCGCAGAGCGGCCGTGGAGCTGTCGAATGACGAACGCGCATTGTCGCGGTCTTTCTGGCTCACGGCATTTTTATCGTACAGGGGGCGAATGCGGTTCCACTCCCTGGTGGCCCGGTCAAGCTGGGCGGCCGCTTCCTGCACCACAGCCTCGTACTGGGCGCGCTCAATCTGGAAGAGCTGTTGCCCTTCCTTTACAAAGCTGCCCTCGTCGTAGAGGCGTTTTTCAATTATCCCGGACACCCTGGAGCGCACATCAACGGCGCGCGACCCCTGGGTTTGCCCCTGGTA
Organism: Desulfovibrionaceae bacterium; assembly: GCA_031553655.1. Taxonomy (GTDB): domain Bacteria; phylum Desulfobacterota; class Desulfovibrionia; order Desulfovibrionales; family Desulfovibrionaceae; genus JAVBLG01. The sequence continues at coordinate 5,103 of JAVBLG010000005.1, read as the reverse complement.
TTCGGCCGGCATGGGGTGTTCCTTGGCTTCCACATGGAAGACCGTCACCAGCGGCGGAGGCGGGGCCTGCTGCGATCCCTTTTTGTCATTGGAGCAGGCGGCGAGCATGGCCAGAGCAAGAAGCAGACCTGCGAAAGCAGGAAGACGGACAAAAAAATGTTTCATAAGTGGGTATCCCCCCAAGAGCGTATAGCGAAGCATTACAAAGGTCTGATACAAAGGCGGGAACGGCAGCATTTTGCATACCGTTCCCGGTGTCAGCGAAAAAGCATCTTGACAGATAGCATTTTTTGTCGAGGTCTGTCCACCCTTGAAATTGCGCCACAAAAGCCGCAAAGGCCGCATATCAGCCAATGGCGCGGATACGTAGGAATACGCTGGCCTATAAAGACAAAAGTAAATTTTGCATACAAAGCTTCTAAACTATAAAAAAATCTTTAAATACTTGGGGGGGGTTACCTCTACACTATATAAAGCTTGGAGGTAAGGTCGGCTATGGCTTCAATTTCAACACGCACGCCAAGCGGCAGGGCCTGCACGGCTATGCAGGAGCGAGCTGGGGCGTTGGGTTCGAAAAATTCTTTGTAAACCGCGTTCACTGCGGCAAAATCAGCCATATCAACCAGGAAAATGGTGGTTTTAACCACATTGGAAACGCTGGCCCCGGCTTCGTCAAGCACGGCTTTCATATTTTTAAGGCACTGCCGGGCTTGGGCGGCCACATCGCCGTCCACCACCTTGGAAGTGGCGGCGTCGACCGGAATCTGGCCCGAAACGAACAGCAAACGTCCAGTCTGGATGGCCTGGGAATAGGGTCCGATCGGCGCGGGGGCATTAGGGGTAAAGACTACTTCACTCATGATAAAGTCTCCTATGGAATTTTAATCCCCTTGTAGCCCTATCGCGCCTTGGTGGCAATACAATTTTACGAAATACGACATCCCAAAGGCCGCCGTTTCCAAAGATGAATTTTGCCCTACGGCGCGGAAAATTAAGATTCCGATCCGGGGATAGAACTTCTTCAGTTCATCCCCGGATCGGAATTTTAATTTGACAAAGTCGGAGGGCAAAAGTCGCTTTGGAAACGGTGGCCCTTACTTGGACTTGGTGATATTAGTAAAGCCAGTCGCCTTGCCGGGTTCAGTATAGGTGATCTTGACGTCGTTGGCATTATCCCACACATGGGTGGGCAGGTTCATTTCCATATACTTGGCGGGTACCTTTATGGTGCATACATTCTTCTGGCGGGGGGAATAGATGGTGACTTCGCTCTTTTCCTTGTTCACCACCGGGAAGGTCTTGCCCTTTACCGCCGGATCATCGGGGGTAATACCGTCTTTGCGATCAACTATTTCCACGGCGAAATTGTCTATGGTCTTGGTGGCCGGGTTGTAGATGATGATTTCTTTCTTTTCCAGATCGATACGCAACCTGCCGCCCACCTTGGGGGTCATCGCGCCGGGATCTGCGGGCAGAACAAATTCTTTAGCCGGCAGCACGGTAAACTCCGGACGCGCCGGATTGCTCCAGCCAAGTTTGTCTTCAATAACGGTTATTTTTTTGCTGTCTTTGTCATAAGCCACGGCCCGGCCGTAGCTGTCGGCCGCAAAAGCCGGAGCCGCCATGGCCAGAACAAGCAGGGCGGCGCAGAAAGTTTTCACTACCTTCATGTGTAACTCCAATCGTTAAAGGTGCTGTTACGCGATTGCCTTTACTACATGGCACTTTGTGAAAAGTGGCACATGGCAGGAATTATGTCAACAATATTTTAAAACAATTCGTGAATATTTCAAACTATAACCGACCACTCCGCCTGCTATTCCCTAAACAAAACAAGCCCAACCATCGGCGGCACATAAACCGTAATGCTCTGCTCAAGCACTCCGGAGCCGGAATCACTGAAATGGGCCGTGGGCGGTTCTTTTATCGCCAGATTGCCGTGCCCGCAGAAGGCTTTTTCATCACTGCTGAGCACTTCCACATATTTGCCCGGGGTCACAAAAATCCTCTGACCTTCTTCGGCGCGCATCTCGTGAAAATTGAAGATAAAAAGCAGACGGCCGCGCTCAAAAGCCAGCAGGCGGTTTTCTTCGTTGATGAAGCGGAAGCGCGGCCGCGCCTTGAGTTCATTCGCGTATCTTACGGTCAGCAAAGACAGCATTCCACGGTCGAACAGCCCCAATCCTTTGTATTTGAGGTCGTCACGCTCAGCCAAATGCCAGTGTCGGTGGGCGTTGGTGTCGGCATCCAACCATTCGGGATGTCCGAATTCATTACCCATGAAATTCAAATATCCATGTCCGGCCGCGCCGAGAGTGATCAGCCTCATCATTTTGTGCAGGGCCAGCCCGCGTGAAACCTTCCAGGAATCGGTGTGAGTGGACATTTTTTCGTACATTTCCGGCCCTATAATCCGCCAGATCATGGCGTCCTTGCCGTTTATGCACTGATCATGGCATTCCACATAACTTATGGTGCGCTCATAGCTGCGGTGCACGGTAACTTCATGCCACATTTGCCCTATCTCGCGCCCTTCCTTAATGAATTTGCCCCAAAAGTCCGGTATGCCCATAGCCAGCCGATAATCAAACCCCAGACCAGCCTCAGCCGGAGAGCTGGTCATGCCCGGCATGCCGCTGAATTCCTCGGCTATGGTTATGCCGTGGGGCAGATATTCATGCACCAAGGTGTTCACCAACCCCAGATAAAGCACGCCGTTGTCATCCACACGGCTGCCTCCCCCGGGAGCGTAAAAGCAGCGACCCTCGTGGGAAAAATCGTCATCAAGCCCGTGATCCACATAAATCATGTTGCCCACGGCGTCAAAACGGAAGCCGTCCACATGATATTCCTCCATCCAGTACAGGCAGTTGGACATAAGAAAGCGACGTGCCATTTCCACACTGAAGTCAAAATCCATGGTGCCCCACTGGGTTTTGTTTTCGTGGAAAAAATACCTGCCGGTATCGTAGAAGGCTATGCCTTGTTCGGTATTGGGGCAGGCATGGCTGTGCGGAATGTCCAGCACCACCATTATTCCCAGGCGGTGAGCCTCGTCCACCAGAGCCTTGAAATCGTCCGGGCAGCCGAAGCGTGAGCAAGGCGCGAAATAGCTGCTCACCTGGTAGCCGAAGGATTTGTACAGCGGGTGCTCAAGCACGCCCATGAGCTGCACCACATTGTAGCCGTCGGCTTTAATCCTGGGCAGCATATAATCTTTGAACCAGGCATATCCGCCGAACTCCCCTCCCGATGGCGGGCCGGACGGACGGGCCATGCCCACATGAGCCTCATAAACCAGAGGAAAATCGTGCCGCTTGCGCTCGGCGTCGTGTTTGAATTCATACCGCTCGCAGGGGTCCCACAGACGGGCGCACCATTGATCCAAATTGTTTTCGTCCTGGCACACCCACATGGCAAAAGCCGGAACCCGGCGCTCCGCTCCCTTGCTTTTGGCCGAGGAAACTCTCAGCTCGTGATAAGTGCCGTGCCCCAGTTTATCGTCGTACAAGTCAAGCTCCCACAGGCCCTCGGGGCTGATCCTGTTGAACTTGTGATTGGCGTGGCGCTGAAATTTGAGGTAGTCGGTGGTCAGCCACAAATCTTCCGCTTCAGGCATCCATTCCCGAAATCGCCAGAAATAATTACCATATTCATCGCGCATTTTGTGCGCCCCAAGTTCCTTGTGCAGGGAGGCGTACTTTTCCAGCCCTCCGTGCCAAGCGGCTATACGCGCTGTTTCCTCGGCAAAAATTCGCGCCCGGCGCTCCAAAAAACCAGCGTAGGGAATGAGCTGAGCATCGCCCAACGGGCCCCGCGGATAATTTAAATCCAGGCTCTGCGGTCGCGACTCCACCCTGCCCCTTCCGGCAAGATGAAAGGTAAAGGAGAAACGGAACGGACTGGACAGAAAAAATCTATCGCGCAACACCTTGGTAATCAAATCGCGCAAAAAGCCCACCGCCAATTCTTCACCAGGAGCCAACACATAGTTGTCCAAAATGCCGCCCGGCAAATCAAGCTCGCCTATTTCCGCCTCTTGCCCGTTTTGACGAAAGGAAAAACCGCACACGGCAATATCTTCATGCGAATTGTTAGCCAGAGTGAAGTATAAAAATTCCAGAGTGTCGGGGGTCCAACCGCTTATATAACTGCCCAGGCCATACACTTGCTTTTTGCCCATTATACGTGGATCATTATGCTTTCCGTGGAAAAAGCGCACTTCGATATCCGGATGCGATTCAGTTCTGGACATTTTGCCTCCAGCCGTGGCTGAAAGTTGCGTCGTAAAGACGGGACTTGGCCGGAGCCTGCTCCGCTCCGGGCAATACCAGAAACACCGTCTGGCGAGTCATTTTTTCAACTTTTATGGTGTCAGCCAACCGGTTCAGCGTGGTGCGCGCCACCTTCTGGCCCGGCCAGCCCAAGCGATGGGCACATACAACAACAGTTTCCGGCGGCAGAACTTTTTCAAGCTCGCGCTGCATCTCCTCGCCATGTCCGGCGGAAAGGTAAACAGCCATGGCGCAGCCGTGCGCGGCCATGGCAGCCAGCCCTTCTCCTTCCGGCACCGGAGTGCGTCCTCCTATCCGGGTAAGTATCAGGCTCTGCCCCACCTCTGGCAAGGTAAAGGATACTCCGGCTGCCGCGGCCGCCGCCGAAGCCGAAGTTACCCCCGGCACAACGGCATAAGGGATCCCTGCCGCCTCAAGCAGGTCCATTTGTTCCCGTATGGCTCCGTAAAGCGAAGGATCACCGGTATGCAGCCGCACGGCAACGCGTCCGGCCAGAGCCGCCCCGCAAAGCAGTGTATTGGTCTCTTCCAGCGTAAGCCCTGAAGAATCATGAACCTCCGCTCCGCTTCCGGCAAGCGCCACAATATCCGGTGAAACCAATGACCCGGCGTAAACCAGCAGATCCGCCTCTCGAATCAATCGCAGGGCCTTGACCGTCAAAAGCTCGGGATCGCCCGGTCCCGCCCCCACAAACCATATCGGGCCGGGGGAAGAGAATGGGGGGGGGGGGGGGGGGGGGGGGGGGGGGGGGGGGGGGGGGGGGGGGGGGGGGGGGGGGGGGGGGGGGGGGGGGGGGGGGGGGGGGGGG
>JAVBLG010000009.1:0-20731 GCA_031553655.1 Desulfovibrionaceae bacterium | reverse complement strand
TCTCCTTGCCTTTTGTTGTAGCGCGGCTTGGGGCTGTGCGCCTCCCCCCCCCCCCCCCCCCCCCCCCCCCCCCCCCCCCCCCCCCCCCCCCCCCCATACTATAAATTTACGAAGCCATCATCCCTAATTTTTTAACAAATTTTTCCGCCTCATCAATATTGGACACTTCGCCGCCGATCTGGGCCTTGAGCAGGGCGTCGCGAATCAAGCCCACGCGCGGTCCTGGAGGCAGGTTGGTAAAATGCATGATTTGGTTGCCGTTCAGAAGCGGCTCAATGAGCTGTTCGGGTGTTTCGGCGCGGTTCAGATACTTGAGGTTGTGGTTGTAATAGGTATAGCTGCCGCTGCGGGCCTTGATGTCGGCCCTGGTCATTTCCATGAGCCGGGGGTATTCGTCCAGAGCCTTGAAGCGTCTGATGCCCCTGTCGGTAAGCATGAAATGGAAGCGCATGTGATGGTGCACCAAGTGGCATAGCGTGTCTATGTCTTCGGGCAGGAAGTGCAGGCGGCGCAGTATTTTGCGCGTGACTTTGGCCCCCACCTGATGATGCTGGTAGAATGTCCAGCGACCTTCGTAGTATTCTCCGGTGTAAAGCTTGCCGATGTCGTGGAACATCATGGCCATAGTGCCCAACCAGTCATCCTTGAAATCTTCTTCGGCATAGCGCTTCATGCACTGTATGGTATGTGAAAAAACCGTTTCTTCCGGACCGTCGTCCACGCGGTTCTGCTTTACGCAGGACAGCGCGGTAAGCTCGGGGATAAGCCCTTGCAGAATGTGGGAATCGTACAGCAACTGGGTGAACTTCCACATGCTGCTGGCGCGCACCATGCGCCATTCATCCATTATGTCGGCCACGGGCACATAGTCGAGCACTCTGGTACCCGAGCGCACAATGGCCAGCCAGGTATTGGGGGCTATGGGCAAATCAAAATTGGCCGCGTAGCGCAGGGCGCGTATGGCCAGAAGGTAGTTGTGGCGCAGTGTTTCGTCGGCCAGGCCGGAAAGGCGTACCTGCCCGGATTTGAAGCTTTCAAAACCGTCGTAAACGCCCTTGCTCTCGTTTACCGGGCTGCCGTAGGCCGAAAGACGCATTTCCAGGCGACGGGCCGGATCAAGGGTGCGCAAAAGGTGCGGAGTGATGCGCAAAAGGGCCAATTCGGGGTGCGCGGCATCATGTACTTCAAGGGAGTAAAATCGGAAGAGCTTGCCGTTTTCTTTCAAAATGGCCACGGCTTCGCCGTCGGGGTCCTGAGTAACGTTGGGAATCATTTTTACCAGGGTTTCAAAATCGGGCTCGCAGGCTATGTCAATCGATTTATCTTCATTTTCCTCAAGCAGCCTGGCCTGCAGAGGGGCGTTTATCACATGGGCGTCATAACCGTTGCGGAGAAGTGTTTTGCAATGGGTTATGGCTTCCTTGATTATTTGGGGCATGTTTTTCTCCTGATGGGGAAGAGCTAAAGAGTTTTGCGATCAGGTTTCAATGCGTTGAAGATATAATCGCGCAACGCTTGTGTCCAGGGTCTTGGGCTTATTCCCGCGACATTGCGCAGGCAGCTGGGGTCGAGAACGGAGTAGGAAGGGCGTTTGGCTTTTTGCGGCCACTCGGCACTGGTTATGGGCAAAACCCGGCAGTCGATTCCGGTGAGGCTGACGGCCTCATGAGCCAGCTCGCACCAGCTGGCTCGGCCAGAGTTCACGCCATGGAAAATGCCGGTAATCTTTTTTTCGGCCAGGGTCAGGCTCCAGGAGGCAAGATCTTTGGTATAGGTTGGCGAGCCAATCTGGTCATGCACCACAGACACGGAGTCGCGCTTGCGGCAGGCGTCGATAATGGTGGTGATAAAATTTTTTTTGCCCGGCCCGAATAGCCAGGCTGTGCGCACTATGCACCATAAATTGCCGCCAAGGGCGGCAATTTGCCTTTCGCCCTCAAGTTTGCTGGCTCCATATACCGAAAGCGGCCCTGTGAGGTCGTCGGGCTTGTAGGGTGAATTTTTTTGCCCGGAAAAAACAAAATCGGTGCTGTAAGACAGCATATATATGCCGCGCGACTTGGTCAGACGAGCCAGGTTTCCCGGCAGGGCTCTGTTCCACTGCATGGCCTCGTTTTCATGCGTCTCGGCTTCGTCAACCTGGGTCCAGGCCACTGCGTTGAAGATGGCCTCGGGCTTTTCTCGATCAATGACTTCCGCGAGGAAATCCACATTGAGCAAATCCCCGTCACCGCGTCCAAGGACGGCGGCTTCGTGGCCACCGTCGACAAGCGTTTTCACAAGCGCTTGCCCGAGCAAGCCGGTGCGTCCGCCCAGAACCAGGGCTTTCATAATCTGCCTCCATACCACGCGTCGATGAAAGTTCTATATTCGCCCGATTCCACCGCTTGCACCCAGCTTGTATTGGCAAGATACCAGTTCACGGTGTCTTTCAATCCTGCTTTGAAATCGCGAGTTGGGGCATAGCCAAGCTCGCGCGTGGCCAGGGAAAAATCCATGGCGTAGCGGCGGTCATGCGCGGGCCGATCTTTCACAAAATGTATCAGGCTTTCGGGTTTGCCGAGCATTTCCAGAATCAGGCGCACTACGTAGAGGTTGCCGCACTCACCCTGCCCGCCAAAGTTATATACCGCGCCAGGCCGCCCTTTTTCAATGGCCAGCATCACACCACGGCAGTGATCTTCCACATGGATCCAGTCGCGCACATTGCTTCCGTCGCCGTAAACCGGCAGATGCTCGCCGCGCGAGGCTTTCATGATCATGAGGGGAATCAGTTTTTCGGGAAATTGATAGGGACCGTAATTGTTGGAGCAGCGGGTAATGACCAGATCAAGGCCGTGGGTTTTGTGCGCTGCCAGAGCCAGAAGGTCTGCCGCCGCTTTGGAGGCCGAGTAGGGGCTGCTTGGTTTGAGAGGGGTGGTTTCGGTAAAAGGCGGATCGTCGGGGCCGAGGTCGCCATAGACCTCGTCGGTGGATACATGCACAAAACGTTTTATACCTTGGGCGCGGGCCGCGTCGAGCAGCACCTGCGTTCCGGCGACATTGGAATGCACAAAGGGCATGGCTGAAAGCACCGAGCGATCTACGTGGGTTTCGGCGGCAAAGTTGATGACGGCGTCAAATTTGTTTGCTTGAAACAGCTCTTCCACAAGGGCGGCGTCAGCTATGTCGCCTATTGTGAAAGCATAGCGCTGTTCCTGGCTGTATTTTTCTTCAATATCGCGTGTGCTGGCCGGGTTTCCGGCATAGGTGAGTTTGTCGAGATTGCGTATTTTCCATCCGGGGCGGGAATTGAGGGCCAGACGGATGAAGTTGGAACCTATAAATCCACATCCTCCGGTGACAAGAATATGCATTTGTTTCTCCAGAATTCGGTTATACCAGTGCCTCGGGCCTCCGCGCTGAGGCGCGTCAGCCCTGAAGGGGAAATGCAACGCTATTGAATATTTTCGGGAATGCTGGCACTATATTCGCGCACGGCTGCAAATGTCATGAAAGAAATAATTTTTTTCTGGTATCTATCTAAAATTACATATTATTGTAGTTACTTTAACTAAACGTGGAGATGTTGTCAATGTCGATGCGCTATAAAGTTCTTGGCATATCGGGAAGCCTCAGAAAAAGTCGGCAACGTATGGGCGAAGTTTTGCAAGCATTATTATGAATGCATAACTTCAAACCGTGGCTGACCTTGCGGACTATTTCAGTCGGCGAATGGAGCCGACTGTGGATTTAAACACGATATACGGGATAAATATTTGAAGATTTCCACTAGAGCCGGATTTTCTCTTCTGATAGGCGCGGCCCTGCTGCTTTTGGCCCTTGGGGCCGGTATTCTGGTCAAATGGTCGGTGGAACGCAATATGGTGGCTGAAGCCAGGCGAAACAGCACGGGAGCCATTTCACTGGCCGCCACGGGCGCTCTTGATTTTTACCGGGACAATTTTCGAATCAAAACAGATCAGGCCCTGCAATTGAAAAGGCGCATGGCCATGAGCGGGCGCATTATTGCCGGTTTAACCAGCAGGCAGTTGTCTCCTGAAGCTTTTGTATCCGCTTTTCCCATGCGGGAAGAAGACAGTCTGGTGGTCTACAAGGAAAACCATGTTTACGCCACCAAAGGGTTATTTAACGCAAACCCTTATCTATTGCACGATATAAAGGGTGAACTGGTCGGCCCCACCATGGCCAGTCTGGCCCGAGGTGGCCGTTCCGCTTCGTGTGTGGTGCAGATTCCCGGAGAAGGGGGCAGGACTGCCCATTATTTCGGAACGCACTTTTATGTGGCACAGTGGGACATGATGGTCGGTCTTTGGACGGACATTGGCCATTTGGAGGAAGCGCAACGCGTGCTTTTCGCGCGGAATCTCGAAAATCTCAGAAATCGTTACGACAAGGTCAATTTTGGGGCTTCAGGTTTTATTTTCGTGGCCGATGGGCAGGGAAAACCGGTAATTGTTCCGGGCTCCGACGGCTACGGTCTGGCTTTGGGGCATATGGCCGGGCTTTCCGCCAAGGATGTGGTGGATGTGAAAATTCTGGACTCGGCCGTGGAATACCCGGATATGCAGGTGATTTTTGACCCGCCTTGGGACAACAAGTCGCGTATGGCCTGGCTGACGGCGCATTATGTGAAGCCGCTTGATTGGTATGTGGGCGGGGTGATCTTCATTGATGAAGTAGTGGCTCCGGCCGAAAAACTTTCTATGGCCATCTTTTTGGGTATAGGCGCGGTGGCCGTGCTGATCTTTCTTGCCACCTACTTTTTCGCCGGATGGCTAACCGCTCCCCTGGCCAGTTTGGCCCACTATGCGCGTAATGTGCCCAAAGAGGATTTTCTGGCCGAAAAGCCGTCCTCGGAGCTTCTTGAGAGTCTGGCCAGGCGGGGTAGCGCCAATGAAGTGGCCCATCTGGCCATGTCGTTCCGTTTTATGGACACAGCTCTCAGAACCAGAGTGCGCGAACTTATGGAAACCACGGCCGGGCGCGAGCGCATGGCCGGTGAGCTGGCTGCCGCGCGCGACATACAAATGGATCTGCTTCCCGCTCCATTGCCTGATAATGTCGTTGCTTCGCGTTTTTCTTTGTGGGCCATGCTTGAGCCGGCCAGGGAGGTCGGTGGAGATCTATACGATTATTTCATGACCGATGAAAATCATCTGTGCGTGGTCGTAGGCGACGTTTCCGACAAGGGTGTGCCTGCGGCATTGTTTATGAGCGTGGCCCTCACCCTTGTCCGCTCCGGGGCCGCTCCCGGCGTAAGCGCGGCGGAGCTGATGGGCAAGGTAAACAATACACTGGCGCGCAACAATTACCGAGACATGTTTGTTACTATGTTTATAGGAATTCTTGATTTGCGCACCGGCGAATTCAATTATGCCAATGGCGGACATTGCCGCCCCCTGCTGCTGGCGGGCGGCGGAGCTTCGCAGATTGAAGGGCGCAGCGGAGTGAGCCTTGGCATAAGGCCCGGTGTGGACTATAAGCCCCTCAGCGTGCGGCTGGCTCCCGGCGACACTCTGCTTTTATACACCGATGGGGTGGATGAGGCCATGAACGGGCAGGATGAAATTCTCGGCAGAGAGCGTCTGCTGGCCGAAGCCGGACGGCTGTCGGGGCTTGCGCCGGAAGATGTGGGCAAGGGAGTGCGCAAGCTTGTGTTCGAACACATTGGTGAACATTCGGCCTCCGATGACATTACCACGCTTGTCCTCCGTTATGAGGTGAATGCAAAATGTCAAAGTTAAATTGTTATAGAATGATTATCCGGCTTTTTGTCGTAATTTTGCTGATTCTTTTCAGTGCGCACACGGCTTTTGGCGCTCCGGCCAGAACCAGAACGGTGCGTATCGCCTATTTGGAAAACGGGCCTCACTGGTCTTTCACGTACACCTATGCGGCATTCCAACGAATTATGGCCAGATATCAGGGCATTTCCGTCATTTATCCGATAGGCATGCATCTTTCCACCGGCTGGCTCAGGCCCCCAACGGAGCTGGAAGCGGACGCGTCCAAGCTTATGGAAAACAAAAATGTCGACCTGATTATAGCGGCTGGAACTTCGGCTGTACGCGCCCTGCAAAAGGTCAATAACGGCAAAACCCCCGTTATAGGTGTGGCTCTTGACGAGCCGGTGGCCGCAGGCATTATGGTTTCCATGAGCGACTCGGGAATTGACAATTTCACCTGTGAGGTGTCTCCGGAGCGTTGGAGCCTGATTCTGCGTGTTTTTTATGAAATCGTCGGTTTTAAAAAACTTGGCGTGCTCAACCCTGACGTTCCGGAAGGGCGTTTTTATGCCGGAGTGGATGAGGCGGAGGCCGTGAGCAAAGAACTGGGTTTTGAGGTGCTGGTGCAGGAAATACCAAGTGAAAGCGTGGAATCTTGCGAGTATGGCCTGAGGCTTTTGGCCGAGGCCGGGGTTGACGCCTTTTATCTGGGTTCACTTAATTGCTTCGACTGGGAGCAACCTTCCACCGACCCGGCCCGGCTGCTCTCGCAAATAAACAACTTCTACCATCTGCCCAGTCTGTCGCGAGACGGAGCGCCCATGGTGCGAGGTGGAGCGCTGATGGGTTATTCGGTGTGGGATGTGGAAAATAACGGCAAGCTGGCGGCCGATGCCGCCTGGCGCGTTTTGAGCGGCGAAAAGCCGCGCAATGTCAAGTTGGTTATACCGGCCGAATCCCGGTTGGCCCTGAACCTGGAAACTTCACTGGCTGTGGGGGTTGATCTGCCTTTTTATATTTTGCTGGCGGCAGATGAAATATACGAAACCATACAGAGGCCGGACATGAAAAAACTTTACGGCGGCACGAGATAAATGGCCAAAATTCTTTACGGCATACACGGAACCGGGCATGGGCACGCCATGCGCGGGCTCACCATCGCCCGCCGTCTGTCCGGGCACGAGTTTTTGTTTGTGGCCAATGACGACGCCCTGCGGGTGCTTGAACCGGAATTTCCGGTGCGTAAAATCCCCAATCTGGGCACGGTTTTCCGCAATTACCAGGTGGATGTGGCGGCCTCAATTAAAAAAGCACTGCCCATTTTATGGTCAAGAAATGTCTATACAAAAGAAATAATCAAAATAATTGAAGACTTCAAACCTGATGTCTGCATGGTGGATCTGGAATATTTTGTGCCGCGCGCGGCCGAAATTGTGGGGCTGCCTTGCCTCACCCTTGATCATCAGCACATAATAACCTGCTGCAAACATGAGTTGCCCGTAGATCTATGGTTTGACTATTTTCTTCAGGGGTTGACCCCCCGCTACCTGTTCCGACCAACCCGGCAGAATCTGATTATTTCCTTCTACTCTCCGCAGGTTCTGCCACAATACAGGGCCAGGGTGGCCCCACCCATTTTACGCGATATGGTCATAGCGGCGAAACCGCGCGATGACGGGCATGTTCTGGTGTATCAGAGCAATTCTATACATCGCGGTCTGGTGGATTTTTTGAAAATGTCCACGGATCGGCCCTGCTATCTCTATGGCTACGACCGTACTGACGGCGTTGACGGCAATGTGCATTTCATGTCCAAGTCTGAAGAAGGTTTTTTGCGGCATCTTGAAGGCTGCGCCTATGTGATTCTGGGCGGGGGCCATACCTTGATGACTGAGTCATTGCACCTTGGCAAGCCCATTCTCACCTTACCGCTGAAGAGCATGGTTGAACAGCGTTTCAACGCTTTGTATATTGAAAAACTCGGCTATGGGATGCAAGCCGACATGTTCGGGCTTAAGCCGGAAATTTTGAAGGAATTCGAAAAACGGCTGCCCGAGTTCAAAAAGAATATCGGCGTTGGCGGTTTTTGCGGCAATGAGCTTGTTTTTGGCCTGGTGGACGACTTTGCAAAGACGGGCACCATGCCTGGACTGGCGCTCCATGCCGATGGAGCAAATTAAATCCGGCGCGCTCTCGGCTTTTGCCATATGCCGGATCAGACAATAATGGAATAGCCTATGCGTATTATTTATATATGCCTGCTTGCGGCAGCCTTGATGAATGTTGGCGGCTGCGCAATGTTCGATGGCGATAAAGCGCGCCCGGATGCCGATACCGCACGACCTTCCGTAAGAACCTCTCTGCCGGATTCGGCTCAGGGCGAATACAATCGGGCGGCCCAATTGTGGCGTAGCGACGATACCAGCTCCGACCCCAAAGCTTCACTGGAACTTCTGGGCGCTGTTGTGGCGCAAGCGCCCGATTACGCCCCGGCGCGGCGTATGCGCGGTTTTACCCTGCTGCAACTGGGGGAGAAGGAAGAAGCGTTTGAAGAGCTGACCAGGGCGGTTCGACTCGACCCCAGCCCGGCCATGTATGCCTCAAGAGCGCTTGTGTGCTTGCGCTCCAATACGCCAGTGGCGGCCACGCGCGATGTGGAATACGCCCTGAAGCTCGACCCGGATCTGGCCTTTGGCTATGCCGTGCGCGGGCAAATCAGTCGGAAGCACGGAGAGGTCAAAGACGCCTGTTCCGACTTTTCCAAAGCCTGCTCTCTGGGCAACTGCCTGGCGCTGGAGGATGCAAAGAAGGATAATTTATGTAAGTAGCTCAAGGTATGTTGCACATGCTCTATTATACATTTTTTCGCAAGTACAGTGCCTCAAACAGCTTGGCGGTCATGGGCCGCCCGGCCAGGGAGCCTTGGATGCGGTCAAACTTCAGGCCCTTCAGGGCTTGCAGGGCGTTTTCGCTGTCAATGCCACATATGCATGAAACAAGCCCCACTTCTCTCATTCCGTTCATAAGGGCCGTGGCTAGAGCGCGGCACACTGCGCTCTGAGGAATGCCTTGAGTCAGGTTTGAATTATATTTAAGCCCGTCCACGGGCAGTTTGCTGAAAATTGTTAATGATGCGTAATTGTTGCCGTAATCGTCAAGCATAACCTTCACGCCCAGGCTCTGCAAGGCCACAATGGCCTGCGCGGCCCGCTCAAAGTCGCAGTTCGACCCCAAGCCGGAAAGTTCTATTTCCAGCAGTGAGGGGGACAACCCTCGAATTTTCAGCTTGTCGCGCAGGTTATCCACAAAGTCGGGGGCGCATACTTGGCGCACAGACGCGTTTATAGCCAGATGGGGGCAATGCCCCCTTTTGTGCCAGGCCGCCACTTGCTCGCAGCTGGCGGTCAGGGCCCAGTCTTCAATCAGGTTAAGCAGACCGCTGTCTTCAATCGCTTCGGTGAAAGAGTGCGGCCACACCATATCCCGGCCGGGATTGTGCAAGTCGGTAATGGCTTCCACAGCCACAAGATTGTCGCGGGCGGCGGACAGAATGGGCTGGTACATAATGCGGAAGCCCTTGAAATCATCTTCAATGGCTTGGCGCACAATTTTTTCCGCCGTGGACAAGGTTTTCTTGCCGGCATCAAGTTCATTGTTGAAAAAGGCCACGCCGTTTTTACCGTCTTTTTTGGCGCGGTACATGGCCTTGTCGGCATTATTGATTATTTCGTCATATCTGGAGCCGTCGGTCGGGTAAGATGCGCAGCCTATACTCAGGGTGACGTAGTGCTTTTTGCCGTCTATTTCCCAGGGCATGCGGAAGCGCCTGAGAAGATCCGCTATTTTTTCATTAACATAAGAATCAGACAGTCCGTCCATAATGGCTACGAATTCGTCGCCGCCCATACGATATATGGATTCCCCGAGCGTGGATTTCAAAAATCCGGCCACGCCTTTCAGCAGCAGGTCGCCTATATTATGCCCGTAGGTGTCATTGATGCTTTTGAAGTTATCCAGGTCCAGGAAAAGCACCACACCGTGCCCGCCGGAAACACGCGCCTGCTCCAGATACTTGGGCAGTTCCACTCCGCATCTGGCCCGATTGGGTATGTCCAGAAGCGCGTCTGTATAAAGCATCAGCTCCATGCGCCTACGGTTCTGTTCGGTATTGTTTACTTCCTGATGAAGTTGCCTGGCTTTGTAAGCCGTGCTTGAGAGTTCCCTGGTGAGTTCCCATACAAAGTTCACCGCATCGCTCAGGCGCGCGGCAGGCACTTCAGGCAATTGTTCGTAGGCGGCCAGCAGCGCCGAAGGTTCAACCCCTATTTCATAGGCCAACCCCATCACTTCCCGTTTTTCCACGGGCGTCGTCTTGCACTGGCAGATAGTCCAGTTGGCAAGATGGTTCTTGCCCGCAAATATGGGGGCCGCATACACGGACAGACCCAGCCCGCAGCATTCGGCAAAAAAAGGCTCTCCGCTTTCACCGGATTTTTTGCCGAAATCAAGGCTGTTCTGCAGGCAGCGTTTTTTCCCTTCTTCGGTTGAAATCAGCAGAGAACAAAATTTGCTGCCTTTGGATGATCTGGTTATGGGTTGGGCCTGAAGATTTTTTATCTCAGAATATAAATTGGTGAGTCGATAAAATATGTTTTGACATTTTTGCAGGCGTTCCAGATCCAGAAAATCGCTCAGTTCGGAGTGCAGCATTTCAGATGCGTCTTCGCATTCATCCGCGTTCAGGCGCGGGCCGCGGCTGGGCTCATTGCCAAGGAAGGGCAGCATTTTTCTGGTGATGGAATCAAGCCCTTCAAGCTTGGTTTTTATACCCGAGCGCAAAATTTCGGAATAAACGGACGCCGGAAGGGGGTGGCTGAACAAAAAACCCTGAAGCATGTCGCATCCGTACTCACGCAGCAGTCTGAATTGGCGTTCGTCGGTCACACCTTCGGAAATTACGTAAAAGCCGAAGCTGTGGGCCAGAGAAATGACGGAGCGCAGAAAGTCATTGGCTTTTTCGTCATGGGGCACGCCCATCAGGAAGGTGCGATCCACCTTGATGCCCTGAATGGCCAGCTTGCGCATATAGTTCAGCGAAGAATAGCCGGTGCCGAAATCATCCACCACCACATTAATACCCAGGCCCCGCAAAAGGCTAAGTATACTGCTTACACGTTCAAAGTCGAATGTAGCCACATTTTCGGTTATTTCCAGGCTGATCTGTTGCGGAGCCACATTATAAGCTTCCATACTGTCGAGCAGCACCTTGAGAAAACTGTCATGGGCGAATTGTTTCGACGCGATGTTTATGGACACGGTGAGCAAATGCTCGCTGCGTCGCTTGAGGCCCATGTCGTTCCATTCGCCCACTTGGCGGCAGGCCTCACGGATCACATAAGCGCCTAAATCGATTATCAACCCGGTTTGTTCAGCAATATCAACGAACTCGCCGGGACCCAGCAGGCCGCGCGTAGGATGTTCCCAACGCAACAGAGCTTCGCTGCCGGTAAGTTCCAAAGTTTTGCCCGACACTATGGGTTGGTAATACAGGACGAACTGTCTTTGTTCTATACCTTGGCGCAGTTCCGATTCTATTTTGGCTTTTTTGCGTACTTCCTGGCGCATGCCGTCTTGAAAAATGGCATAACTGGATTTTCCACGCTTTTTTGCTTCGCCAAGGGCTATGTCGGCACTACTGATCAACTCGTGGGCCGAATCTCCGTCGAGCGGGGCCATACTTATGCCCAGGCACACGGTTATGTAGCAGATATGCCCGCTCACGTTGAAGCTGACCTGGAAGAGATCCATGATCTGCTGCGCCACCTCACCCATGGCGTACAGGCTGTGTATGCCCGTACAGAGCATGATAAACTCGTCGCGCGAGGTGCGCCCGAGAATATTCTCGGGCATGGATTCCACCAGCCTCTCGGCCACGTATTTGAGAAGCATGTTGCCGTTTTCGTAGCCTAAGGTGGCATTGATGTCTTTGAAGCTGTCCACATCTATGAGAAGGACGCCGGTAAAGGAGCCGCTTTCCCGGCTTTTTTGTAACTTATCCAGTAAAATATCGCACATGCTCTGCCGGTTGGGCAGGCCGGTTACCGTGTCGATGCCGGCTATTCTTTTGGCTTCGAGCTCGCGGTATTTTTTATCTGTTATATCATGATAATATTGTAAAATTACAGAACGTCCGTCGTGCCAGGGCACAATGGCGCTATCCACAGAAAACCATTTGCGCAGGCGCTCATTATGCACTTCCCAACGCTTCAGCTTGTTGGACTCAAGCTCCACTCCTCGCGGATACCATTGGCAGCCGGGGCAGGGGCTTTCTCCGCAGGCCATCAACTCCCAACATTTTTTACCATTTATCAGAGTTTTGATTCCAAGCAGACTATACAATTTTTTGTTGGCAAAAAGAATTTCCCTTGTATCCGGATCGATTATAATGATCACAGACTCAAGATTTTCAAACACTGCGGCGAGCGTGTTGAGGGAGGCGGCGATTTCACCGTTGTTCTGCACATTCATAATCAAAAATCTTTATATCATAAGTCTGTTAAACACAACACTACATGGCGTCTCTTCAGGGCAGACGCACCTTGTTTTGCATACTAATAAAATCATCCGATTAAGGTGATTAATCGTAGCGCTTGCGCGATTTGAGTACGGCGTCGCTCCGCTCCGCCTAGTTACGAATGCTAACACATTCTGGCACTTGCTAACGCAAGTGCTTCGGGCCTCCGCGCTAAGTCGCGTCAGCCCTGGACGCCGCTTTTAATACAGCCCGCAGCAAGGCGGTGAGTTTTTTGCTTGAGGCGGCGGCCGTGGCTATAACTTGTTCCAGCGGGGCTTCGTCCATGCAATCGGGAAGATTTTTATTGGTCAGGCATGAAATGCCCAGCACGCTGAGGCCCATGTGGCGCGCGGCGATTACTTCCAGAACTGTGGACATGCCTATGGCGTCGGCCCCGGCCATGCGGTAAAAGCGCGTTTCCGCCGGGGTTTCCATTTGCGGGCCGCATACGCCCGCGTAAACGCCTTTTTCCAGGCGTATGCCCAGTTTCAGAGCCGCGTTTAAGGCAATATCAGCCAATTTCTGGTCATAGGGGCGGCTCATGTCGGGAAAACGGGGACCCAGCTCTTCGGCATTGGGGCCGCGCAGCGGCGAATGGCCGGTAAAATTTATATGATCGGTCATCAGCATAAGTTCCCCGGCTTCAAAACGCGGGTTCAGCGCTCCGGCGGCATTGGTGACCACAAGCGTTTTTATGCCCAGCATGGCCATTATTCGCACCCCCATAACAACCTGATGCGGCTCATAGCCTTCATACAAGTGGAATCGGCCCTGCTGCATCACCACCGGCGTGTTTTCCAGGCGGCCGAAAATAAATCGTCCGGAATGCGATTCCACTGTGGAAACAGGAAAACCGGGTATTTCTTCATAAGGCACGAGGCTCTCAATTTCCGTTTCGGCGGCCGCCTCGCCAAGCCCGGTACCCAGAATTATCCCGACCACCGGGGCAGATCCGTTGGTAATCCGCGATTTCACATACTCGGCGGCACGCTGGACATATTGAAAGATTTGAGTCATAATTCCAAGTTCCTTCGGTAGTGACCGTGTTATATCACATTCGGATTGTCTGCGGACCCGGAATGAAAAAAACGTCCGGGTCCCATTTTGCCGCGCCTTACGGCGGCGCATGCGGGTTACATTAGGGTATCACGATGGATTTGGCAACTTTCTGCGGTATTCTCGCCGGATTGGGTTTTGTGACCGGAGCCTGGCTTTCGGGGCTTTTCCCATTCAGCTTTTTTGATTTGTCTTCTTTGGCCCTGATTGTCAGCGGCTCCTTGGCATCTTTGCCCATATGTTTTCCTCTGACGGAAATATGGCAGGCTTTCGCTTCAGCGACCCGGTCCTTTTTTTCTAAAGGGCCGCAAAGCGACGAGGCTGTGGCGGCCATGGTGAAAATAGCGGAAATCAGCCGCCGCGAAGGGCTTGCTTCTCTGGAAAAACTAAATGTTGTCAATCCGTTGTTGGTTACGGCCGCCAGGCTTATAGCCGGAGGGGCCAATGAAGACGCCATAATAATGGCCGAAAATAATGAAATAAAGGACATGTGCAAGAGGAACTTCGCAAGCGCCATGCTCTTTGAGCGCCTGGGGGCGGTGGCCTCCGCCCTGGGCATTGCCGGAGCCCTGACCTGCCTTGCGCGAGTTGCTTTCAGCTATTCGGGCAATCCGTCCGTGGCCGGACCGGCCGTGGTCGTGGCGGTTTTGAGCGCCTTTTACGGCGCCCTGCTGGCGCGGGTGCTCTTTCTGCCCGCCGCCGTCAGAATCAGGCGGCGTGGGGTAAAGGAAGAGGCCTGCCTGCATATCATCTTTGCCGGTGTGAGGTTGATTCTGGAAAATAATAATCCCAGATTAGTTTCGGAAAAACTGTCATCCCTGCTGCCGTCCAAGTCATGAGTCCTTTAGACGAATTCGCCGACTTCGAAGTTTCTCTGGGCATGGGGTCGCCCGGCAATCGCGGCGCTTACCGTATGCGTATCGCCGGGCTTGAGGCCAGGGTGGGAGACTTTGAAGAGCTTTTTGCAATAAGCGACATCAGCGCCACGGGCTGCTGCATGGTTGTTCCCGAGGCGTTGCGCGGCCGGCTGCGCACCGGGCGCGCGCTATCCATGTCTTTGCTGGCCGGTCAAAAAAGCTTGCTTACGGCCATAACGGCCAAAATCATCAGAGTATTGCCCAACGGTACAGTGGCCTGTTCCTTCAGAGGGCTGGCCGTGGAGCAGGAAGCCGTTTTGGACAAACTTATCCTCGAAACGCAAAAAGTCGCCATCAGGCGTCGAAAATAATTCCGCTGCCGTTTTCGCCCGCAAATGCGCGGAGCGCGCGGCCGCATATTGGAGTAGAAGGTGTGCCCTAAAGAAACAGCGCATAAAGTTTTGATTGCCAATCGCGGAGAGATTGCAGTCAGAATCATCAAGGCCTGCGGCAGGCTGAATATCCCCTTTGTATGTATTTATACCGCTGAAGACGCCGCCTCCGGGCATGTGCGCCTTTCGCGGCAAATCGGCGGCGAAAAGAGCCTGTACCGAGTGTCGTCCTATCATGACGCCAACGAGGTAATGGCCGTGGCCGACAATGCCGGCGCAACAGCCATTCACCCCGGCTACGGATTCTTCGCCGAAGATTTCCGTTTTGCCCGCAGAGTGGCCAAGCGCGATCGCAAGCTGATTTTCATTGGTCCGTCGTGGAAAATAATTCGCGAGCTGGGCGACAAGATCAATACTAAGCGCTTGGCCCGCAGCCTCGGCGTGCCTACCGTGCCTGGCTCGGATCGTCCCATATACGACGAAATGGAAGCGGAAAAGATCGCCGAAAGTATCTTTGATTTTCAGAAAAACCAAGGTGTAAAAAGGCCCATGGTGCTGGTAAAAGCCTCGGCCGGCGGCGGAGGAATGGGCATTGAGGAAGTTTACGACATTGACCTCTTCCGGTCGGTGTTCCGACGCATCCGCAACTATGCTCTACGCCAATTCAAAGACGAGGGCGTGCTCATCGAGCAGCGTATTACCGACTTCAACCATCTGGAAGTGCAGATTGTGTCCGACCGCAGCGGGACCAACCCGGTGCATTTCGGTACCCGCAACTGCTCCATTCAGTCTACCGGCCTGCAAAAGCGCATTGAGGTGGCTCCCGGCTTCGATTCTTCGTCCATACGCTACACCTTTGACGTGGACAAGGTATTGAAAGATATCACCCACTACTCCCTTACCATGGCCCGCAAAGTGGGTTACGACAATGTGGGCACCTGGGAATGGATAGTGACCAGAGCGGGCGACGCCTTTCTCATGGAAGTTAATACCCGCATCCAGGTGGAAAATGGGGTTTCGGCCCGCATATCCCGGGTGAAGGGGCGTGACAATGTGGACATTATTGAAGAGCAGGTTCGCATCGGCCTTGGCGAACCTCTGGGCTATACCCAGGACGACATAGGCTTTAACGGTTTCGGCATTGAATATCGCCTTATAGCTGAAGATCCGGACGACAAGTTCAGCCCCTGGTCGGGGCGCATAGATAAATTCTCGTGGAAAGACGAGCCCTGGCTCACCGTGCATACCCACGTTCCCCAGGACGTGCCCTATGAAATCCCCTCGGAATTCGACCCCAACCTGGCTCTGGCCATTGTGTGGGGGAGCGATCTGGCCGAGGCCCGCCAAAGGGGCGTGGCTTTCCTTGACGGCATGACGCTGGAAGGAGCCGGAGCCGGCGGGGAAAAATTGAAGTCGAACATACAGTTTCTGCGCGCCAAAACCGAGCAGATTCTTAAATTTTAACCCAAACTTGCCAGTTACGGGCATTTTTGCCGCCTCGCGGCTTGCCCGCTGAAATAAGGCCGCTATGGACAACAATATTGAAAAGCGCATCCAAAGCCTTGGAGAAAGGCTGCAATATATGCGCGACATATTTTTGAACAAGCATCAGGAAAGCACTGATCTGCTGGCGGAAAAGCTCGACAGCTTCACCAGCAGAGCCGCCGACGGCAGCTCTGCCGACCCCTATGCCGAACTAAAGGATCTTGAAGATCTTTTCGGATTTATAGAACGTAAGCTCGACGGCGCGCTCTCGCCCATGGACAAGGTACGCATCGTGCGCCACCCGCAGCGCATTTGTCTGCGCGATATTCTGGAGAATGTTTACGATAACTTCACGGAAATAGGCGGGCAGGACGAATACAGCATTGACCCCAGCATGCTTATAGCCAGGGCCATTCTTACCCGCCGCCGCGGCAAGAAAAGCTATAACCAGTCCATCATGGTCATAGGGCAGGAAAAAGGCCACGGCGCGGATTTCCGCAACGGCGGCTCAGTGCGCCCCGAAGGCAATGCCAAGGCTTTGCAATATATGCGCGTGGCCGAAACCGAAGGCATTCCCATTCACACTTATGTTTTTACCCCCGGATCGTTCCCTATTGAAGACTATCCCGGCGCGGCCCAGCAAATTGCCCGCAATATTTACGGCATGGCCAGCCTGCGCGTTCCCATTATTTCGGTTATTTCCGAAGGCGGCTCGGGCGGCGCCGAAGCCATAGCCCTTGCCGACAAGCGCATAATGATGTCGCACGGCTATTATTCGGTTATTTCGCCCGAAGGCGCGGCCGCCATTGAAGGCCGCCTGCGCGACGGCGAACGCGCTTCGCCCGAGCTTATTGAGGATTGCGCCCGCCACCTCAAAATGACCGCCGACGACAACCTGAGTTTTGGCTATATTGATCAGGTCATTCAGGAACCATACCTGGGGGCCAGACCCAATCACTTTGATTTTTACCGAGCTGTGCGCCAAGAAGTGATCCGGGCCACAGACGAGGTGATCATTTCCACGCGCAAGCTGCCCTTTTTCAAGGGCGTTGCCCTGCGCCGCAGAAGAAAGCCCGACGCCAATCTCGACGGATTGCATATTCGCTGGGGCCTCAACAGCGCGGCCAAAGACCGCCTGGTGGCCCGTCGCCAGATGCGCTTTTTGCGTTTTTCGCGCACGGCCTGCAAGGACAAACGGCCATTTTTCACCCAAATGTGGCAGATGAGCGCCGACTTTGTGCTGACCCGCTGGAACAGGCTGAAGTACGACTTCTACCGCAAGCATCGCCGCAAAATAACCTTTTTGGCCGAAGAAATTGAAGGCGAATGGCAGCTTTTCAAGTCGCGTCTGGCCGCGCCCTTCAAAAAATTGATGCGCAAGGAAATTGACAAGGAAGCCGAAGCGGCCAACAATGCCGAGCTTTTTTCACTCTCGGCCTGGTCGGACGATGTGCGCCGCAGTAAATGGAATTATATTTCGCCACGTTACAAGGAAGATCGCACCATCACCTGCCCCAACAGCCAAGCCTACGGCTGTCTGGACCTGTGGGGGCCTGATCTTTTTGCCGAATTCGCCGGGGTGTGCAGTCATTGCGGATACCATTTTCCCATGGAACCGCAATGGTATGTGCAAAACGTTTTTGACTCAGGTTCGGTTTTTGAGTTCAACTCCGAAATTGAAGCCGGGAACCCGCTTGGATTTCCGGGTCTTTCCGAAAGGATAGCCCAAGCGCAGAAGGCTACCGGCGAGAGAAGCGGCTGTGTGACCTTTGAAGCGCGCATTGAAAATGTGAAAATGGTCGTGGCCATGCTCATGGGTACCTTCAGAGGCGGCTCGGTGGGCGCGGCCGAAGGGTTAAAATTTGTGGAAGCCGCCGAGCGAGCCATGAAAAAACGTTATCCGTTCCTGGCCTATGTGCACGGCACCGCGGGTATACGCATTCAGGAGGGAACGCACGGGGTCATTCAGATGCCGCGCTGTACCGTTGCCGTGCGCCGCTATATCCACAGCGGTGGTCTGTACATGGTGCTATATGATACCAACTCTTTTGCCGGACCGGTGGCCAGCTTCCTGGGTTGCTCGCCCTATCAGTTTGCCGTGCGCTCCTCCAACATCGGTTTTGCCGGACCTGGCGTGATCAAGGAAACCACCGGCATGGATATTCCGCCCAAGTATCACCGTTCTTATCACGCACTCTCACGCGGGCATATCCAGGGCATATGGGATCGGCGGCATATACGAGCCAATCTCAAACAGGCGTTGCTGACAATCGGTGGCAGGAACCTTTATTACCGGTAACGGCCCAGTTTGCCGTGCGGCATTTGTCCGCCGCACGGCGCCGTACTCAAATCGTGCAAGCGCTGCGATTAATCACCTTAGAGCGTTTTGCGAATGAAATGAGCGAAATGCTCTGACGGCCCGTGCGTTGTCAGGGCCGTCCGGACACAAAGTGTCCGTAACTTAGGCGGCGAAGCCGCCGTAATAACATGCTGTTCCGAGCCGCCGCTGAAAGGCGGCGCAGGACAATCAGCCTTAATTCTTAAAAAACAGTTTCAGGTAATGGATAATTTCAAAAGCGAAATGCTATAAATAGATGATTTTGTTAGTATGCAAACAAGATGCGTCAGCCCTGCCCGCCCAGCTTGAATGTATTGTCAGGAGTCAATCATGCTTGATATAACAGCCATTTTAGAAAAAATAAAAGCCTCACCCTATGAGGAAATAAAAATAACCGCCCCTCACACCGGCTTCATAAGCTTCGCCAAGTTAAAAGAGGGAGACAAGGCCTATGGCCCCGGCGGCACGTGGAAAGAAAAACCCGGCTCACACTTGGCCACCATAAATCGCGAAAATAATCCTAAAAAGATTTTTTCACCACAGAAAGGGGTTGTGCAGAGCATGCGCCACGACCTGGAAGGCAAATTCGTCGAAGCCGGGGATGTGCTGCTGACCTTGCGCCACTATCTTACCAAAGAAGAAGTGCAGGCCATTATTCTCAAAAACGCCCTCTACACATTTAAGGCCCCGGAACGGGCCAAATTTTATTTTACCCCCGATGTTGACAAAAAAGTGCGGGCTTCCGGCTCACGCGCGGTAACTGTGCATGAGGGCATGGAACTTTTCATCATGTCGCGCATGAAGCGCGAGTTACCTTTGCATTATTCCGGCCCCGAAGGAACCATTTACACCGTTTATTTCAAGTATGCCGAAAATGTGGACGCGGGCAGCCCACTCATAGGTGTTTGTCCTGTCGGCAGCCTTGAGGCTATTGAAGAGGTGGTGCTCAAGGTGCAGACCGAATGGACGGAGAAAGACTGATGGGCAGAATTTTGCAAATACGCGTCAGCGCCTGGACATATGGCGAAGATTTGGCTGAAAGGGCCTGGCCCAATTTGTGGGAACTGGCTTTTTCCGTGCCCATCAAGCATGAAAAGCGTGGGGTACTGGAAATGGTGACTGCTCTTGGCGACGGGATAAAGTTCATGGGCTGGCCCGAAGCCAGGGTAAAAGCGCTTAAAGGCGGGCTTGATAAATGTCTGGACATAAAAAAGCGCCTCGAAAATGCCCTGGCCGACTGGGATCCTCGTAAGGCTCAAGCCCTGAGCGAAGAGTTGGAAACAGTGCTTGACGCGATGGAACAGAACTTTAAGTAAAGAATCATAATTGCATAATAATCTTAGGAGTATGCATAATGCTTAACAAAGTAATGATCATCGGTCGCCTTGGCGCGGATCCGGAATTGAAATATACCCAGTCGGGTGTGCCCATGGCCAATATGCGCATAGCCACCGACGAATCTTATACCGACCGCGATGGCAACAAGGTGGATCAGACCGAATGGCACCGAGTAACCGTATTTCAGCGTCAGGCGGAAAACTGCGCCAAGTTTTTGGGCAAAGGTAGCCTTGTGTATGTGGAAGGCAGCCTGATTACCCGTAAATGGCAGGATCAACAGGGACAGGATCGCTATTCCACAGAAATAAGGGCGCAGCGCGTGCAGTTTCTCGACCGGCGCGGCGATGGACGCCAGCAAATGGGCGATGACGGCTACGGAGCCTATGAAAACGCCCCGGCTCAGCGCCGCGCTCCGTCCGGCCAGCAGGGCCGCGGCAAGCAGCAGGACGACCTCGGCCCGGCCTTTCCCTCGGAGGCGAGCGGCATGGATGATGTGCCGTTCTAGGGGGTGCCTCCAAATGCGTCTTTTGTGCAATGGCGGCGTCAAGCGGGCATTTTTGCTCCGGTCGAGTACCGTAAGAGTACACTCGCTCCGCAAAAAGGCCCGCTTTCCTTGCCCTTGAATCAAAATCCGCTATTTGGAGAGAGCCCCTAGGGGCGTAATGTAAAAAATAAGAGTTAATATGCTCAAATTTAAGGAGAAGCCCTGTGGACGCATTAATTATTGAAGGCGGCGCTCCGCTGAAGGGCGAGGTGAGCATCAGCGGTTCCAAAAACGCGGCTTTGCCCATTTTGTTTTCCTCTATTCTGTTTGATGAGCCGGTACATTTCACCAATGTTCCAGATCTGCGGGATATATATACTACTATAAAATTGCTGGGTATTCTGGGGTGTCGGGCAGAATTCGAGAACGGTTGGGTGCTGGTTCGCCCTGGTAGCCTTATGCCTGATGCGCCTTATGA
>JAVBLG010000013.1:0-41747 GCA_031553655.1 Desulfovibrionaceae bacterium | reverse complement strand
TGCGCGGCTATACCTTGCTTAAGTCCTGGGTCCTATATTGGGCGGTATCCCCCTTTTCCCCCGTTTTTCTTTTTTTTTTCCCCACCCCCCCCGCCGCCATAGCCATTTCCAAATAGGCCGCCGCCGGAAAAAATACGGAGTCGCCCACCTGATGATCTTCCAACCAAGGGTGGCTTTGCAGATCTAAAGTATTTTCCCACAGATTCTGGCCGGGCTTGCGCCAGCCCAGCAGCGGGTGATCCGCCTCGCCGCGCAACAGCTTCGCGCATTCCGGGGTTGCGGCGACAGCGTGATATTGCCGGTTCCAGCGATAATGAGGCAGGTCTTCAGCTCCGGAGGGCCAGGGAAAAAATTTTTCCATGCGCAGAGGCCAGCCGTGAATCCAGGCCTTGCGCCATGCCAGTTGAAATGCGCGGGTGCAGCCGTTACCGCGCATAAGCGTACTCAGTGGAGCCCCTTCGCGCCGGGCGCGGCGTAGGGCCGCGCGCATATAATGCTGCAAAACGGGATGCGGCCCGGCTTCCATAAAAATTGCGCCTCCGGCCGAAATTGCGGCATCCATGGCTTGGCTGAACAGCACAGGCAGGCGGATATTGCGCCACCAGTAGTCCGCGTTCAGACGACGACCGTCAATTTCGCTTCCCGTGACTGTGGAAATAAAAGGAATGCGCGCGCGTCGGGGCCGCAAGCCGCGCAGAGCCTCGCGTAACGGCGCTTCAAGCTGATCCATGGCCTGACTATGAAATGCATAATCAAGAGGCAGTTCGCGGAAAAACACATTTTGCGCGCGCATGCGTTCGCCGACAGCGGCAAGGGCTTCAGACTCTCCCGCCAGAGTTATGGAATCGGGGCTGTTGATTCCGGCCAGCTCCAGCCGTCCGTCGCGCAATTCGGGCAAAGCCAGTGCCGCTTCCGGCCCCAGATTCACGGCGGCCATGCGGCCCTGTCCGCTGGTGCGGCCTTGCAGCAGGCTGCGATGATGTATGACCAGCGCGGCGTCGGGCAAGGTCAGTGCACCACAGGCCCAGGCCGCCGCCACTTCGCCCACGCTGTGCCCCATAACCATGCCCGGTTCGACCCCTCTGGCCCGAAGAGCCGTGGTAAGGGCCACCTGCAACACAAAAAGCAGAGGCTGGGCCAGCTCGGTGCGGGCCATGTCTTCTTCCGTAATTCCCTGGCGCAGCAACTCCGCATAGTTCAGGCCAGACAGAGGCAGCAAAAAACGCGCCACCTCTTCCGCCGCCCCGGCGAAAACGGAGTCTTCCTTCATGAGCTTCTGCCCCATCCCCGCCCATTGACCGCCGTTGCCCGAATAGGCGAAAACAGCATGGGTCGGAGCAACGGACGAGTCAACACGGGCCAGGGGACACTCGCCGATCAGGTAGTGTTCGGTTTCGCCACCGGGCAGTGCGGGGGCCGGTTTTACGTCCTGGGCGTACTGAGTCTCGCCGCCGGGCAGTGTGTGTTCCAGTTCCGCTTCGCCGCCCGGTTGCGACACGGCGCGCAAGGCATTTTGCGCGGCCTCAGCGCTGGGGGCACGCACCACAAGCCGATGGGGCATGATTTCGCGCCGCAAGGCCATGCCCGCGGCCAGATCGTACGGGGCGATATTTCCGCTT
Organism: Desulfovibrionaceae bacterium; assembly: GCA_031553655.1. Classification (GTDB taxonomy): domain Bacteria; phylum Desulfobacterota; class Desulfovibrionia; order Desulfovibrionales; family Desulfovibrionaceae; genus JAVBLG01. The sequence continues at coordinate 40,128 of JAVBLG010000013.1, read as the reverse complement.
TCCAACAGATCGGCACATTCTCCAGCCAGACGGCGCAAGCTGGCCTCGCTGCGCGCGGAAAGAAAAAATGTAGGATTGTCAATAAGATCTGCGGCAGAACCAAAAGCATAATTTATAGATGAGCCCGAGGCATCCACAGCCGGGGCCGCAATACGGCGCGGTTTTTTACGCGGGGGTGCCGCCTCCAACAGCATATGTCCGTTGGCCCCGCCAAAGCCGAAGGAATTGACCCCGGCCAGAGGCAACCCGCCCGTGCGCGGCAGAGACGTCATACGCAGGGGCACACGCAGGTTGAGTTCTTTAAAGTTTATGGCTGGATTGAGCTTGGATATGTGTATCTGCGGAGGCACACGACGCTCGCGCAGTACCAGCAGCGCCTTGAATATCCCGGCCATAGCCGAAGCTGTTTCCAGGTGGCCCAAGTTACATTTGACCGATCCGGTAAGCAGAGGACGCGCGCGACGCATGCCAAGCGCCTGCCCGATAGCCAGCGTTTCCAGCGGGTCGCCGGCGGCGGTGCCGGTTCCGTGAGCCTCCATATAGGAAAGCCTGTCCGGGCTAATGTCCACACCGTCATATACCTGCCGCAGCAGATCCCTTTGGGCTTCGGAACTTGGCAGGGCTATTCCCTGAGTGCGGCCGTCGCTGTTAAGCCCCACGGCGCGGATTACCCCGTGGATGCGGCGACCATGGGCCAGAGCGGCATCCAGCGGTTGAAGCAGCAGCAGGCCCCCTCCTTCGGAACGCACATAGCCGTTGCCTTCAGCGTCAAACACTTTACAGCGTCCGTCAGGAGAGAGCATGTGGGCCTGGGAAAATCCCACAAAAGGATAAGGTGAGAGCAGTACGTTCACCCCGCCCGCTAACGCCGTGTCCGCCCCGCCGCAGGCCAGGGTCTGGCAGGCCTGATGCAGGGCATGCATGGCCGAGGAGCAGGCCGTGTCTACAGTCATGCTTGGCCCGTGCAGATCAAAAATGTAGGAAATACGGTTCGAAATAATACTGAGATTGGTGCCTGTCATGCTGTAAGGGGTGGTAGCGCATATGTCGTCGGCATGGCTGGTGCCCGCGTCGGGCGAAGCCGCACCCACATACACGGCCGTGCGGGAACCGGCAAGAGCCGAAGGCGCGATTAAGGCGTCTTCCATAGCTTCCCAGGCCAGCTCCAGCATAAGGCGTTGCTGCGGGTCCATAGCCTGGGCTTCCTTGCTGGAAATACCAAAAAATTCGGCATCAAAATCATATATATTTTCAACAATTCCAGCTGAGAAGCTCACACCGTGGCCGGGCATGGAACGGCGTTGATGATAAAAGCGCTCACGCGACCAGCGTTCGGCCGGTATTTCCGTGACTGCGTCCCCCCCCTGTTCCAGAATCCGCCAGAGGGCGTTCAATGAGGATGCCCGGCCCGGAAGGCGGCAGGCAAGGCCGACAATAGCAATGGGAAATATTACAATACTCATGATAGTCCGGTAAAATTTCAGCCTTGTTTTTTTAATTTGGCCGCAGTGGCAAGGATGCGCGCAAAAGAGGCGCAATCCACAAAATTGCGGCTGCTCCAATCATAATACGAGGGATAGAGCAGTAGAGCTCCAGCCACGAGATGATCCACCGAAGGCAGGGGCTTGCGGCGCTCAAAGCGCACTCGATCCGAGGTGAGACCCCATCCCGCGTAAAACGGCCCGCCATAAGTCCATACAGGAATACCGCGCAGCAGAGCCTCGAACCCGCTGAGCGAAGTAAGTGTGTGTACTTCATGGCAAAAGCCCAGAAGCGTATTCATGGATGTGCCGCGTACCACAACGTCAGCCACGGACAGCAGCCTGGATTCGTTCACCGCCCCGGGGCGGCTGCCGCAAGACACATCGGGATGTTCCTTATAAATAATGAAGGCGCCGGGGCGCACGGTCCGAACCTCGCGCAGCAGAGCCATGTTCGAGGAAATTCCGCAGCCGCCAAGCAGCACCGAGGCATCGTCCTCCACCTGTCCTGGAACTAGTACCACGGTTTTTCCAGCGGGTATGGGTGGCGGAGTCGCCGTGTCACCGACATTATATTTGGTTACTCCGTTTTGCACAATAGCCTGGCGCAGGTCACCAGCCTGTTCCAGAATTGTATGAGAAAAATCAGTTTCCGCCAGGATGCGCTCCAGTCGGTTAGCCCGCAGGGGGTTGTAATAAATTCCCTCATCATCCAGCACCAGCGAACCGGGCCGGTAATAGGCCGCTCCCAGGCCCACGGAACGCAGAAAACCATCTTCCATGCGCCAAAGCGGTGTGGAAAATCGGCGGCAGAGATTCTCCAGCTCCGGGGTTTCCCGAGGGGCCCACACTATTACTCTCCCCTGACGTCCGGAAGCGGCCCTCACGGCTTTTTCAGCGGAAGTAAAAAATTGTGTTTCCCCGCGCGTGGACTGCAAAAAGGCCCTTGCATGGACATGTTTCCAGCGGTTAAAGCCCACGCAGGCGTGAAAGGACGCATTGATCTCGTTGCGGCGGCGTTGTTCGGACAAAAGACGCGCCACATCCAACGCGGAACAGCGTTCCCCGGTAGCGGGGTGAATATAACGCGCATATTTGAGGTACGCGGCGGCAAAGAGCTCTTCAATTGAGCGGCGGCGCGTACGGCGCGGGCAGGACAAGCGATCGCGGGTGAGGCCCCATCCGGCATAAAAAGGCAGGCCGAAACAATGCACTGTTTTGCCGAGCAGCAATGCCTCAAAGCCCATTTGCGAACTTACCGTATATATTACCTCAAAGCGGCGCAACAACGAAAGCGGGTTCACATCCGTTGCCAGCAGGCGCGGCAGCGCGTCGGCTGTACAAGATTCGTCGCTCTCGCTGGTCAGGTAACCGCGTTTTTTGCCCGCCAACACATCAGGATGCGTTTTGATGCAAATGCTTGATTGCGGATACTCGCTCCGGGCGCTTCGGAGCATATCGCGAAACGCGCCAGCGTCGGCCAGGCCCAACTCTACGCTCAGATCGCCGGCGGTCTGGTCGATGACCAGTACGCGCGGATATACGGACGGCGGTGGCAGAACCGCCTCCATATCCGGGGGAATGTCCGGAGCGTGATTATATTTGCTGAGATTTTCGGCCAGCATGAAGGCCATTAGCTCGCGGGCTTCGGCAAACAGTTCAGGCGATTCCCACCCATCACGTTCCAGCAGATTTTCCAAATCAGACGGCCGGGAAGCATCGTAATAAATACCGGTTTCGTCAGCCGTCAGCGAAAGCGGAGCGGCCCCGTTAACACCCAAATCCAACGAGCGCAAAAAACCGTCTTCCAAACGCAGCAGAGGCAGGTTGAAGCGGGCGGCAAAACGGGCGGCACGTTCGCGGGAATCTTTGTGTCCCCACACGGCAACGGCCGCGCAACCCTTGGCCCACAAAGGCCACAGGTGTTCCGTTCCGGGCAAAGTAGACAGCCTGCGGCACGGCATGCCCACAAGGGCGGAGAGATGCGGAATGCGCTCCATTCCCGGTGAAAAATGTGCGCACCAAGGGACCGGAGGTTTGGGGGCCGGTAGAAACGGAATGGAAGGAAAACGCCGCTTAAGGCGGGATGCCGCATAAGCGGCTTCCCGCCCCAGGTAACCCAGGTAACGCGGTATTACCATAGCATAAACCTTAAAACCACCCCGGCGGAAACAGCCAATTGATAAATGACCTGCATGATATCCTTGGTGGATTGCACAGCCTTGGCATCGTATTCGGGCATGACCATAATCTGATCTCCAGGGCCTATGCCCGCATCGGATGCCCGAGCCACTTCGCCGTTAGGCTTGACCACCAGAACATTCTTTTTATCGGCACGCTCGCTGAAGCCGCCAGCACTCTTTACGTAGTCCACCAGACGCATCTGTTTGGAGTATACCACAGCCTTGGGTATGGTCACCTCCCCAGTTACCTGCACCACATCGGACTTTTGCGGTACATAAACTATGTCGCCCTCTTCCAGAATGAGATCGTTGACTGTGCCGTTATGCGCCACAACAACCACGCCGTCCGGCTGAATCAGGTTGGCGCGCTTTACGAAATCCTGAATTAATTCGGCCTCGCGCACCCTGATGTTGGCTTCATCAACAGACGATGATTTGGCGGTCAGCGCGCTCTGTTCCAGGCGGCGGAGAGAGTCGGCAATTGTTTTTTTCTGCTGTTCGGCCACGGACCGGCGTCTGATATAAATTGCGCCGGTATCGGCCAGATTCGGGTCTACAGCCACATACTTCAGCAACTGGCGCAAGGTGGTACCCTTGAGCACCGGAAAACGCGAAGCGCCGATAATAGCTCCGGTAGCGCCGGCCATGATCGTTTTTCCCGGCCTGTCGGCGTGAAACTCAATGATATCTTCATCTCGCAGGGGAAAGGCTGTAAATTGCTCAATGCTTATATAATCGTTGAAGGCCGTTCCGTCCCTCGTGCCGGTGATACTGACATGTGAGGCCCCGGGCATAGGCTGGGCCATAGACATGAGCTGCCCGCCATTGAGTCTTTTGGAAAAAAATTCATAGCGCGCCGGTTGGCGGATGAGGCCGAGCGCGGCCACTCCCGCTCCCCTGTCGCGCACCAGAATTACGTCTCCATCCTGCAGGCGTATTTCCGGTAGATCACCCCGTACCAGAAAGTCGTACAGGTCTGCATGGGCTATGGTGCGTTTGCCGCGCTTGATCGCAACTTGTCGATAACTACCGCGCTCCGGAATAATTCCTCCTGCGCGGTCCAGGTAGTAAAGTATGGAATCGGCGGGCCCCCCGGCGTAACGGCCGGGACGCAGCACATTGCCGGTTACAAAAACCGCCACCGGCTGAGTATTCATTAAATTGGTGTAGATACCTATATTGCTGGTGAAAACCGAAGCAACCTGCGCCTGCACCGAACTTTGCAATGATGACTGGCGCAGACCGCCTACCACCACCGGCCCCACTTCAGGAATAAAAATATTACCTTGTTGATCCACCACCAGAACGTCATCGTAAGTGAATGCGCCCCATATGCGCACCATGATGCGATCCCCAGGCATGATGGCGTATTGTGGCTGCAGGCCACTATGGTAGGTGGCGGAAAAATTTCCTATAAACAAATTGGCCCCGAACGGAAGCAGGCCGGTTGTTGCCGGAGCGGGGTAATATTGCTGCGCCCAAGCCGGAGGCGCGGCCAAAGGCGCAGACTGCATACCGTATTGCTGCGGCTGCATACCGGGAGCCACGCTTTGCATACCTTGCGAACCGTATTGCTGCGGCGATGACGCGGCGGACGGAAGCCTCTGCTGCGGATAAAGCGGCTCGGTCTGGGGCACCCCGCCCTCATAACCACGCATAGCCGAAGTGGGGCGCGCGGAACCCTGAAAAGAAGAACTCCCCGCACTTATGGAAGAGCCGGACGGCGAACGCATGGAATTGGCGTTGGACACGTCGGAAATCATATCTGCGGAAGGCCGCGAAGCAGCGCGGCAAACTTCCGTCGTGATATGAAAAAACAAGGCCATAAAAAATATGGCGGCGGAGAAGAAAAACTTTACGGGCGTGAGATTCATCTCAACTCCATCATTTTACCGGCAAAATCAGGCTTGCCGGCGGCGGCTCCCACGATGGGCAGATTCAAATGTGACAGCAAAATATCAAGGCACTCACCAGGGGTAAGCTCAGCGGTGCGCAGGGTGATTTCGGGGTTCAACGGCATTTCGTAGGGCGAATCAAGACCGGTGAATTCTTTAATTTGCCCCGAACGCGCCTTTTTGTAAAGCCCCTTGGGGTCGCGGCCTTCACAGGCACTAAGAGGTGCATCCACAAATACTTCAATGAAATCGCCTTTAGGGAACAAATGGCGCACAGTATTGCGGCCCTGTATAGACGGTGAAATAAAGGCCGCCAATACATAAATGCCCGCCATCCAGAAGAGCTTGGTAACCTCGGCCACCCGGCGCATATTTTCCTGGCGGTCGGCCATGGAAAACCCAAGATCGCGGCACAAGCCCTGCCGCAGAATGTCGCCATCCAGAATAAAGGTTGGTATGCCGCTATCGCGCATAATGCTGTGCAGGGCCGTTGACATGGTGGACTTGCCGGAACCGGAAAGGCCCGTGAACCAGATTACCTTGGCATTATTGCTGGAACAGTTGATAGTGTTGGACATGGAAGCTCCTTAAATTTTTTTTCAATATAACTATATCACGCTATTGTTCGATAGTTTTTTCTTTGAGGTAATTATAAGTACAAGGCGGGACTATGCGACTAATCCTCTCGAAATTACCTTCTTCCAGGTAACGACGAACTGTTGAAGCGCTTATTACAACACCATTTTCTTCTTTTCTGGGGATGACATGCACGTCGATACCAAGCCTGGGCAACATACGCTGCATAGTCTCATTGTATTGTCTGGTTACATTGCAATTTGGTTCCTCTCCCACAAAGCGATGCGTAATGTTAAGGGCCGGGGCAATAAACAAGGCAAAATGCATAACATCGTTTGAAGGATCAATTTGCTTGGTTATTTTATCTTTAGTAAAATATTCTTTAAATGTAATGGATGATATAATAAATTTTCCTCCAGGAACTACTATGACTTTTTCGCCTAGCTCTTTTGTTGCCTCTCGCACCAAGCGAAGCCTGTCTTCAAACGGAAAAGTGGAGAGATCTTCTTGTACAATAAAAATATATAAGTAATCCACTTGGGCGGCAGTAGTTTTTATAAGATGCAGATGGCCAAGAGTGAATGGATTGCAGTTCATTACTATTGAACCGATTGTATAATCATATTTATCGTGAATCTTCGGTAGGGAGTTTATATACATATCTATTTGGTTTGATGTGTCTTTTCTCTTTTTTAAGTAGCGTTTGCCAAGGGTAGACACTGCCCTTTTTAGCAAATCATCATATGCATACTGGCGTTTACCTTCCAGTTCTGGTTTAATTGCATATTTATATATTGCGTCGGCTATTTCTATATTTCCTCTGGCATACATATGTCCTGCATCTGCGAATACTTCTCCCATATTGTGGGGGCGATCGAACAAGTCTATTAAATTTATTATACTGACGCCAGATGCGCTACATATATTTATTTTATGTTGAACAGCTTTTCTGTTGTGCTCTGTGCCAAGTATATTTCCAGGTATTTGCTTGCTCTTTTTATCTATCTTTTTTTGCTCAACAGAAGAAGGTGAAAAAATAGATGGTAATAGTGGTGGAAAATATATTTTACAATGAACATTTTGTTTTTGGCAAAATTCCTGTATAGCCTTATAGTAATCAGGGCTAAACATGTTGAATTTTTCCATCAATGTTTCTGAATGCTGAATAATTATCCAATCTCCTGGATTCAAGTCCAACTCTGCGACGGCTGCAAAAATATTCTCGATTGGCTGAGACGGAATGCTGTGATTTATTACTTTTATTCTTACTGCATCTTTATTCAGCTTCTTTTGTATTATACTTGGTATTGTATATTCATCGGATACAAAATTGAGCCCATGTATTCTCGAATTTCCAAATACATACATTTTGTTTATAGAGTCATCTGGAGAATGCGTTGTAGGCCTGTTGACAATATTACCATTCTTATCCATTCTTTTTAATGAAAATCCTGCAAAACATATATAGGCATCATTAGCCATTCCACCTTGGCGGTTTTTTCTTATGGTATTCAATATATCATTTATGCGCGCGGCGTGAACGGGAAATTTCTTTTTTGCTACAAGAAGTAGTTTTTCTGCTAAATGATATTTCTTTTGCTCAATAAGTGCCAATGAGCATTCAATGAAACCGTCTTTTTTGTTTGGAAATTTATTTCTAACGATATTCCAGTGCGCTATCGCCTTATTCCATTTTTTTCTTTTCATGAAAAAATTAGCCAACCAGATCCAGGTTTCCGGATCTTCCGGAAAAATATCCTTCACTTTTTCCAATTTCAGTCGAGCGATTTTGAAATCTTTAATTCTAAAATGGGCAATATGACTTTGATTGTATGCATTCTTGTCTTCAGGGAACAATTCTATAATGCGATCCCAAAATTTAGCAGCATTAGTCCAATTTTCAGATTTCATTGAATCTTGCGCTAAAAGGTAAAGCGATTTATAATTATTATCCATCGTTACTGTCTCGTATTTCGTATTTTATTGTATAGCTTTACTGCCATGAACCACATTAAAATCCGGCGTGTTCACGGACGGCAGCAATGATCAGCGATGTCAGCCCAAGTAACAGCATGTCGCAAATCATGAAAATAAAACTGAAATAAACCGGACGAGGGTAGAGAGATTCATCCGGTAATATGGGATTCTCAAATGATTCCAGGTATAGCGTTTTCGCTCCAGCCTGAATTTTTGCCGACTCCAGAGCAGTCATGGCTGAAGTTAGGCTGCTGCGGGCGAATTCCTCCTCCAGGGTCAGACTCTGGAACTCGCTTAGTAAGGAACTTAGTGGAGCGTCTTTTTCCAGTTCACCCGCCAAGCGTTTTTTTTCAGCCATAAGTTGTCTTTCCAATACTTTCAGACGATTTTGCAGAGTGACTACCCGTGGACTGTTTCCTTTCATAAAGGTGCGGGCTTCAGCCAATTCGGCTGTAGTTTTTGTTATATCCCCTTCAAGTCTGTTCACCAGGCCGTAAAGGCCTGTAGCAACGGCCTGAGGATCCAAAATCACAGTGCTTTCGCGATATTTTTTCATCGCGGTCTGGGCTGCACGTATGCGTTCCTCTGCTCGCTGAACTTCTTTTGATGCTCGAGATATGGCATCTTCTCTAGCCCGTTCGTTCATAAGATTTACAAGGGCTTCGCTGTTGTCCAGAACTCCTTGGCAAATGTCGTGGGCCATTTTCGCGGAAAAAGCTTTTACCTCAACAGTAAGGATACCGGACTCCTGATCTGCAGATACTATGGCTGCCCACTTCCAATATTTTAGTAAAGCATCTTGAGTTACAGGTCGCTGTAAACGATACCATATATCATGGCTGCGATCGGAATAATGCTCGCGAATATGTAATTTTGCGTCAAGCTTTTCCAGCATATCCAGAGAATGTATATAATTATATACTACATAAGCATCACTGATTATTGAGGAAGTTGTTTTTAACACACTGCTCAGCGCGTCTGAGCCGGTAGACACGCTAGGACCGCGTATGGCGAATTTGGTTCGCGAAATATAGATATCTGATGCGAAAATAGATAGATATAAGAAAACAAGAATAGTAGGAACCAACACAAACCAAAACAACAAACGCCCGATACGTCCTTCAGGCTCAAAAAAATGTTCATAAACACTTGCGGCCTTTTCTGTGGCCGGAAGAATAAAAGCCGGAATAGTTTGCGCAAGAGTGGCATCCGAACTATGCGATTGGCCTGGTGCTATTAATTTACAATCCAATGTCATCGGCAAGGCACGGGATTTGGTATCGTTTGTCGCTATGCCCTTCTTAATCTCTTGTTGAACTGCGTCTCCTTCAGCTTTGGACTTTGCTTCAGTCTCGGTTTTTCTCTTTCCGCCTCTCTCTTTTCTGGTTTGTAAAATTTTTTCTCTACGTTTTTTACGACGTTCAATCTGAAGCTGTCTATCTTGTTCCGCCGCATCGGTGGATCTCGGCTCTTTTTTAGAACTTTGAGTGCCAAGAGGTACCACCTCATGTTGCTCTTTTTTGTGCTCAGTGATTTTAAAGTCTTCAGATGAAGCCTGCGGATCCACCTGAGAAACTATATTTTTTTTTTCATCCACAGATTGGGACATGAATAAACCCACTATATTCTTAACTGCCTTGGCTCATTGCCGACAGTTTCATAATATTCTAATGCTTCTGGAATGTGGTTAAAAAAGGTAATCTTACCTTCATGCAATATACCAACTAAATCACAATGCTCTTTAATAGTAGTCACATTTCCGGAAACCATAACAAGAGTAGAGGCGGCCTTGCACTGAGCAAATATTTTATTCAACTCAATACGCAAGTTACGATTACCTTTAAAATCAAGTTCATCAAAAAGATAAAAATCGTAGCCTATAGCCATGCTCAGGCTGAAAGCCAATTTAGCCTTCATTCCTGGGCTATATGCCTTCAAAGGCTGATCGAGTTGATCGCCAAATTCGGAAAAATTTTCCACAGCATAAGCAATTTTTTTAAAGTTGTAGCCGTACAACCGACAGGCAAGAAGCAAATTTTCCCTACCGCTCATTTTATTGTTAAAGCAACTGGAAAAACGTGTTGGCCACGATACACGACTAGTACGCTTTACTGAGCCTTGATCCGGCAAAATTGCTCCCGCGACTATATTCATAAATGTAGTTTTACCAGAACCAGCATGTCCAAGTATTCCCACATTAGTACCAGGCATAAAATCTGCACTAATTCCATCTAGTACTGCGAATTTGCGCCCATTACTTTTATAATATTTTGTTACATTATTTAAGCTTATCATACTTTTGGCCTGCTCCGTATATAACGTTCCAATAGCAGTCCTGTAGCGAATAATATCAATGAAATTTCAATCGTATACTCCAAATTCAAATATGTGTCATTGTAGCCGGTATACATTGAACTACGAGCAAGCTCTATTAGCTGCAATATGGGGTTATAAAGCATATACTCCCCAAGCTTATGAGCAATAGTACTGACAGAAAAAAACACTCCAGATATCATAAAAAGGACACGTTTACATATAGGAACGACAACATGTAATATGGGAACATACACTGCCAACATACCAAGACATAGACCTAAACCCAACCCCAGCATAAAAGCCAATAAAAGGCATAATAGCAACAGCCCCGTATCAACAATAGTTACTTCAAAGCCAAAAAAGCAACCTATAACAGCCAACATGCTCAAGCTTAACAATTGAGTCATAAAGTAAAAAATACTTTTAGCTACAATAATATCGAGCGGTGTAATTTGTGGAATAGCAAGCATAGCACTTTTACTATCAAACTTCTCCATGCAACGCATCATTATACCGGTAACTATATTATAGATCATAAACCCAGCGATAAGAAAGGCCAATTCACTCATACCTCGAGGGGCTTTTGCCCTAAGCATGATGCGTATTAGGCACATAATCGCCACACTAAACATGGGCTGTATTAAAGTCCATATATATCCTAGGCGATTTGTGTTTTTGGCCATATAGACTTCATGGAGTATTATGGCGTTCAACACTCGAGCCTGAGTGGATATGGACGATGCAGTAGATATAACCATAAGATCTTAGAATTATTCACGAAGTGGGCTAGAGAAAATCATCAAAAACATTGCATATCCACTCGCAAAGTAAACCTGTTTAAATCTTTAACTGTTTGTCGTGCACAAATTGGGATGTTAAAAGCGTATTATTTATAATATTGTGTAACACTTAGTCATATCTCCATATGCACGGTTTATCCTAAAAATACTTCAGGCAATCATAATTACTTTAGACAGAGCATGCCTGCTAACGCTTGCTGCTTATGCTTATCTGTAGAAAAGCAAGAAAAATGTTTTAGCATTTTCACATCAATAACGTTTTTAACTATCTTTATTGGCAACATTATTATTTTCTAATACAATTAGTCTTTGTTCTATTTCACTAAGTTTATTTAGTAGCTTTTTTTGTCCTGTCAAGACTTGTTTGAAAAATTTATTTTGCGCACCTTCAGGTGCTTTTAGCATTTCCGTTTGTTCTTGAACTGTGCTGTTGCCCAATAACCGATTTGCGTCTATTGCAGTGTGCTCTTGTGTTAATTTCATGGTCGCGTCTGTATTAATCTGTACACTATCATATATGTGGTATAACAAATCAAAGATAGCGTGCGTTTCTGCATTTATTTTATATTCATCCCATTTTAAGGAGAATTTTCTATGTTCAAACAGCTTATTGTATCCAGGTGCAAATTTTTCTAACTGATTTATAGTATTTGACAATTCTGTATAATCTAGTTCTTCTGCCTGACAGTTTGCGGCATCGTTGAAACAATTTTTTACAATTGAACGAAGGGTCTTTCTTGTTTTATTTGTTAATGGTGAATCCCCATCGGCAAGCGATGCAATATACGGCAACAGCTCTGTCGATAGAGTTATATTTTCTTTTTTTCCAATATTTTCTCCTGAAATTGGGAGTTTTATATTGAATAAGCTACAAAAATCGTTTATACTGCTTCCGCCTTTCAAGGTACTCCTATCGTAAAGCCGTACAATAACATTGTCTTTACCTACAAGGCGATGAAGATGCTCAATAAAACCAGGTAATTTAAAAAACAAACTCTGTAATCCATCTTGTGTTTTGTAATATTGGGCAAAAGTTCTAAGCGGTATACGCCTGTTCATTCTGAGGCGTTGTGCATAAAGGGATTTACACCAATCATCAGCTCGTCTTATATATAAAATTATTTTTAAATCATGTCCGGGGAATATTTCTTTTATCGCATCAACATCTTCCGCAGTGAACGACAAATTTTTATTAAAAATAGATTCATCACTAATTACAATTGATTTATAGTTTGTTTTCCTGGACAATTCTGACTTTTGTTTTAGATATTGTATACCCATTTTATTTAATGGGAATAAATTAAAACAGCTGTTTCCAGGCGCTTTCAAATAATCATGCAGATAATATATGTTATATCGGTTGAGCAACAGTTCCCTATTGTCTGTAAAATAGCTCTGTATAGATGTTGTACCAGTTTTTGCCCCACCCAAATGTATATATACAGTTTTAAGCATATTATACCCAGTTTTTTTATTGCCTGTTTGTTAATGTTTTTAGGATTAATATTATCTTTAAGCGGCTTATTCCATACTAGCTCATAGGCTATATAATATAATTATGTCTTTGACCACGCCAGCATTCTTCCCTTTGCATTATTGGGTTCTTCCAATATTATTGGCGGATTTAAAAATTTGTCAGCATAAAATTTTTCAACAGGGCGTTCATAATCGTGAATAAATACATGGGTCGTTCCTTTGCAAATCAATGAAACCCATTTAATAACTAGTGCCCTTCCTGGATGATGTGTAGCAGCTCCTGGAGGCCCATCAATTATAATAACATCCCAATTATATTTTTGCATAATTTCGGGCATAGGAGATTCAAAAATGTGAGGATTATCCGTAAAATCAGAGATGCCTGCCTGTACCGGAGTGTATAAATATATATTAGTGTCTGGATATTTTTTGAGGATATTTTCTTGTATTTTTGCGGAATGCTCCAAGAAGATTGTCACACCTTTCGGATTTAAATTTTTCCATATATTATTTCCGTTATCACAGCCAAAAACAAGCAGCTTACAGCCTAGAGGGTATGATTCAATAATTCTCGATACAACCTCAACGTGAGCATGATGCATACTCACTATTTGTGATTTATGAGATATTATTTTGCTCGATACATCGTCATTTTTGGTTTGCTTTTCTTTTGGGCGAAAAGCATTACCCGCTGCTATTGATATACGTTGTACAACACTTGACGGTGCGTGCAACAACTCATATATATGCGAATAGCTATTCTGCACTAAAGTTAAAAAATCTCGCGACAAAGACTCTATACTCGATTTTTTTTCTATCCACACTTTGGAGTTATCTTCTCTCATGGCAAACTTAGATGACGTGATATAGTTTTTAATCCTGTCAAACAGGTCGATACTAATTTTTGCTTTATCCAAATTAAGTGAGATGATAAAGCCGTCATGCCTCTTGTAATCTATTTGATAATATGCGGGATCTTCTGCTTTACTCAAAAATAGTCTTATAAAACTCTTATTAAAATTTGGCAATGGAATAAGTGGCACTGGTGCAGCTTTAGTAATATTCGCATATACATTTCGCCAAATTTCCTGATGCATATCGCTAATGCATTGATCATAAACAGAACGACTGTTTATTTTATATTTAAAGCCATCTTTATAAGGAGTTCCCCCTATTGATATCCAATACTCATTATTACTTTTCCAATCTGAAAAATAATTATAGTATGTTTCGTTGTTCCAGAATTTTCCCATATATGCAGTTGTGTGAACAATGGCAGCATCACCCACTTTTGCCATATCATCAAATGGAAAGGCATTAAAGTTATAGCTCATGTCTACTGTTGTTATATTCAGTTCTTGTAGCATTAAATTTATTATTGCTTGATCCATAAACACCATATTTTTATGGTGCTTGGCGGTCAACATATAGCAATAATCTGTCATGCGTTCAAACCCTTGCAATGTGTCGTCCATATATACCACACCACTATTATAGGAAGTGCGATTTCGATCTATACCCTCTGGACAATTTTTTAAAATTTTACCCATTGTTACATCTTTAGGATCAAGACGCATTGCTAATTTTTTATATTCTTTTATTTCTTTTATATCTTTCTTAATCAACACATCACAATCCAGCCATAAAACTCGATGATACTTACTGAGTAGACCAAAGGTTTCATAAATAGAAAACGCGACATGAGAACGTAATTTTTGTAAATGATTTTCTTGAAAACTGTCGGTATATTTATTTATCTTATCTTGCCAAAAGGATTTCGGGTAGTCCTGAAAAATTATATTGGAATTAATCTCATGTAATAGTTTAAAATCACTTTTACTAAATCCATCACAATATACCACAATATCATCGGCAAAGTCAGGGGAGAATCTCTTCAATCCTATCAACACGTTCGCCATGGCAAATATTATATTTTTGTTGCCCCCCATTACAATGCAACAATCTTTTTTCGAGCAATCAAGACTTTCCACGCTTTTAGGCATTGAATTGTGACTTTGTTCAGCTTTAGGCGTTGACATAAAATACTCCATAGTTTTCTTAACAATTCCTTTCATTATTTTTTCTCGCTCGTGGCCACTGATGCGCTGTTTAGAGTGTATAGCCCACGCATGAAAGGTGTTTTTTCATCTGGGGGAGTGCTCGCGCCTAAAACGTTGCAAGTATACGCCTGCTTAAGTTTATAAAACTTTCTATACAAACTCAACATAGCCTTGACGTGTTGGTACTTATTTTTTATATATACAGATGTTTTGCCAATTAATACATAAAGAGATTCTTTTTTCACATCTATAATATATAGTTTTTTGCGCAAGTATGTTCTGTTGGGATTAGGGAATGCGCCTGAATCTTTATTTATTGCCCATGCTGTTTTGGTATCCATTAGGAATTTTGGCAATAAATGCCCATGCAAGCTGAAGTTACGTATAACTTTAGGTAGTATCTTGGTCTTTAAGTTTTTATCCGCAAACACAAAATTTTTTTCTTCCCCGGTCATGGGTTGTGGAATTTCGTTTTTGCTTAGTTCCTTGATTTCGCGGATCACGTCAGCCATTTCCAAGTTGTTCAAAAAGAATTTCGGCCCCTGCATAACGTGTTTAACGGCCAAGGTCACGCATGCAGCCGTGCCGTAATGGTAGGAGTTGTTGTACTGATTGAAGTGCTCGTTGATCATTGTGACCAGTTTCTTTTTGTCGTTTGGCAGGTTGGACAAGGTAAGGTGGTGCACTATATGCGAACGTACCGCCAGGTACACCGAGAGCGCGTTGGCCTTACTATTGAAGTCTTCCTGCCAGCAGGAGAGGCCGTTGACGGTAATGATCTGAAAATCATTATTGTAGGAAAAGTCGATGTCATCGCCGCGCACGAAGAAAGGGAAGGCATAGTTTTTCGCATGGGCCAATGGGAAGAGAAAAAACCACCATGCGCCGTAGATATTATGCTCCGGATCTTCTATTTCATTCGCAACGAGATTAGCCTGCTCGCGTAAATCAAGGTTGTGTTTGAGCGGGTGGCATCTATATTCAAACCAAGCTCCGTTTTCCCATTGCAAAAATTTTATATTTTCGTAAAGCATGGCGCCGCAAATGGAGGCTCGGTCATCTTTTGCATGTTCGATGAAAGCTAATGCCCTGAAAATAGACTCCGTTTCACAAAAGGCGTCGTCGTCCATAAACAGGCAATGGGTAAAACCTTCATTCAAATCTTGATAATGGATCAACCCGCGCATGAAACCGCCGGTGCCGCCAAGGTTACGGCTGGGAATCAGCGTAGTGCCGGGTACATCTTCCGTGGTCAGGGTTTTTCCGTTGTCCACTATGGTCAGGGAAATTTTATCTTTGTAGTCGGCAATGGCGGCGCTTATGCGCTTGGCCGAAGCTTTAACCGCTTCCTCGCGTTTGAATGTGGTAATTGATATTCCGAGTTTGGCTGGTTGCGTAATCGCGCACGGAGTGCTGAAACCTCCACCATAGATGGTTGCTTCGCTAAGTGCCCGCACCCTGCAGCCGATAATGCCTGTTGTTGGGTATTGCTCTATATGGAGAAAAGCTGTGGAACGCGTTTCATGCCGTAAGCGACCCATATAAAGCGTACGGGTCTTCAGTTCCTTTATTATCGTAGGATCGTCTTCTGAACGGTAAGCCCCGCTTTCCAAATGACATAGTTCTACCTCTATTTCTCCGGAAAAATCCAGAGAAAGCGCCAATTCATCCACGTTGGTGTATTTTTGCCATTTACAAGCGCTGAAGCTGTTAAAATAGCTGGTAAAATCTACACTGCCCCACGGAGGGAGCGTCACATGCTGCTGTTCGATAGAAAAATATGATGTTTTGCCTTGCAGGTGAAAATAAAGTGGCTCTTCAGTACACAGGTCTTTCTTCGGGAAGATAAAATTGCATAAAGTTGTCAAATTTGACGCTTCATATACAGGAAAGGGTAGGCCGCTGGAGGTTATTTCGCAAAAAAATACTTGCGAATCCGCAAGGGCGGTTATTTTTATTTCCAAATTGCCGCCATTAACGGAAGAAATATCGATCGGCATAATGCTGGTGACAAGCGACGGGGTGTATCTTTCGATTTCATCAGAAGACATGTCCTCGGGAAATTCCGTTTTCGTGACAGCATTAACTGTCTTTAAAGCAGGCATTCCATTCATGGCTTTAACAGCATCAATTAGCTCTAAAACAGCCTTACCCTTCATGACCTTCGTATCAACAGGCTCTACAGGCGTACCCTTCATAACTTTATCCGTGAGCCATACGTAACTGTAGCCGTCCTGCCACACTCCAATTTTGATATGCACCTGTCCTCTAAAAGACAGCTTGAGTTGTAGAGCGGTGATGCTGTTTTTATGGTAATTATCAAGAGGAATAGTATAATCGGAGATTCCCAGTTCCAGGCTCACCCCCTTGTAAAGCTTTTTGGGCTCAAAAAGCAGATGGGTCATAGCCGGTTCAGCCGGATTGCTCATAGCGAATTGTGACATGTTATTTTTTTTACCGTTTTCGTTTGTTTATAGAGTGTTGGTTATAGCGTGTTACAGGTTCTGTGCTCCCTGAGACGGAACGTTTTCCGGGGCTTTTTTCAGCGCCAGAAGCGCCATACAGTACAGCCCCTGGGCGATAATCCAGGCTTTAAGCAGCCCGTGCGGAAGTTTGGTAGCACAGCTTGTCTCAATATGAGGAAACAGCTTTTCCCCTTCTCTAGGCAGTAACTTGAAATTGAAAAAATCTTTCACGGCAGTGATACGCAGCAGGCATTCCTCAAAGTTGCCGTTACGGTAAAAAAATCTCAGGCGCCTGTAAAGATTGAGGGCCAGGTTTGTGCGCCAGGCCGAAAAATGGGCGGCCTGTGTAATTGCCTGGTTACGGCGCATCAAATAACGGCGGATAAGATTACTTTTTCCCGAAAAGTCCGGGTGCCAAACACATATGCCGTTCAAATATATGATTGGGACGCGGGTACGCAGGCCAAATTCTATGTCGTCGCTGATGCAGAACATAGGCAGAGGGAAGCCGTATTTTTTAAATGCTTCCAGAGGAATGGCGCAGCACCACCAGGCCGCGTAGGGATTGGCCGCCGCCTTGGCTTTGAGTTCGCAAGCGGCCAGCGCCGGAATAAAGCTGGAGGGCTTATCCACTATTATCTTTCCGACCAGACACACGGCACGGCCGCGTTCATCCAGGCCTTCGCGCAGGGCATGGCAGAAGGTGGGATTTTCGCGCAAAAAGGCTCCCCCAGCCACAAAGGCTTCTTTCAGCTCCGGCCGCAAATTACGCAGCAGCGCCAAGGTGCGAAACCATGATTCCTTGGTTTGTCTGGCGTCGTCATCCATGAATATAACGTGGCTGAATCCGCCGTCGGTCAAGGCCTCGCGCGCGCCACGCGTAAAGCCGCCGGAGCCGCCCGTATTTTCATTGTTTACGAAAAGCCTGATTTGTTCTCCGTCAGCCAGATGAGACAGATCGTCATCAGCCTTATTGTTCACTATAAATAATCGGGTATGCTCCGCCAAATATTTATTTCCGGAGCAAGCCTTGCGGTAAGTTTCGGCCAAGTTTTCTATATCATCGCGGCGGTTGTAAGTGGTGGTTACCAAGGCGGCGCGGATATTATCCTTCCGTTCCCCAGCCTCCGCCAAATAAACAGCCCGTTCAATTTTCAATTTTTTTCCCTGACCAGCCCGCCAGGAAAAGAAAATTAAATCGGCAGCGCATTTGCCCAGTCGGAAGATTATGGTTACGGCTTCATTTTCGCTTTTTACCTTCTTGCTTTCCAGCGTACGTATTTCCATGCAGCCGTTTTCCGCAAAAACTCCATGCAAAACCAGTTCACCTTCGCCTCTGGCTCTGATGCGCAAGATAAAATCTTTTAGTTCGGTGGCCTGCTTCCATTGGGACAGATGGAAAATATTGATGTATGTATCCGTGGATACTCTACGATCATTCTCTGGTCCGGTTTGGCGCAAATAAAGAGGAGCGGTGCCGGAGATGGTCGGCTTCATGACTACATGCTGAAGAATCTGCCGTTCGGCTGATTTTTCCATCAACGGTTCCTCAGGCAATCGTGCATATGCACCAGGCCCACAGGTTTTTCGTTTTCCACCACGAGCAACGAGGTAATTTTTTTGCTGTTCATTAATTTTACGGCCTTGCCTATGCGGCTGTCGCCGGAAACGGCGCAGGGAGATTTTGTCATAATTTCTTCAGCACGGCGCTGCATGAGATTATCGCTCATGTTGCGGCGCAAATCACCATCGGTAATCAGCCCGGCCAGGAGGCCTTGCTCATCCACTACGGCGGCGCAGCCAAATCCTTTGCCGGTCATGACCAGCAACACCGTGTTCATAGGGTCATTCAGGGCTACCAGAGGCATGTCTTCACCGGCATGCATAATTTCCCCTACGGTCATCAGTTTTTTACCCAGCGCGCCACCAGGATGAAAATCTCTCATACGTTCGGGAGTGAAGCGCCGCGCTTCCAGCAGGGCCATAGCCAGAGCGTCGCCAAGGGCCAGGGTGAGCGTGGTGGAAATTGTGGGGGCACAGGTAATAGGGCAGGCCTCACCGGCATCGGGCAGGCGCAGGCAAATATCGGCCCTGCGCCCGAGGCGGCTTTGGGGGTTGCTGGTAATGGCCATTATGGGCATGCTGCATCCGGCTGCATAACTTAAAATATCGGCTAGTTCAGCGGTATTTCCCGAGCAAGATACGGCCAGCAGCGCATCGCGCGCGTCCATCATGCCAAGATCGCCGTGGCTGGCCTCAGCCGGATGAATAAAGTAGGCCGGAGTGCCTGTGGAAGACATTGTGGCGGCTATTTTGCGCCCGATGTGCCCGCTTTTGCCTATACCGGTAACAGCCACACGTCCTTTCATTCCTAAAATCAAATTCACGCAGCGTTCGAAATTTTCGTCCAACTCATCAGCCAGACGAGTCAGGGCTTCGGCCTCACTCAAAATTACCTGGCGGCCTCTTGTAACGGTGGCGGAAGAAGAATGCATCAGCATGTGATAATCTCTCCTGCGGCTTCGACAGCCTCGGTTGTCCCGTTTGCGGGCGCTTCACCTGTGGGGCTCACAAGATCTTCGCGACCGTGGGCGGCAAGCAACGTGTCGGTCAGCTCACGGAAGGCCCCATTTCCTCCAGGCGCGGTGAGAACAATATGAGCCGCATTGCGCACATAAGCCGGAGCATCGGCCACGGCAACGCCAAGCCCACAGAGGATAAAGGCACGCATGTCAGGCACATCGTCGCCCACAAACATGGTTTCGCATTGGGTGCATCCCGCCTCCGCCATAATTTCGGCGCAGGCAGCTTCTTTTTGTGTTTGCCCCAGCCGAAAAATATCCATGCCCAAATCACGCAGCCTAGCGCGCAGGGCAGGACAATCACGCCCGGATAATGCGGCCACGCGGATACCCGCTTTTTGTAACATTTTTATACCCAGGCCATCACGCGAGTGAAAACGTTTCAGACATTCGCCCTCCGGGCCGTAATACAGCCCGCCGTCGGTAAGCACACCATCCACATCGGTAATCACCAGACGGATGCGAGCCAGGCGTTCATCTGGGGTGTTGTTTTTGCCCGTAGCCTCGTTCAGCTGATATTCATCCAATTCGATACTTTCTCCGACTGTACCGTTTTCCGATCTTGCCTTGTCCGCGACGATACGCCGTACACATTCAAGGTCTTCGGGCGTGTCCACAGCTGGGCCGAAGTGCTTGGTTTCAAGCACACGTATGGAAATTCCGGCTTGCAGCAGACGCAACTGTTCCAGACTTTCAACAAGTTCAAGCGGGGAGGATGGCAGTTGCCCGAAACGTTGCAGAGCCTCGGCCCGATAGGCGTAAATTCCTATATGTGCCCAGAATTTTACAGGTGCGGAGACATTGCGCGGATGGGGAATGGGCGCGCGGCTGAAATAGAGCGCATTTCCTGAGGAATCGCGCACCACTTTTACAATATTGGGGTCGGCGGCCTGCTGCGCGTTGATCGGACAACATAAAGTGGCTACAGGAACGTCGGGAAATGTTTGCAGCGTCCGTGCCAAGTTATTAACGGCTTCGGGGTCAAGCAGAGGTTCATCACCCTGGATGTTTATAAAAATATCGGCCTTGGCGGAAGCCGCCGCTTCCAGCATCCTGTCGCTGCCGGAAGCACAGGTGACGGAGGTCATCACGGCTTTGCCGCCAAAACCGCGCACGACCTCGGCGATACGCTCGTCGTCCGTAGCCACAAGCACACCGTCCACCAAGGAGGCCCGGAGCGCGCGCTCGTATACATGCTGGATCATGGGCTTGCCGCAAATATCGGCCAAGGGCTTGCCCGGCAGGCGGCTTGAAGCAAAACGGGCGGGGATAACAGCCAAAATGCTCATACCGCTTCTCCGTAATCGGGTTTTTTGGCCACAGAGTCCATTTTTTTTAGCCGCGCCAGCAGTGACGGAAGATCGCGCAGGGCGAGCATGTTGGGGCCGTCGCAGGGGGCGGCGTCCGGGTCGGGATGCACTTCCATAAAGAGACCCGCCACCCCCACAGCCACGGCGGCGCGGGCCAGCACCGGCACAAATTCGCGCTGGCCGCCGCTGGCGCCGTTTGCGGCTCCGGGCAGTTGCGCTGAGTGAGTGGCGTCAAAAATGACCGGATGCCCTGTGCGTTTCATTATTTCCAGACCGCGCATATCCACCACAAGATTGTTGTAGCCAAAGCTCGCTCCCCGCTCGCACAGGGCTATGTTTCTGTTACCTGTGGATGTAGCCTTGCGTAAAATATGTTCCATATCTTGCGGAGCCATGAACTGGCCCTTTTTTATATTGATAGGTTTACCTGTGGTAGACGCGGCCTGAATCAGATCGGTCTGACGGCACAACATGGCCGGAGTTTGCAGCATATCCGCCACTTCAGCCGCAAGCAGGGCTTGTTCTGGAGTGTGTATGTCGGTGAGTACGGCAAGAGAGAGGGTTTCGCGAACTTCAGCCAGAATATCCAGACCGTCTTTAATTCCCGGCCCGCGAAAACCCGCACCGCTGCTGCGATTAGCCTTGTCGAAGCTGGCCTTGAAGAGCAAAGGCAAACCAGCCTCGGCAAAAACTTCACGCATGGCCGCAGCTGTTTCCAGAGTATGTGTCCGGCTTTCAATTACGCACGGCCCGGCGATGCATACCAAAGGAGCGGTGTTGCCGAGAAGGAGCGTATGTTTGGGGCCATAAATGCTTATTTGAGTCATTTCAACCATACTTCAATCCATAGTCAGCTCTATCCGCCGACTGATTAACTTCTTCCGCCGGCTTGCGGGCGCATATGTGTAAACAGCATTACGCATAATAGACCCTGCTTGGCGTCTCCTCCATCTGTGAACCAAAAGACGGGGTGAACGCGTGACGGGCCTCCAAATCAGCTCCAGGCAGCCTCTCGCCCAAAGCATAAAATTTACATTTGCTTTAAATTCACTGAAATGATTTTTCGATTGGCGGCCATATTTGTCTTCCTTGTTTCAGCGCCCAGACGAAGCGTGGACCGTAATTTGGCCTGTTACAGTGCCACCATTGGCGCGTGCCTTCGTGATACCAAAATAGCTGTGTCATTACAAGCCACAACGACAGACAATTTTTCAGCAAGCCGCAGGTGTGCGCGATCGCAGCGATTAATACCGGCAATACATCATGTTATATAGTATATTATATTTATATAAAAAATAAATATTCACCCCGCTCTGCCGTCTGTCTCAAAGCAATACCAATACGCGATTCGAACACTCGATGCCCACTGAGCATGCCCACGTCTGGAACATTCGCTCATCACGTCAATCTATATGGATTGCATTATTTTAAAATGCTTCACGAGCTATCATTTCTATGATACAGTACTTTTTACGAACAGACTCGTTCATCGAGATTTCATCAAAATTTCCTTTATGGCCTGAAACCTCCCCAAGGAGTGGTTTTGACTGCAAGCTACCGTACAAAATTTCACGAAGCATTCATTTCTGTTATTCCAGTGATGGCGGTTGTGGTGCTGTTGCACTACACCATTGCTCCGCTGGGACCAGGGGAACTTGCGCAATTTCTTGTGGGTGGCATATTGCTGATTATCGGACTGGCCGTCTTTTTGATCGGCGCGGATATCGGCATGGTGCCGTTCGGACAGCGCGTGGGGTCCGGCCTGACCAAGCAGCGCAATCTGCCTATTATTCTCCTGTCGGTGTTTGCAATCGGGTTTGCCATAACTATCGCCGAACCGGATGTCCAGGTGCTGGCCCGGCAGGTGAGCGCAATTGATCCGTCTGTAAGCCGTGGCTTGCTGCTGGTGATGATCGGTGTAGGAGTGGGTCTTTTTTTGATGCTGGGTACGATGCGTATAGTATTGCAACTTTCGCTGCGCCTGCTCCTGCTTATATTTTATGCTTTGGTTTTTCTGGTCTGCGCGTTTGTGGACCCAGGATTCATCGGCGTGGCCTTTGATGCCGGGGGGGCGACCACAGGCCCCATAACCGTGCCTTTCATCATGGCTCTGGGTATAGGTGTGGCCTCCTCCGCAAAAAAACGGGAAGGTGACGACAGCAGCTTCGGCATGGTAGGGCTGGCGTCCATTGGTCCAATTGCCGCCGTAGCCGCCATGGGCCTGGCTTCTTCAGGCGGGTTCAGCGCGACGGAGACGGGGGCGGACGGAAGTGCGCATCCAATGTCTCTGGTGAGCCGGTTTCTGTTTCTCCTGCCCGGAATAACACATGAAATCGCCGCGGCTTTGCTGCCGATACTGCTTTTATTCCTGCTGTTCCAGGCGGTACTGCTCCGTATGCCCGCCTTGCAGATGAAGCGTAAACTCTTCGGTTTTCTCTACGCCTTTATCGGCCTGGTTCTTTTTATGACTGGTGTGCAGGGAGGCTTTATTCCCGCCGGGCAATCGCTTGGTTTCGCTCTGGGCGGGTCCAATACCGGCCCGACCCTGGTGCTTGTCGGTTTTTTTCTGGGAGCTGTTGTGGTGTGCGCGGAACCGGCTGTCTGGATTCTTACGGAACAGATCGAAGAGGTTTCCGGCGGCTACATCAAGCGCCCCATTATGATGGGCGCCCTATCGCTGAGTATTGCCTGCGCCGTGGCGCTGGGCATGACCAGGGTTGTGACGGGCCTGAGCATATGGTACGTTCTGTTGCCCGGATACATTTTGGCCTTGGTGCTTACCAGATTTACCCCCCCCTTATTCACGGCGATCGCGTTTGACTCCGGAGGTGTGGCGTCCGGTCCCATGTCCGCGACCTTTGTGCTGGCTTTGACTCTGGGAGCATCGAAAGCGGCGGGCGGCAACCCGACCACGGACGCCTTCGGCATGATCGCCATGATTGCCATGGCCCCATTGGTCACAATACAGGTGCTCGGGCTGATCTTTAAACGCATGGAAACGCAACGGGCCAAGCGTGATTCGGAACGGAGGCCACCTCATGAACCTGATGCTTGAACCTGGAAAATTGTTTATATGCCTCGTGAACAGACACAAAGGCGAACAGTTGGTCGCGGTAACCAAGGAGGCCGGGGCGCGCGGCGGCACCATTTGCCATGGGCGCTCCATTGAAGGGAACGGCTTTTTACGGGCGCTGTCGCTTGCCGATGTGCAGCATGACGTAGTGTTCACCCTGATGCGCGACGAAGCCGAAGCCGTGCTGAAGGCCGTAAAAAAAGCCTGTGCGAAAAACGCAAAAAAACTTGGCGGCCTGGCAGTGCTGCTGAATGTCTCCGGCCTGCTGGTCCGCCTGCGGCAAGCGGCGGCCAACGGCTACGCGCCGGAAATGAATGTGAGGAGCAGGACGATGGAATCTCCCCATGTGCTGATTACGGTTATTGTGAACCGCGGATATGCCGACGACGTGATGGCCGTGGCCCGTAAGGCGGGGGCGACCGGAGGCACTATTATCAACGCGCAGGGAACCGGCACGGAAGAAGATGTGAAGTTTTTCGGCATCAGTTTGGTGCCTGAAAAGGAAATGCTGTTTATCGTAGCCGCGCGGGAAAAGGCGCAAGCCATCGTCGCCGCCGTGAATACCGTGCCGAACCTGTGCAAGCCCGGCGGCGGCATAGTGTTCACAGTGGATGTGGAGGAGTTCGTCGTTCTGGGCAGCTAAAACATTCCGCGCATGAAATGAATGAAATGCTCTGACGGCCCGGATATTTTCCGGGCCCTCGTCTTTGGTTATTTGAAGGCATAACGGCCCGGATGTTGTCCGGGCCATCAAAATTTGGAAGCAGCCTCTGGAGCGAATTCACCTTGAATTTGCTCCAGAGGCTATTTTTATTTACCAGGAATGGAGTTGGGCCAGTTCCTGTGACAGGGCTCTGTGCAGTAATTGTAAGGCCTTTTATGTTCCTTGTGGCATTCTTCGCAAGGCAGCGCCGCTTCAAAGTGAATAGAAAAATGCGGGTTTCTTTTGCCCATTTTTTCAGTTTTTTTCGCCATATCTTCGGCGGAGCCGTGGCAGGAAACGCACTTGAACTGTTTGGACGGCCCTGTGGGCACGGCCTCCTCATGGCAGACGATGCATTGCAAATTTTGCTTCTTGTGCCATGTTTTCAGTTCCTTCACCTCTCCCGACGACTGGTTTGAAGAGGCATCCGGGCTGACGGCGCCTTCTCCGGTCGCGACGCCTGCAATGAGAAACATGAGCGGAAGGGACAGAGCAATAATCAGCTTTTTCATAGGGTTCCTTCCTCTCACTTTTGGATAATAGCGTTTTGCGCGGCAATCATGCCGAAAACACAGCAGTCGGCTATGCCAGTTCCAGAAATTCTTCCCGCGCCGTGTACCCCGCCGGTTGCTTCACCGGCGGCGAACAGGCCTGCGATAGGCTTGTCTTCGCTGTAATTGGCGATAACCTGAGCCTTGCCGTTGATGTATGCTCCGCCCAGACAATAATTCAGGTGCGGGTACACGTAGTAGGCATAGAAAGGAGCCTTTTCAATGCGCGTGGCCTTCAACGCCTGCAGGGGTTTATGAAAATCACCATCCTCACCTTTGCCCACAAAAGCGTTATAACGGTCCGCGGTTTCGCGAAGAACGGCCGGAGCGATCTTGATTTTTTCGGCCAGAGCTTCAATACTGTCGGCCTCCACCACATAACCGGCCCCGATATTTCGCTTGAACTGGGCTGGGTCTTCATACGTGTCGGCAATGGTTTTGTCAAAAATGGCAATAGGATACACGCCGCCGCTTGTTTTAAGAAACTTGGCAACAAAATCCGGTACATTAACGTTATACCGGGCGAGAGGCGCGTCTTTGCCCAAACCGAAGCCGTCGTCGCCATATTCATTGGTGAAACGTTTGCCGGTTTTGGGGTCAATCATGAAGCCTTTGGAGCTCAGAATAGCCCCAAGCGGTAAGGAATGCTGAACAAAATTTGAATGAACCATGTACGCGCCAGCCTTCTGCAGCAAGGCATAGCCGCTCATGGTAGCTCCGACCTGCTGGCTGGAAACTAAATCTTTGTATTTGGGAAATTCGCGGCCGCGCAGCACCTTGTCTCTGGCGTAACCGCCAGTGCCGCAAATAACAGCCTTGTTTGCCTTGAAATACGCCGTTTCCCCACCCTTGTTTTCCAGATCATCAGAATACAGATACGGATCAAAATGATAATTGAGGCGCGCTTTCACGCCAATGGCGCGTCCCGTCTCGTCAAAGACGATTTCTTCCACCTTGCAGCGGGTGATGAGCCTGCCGTTGTATTCCTTCAAAAATTTAGCGCGCAACGGCAGCATGACTCCAACCTCGCCGTTGACTGTGGGGGAGATAACCCGCGCAACAGACTGCCCGCCAATGGCGGACAAGGTATCGTCAAATTTCGCTCCCTCGCCCTTGAGGAAATTATACGCCTCCACGGAGCGTTTGGCGATAATCTCGTGCAATTCCGGGTTGTTCAGCCCGTTGGAGCGCTTTTCCATGTCATTAAAAAATGACTGCCAGTCGTCTTTAATTCCGTGTTTTTCCTGGAGATCACTTCCAGCCACGGCAAAGGTCGCATTGCTCACCGCACTGGTGCCGCCGGGCACAGCCATTTTTTCCAGCATGAGAGTTTTCGCGCCGTGCCTGGCCGCGTAAACGGCGGCAACCGTGGCCGCCATGCCGCTGCCTACCACAATGATGTCGACAGTGTCATTCCATTTGATTTGAGGGTCATTAGCGGCCGTGGCGGCCTCGGACGTTCCGGTTCCAGCCGCCAGCAGTCCGGCGGCCACAGCGGGGGCCGCCTTCAAAAAAGCGCGTCTTGTGGGCTTTGTCATATTGCCTCCAGCTACAATTACATAAAAAGGCAATCACCTTATACATCTTATTTGGTTGCCGGGCAAATCAATATGCGTTTGCCTGGTGAAAAAGCGGCCTGAGGATCTCGCCCATTGCATATTCGTAAAAATCTATTTGCAGTATACGATTTTTGAATTTGCCACAAAAACCCCGCATACCTTAATGTAATACCAAACTCTACTCCATGGAGAAAACAGGCATTGTTTGCTCGAGCGCAAACCCCACGTGCATAAGCTAACCATAACAAGGAAGCGACGACCATGAAGAACGTTTGGAAATTAATCCTTCCAATTGTCGTAGGAGCCGTGATTTTCCTGATCCCCACCCCCAACGGCCTCGCCCCTCACGCCTGGCAGTATTTCGCCCTGTTTGTAGCCGTGATCACGGCGCTCATTATTGAACCTTTTCCGGCAGCGGCCGTGGGCCTGTTCGGCATCAGTCTCGGGGCGGCCCTGAACCTTGTCCCGTCCGCGCCAGGAAAAGCCGCGGTGGCATCCGACGCGGTGCGCTGGGCTCTGTCTGGTTTTTCCAACGGCACGGTCTGGCTGATCTTTGTGGCCTTCATGTTTGCCATGGGTTACGAAAAAACCGGGCTGGGCCGACGCATCTCCCTGGTTCTGATCAAAACGCTGGGGCGTTCCACTCTCGGCCTGGGCTATGCCGTGGCCCTGGCCGACCTGGTTCTGGCACCCTTCACCCCGTCCAACACGGCACGCAGCGGTGGCACGATCTTCCCGATCATCAAGAATATCCCGCCTCTCTATGGTTCCACTCCCGAACACGAGCCGCGCAAGATCGGCGGCTACCTGATGTGGGTAGCTCTGGCCACCACCTGCGTCACCTCAACCATGTTCCTCACCGCCCTGGCCCCCAACCTGTTGGCCATGTCCCTGTTGGAAAAGACGATCCAGCTGAAGTTCGAGTGGGTTGAATGGTTCACCGCCCTGGCCCCGGCCTGTGTCATTATGTTCCTGCTTGTGCCCTGGCTTACCTATGTAATCTATCCCCCCACGGCCAAACGTAGTGATGACGCGCCCAAATGGGCCAGAACCGAATTGGCCAATATGGGGCCAATCACGCGCAAAGAGTGGACTATGGCCGGCCTGGCCGTATTCGCCCTGGTTCTATGGATTTTCGGGGGCAAGATGTTCAACGCCACAACTGTGGCCTTGATGGTCCTTTCCCTGATGATCATATTCGATGTGGTCAACTGGTCCGACGTTATCAGCAACAAGAACGCCTGGAACGTTTTGGTATGGTTCGGCACCCTGGTGGCCCTGGCCGACGGCCTGGCCAAGGTAGGGTTCCTCAAATGGTTCGCCACTCTGGCCGCCACCTCCATGTCCGGGCTGTCCATAACCGCGCTGATCCTGGCCATGGTCGCCATGTTCTTCTACGTGCACTATATGTTTGCCAGTCTCACCGCCCACACCACGGCGCTTTTGCCGGTGATTCTGGTCACGGTCGCGAGTGTACCGAACATGCCGATGCGCGTCATAGCCTTGCTGTTGTGCGCCACCCTGGGGCTCATGGGCATCCTCACCCCCTACGCCACCGGGCCCAGCCCTATCTACTACGGCAGCGGCTACATCAGCAGAAAAGCGTTCTGGACTCTGGGCCTGGTCTTCGGCACCGTGTTCATCACCGTGCTTCTGGGCGTGAGTTATCCCTATCTGCTTATGATCAAATTTTAGCCAAAAATCGTGCAAGGCGCGTTCAATTATAGCATTTCGCTAATTTCATTCGCAAAACGTTCTAAATAACCCGGCTTACGTCCGGAAAAAACAGGAGAGAGGCAAGTCATGAAGGAATACAAGATCGCGGTCATTCCCGGCGACGGCATCGGACAAGAAGTTACGCCTGAGGGCGTGCGCGTTCTGGACGCGGTGGGCAAGGCCACCGGCGCATACAAGATGCATTACGAATATTTCCCCTGGGGGTGCGATTACTACCTCCAGAACGGCTCAATGATGCCCGAGAACGGCCTGGACATTCTGCGCCCCTTTGACGCCATCTACTTCGGCGCAGTGGGCCTGCCCAAGCAGGTGCCGGACCATGTTTCGCTGCATGGCCTGCTTATTAAAATCCGCCTCGGCTTCGACCAATATGTCTGCGCCAGGCCGAGCTACCTGATGCCGGGTATAAAGAGTCCGCTGGCCGGAAAGAAGCACGGTGACATAGATCTTGTTGTGGTCCGCGAAAACACCGAAGGCGAATATGCCGGGGCCGGCGGCCGCGTCCACCCCGACATGCCCTTTGAATTGGCTCTGGAGACTTCGGTATTCACCAGAGTTGGAGTGGAACGCATCATACGTTATGCCTTCGAACTGGCTATGACCCGGCGCAAACACCTTATCTGCGTAACAAAATCCAATGCCCAGCGGCACACCCTTACTCTGTGGGATGAATGCTTTGAACGTCTGGCGGTAGAGTTTCCCAACGTGAAAACCGAGCGGATGCTTGTGGACGCCATGGCCGCCAGGCTCGTGCTCAAGCCGGAGTCCGTGGACGTGGCCGTGGCTTCAAACATGTTCGGCGACATCCTCACGGACATCGGCGGGGCCATAAGCGGCAGCCTGGGGCTCTCCCCCAGTGTGAACATCAACCCAGAGCGGAAATTTCCTTCCATGTTCGAACCGGTGCACGGCTCGGCCCCGGACATCATCGGCATGGGCATCGCCAACCCCATCGCCATGATCTGGACCGGCGCCCTGATGCTCGACTTCCTGGGTCATAAACATGAGGCCGACCTCATTGTTGAGGGCATCAAGGCCGTTACCGGCGAGGCGCGGGTGCTTGTGCCGGATCTTGGCGGCAAGGCCAAAACAACCGAAGTTACGGACGAGATCATCGCCAAAATTCAGAAATAACAAATCACGAGGGCTCCGCCACATTCGCGCGGAGCCCTTTTTTCTTATCTGGACAGGCGTATTAATCCTTGCCAATACTACCTGTAAACAGTCACAGACACGCGATTTAAATCCACAGCCGGCTCCCATCCGCCGACTGACTCCGTCTCCGGCGAATAGGAGCCGTGCGGATTGCCCCGAGGTTTCAGACCATAAAGGAAATTATGATGAAAATTTCCCATCTCAAAACGTACCTGAAGGTAGCCTCAACCGGGAGCTTCACCAAGGCCGCGCAAGACCTTTTTATGACCCAGCCGACCGTAACGCATCATATTCAATCTCTTGAACAGGCATTGGGATATCAACTGATTGTCCGGTCAAGCTCAAACATGCGGCTAACCGCAGAAGGCAAGCTGCTTCTCCGAAAAGTTGACAAACTCTTTCAACTAATTGATGAAATTAAAGGTACTACGGCAACCGGAGAAAAAGGCCTGTACGGAACTCTGAATATTGCCGCATCTTCTGTTATGGGGACTCATTTTTTGACATCCGCCCTGAAAGAAATTTTGGAAAAATACCCGAATATTGATATTCGTCTCCACTTCGGAACGGCGTACTCCATAGCCACATGGGTTCAAAACGGTTTTGTGGATCTTGGTTTTGCTCCGATTTCCCCAGGGTTTTCAAGGCTAAAATTCACATCGCTTCTTGTGGAACCATGCATACTGGCAATCAGCTCATCACGATACGCGGCTTATAGCACGGAATTGGCGCATGGAAATTTTGCGAATCAGCCTTTTATTCTCCGGGAAAAAGGAACAAAAGCTCATGATGTGGCCATACGCTGGCTCAAGAAACAATCCTGGTATTCTGGCATGCGTACGCCAACTATTCTTTCCGACATGGAATCCATCAAAAATCTTGTACTTGAGGATGCGGGAATGACGATTATACCCCGCTGTTGCGTGAAGCAATATCTTGAGCAAGGGCTCATGAAGGAAGTTGAATCGGCTACACAGCCTGAAGATATAAACTATTTTATGATAGAGCGCGAAAACGAAAGCGAGAATGATGTTATAGGCATATTCAAACAATTGTTGCTTGAAATTAATAAAATTTGATGACTTGGAAACAGCCCCTAACTTCGTCCGGGCAAAACCGGCTTCGCCCACGTATAGCCGAGCATATAGCGCCCCTGGAAGGAATTGATAGCCGCTGCTTCGCCTTCAACCATGCGGTATAAATCGCAATCCACCCTGGTCGTGTCCACGGCCAAAAAATTGCGACGGCGCAGAATCACATATTCGGCCTCAACATTTCTGAAACTCCTGAGCATTTCGGAAACCACAGTCTGAAACTGCCTTTGCAGGGAAAAATCCACAGATCTGCCCGGCCACAGCGCAAGGCAGGCTTCAGATGTGGTAACCCCCGCTCCACGCCTGTCAATAAGCAGGCCAAATAGTTCCTTTGCCTTGCTGCGGCCAAAATGCAAAGGCAAATCGCCCGCGAACACCTCGAAATCGCCAAAGGTGCGAACCACAATGCGCTGCGCGGGCTTTAACGGTATGCGCAAATTGTCCAGTTCCTCGCGTATGGCCCCAGCCGTGACCGGTTTGAGCAAATAGCCAGAAGCGCGCGCTTTCAGGGCTGCGAGCGCATATTCATCATGGGCGGTCACAAAAATTATATTTACGAACGGGCAGGTTTCTTTAAAGCGCAGCGCAAGCTCAACCCCATTCATGCCGACCATTTTTATATCCATAAAAGCCACGTCGGCCGGGCTGTCCTGAATGGCCGCCAAGGCTTCGCCAGGTCTGGAAAAACCGCGCACAACTCCCTGGGGCACGGCTTTTTTTATGGCCGAAATCAAATTGTCCAGAGCCAACGGTTCGTCATCCACGGCGATTATGTTCATTTCTTTCCTTTTATGTCATTAGATATATAAATCACGGCGGTCACTCCTCCGCCATTTCCGGTGGAAATTTCCAGCCGCCCGGCATCCATGGCTGCCAGACGGTAGTGGATGCTGGCCAATCCGATATGCTCGCGCCCGTCTTCGCGTGCCGTCGGGCCGCAACCAGCCGCATTGGCGTTAAGGCCCCTACCGTTATCTTCAACCGTCACGGTGTGGCCGCCGTCATATTTTCCCGTGCTTATGACAATAGTAATACCGTCTTCGCGCATGCCCCAGCGCACCGCATTTTCCACCAGAGGCTGAATGGACAGCGCGGGCACCATGAATCCGCCGCTCTTTATATTCCAATCCACGCGCAGCCGGCTGCCGAAGCGCATTTCCTCCAGGGCCAGATAGTGACGCGCATGTTCAAGTTCCTTTTCCACGGGAATAAAGGCCGTGCTGCTGAGCGATTCAAGATTGCCGCGCAAAAAGGCGGCAAAGTCATATATGGCGCTCTCCGCTCTGGCCGGTTCCACCGCGCACAACTGCCCGATTCCGGTAAATACGTTATACAGAAAATGAGGGCGAATCTGGCTCAGGGAAACGGCAATACGGCTTTCCACAATCTGCTTTTCAAGAACAGCGGCGCGCTCCGCTTCATTCTGGGCCATGTTTATCATAAACAGCACATGGAGAAGCGCGGTCAGAAACAAACCCGCGCCAATCAGCATACCGTCGAAAA
Organism: Desulfovibrionaceae bacterium; assembly: GCA_031553655.1. GTDB lineage: Bacteria > Desulfobacterota > Desulfovibrionia > Desulfovibrionales > Desulfovibrionaceae > JAVBLG01. Next base: position 7,632 of record JAVBLG010000013.1, on the reverse strand, counting down.
TATGCCCAGAATTGTACAAGATGACTTCAAGGCCCGACAAAACCGTTACCGGAACAAAGGTTAAAAGGGCTGTTCCAGCTGTTTGATTGCCCGCGCGCCGTTCCATGAACAGACAGACAAGCGTCACCGTTACGGAAAGCCCCAAAACAATATGTATGTAGCGCTGAGAAACAAATAGGTCAAAAATTCCTGCAAGTTGCAGAATAATGGCCACCATGGTCAGCAACATCACCAGGGCCGCCGCGCACGAGCCAATGAAAAGCCTGCGCCCGGTGAGCAGGCCCAGTATAAAAATAAGAATAAAAATACCGCTGAAAATTATCAGCAACGATTCCAAAGTCACCACAAGCGTGGGCCAGGGCAGCAACAGCGAAATAAAGGAATAATCTATGAACAGCCACATTCCGCTACAAAAATACATGCCCACGAGCAACATAGCCTGAGCGGAAAGGGTGCGGCGGCCGCGAATCATGAACACCGTTGCCAGCGCGCCCAGGATCAGAGCCAGAGAGGCCAGAAAAGCCCCCAGCGGATAAGTCCACCAGTCCTTGCGCATCTGCTCCAGGGCCAAGGGCCACACGGAACCGTAGCACATATTGTTAAACAGCAAGCCGATCTGCCGGGGGTGGGAAAAGTGATGCACGCGGCTCACTCTTATTTCCACCGTATCGCCAGGTGATATGCCATGGCTGATAAAAGAGGCCCAGATATTGCCCGGCGAGGCGGTGAAAGGCGTACGGTTTTTTTCGTCGCCAATGGTGAAAACACATGTTCCGTTAACGAAAATGGAGGCGCGCACGTGCTTTATGCGCACAAAAACAGTTTTTCCCGCCGGTATAGCGGCAGATGTATGGCCTTTAAAAATCACTGTTTCATCATTTATGGAATCGAAAGCGCTTTTGTCTTTGGGATTGAAAACAACGGGCGGATTTGAACCCGCGCGATATTCGCCCTCCAGTTCAACCTTGTGGAGCGAACCGCCGAAATCGTATTGCTGGCGGGCGTTTTTCGCAACAACAGACACCAGCAGCATAATCATGGCCGCCATGCTCACAACGTACAAAAGAACTCTGCTCAAACGCGGGGCGGACATTTTTTGAATCCTTCTGTGATATTGACGTGAACCTACCCGGGCAGAGCGCGACGCGCGCGCAACACAACCTTGCCGCCGATACTGGCTTCAATAATTACTTCCTCGTATTTGCCCCGAAAATCTGAACCATTATTGCCGGTCAGGGGAATAGACATGATCTTGGCGCGCCGGATCTTAAACGACGGATCCTCAAGAGGCATTTTAAGAGCGTGACCCGTCTTGTCCAACAGCCAACAGGACATCTGCCCGGAAACAGCTTCATCCTTGGCGGCGCGTACTTCAAAAGAGTAGTAAAACTTGTTTTTCCGGCGCTGCAACTCAACCAGAGACACATTCACCACACCGCTGTCGATTTCAGTCGTATCCGGCTCAGCGGCCAAACGCGCTTCTCCGGCTGTGCCTGAAGGGGCTTTTATGGCCGGTTCAGCCGCCTCAATCGGCGCTTTTGCGGTAGATTCACCTTTTTCGCTTATAGCGGCCTTTTTAACAGACTCGCCATTTGCCGTTTCCGGCCTGAGAAGCTCAACCTTTATCGTTTCCAGATTTTCAGGCGCGGACTTCAACTTTTCCGCTTTTTGCGGTTCGCTCTTTGTTGCTTCCTGCTTTTTCTGAGTAGGACCGGACTTTGCCGCCTCAATATTTTCAATCAATTGCTGACGTTCCATATTCCAGCTCTGGCGGTCCTGCCAGTTTCGCCATAAAGTCCAGGCGGCGGCCCCGCACAAACAGGCTTGGGCAAGCAGGACGAGCATCAGAATTAAGGTGGCGGTACGGCCAAGTTTCAGTACTATGACCTTGCTTGCTTCTCCATTATGATTTTCAAGCAGAACAGCAAAGTTTTTTCCGAACATTTTGTCGCGCCCCGTTAAATATTATTTTTGTTTTGCCAACATTGTTGGCTTCATCCGATATTTGCTTTATGGATTGCATAAGATATGCCGCGCAGACAAGATTCTGTCGAATAAAAGGTCAAATCCCGCCTGTCCAAGCACGAGGGACTGACGAACGGTATGAAGATCTATTTTGAATACAGACTGTCCACAGCGGCCAGCACCTCCAGAGGCGGCCGCCAGCCTATGAGCATGGCCATGCGCAAATTGAGGGCCAAACCTAAGGAGCCGGTAAAAACCTGCGGCACGTCACGCGGCTTCACCCCGTTGATCACCATCATTATGGTTTCAGCGGCAAGACGTCCGGCACTTTGAAAATTCTCTTCCGACAGGCTCATCAACACGCCAAGTTTGGTTTCTTCCGCCCCGCTTTGGGAAAAAGAAGGCAAACCGGCCCGAATTATCGGTTCAAGTATTTCGGCCATACGTTCAGGCAGCACACCGGGATTATAGGTGAGGTAAATGGCGTCGGACTCCGCGCACAGCTTTTCCAGGCAGCTCTTCAGAGCCGCCACGGCATCCTCCGCTACGGACGGGGTTTCGCACAGGCGCAGCTCAAACCCCAGCTCGACGGACATGCGCCTGATTTCCGGCAGCCCCACAAAAGCCCGCCCCTCGGCGGAATCCACGCAGGGCACCCCAAGCTTGCCGAATTTGAACACATCGTGAAACAGCTTGAGTTGACGCCGGTAATGCGCGGGATCAACCTGAACATGAACATGATCACGCCCGGAATCATCAATTAACGCGGATATTCCCGCCCCCACCGGATCGGTCAGCCCCACGGCCAGAGTAGGCACCGTGTGCTCGTCCGTGGCCAGAGCAATGGCCGCCTCGGAACCAAAGGCCAGAATTATATCCACGTCGTTCTTTTCCTGAATGCGGCGCAGCACTTTACGCCTTACTTCTTCGCGCCGGACGGCATCGTGCCCGGCCCCGTACCAGCCGTCACGCAAAAACTCTATTTGTCCACTCCCGGCATTTTTGGCCAACCAAGCCCACATGCCTGAAGTATCGTAGCTGTTCGCGGGCAACGGCACTTCTCCGTTATCAATGAGCTTCAACTCGCCCAGATGACGCGCCGTGGCCGCCAGTTTGCTTTGAAACTCCCAATCCGGCCCGCCTTCCACATAGATAATGCGCCAACGTTTTTGCGGTGCGTCATCTTCACTTGCCAATAAAGTTGCTACAAAGCCGGGGATAACCAGACAAACAACCATGGTCACGAGAAAATTGATAAAAATACTGTGTTTCATGATTAATTTTATTCAGACAACGCCATCCTGAGATGGTTTTTCATTATTCAGCAAGGAAAATCTTTTATTGCCCAAAGTAACGCAAAACCTTGCCCACATAATTTATAGTTTCGTTATAGGGCGGAATGCCATTATACTTCATTACCGCCCCCGGACCGGCATTGTAGGCGGCCAAAGCCAGTTCCAGAGAACCGAAACGGTCAAGCTGGCGGCGCAAATAGGCGCAACCGCCGCGCACATTGGCCTCGGGGTCAAAGGGGTCTTCTACCCCCACTTCACGCTGGGTCACTGGCATGAGCTGCATCAGCCCCTTGGCCCCCTTGTGCGAAACCACGCCGGGGTCAAAGTCGGACTCCACGCGAATCACGGCCGCCACCAGCTCCGGCGGCAAATCATGTTCCATGGCCGAACGCTTTATGATATCCGCCCACATGCCCGACGCGCCGCTCGCGGGTTGTTTTCCGGCGCGGCCCATGTCGCCCGGACCAAAGCTGAGCCTTTCCCATTCGGCGGCGTTGGGGAAAGCAACGCGCCCTCCTCCGCGTCGGGACATATGCGGCGGAACCATGCGCGGAAGAGCCAGCAGCCTGGCATGAGGCGAAAGCGCGTACACGTCAATTGTGTCCAGCAAGTTTTCATGGCGCGGTTCGCCATCCAGCGGAGAAACAGAACCTGACGGGCGCATGGGGGCGATCTCGTGCTCCCGCATGGTGCGCTCTTCCGAAATTATGCTTCCGGCAAGCGAACTTTGCGCACAGGCAACCGACAGGGCCGCCGCCAGGCACACCACCGTCCACATACTACGGTTAACCTCACGCCAAAAAGTGGCGAGCGTCACAAAGCGCAAATTACGTATGATCTTCGAATATTTTTTTACGGCGGGCCTACGCGCTGAAGCAGTATTATTGTTCAAAGGCTTCTTCAAGTTTGGGGCTGGTGTTTAAGATGGAATAAAATCCGGAAAGACGAAACATGTCTTCCACCATTCCGCTCATGGCGCAGAATACTATACGCGAGCCTATTGCCCGGCTTTCCTTTTCCATTTTCAATATGCCCCTTAATCCGGCGGAGCTTATATATTCAAGTCCGCCCAGGTCGACTATCAGCCGAGTTGCTCCGGTTTCCAATCCCAGTCGGCAAGCCTCTTCAAATTCGTTCACACTGATCGCATCCAGGCTTTCGGAGCACACAAGCACGGTTGCTTCATTGCGTTGTGATATTTCTATGCGCATTTAATTTTCCTTGTTTGGTAATAAATTCGAGCAATTCGCTCGCAAAATGTATTAAAATGGTGAAGCAAGTTGGCGGTAACTCAGCATCAATCCTTGGCTCACCTTGATCCAACCGTCCAAAGTTACAAAAAGCAGCAGCTTGAACGGTAAGGAAATGGTCATGGGCGAAACCATCATCATGCCCATGGCCAACAATATATTGGAAATAATCAAATCAATCGCAATAAATGGTAAGTACAACAAAAAGCCTATTTCAAAAGCGCGGGTAAGTTCGGAAATGGTAAAAGCCGGCACCAATATGAACATATTGTCCCGGTCAATTTCATTGTGCCGGTTTTGCGGCCAAATGCGTCGCGCCGTGTTCACGAACATCTGCACTACTTTTTCATTGGCATTGGCCGACAAAAAGCGGCGCAACGGCGGCGCGGCCTCGCTCACTGAATCCACTATCCGCGACAGTGAGGGATTGGCGGGAATATCTATGGTTCTGGCCCTGTCCACAGTATCAAGCAGCACAGGGGCCATAATAAACATACTCATAACCATGGCCAGCCCGTTGACCACCATTGCCGGGGGCACCTGCTGCACACCCAGCGCATTGCGCACCAGAGAAATAACCACCACAATTTTCACATAAGAAGTCACCATCATCAGAAAAAACGGAGCCAAGGCCAGCACGGACATGCCTACAATAAAAAACAGCGGATTAAACCCGGGAATCACTTGTTTACTCTCCACTCGGTTATGCGCACGCCAAGAGTTCCATTAAGATCCACCAGGCCTCCCGAACCTACGTCCTTACCATTTATGCGCAGCGTTACGGGAGAATCCGGCGACGCGCCAAGGGCAAAGGTATAACCGGGAGCCAGGGCGGCCAGTTCCCTGACAGTAACCATGCGGCGCTCCAGCTCGAAAACCAGCGTCATTTCCAGATCGTCCGGTGAAAAACCGGTTTCATTGCCCGCGTCCGCGATATTTTCGCCATTTTTCACATGCCCGCCCATGGGATCCTCATTTTCCATCATGCTTGTTCCCTCCTCGGAATCAACGGCAAACACGCTCTTTACCACGACTGTTCGGCCCTTTACCTCGCATAGGGCCGAAAGCCCGCCGCAATCCCCGGCGCGCAGCATTATTTCCCCGCGCGCGGCCAAATAATCCCGGGGAAGAAAAATGTCTCCCGGAACTGTGGATTCTATTTCCGCCAGGGAAAGGCGCATGCGCCCGGCTTCAAAACGCAAGGACACAGATAGAGAAGTGTAACGTTCCAAAGACATTTCACGCACTGGAAGTTCGCGTATAAAATCGGTCAAACGTCGCGCCCTGACGGAATCAGGCACACTTATGCCAACAAACAGCGGAGCTTCCCCTTCCTCTTCAAAATCCAGGCGTAAGCCCAGGCTACAGAAGACCGAAGGGGCGACAAACAGGAATTCCGGTTCTTCCCCTACCGGTTCCGGGCCAAAAATAATTCGTACCACAACCAGAGGCTCACCGGAGGCCTTTTGCAGCAGTTCCAGAGCCGGAGACAGCAAAATTTCCACAGCCGCTTCCCGCAAAGGATCAGGAAGCAGGCTTTCGTCGGTATTTTCCAAGGCCGGAAGTAAATTCACGGGCGAGCGCGAAAGGGTGATAAGCCATTGAACGGCCTCACCATCGACTCCGCCCCTCGCATTGCCCCCTGCTCCGCCTTCGCGTCCCATTCCGCCCCGCCCCGATTCCATAACCAGTGTGACAGCGGGGATAAAATGCGGCGGTTCAGCCAGCGGCCACGCCAACCCCTTGGACGCGCCCAAACTGACGGGCCACGGAGCCTCACGGGTGACCAGGGCGTTTACCAGCCGCGCCCGCGCCGGAGAAAGCGCCGGAGCGCGCCAGGGTTTCGCTTGTGCGTCTGTAAGAAAATTCAATCTGTCTCGCCTTTGCCGTTGGATGAATCAAGACCGGAAACGCTGACCCTGACCCCACGCCCGTATTTTTCCAGACGTTTGCGCAAATCGTCCCGCGCTTCGGACAGCGTGCGCAATACAGCGGGGTTGCTCGCATCCAGCCGCACATGAAGCATGCCGCCCGCATCGGAGGACATATGTATTTCCGTTCCGGGCAGCAAGCTGTCATCCAGAGAAACAATTATCTCGCTTTTGCCGTTTTCGGGCGCGGACACAAGTATGCGTTTGACAAGCCCTTCCATCTTTTCCGTAAAAACGGCTGATGCCGCTTGTTCTCTCTCCACAGACGAGGCAGAAACGGCATTGGGCGTTACATGCGTACCGGAGACGCAAACGGCCCCATGATGGGCCAGCATTGCCCCAACAGCATTTTCGCGGCATTTTTCATCTTCGGTCTGTGCCTTGCCGCTTACGTCCCGGCCCGAAGGCGCAGCCCCGCAATCAGCCATCCCCTGCCCGGCTTCGGCTCCGGAAAACGGGCAAACCGCCCCCTGCAAGGCGCGTTCAAAATCGGCCACTATTTGCGCGTCGGGCGTACCGGCGGGCGCTGTTTCGCTCCCGCTGTTGCCGCCCATTTCGGCCCTGGCCAGCCGCTCATAATCAGTATCGAGAATATTATTCATTTAACTTCCTGCCTGTAAACTACTTCCTCAAGTTCCATCTCCTCTCTCCGCTCACCTTTTTTAACTTCTTCATCCAGCCAGGTTTTGCGGTGCGCCTCTATTTTGGCCGTTTCCCGACGCATGGCGGATGCTTGTTCCCTGGCCCGCGCCAGCGCCTCGGCACGCTCGCTTTCCGTTTTAAGCGCGGCTTCAAACTCCTCGTTTCTTTTGCGCTCGCCCTCGTCAAGAGCCGCCAGACCCCCGCGAAATATGCCTAATTCCCCGGAACTGACCAAAGTATTGATAATTGCGGCATAGCGCCGCTCCACTTCTTCGGAACGCCAAACTCGGTAATTTTTCAAGTCTTCGCGCCGCTTCGCGCTTTCATCCTCGGCCAGACGCAGCTCCAGTTCGGCCGCGCGTACTATCTTTTCGGCCTCCGCTTCCCGAAAAAGGCGCACTTTTAAAAGCCCGGACAAAGGATAGAGTGTTGCCATGGTTTAATCACTCGGGGGAAGGGAGAAAGGAACTTTTGGAAAAGTTCCTTTATCCCTTCCCCCGAACCCCCATCCCTCTTTCCTCAAAACTTTTCATTTTACAATGGCCTCCA
>JAVBLG010000041.1:0-51645 GCA_031553655.1 Desulfovibrionaceae bacterium | reverse complement strand
GCGGTTTGGCACCTCGATGTCGGCTCATCACATCCTGGGGCTGAAGCAGGTCCCAAGGGTACGGCTGTTCGCCGTTTAAAGTGGTACGCGAGCTGGGTTTAAAACGTCGTGAGACAGTTTGGTCCCTATCTTCTGTGGGCGTTGGAGAATTGAGAGAGCTTGTCCCTAGTACGAGAGGACCGGGATGAACGCACCCCTGGTGGATCTGTTGTCGCGCCAGCGGCATGGCAGAGTAGCTATGTGCGGAAGGGATAACCGCTGAAAGCATCTAAGCGGGAAGCCTGTCTCAAGATTAGTTCTCCCTGGTGCGAACCCTGAAGGGCCGAGGTAGACTACCTCGTTGATAGGCCGGAGGTGGAAGCGTGGCGACATGCGGAGCTGACCGGTACTAATAGCCCGTGAGGCTTGAACTCTTAAAAGATCTTCCTTCCCAACTATATTCCAATTGTCCGCATGCCGGAATTTTGCGGATAACCCGCACACCAGATTTCTTGGTGGTCATGGAGGAGAGGGTACACCCGAACCCATTCCGAACTCGGTAGTTAAGCTCTCCATCGCCGATGATACTGCGGTCAAGATCGTGGGAAAGTAGGCCGCCGCCAAGATTTTTTTGAAAACCCCCAGCTGCTGTGAGCGCTGGGGGTTTTTGCTTTGTGGTGCGCCCGTCATGGCGCACGAACTCGGTGGGTGTAAGTCCCATCACAAACCCGGCAAGGGGAACTGTTAATCGTAAGGTGAACTCTGAATGATGATGTAAGCTGTAAAAAACGGACACCATAGTACCTCCTCAATGAGTATGAACTACGGTATCCGTTTTTTACAGCTTACATCAATCCCGGTTTGGGTCGCGTCGCACGCTCCTAACTGGCCGCCACAGCGCGCAATTGTTCCGCAAGCCCGGACAGTTCTCTGGCTGCCTCGCCCGAAGTTCGCAATTGGTCCACCGTTTTTTCAGAAAGCCGTGTCACCTCTTCAACGCTACGCCGTATTTCTTCGCTGGAGGCCGATTGTTCCTCGGCTGCGGCGGCAATGGCAGCTACCTGCCCGTTGGTATCGCTGACCAGGGAAACGATTTGCGTAAGGGCCTCTCCAGACTTACGCGACAGATCGGTGGCTTGTGTTACGGAGTTGGAAACTTCCCCCATGACCGAGATATTCCGGGCGGCTCCGTTCTGTATGTTTTCAATGGCGTGACGCACTTCGGAAGTGGCACCCATGGTTTTTTCCGCCAGTTTACGCACTTCGTCGGCCACCACGGCAAAGCCGCGTCCGGCTTCTCCGGCTCTGGCCGCTTCAATGGCCGCGTTAAGAGCCAGCAGATTGGTTTGATCCGCTATATCTGAAATGACATTCATAATTTTGCCGATAGCTTCGGCCTGCCCGCCAAGGCTTTCCAGGCTGGCCCGCAGCGTGGCGGCCTGCTCGTGAACTGTGTCTATGCTTTTCATGGCCTGAGAAACTACGCCGGAACCTTCTGAAGCTTTGGACTGCCCGGCATTGGCCTGATCCGAGGCGCTCCCGGCATTGCGGGCCACATCCATAATGGTGTCGTTCATTTGTTGGATGGACTGCAATGTTTCACGCATGAGCATATTCTGGGTATTGGCTCCCTCTTGCACCGAACTGGTCTGAACGGAAATGGTAGCGGCTGAGGAGGCCACCATTTCGGCTATTTCCATGATTTTGCGGTTCACATCGCGAATATGTTCCATTTGGATCCTGGTTTTCCGGTCTTGCTCCATCATAACTGTGACATCGCTGGCCACTTCGAGGTAGCCGTTTATCACTCCATTGCAATCCAGAATAACGTCGCACAGGCCGCGAATATCGCGTTGGCGGCCATTAAACGTCAATTGATGGATTTCCGTTTCCACTTTCTGCTTGCTTTCCATTACTTTGCGTAAACCGCATTTTTCAGAGCCGAAAAAGTTGGTGTTGAATACTTCATTGGCCGCTTTGCCCTGGATTTGGGAAATGTCTTTTACTCCGGACACCTGGCAGGCGGCTGTGTTGCCCAGAATGATTTTGTATTGCTCATCCACGGCGAAAACGGGATCCGGTATGGCATTTACAAGATTTTTGAAGCCTTCAATATTGCACAGCATGGTGAATACCTTGCCGGTAAGCCGGTTTATCTGGTGCGACAAAACTCCTATTTCGTCATTAGATCTGTCGTCGAGCTTGAAGGTCAGTTCCGCCTTGTCGTCCACCAAATCCTTAACCAGCCTGGTTATGGCGGCCAGGGGCGTGGTGATGACATGGCGGGCGTACAATACCGACATGATTATCATAATCACAATGATGCCGGTGGCCATCCAGATAATGGCGTTCATTATGTCCTGGGTGTCGCTTTCTATAGCGGCGCGAGTTTCGCTAAGCACAAAAATTCCTATGGCTTTGCCGTCGCTGTTCAAAAGAGGTATGTAGGCCGTATCATAGTCCACGCCAAAAGCGTTGCTTCTGCCCTGTATGAAGGCGTTGCGCTGAAGCACGGTTTCAAGCACTTTCGTATTTTGTATTCTGGAGCCTACCAGTGACTCGTTCGAGGCGGTCTTAAGTGTGGACGCCAGACAGTTTGCCTCGCTGTAAACCGACACTTCCGCGTCTAGAAGTTTTTTTATGGATTGAATGTATTTGGCGTTGGAGAGCGTGATTCCTATGGACAGTGTGCCTACAATGTCGTTTCCGTTTTTAACCGGTGTGCCCGCCCGCAAGGACATTCCCTGCGTACTTATGGGTTCGCAGCCCACCGAGGCCTGGCCGTGCATGGATTTTTGCACATTGACCTGGTACGTGGCGTTGTCGCCCGCGGCTTCGGAATGAGCCCTGGCTATTATGATGCCTTTATTGTCCGTAATGACAATGGAATCTATTACCGCGCTTTCCTCAAGAATTTTTTTGGTCAGTGCGCGGATTTTATCCTTGTCCCGGGCCGTTACCGCCGCCACAAACGCGGGGTTTGACGAAAGCTGGTAGGCATAACCTTTCATTGTACGGTTGTAGTCAAGAAAAAACTCGCCGACTACGGAGGCATGCACCTTAATATTGTCGTCAGATTCCTGATCGAACTTTTGATATGCTTTGATTTTGACGATATACAGAATGGATAATGTGGTGACCAAAATGGCGAAAGTGGTCATGAAAGCTACTTTTGTGAAAATTGTAATGCGCATGGCTCCCTCGATAAACAGTATTTACTTACGTACCCTCATAGCGGATTTTTTTATTTATTACAAGTAGTTTACATGCAAAATAGATATAAACAGGCGCTTGTTTTTGACGCGATAGGTGTTATTGTAAGTGCGGAGAAAGGGGGATGTGCTTCCTTATATTGGCGGCACTCTTTCAAAAAGCGGAGAAACTCGCATGGGCCAAGGAAGATTTACGCCACAAGGCTGTTTGAATATTTTGATTGTTGAAGATGATCCCATAATGGCGATGATGCTGCAAGAGCTTATAGAGCACGAGGGGCACATTGTATGCGGAGTGGCCTCCGACAGCCGGAGTTCCTGGGGGGTTATAAATACATTTCGGCCTGATGTTGTTTTTATGGACCTGTTGCTTGACAACAACGAAAGCGGCCTTGATTTGACCAAGGATATCACGCGCAAGCTCGGATTGCCCGTGATCGTCATTTCCGGATCAAGCGAAGACGATGTGCTTGAAGGGGTGGTGGAGAGCGGCGCGCTCAGCTTCATTCAAAAACCGGTTCATATCATGGCGCTCAGGATAAATCTGCACCTCGCCATGCGGCAGCATTATGGGGAGAAGCGGCTAGCCGAGAGTATGGAGCGATATAAGGCCATCTACAACAATGCCGCCGTGGGCATTTATGTATGCGGCGCTGATGGTAAATATTTCACCTGTAACAAGGCGTTCGCCTCCATTTTGGGATATAGCAGCCCTCACGAACTGATTACAACCCTGCTTTTTCAGGATGAGCAGCTTTATGACGAACCTGACCGCAGGAAAAAACTGCTTGCTCAGCTGCTTGAGGAGCATGAGGTTTCCAACTTCGAATCAAAGGTTTATGGTCGCGACGGTGATATGATCTGGATATCGGAACATTGCACCGGCCTTTTTGACGAGGATGGCAGCTTGGCGCAATACGAGGGAGTGGTTCTGGACATCACCGCCAGGAAAGAGGCTGAATATGCCTTTCGCACCACATACAATCTGATCAAGACTACCATAGACTCTCTGGGCGAAGGAATTCTGGTGACAGATCTTGAGGGGCATTTGGTAATGTGTAATAGGGCCGCCGCCGACATATTTGAACCTCCTCTGGAGGAGGGGGCTAAACCCGCTTTTCTGGATACCGCCGCCGAGGGAGGGCCGTTCAAACTTTTCAGAGAAACGCTCATATCGCAATCCGGTGTAATCTCGATTGTACCAGGGCAGCCTCCGTTCCATTGCGGCATAGAGCCTTATAAAAACGCCATGGATGTTGTGATCGGCGCCGTTCACGTGCTGAGAAAAGCATGAATTTTTATAAAACAGATCAAAAGTGATTTATGAGAAAACATCAATACACCAAAGAAGACTGTAATTGTTCGCGAAAGGCCACTTATTTCCGTTGTAAATTCTGCAATGAAGTGGAATATAAAAGCATGGGAGAAATACGCAGGTTGAACAGCACGCAAGCCAACTGTGAAAGCCCCCAGGCTCCCGAGGTGCCGCCGCAGGAAGTGTTCAAGGGCATGCTTGGAGGCACTTTTGACTGCCTTGCTCCCGATTTTGAGACATTTTTACGCAAATAAATTGGGGTAGTTTCGACTTGATGACGATAGCCGAGCCGGTTTTTGTTATGAATATTTTTTAACGATTTAAGGAGGCAAATCACATCCGTATCATGCGGTTGCGCTTTTTAATTCGCTTTCATATATTTGCTTATCACAACTTTTCCACTGGATCCGACCATGATGCGCCGCCTGACCGTAATCCTCTTCTTGCTCGCGCCACTTATCAGCGGTTGCGCCTTTTCCCCTTCCCTGAATTTTCTGGGAGCCTTTTTTCCTGACTGGATTTTCTGTATGTCCGGCGGGCTGTGTGCCGCTATTATGGCGCGTCACATCCTGCTGCGCGAAGGCCTGCTTGAAAAAGCCGGTCCACCGCTCGTTATTTATCCGGCTTTGGTCCTAATTTTTTCTCTGGTGATCTGGATTGTTTTTTTCGGTTAGCATTTTACGTATGTAAATGCCCTGACGGCCAGTGAATGGTTAACGTAAAAGGCAAAATAGAATTGCTATATGATCATCACCATCACCCGCATACCTGGCATTAAGATAGCCTCGTTTCTTATGGCACTGGCCGTTGCCCTGTCGCTATATGTTATCTGGCGCATTGATTCCGCCCCGCGCACAGACGACGCCTATGTGCATGCCGACATAATCAATGTAACTCCGGAGGTCAGCGGCACTATTATTGAACTTCCGTTACGCAACAATCAGCAGGTCAAGCGTGGCGACCTTATGCTGCGCATTGATCCGCGGCCTTTTATTAATGTACTCAATAAGGCAAGAGCCGAGCTGGTCACCTTGGAAAAGGAAATTGTGTTGGGCGAGCGCAAGGTCGAGTCACAGGTGTTTCAGGCCAAAGCTGCCCAGGCTGAAGCCAGGCGGGCCGGGGATGCCGCCAGGCAGGCCCGGCGAACTCTTAGCCGTTTGGAGCCACTGTTGAAACAGGGGTTTACTTCCAAAGAGCAAGTGGACCAGGCCAGAACAGCCCTCATGTTGTCCGAGGCGCAGCAGGCGGCCGCGCTTTCAACTTCACGCGGGGCCGAAGCAGCCATCAGTGGAGTGGACGATTTGGTGGCCCGCCGTGAAGTATTGAAGGCCGAAATAGCCCAAGCCGAACTGCATCTTGAATATGCCACCCTACGTGCCCCTATTGATGGCCGAGTCGTGGCTCTAAATACCGTGGCCGGGCAGTACGCTTCGGCCGGACATGCGCTTTTTACCCTTGTGGACACGGAAAGTTGGCATGTTATTGCCAATTTCCGCGAAACGGATCTCGACGTAATCAGACCCGGTTCCACAGCGGTGATATATCTTATGGCTGATACCTCCAAAAAATTTTCAGCCAGAGTTGATTCTATAGGTTTTGGAATACATACTGATGATGCCGGCACAATGGTTGGCGGTCTGCCGGCGGTGCGGCGCACTATAAATTGGGTGCGGGTGGCACAGCGCTTTCCGGTAAAATTGTTGGTGGACAATCCGGATCCGGCCATGTTCCGCATCGGCGCTTCAGCTGTGGTGCGTATTATCGGCTCCACTTCTGCCGGACCGGAACAATGACCTCCGGTATTGCCTCTTTCATTGCCAGAGAACTGGCTCCTTTTCCCGGTCGGGGCGAGACTGTGGTACGCTATATGGCCTCGCTGATTCTGATTATGTTGGGTTTCTTCGGCTTTGAAATTCCCATGCTCTCCATGGGCATTATCATGATTTTTTTCGCCAGCCGTGAAAATACAATGCTTACCGCGCTGGCAGCGCGTTCCATGGCCGTGGGCATGACTGTGGTGCTTTTGGGCAATCTGTCTTTCATGCATCTTTACATTGAATACCCTCTGATGCGCATGATCGTGCTTTTTTTGTTGGTGTTTACGGGTATGTTTTTATATCGCGTCTGCCGTTTTGGAAGCATGGGGTACATAGTGGCCATTTACAGCAGCGTGTCTATGTACAATTACGGAGCTACCATTGACCCCGAAATATTGACCCGCCAGGAATTGTATTTGTGGTCGGTTTCGATCGGAGCCGTGGCTGTTACTGTGCTGGTAAACCTGTATGTACTCCCGGCCCGCCCCGCCCGCATGGCCGGGCTGGAGATGCTGCGGCAGCTTGCCGCGGTTGTGGAGCAGATTGAGGCGCGCATTAAGGGGGCTGACCCTCCGCCCCTGTCTCTACTTGAGGTTGAGCGCAGCATACAGGCTGTGCGCAAGCATTTTAACGCCGCTGTAACTTCGGAAGCGCTCGCCGGCGCGGAACTGGAGCGACGGCGGGCGTTTCTGGAAACGGTGGAACGTTTGTATCTCGCGGCCGCGCGGTTGGCCCGCATGTCCGTCACCTCTGTTATTGAGGATTTTAACCCTTCCCTGCATGCGCTGAAAGCGGCCTGCTTGGCCCTTGGGGCGGCTGTTTTGCGTCATACCGATTTTGCCCCGAACTATGCGCCTATGTTTCCTTCAACCCATCATCAGGCTTTGGCCGCCGAACTTCAGGAAATGGTCGAAGCGCTGGCGGATTTGGACAGGGCCGTCACCCGTAAAGACGATTTGGCCTCGTCTGCCGCATTTCCGGCGCAAAAACCGAGCTTCTTGACGGCTGACGCCTTCAGCAATCCGGCCCATATCCGTCATGCCTTCAAGGCAGCGTTGGCCCTGGAACTGTGCTATTTATTTTACAATATTACCCAATGGCAAGGCATCCACACATGCATGATCACCTGTCTTATTCTGGCCTTGCCGGGCCTCGGAGCGGTTTCGCAAAAAGCCATTTTGCGCGTTTCGGGCACTCTGTTCGGCAGTGCTGTCAGCTTGTTAGCCGCTGTTTTTATTGTGCCGCACTTGGAAAGTGTGGCCGGATTTCTGTTGTTAAGTCTGGCTGTGGTGGGATTGGGCGGCTGGATTGGGGCCGGTTCTCCCCGCAGCAACTATGCCGGTTTGCAGATGGTGTATGCCTACAGCATATCCTTATGTGAATTTTATTATCCTTCAGCGGATTTGTTGGAAATACGCGATCGCCTCATAGGCATTATGGTTGGTGTGGCGGTCAGCACCCTGGTATACAGCCTGCTGTGGCCGGAAAAGGATTCCGACAGCCTGCCCGGGCAATTGTCCAAATTGCTGCTTGCTTTTTCCGGGCTGATGCGTGCTATGGGCACCGCTGTTTTGCCTAAAAGTGTCCCGCACCTGGTGGCTTCGGCCAGAGCGCATTGCTGGGCCACCATGGGAGCTTGTCGGGAAATGCAGACCAGGGTAGTGCTTGAGCCGGGCTGGCGCTACAGTCGGGTGGATTTTACGCCCTTCAGCCGCCGGATGCTGGAAATGTCGCAGAAGATGATGCTCTCGACCGGGCACTTTCAGGCCCTTCTGGCCGCCAGTGAAAGCGAATCGGCCGAGTCAATTGCTATAGGGCGGCATATTTTGGAACAATCCGCAGATATTTTGCAGCAGTACGCCGAAATGTTGGACAGTGGCCGAGAGCCGGAAAAACATTTGCCCTTGCCCGATCCGGATACTATGGAAGAAGTTTGCCTGTGGGCGCCCGCAGGTTCGGCCTGTCGCGATTTGCCTAAGGCCGCGCGTAATATTGTGGATTTGCTGGCGTGCATGAACCCGGGGCGTATGTCCGGTATTAACGCATGAAAACTATGCGGAGGTCCGCATGGCGATATATTTTTCAAAAATAAGGCGTTTGGCCGCGTTTGGCCTTGTTTTGACGCTGACGGCCACAGCGCTGTCAGGTTGCGCATTTTTTCGTTCAGACAGCGAGCCGCTTGCCCGTGTGAACCCCAATTCACTACGTTTGCCCGAAGATTTGCGATCGCCGGAAGATACGGCCTGGCCCGAGGCGCGCTGGTGGGCGCATTACGGCGACAAGCAATTGGATGCGCTGGTTGAGGCCGCGCTGAAAGATTCTCCTTCCATTGCCGTGGCCGGGCAGCGGGCGGAACTGGCCAGAGCCAATATAGCGAGGGCCAGAGCGTCCAGCCTGCCTTCTGTGGACGCCACAGGAAACCTCACAAGGGAAAAGGTTTCATACGAAGGTTTTTTGGGACCGTTCGCGGCCAGCGGCCCGGCTGATCAGAACATAACCGGGCCATGGTACACCACGGGCAATTTGGGACTTTCCGGCGCTTATGAACTCGATATATGGGGCAAAAATCGGGCCAAGGTTAATGCGGCCATAGGACGTCACAAAGCCGCTCTGGCCGAGCGGGCTGCTGCCGAACTGGCCATTGTCTGCGCGGTGTCCGGAACTTACTGGGACATGCAGACTCTGATGGCGAGGCGCGCAATTTTGGATAAAACGCGGAGCAGGGAAAGCTTGCTTCTGGAATGGCAGACAGCGCGTCATGCTCATGGTCTGGCCGCAAAAACCGATGCGGATTTGGCCGGCTCCCGTCTGGCCGCTGCCGGGCGCGATCTGGCCGTGGTTGACGGGGAAATTTTGCTACTGCGAGAAGGTCTGCGGGCCATGATCGGGTTGGAAAACGATCTGCCTGCAATACAGCCTGTATCTTTACCTGTAACCGCAATGGCCGCCCCAAGCGAACTTGGCTACGAGCTTCTGGCCCGTCGTCCTGATCTTCAGGCCGCGCACTGGTATATAGAAGCTTCACTAAGTGAGGTGGACGCGGCCAGAGCGGCATTTTATCCCAGTTTCAACATTACGGCATTTTTGGGACTTGACGCCATACACCTTAAAGATCTTTTCAGATACGGCAGTGAGCAATTCAATCTGATTGGAGGTCTTACCTTGCCGATTTTTGACAGTGGAAGACTCAATGCCAACCTGAAAGCCGTACGCGCCGAAAGTGATTTAAATATAGCATCCTACAACAAGGCCGTAGTGGAAGCCGTGCGCGAGGTGGCGCAAGCGGCGACGCGTCTGCGCGCAATTGATTTACAACTGGCCTCACAGGCCGGGGTTATGGCCGGTCTGGAGCGCGCTCTGGCCGACGCCGAAGCCAGAGAGCGCCACGGCTTGGCGGACAGAAGCGACGTGGCCAAAGCTGACTTGCCCCTGCTTCAGGCCAGAGACAAGGATGTGGAATTGCGCGGGCGGCGTCTTTATGCCGAGTTGGAGTTGATTAAAGCCTTGGGCGGTGGAGAAAGATGAATCATTTTGTGGCGGAACTATCTGATTTCATCGAAATAACTCTGGTGAAAATGCTTTTGTAAATACGGTCAACAGTGCCGTTGGCCCTGAGTTCGCTTATTTTCATATCCACCAAATGCTTCAAAGGGCTGCCTTTGGGAAAGCCAAAGGCATATTCTTCTTCCGCCAGCAGCGTATCCAGTATGCGCACATGGCCCTTTCCCGTCGTCTGTTCAAGATATTGCAAAATGGGCAAGTCATGCACAATGGCGTCAGCCTGCCCGTCCATCAGCAAGTCCAGTATGCTTTGCTCGTCGCCGGTTACAGCCATGATGGCTTCGGCCTTAATGTTCTTGCTAACGTAGGCATCGCCGGTGGTGCCGTTGGATACGGCAATGACTTTTTTGTCCAAATCCGCAACGCTGTTTATTTTATCATTATCTTTCAACACCATAACGGCCAGCCCCGATTGCAGGTACGGTTTGCTGAAATCGATTCGTCTGGCCCGTTCTTTGGTAATGCTGAGATTGGTCAGAAAAATGTCGCAGCTTTCATCTTCAAGCCCGGCAATGCCGGAAGGAAAGTCCACAGGCACGTAGCGATAGGGCGTTTCCACCTTCATTGCTTTCCACAATTCGATGTCAAAGCCGACATAATTGTTGTTTTTGTCCAGGGAGCTGTATGGCGCGTAATTGTTCGGTACGCACAATTTTATTTCCTCGGCGCGCAAGGGGGCGGCAGGCAACAGGCATGCCACCATGAATACGCATAATTTGAAAATAATGGGTTTTTTCATTTCGTCACCTCAAGGCGAAAGGGTGGCAATGTAGCGGAACGAACCGGTCTTTTTTGACATTCTCATAAATGGACCGGACAGCTCCTGGCAAAGGTATGCATATAAAAGCGGGAATGTCCATAATTTTTATAAAGACGATATTGACATTCATTTTCAACTGTGTAAAATTGCCGCATCAAGATAATTGATATATAAATTGACTGTATTGCTTTAAGCAACAAAACAGGATTGGCGTGTCTCGCGCGGAGGCTCAAGACGCTTGCGTCAGCCCTGAGCAACAAGGTAAAGGAGGATTTATGGCTACTGGAAATTATTGGAAGTACGGCCTCGCGCTCGGTGTGGGCGTGGCTGTGGGGGCCATTGGCGCGGCTTTGCTCTCGCGCGGCTCCATAGACTTCAAAAAAACCATGGCCACAGTTGTGAGCCACGGCATGGATCTTAAGGAAAAGGCTACGACCTTTGCGGAAACCGCCAAGGAAAACTTTGACGATATCGCCGCCGAGGCGCGCGATGTGCGTGAAAAACGCAAGCTCGAAGGCAAAGCCTGATATCAATCTGTATAACCGGCCGCTTAAGGAGTTTATCTCTGGAGGCGGCCGGGCTTTATTGCCATTTTACCAAGCAGCTCTTCAACAAGCCAATTAGCGGAATATCATGAGACAACAAGCAACCAACAGACTTTCGCCCCGGCGTCAGGCCGAAATAGCGGCACTTATTTTTCTGGCGCGCCTCGAGTTCGTTTTAGCCCACGATTTGCCTGGGCGCATGCGTTTGCGTCCCAGTCATCAGCATTTTTCCGCTTCGGCCGTGGAAATGGCTTTGTACGACCTCTCGCGCCTTCTGGCCGGAACGGACATAACCGTTTCACCCCGCACCGGGAGTCTGCTCATCTACTATGAAGGTGGAATCCGCGAGCGCCTTTTGCGCGTTTTTGGCTTTGGCGGCGAGCTTGCCGCTTGTGAAGGCAATGCAAAAGCCGCTGAGGAAGCTGTGGAGCGATATTTTTCGGAAACCCCTCTAGTTGGCGACAAAGAAGACATTCCGGCCGCATGCGCTGTGCGCGTGGCGTCAGCCACAGATAAAACACGAGCTCTGGCCGTTGAGCAGCCGGTTGGTGGAGAGAGTGGGAGCGATGTTGCCAATCCCATTCCCGCGCGTATTATGAATATGTTCATGCCACGCCTTTACACCGCTTTTATGGCGGCCACGCGCGCCATGCCCTATGTCTGGACCGGGATAAAGAATCTTTTCCGTGGGCGGCTTAATCTTGAAGTGCTCGACGGCGCGGCCTTGCTTGTTTGCCTGGCGCGACGCGATTTTCGTTCTTTGGGATCAATCATATTCTTTTTCGCCCTTGGCGAATATCTGGCGGACTGGACGCGCAAGAAATCGCGCGCCAGCCTGGCCGACAGTCTGGCCTTGAATATCGATCAGGTGTGGCTGCGCGATAAAGAGGTGGAGTATCAGGTTCCTTTCTCCAGTGTACGCCCCGGCGATGCCGTTGTGGTGCGGGCCGGATGCATTCTTCCCGTGGACGGCGCAGTTTTGGAAGGCGAAGGCATGATCAACCAAAGCTCTTTAACCGGCGAATCCATGCCAGTTCATCGCGGTAAGGGCGCTTTTGTCCATGCCGGTACTGTGCTGGAGGAAGGGGAGCTGGTCATTGCCGCTTCCAAGGTAGGGAGCGATACGCGAATCCACTCTATCCTGCGCGCCATTGAGCAATCGGAAAACGCCAAAGCCTCCATACAGGGACGCTACGAGCGCCTGGCCGACTCCATTGTGCCCTATAATTTTTTGCTCAGCGGCGCGGTATATGCGGCCACCAGAGATCCAATGCGGGCCGGATCGGTGCTGCTGGTAGACTATTCCTGCGCAATACGCCTGGCAACGCCACTGACCATGTTCACAGCCATGCGCGAGGCCGCTGAGCACGGCATTCTGATCAAAGGCGGCAAATTTATGGAAGCCCTTGCCGATGCCGATACGGTGGTTTTTGACAAAACCGGCACCCTCACCATGGCCAAGCCCGCTCTTGTGGGAGTTATCCCATTTGGCGGACGTGAGCGTTCCACGGTATTGCGTCTGGCGGCCTGCCTTGAAGAGCATTTTGCTCATCCGGTTGGTCTAGCCGTGGTGCGGGCGGCTGAGGCGGAAAATCTCAGGCATCGCGAGGAACATGCCAAGGTCGATTTCATTGTGGCTCACGGCATAGCTTCCACCTGGCGCGGGCAGCGCGTGTTGATCGGTAGCGAGCATTTTATTCTGGAAGATGAAAAAATTGCCATAACCCCCCAGCAAGAGGAAATGGCGCGACTTGAGTCGGCGAAGGGCCGCAGCGCGCTTTATCTGGCCATAGGCGGGGAGTTGGCCGGTATTTTGTTTATTGAAGATGAAATTCGCGCTGAATCCGTAGACATTGTGCGCGCCCTGCGCCGCGACGGTATAAAGCGGGTAATCATGCTCACCGGCGACGGCGAAGTGACCGCCGCGAGCATTGCCGCCAAGGCTGGAATAGATGAATACCACGCCCGCATGCTTCCGGAAGACAAGGCCTCTTTTGTGGAATCGCTACGCGAGGCCGGTCATAAAGTTATTATGGTGGGCGACGGCATAAACGACTCTCCCGCGCTTTCGGCCGCCAATGTGGGGGTAGCCATGGCCGGGGGCGCGGACATGGCCCGCGAAGTGGCTGACATGGTTTTGATGCACGAACGCCTGGAAGGCTTGCTGTTAGCGCGGGAAATTTCGCGCCTGGCCCTTGCCCGCGTACGCAGGAATTTCCACACCTCCCTGCTTTGGAACAGTATTTTCCTGGTTGGTGGTCTTATGGGCATAATAAGGCCGGGTTTGTCCGCCTTTTTACATAATGCCGCCACCTCGGCCATAGCGGTTTACAGTATTCAGCCGCTGCTGCCGCCCTTGGCCGGGTCTGTCCCCCGTACGGAATGAACTGTGGGGCTGGAACCCTCTTGCGGTTTGTTCCGTGCGGGGGAAGGGGGAAACCACTTTTAAGAAAAAAGTATTTTACTCTTCCTATAAAAGCAAAATGTCATAAATTTGAAAAGGAAAATTTTATGATCGCCAGCTTCATAGATGGCCGAGTGCGTTTGCGCCATGAGGCGCTGAAAGATTCGGCCAAAATGTCCATGGTGGAAGCCTTTGTCAAAAGCCAGAACGGGGTTTTGAGCACCATTTCCAACCCGCGCACAGGCAGCCTGCTGGTGGAATATGATCCCGGTAAAATTCCCCGCGCCAGCCTGATGTTGGCCGCGCAGGCTCTTCGGGCGCAGTTAGGTATTCCATCTGATGATGGATGTGTAGGTGAAGGCGAGCGGCGGAAGAAAGCGGAAGGCTGTATTTTGTCCGTTTTATTAAACCACAAAAGCGAGATGCTGCTTCTTACAGGCTCCATGGCCGCCACTCTGGTGGGCGGCGTGGCGAATAGACGGCTGCATCTGGCGGCTGGGGCGCTGTTCGCACTGCTTACCGCGGGGCATATGTACAAGCGGCGCGGCGGCCTTAACTTCTTCCGGTAATTTTCAACAGCCCGTCCAAGATCGTCCAGGGGTTGGGCGGGCAACCTGGAATATACAAATCCACAGGTAAAGAAAGTTTTGTGCCTTCCACGCCATTGTGGCATTCGGGCAGATCACGAAAAATTCCTCCGGATATGGCGCAAGCGCCCACGGCGATTACCAGACGCGGATCAGGCACCGCCTCAAAGGTTTCAAGGGTGGCTTGGCGCATATTTTCGCTGATGGGGCCGGTTATGACCACGCCGTCGGCATGACGGGGAGAAGCCACAAAGTCTATGCCGAAGCGCGGTAGGTCAAAAACCAAAGTAGTCAGCACATTGCAATCGGCTTCGCAGGCATTGCAACCGGCGGCGCTTATCTCGCGCAGGCGCAATGAGCGGCGGAAAAGATCGTATTTGGGATCACGCGTTTGTTTTGGAGATTCCACACCGGCGCGCACTATAAGGTCTTCGCGCTTGAAGGCTGCCAGACGATGCTCGCC
The DNA here is from genome assembly GCA_031553655.1 of Desulfovibrionaceae bacterium. GTDB lineage: Bacteria > Desulfobacterota > Desulfovibrionia > Desulfovibrionales > Desulfovibrionaceae > JAVBLG01. Next base: position 37,002 of record JAVBLG010000041.1, on the reverse strand, counting down.
GGTGAATTTGATTTTAGCCTGCGGACAGGCCGAGGCGCAGGCTCCGCAAAACACGCAGCGGCCCATGTCCAAGGTGATTTGCGCATCTTCGTCCAGGGCCAACGCGCCTACCTGGCAAATATTCAAACATTCGCCGCATCCAGCGCAGGAGCCGGTGGAAAGAGTTGGCCTGCCCAGATAGCGCGGGGAAAGCGTTGGCAGCACCTCGGGGTAGCTCAGGGTGCGGTGTTTCTGCTTTACTCTTTCAGCAATTATTTTAAGCATATCCCACCAATTTTTGTCACTTCTGGTTTGTCTGCGCTCTGAAGTTTATTGGCCTACGCCGCCCTTCAACGGCGGCTCGGCATCGAATTTAGTACGGCAGTCACTGCGTTCCCGCCTAAGTTACGAGCGCTGCGCGCTCGGTCTGCCCTATCAACGTACGGGCAGCCTGCGGACGTGATTTGCCGTTCGCTGACGCTCACTATAAATCATGTCCGCAATACGATAAATTAAAACTCTTATTGCAAAGCGGAAAATCAGAAATTTGCTCGCCGCGTAGGGCCATGGCCAGACCGATCCAGTTGTGGAATGACGGGTCGATTATTTTACAGGCCCGCAGACTGCCGGAAGGCCCGGTTACGGCCGTGTGAACCACGCCGCCGCGCCAGCCTTCGGTTATGGCCACAGCCAGGGTGTCGGGCGGCAAAAGATTCTCCTGAGGGGCTATGGTTGGCCCGTCCGGCAGGGCGGCAAGGTGCCTGTTGATGAAGTCCACGGCATCGTCAGCGTCCTGCCGGCGCACTTCGGCTCTGGCCATTACGTCGCAGGTGTCGCATATGGCGACTTCGTCTTTTTTCGGCGTTCCGGGCAGGGGGAAGTCATGCCGGGCGTCCATACTCAGCCTGCTGGCTCTGGCGGCAACACCCACCAACCCAAGATCTCTGGCGGCGGTTTCGGAAATCACGCCTGTGCCGGAAAAACGATTTTGCACGGTGCTTGATTCCAAGGCCAGGTTGAAGGCTCCGCGCATATCGCGGGCGGCGTCATTGAGTTTTTCTGCTATTTCGTCGGCCAGAGCGCGGTCAACATCCAGACGCGGGTCGGTTCCGCCCGGTTTTACCAGACCGCGTCCGAAGCGGTTGCCGCAGAGCAGCGCGGTCATGTTCAAATAATCGCCCCTGATGCGGCCGCAGTAAGACATGGTGGGTAAAAAGCCCACGTCTCCGGCCAGAGCGCCCATGTCTCCGGTGTGGTTAGCCAGACGTTCCAGTTCCAGGGCAATCAGGCGCAGCATCTGCCCGCGCGGGGCGGCCGGCTGGCCGAGCATGGTTTCCCGCAGGGCGCACCAGGCTGTGGCATGAGCTATGGTGCTGTCGCCTGAGACGGTTTCGGCCATGAGCAGAGCGCGGGCCGGGGAACAGAACGGCAGGGCTTTTTCCAATCCGCGATGCTGGTAGCCCAGGCTTATTTCTAAATGCAACACATTCTCGCCATAACATTGAAAACGGAAATGACCCGGCTCAATAACGCCGGCATGCACCGGGCCAACGCCCACTTCGTGTATGGAGGGGCCTTTCACCTGAAAATAGTCGGTGACGCCCGGCAGAGGACGAGCCTGCCCGCCTTCGGCGGCAAAACGTATTGGTTTCAGCCAGGGATGACCCAAGGGGTTTATTTGCCATTGTTCAAAAATTTCACGTTCAAACCAGTGCATCTGGGGGCAGGCCGGGGTGAGCGAGGGAAATTCGTCAAGAGGAGGCGTACGCATGGCGCACAGCATTCCCCTGGAGTCGTGAGCCATTACGCAGACTATGCCGGTTTTTCCGTCTGCTTCAGGAAGGCCGAAAAAGGCGATTACGCGCCAGCCTTCGGCCGCTTTCCCCAGAAGATCGGCGGCCAGACTGTCGAAACTCAACAGGGACACGTCATTGATGTTTACGGCTTCGGTATGTTTAAATTCCATGATCAGCCTCCGATCAGCGCGGCCGCGCTTCGCAGCGATGAGTTCAGCCAGTCGGGAATATACAGGCCGAGCAACATAGTTGCCAGAACCAATACCAGGGAGGGGCCGATATTAAAGATGTTTTCGTCAAGCTTTCCCTTGACGGATGGAGGCTTGGGCCCCTGAACCATGCGCATGAACGGTATGAACATGCCTACGAAAATAACGGCCAGTGAAGTTACATATATGGCGGCCACAATCGCGCGGCCCTCGGTCAGCATGGCCTTGAGAATGGTCAGCTCGCTGATGAAAATGCCGAATGGCGGCGAACCGGCAATGGCCAGAAAACCGGCGGCCCACAGGGCGGCCGTGCCCGGCATTGTCCAACGCAGGCCTATGGCGTCGTAGCTGGAGCGGGTGTGGTACAGGGTCTGGATGTTACCTGCCAGTAGAAAGAGCATGCACTTGGTCAGGGAATGGTTCACGGCATGGAGCATGCCGCCGTATACCGCGCTGCCGCCAAGACCCACAGCCAGGGCCAGAATGCCCATGTGTTCAACACTGGAATAAGCCAGCAGGCGCTTGAAATGCCCTTGCCCCACAATGAAGAATGCGGCGAAGACCATGGACATCAGCCCGAAAAACATCAGCAGGCCGCCGCTGAAATCTCCCAGCCCGGCGGCCAGTGTTACTTGATGCCCGCGCAGGATGCCGAGAAAAGCGCAATTCAAAAGCGCTCCGGACAAAAGGGCGGAAACCAGCGAGGGGGCCTGGCTGTGGGCGTCCGGCAGCCAGTTGTGCAGGGGGGCCAGGCCCATTTTCACCCCGTAACCCACCAAAAGAAAGATAAAGGCGGCCTTGAGCCAGGGTTTGGACGCCATGGCCGCTCTGGCGGCCATGTGGGTATAGTCGGCACTGTCCAGAGGCGCGCCCGGTTGGTGAAAGGCCACGGAAAGTAAAATATTTCCAAGCAAAGCCAGGGCGATGCCTGTGGAGCAGATGATCAAATATTTCCAGGTGGCTTCCAGCGAGCGCTTGTGGCGGTGAAAATAAATCAGCGGGGCGCTGGACAAGGTGGTCATTTCAATGCCCACCCACAGTACACCGGTGTTTCGTGTGCCGGTGACCAGGGTTACGGCTGCCAGGAAAAAGCACAAGCAAGCTGTGAAATGACGTTCCGGGGCGTTGCTGAAGCTTTCCGAACCCTGGAAGTCGCTTTTCAGCACTTCTTTTTCTTCTTCTTTGAGATAATTGAGCCCGTAAAAGGAAGCAGCCAGGAACAACAGGCTGGAAAGGGTCATGAAAATAATGCCCAGCTTGTCGGGATGGAGAATACCCCACAGGGCCGGGGCGGGGTTAGAAACCCCAACGGCCAGAATCATGATGAAATGGGCAACGGCCGTACCGATCAGCAGGCCACGGCACAGCCTGGTATGGGGCAGAGCCAGGATAAGCAGGCCGGAAATCAGGGGCAGCAGAAAAACAGCGGCAAGCATGGCTAGTCCTTGAGGGCGCAGAAGCGGCCGACGTCTATTGATTCAAAGGTGGAATGGATATGGTTGATGGCGATACCCATAACGAAAACCGCCACAAAAACGTCAAGCAGCAGGGACAGCTCAAACCAGATCGAGCCTTCGAGAATCATGGGGATGCCCAGCAGAAAAATACCGTTTTCCGCCACCAGATAGCCGATGACCTGGGCTATGGCCAAGGTGCGTCCCACAACCAGAAGAAGGCCGCAGAACAGCGTGGTCATGGCTGCCGGAAACAGCAGAGAGGGGAAAATGCCTGGAGTGCCCGGCAGACGCATTTCCAGCCACAGGGAAAAAGCCAGTATGACCATGCCGGCCACCACATATACCGAATGGCCCAGGCGTGCCGAAGCCGCAGGCAGGCCAGAAATACGTCTCATGGTGCGGTTGAGCAACCATGGCAGACCCAGAGCCTTGATGGCGAACACCGCGCCGGCCAGCAGCAGCACATGGGCAGACCCCAACTCCGAATTCGGCATGAGCAGGATAACCATGCAGAGCACCGCTCCCTGGAAAGCGGTGAGCTTTATCAGCCGCGAGATGCGGTCAACGGACAGCAGGGCGAAGTTGTTGAGCAGAAGCAGGATAATGGCTGTCTGAAATAAAGTGGTCATTCTTTACCTCTTAGGCAGTATCGTCATGAGATGATTTTTTGCTCTCCGGCAAGGAAAAAATTTTTTATTGAAGGAGTGTACTCTTACGGTACTCGATTGAAATAAAAAATTTTTTGACGCGGCCGGAAGCGAAAAAGCGCTTATGACGACACTGACTACCTCATCAGTGTAAGAATCAGGGCCAAGGCGGCCAAAGCCCCGGAAGCGCCCAGAAGTTTGGGCACCTGCAAAATGCGTAGTCTGGCCATGACAGATTCAATAATGCCCACCAGCACGGCGGTGAGCAATACCGTACCCAAGCTGAACAAAAAATGCAGCCATCCCGGCATGTTGGCCCCAGGAATCAGCACTCCGGCCAGCAAGGCGGCAAAAAACCATAACTTCAAGGCCGCGCCGTAGAGAATGAAGGCCAGATTGGGGCCGGAATGATCCAGAATCATCACTTCATGAATCATGGTAAGTTCCAGATGGGTGTTGGGATCGTCCACCGGTATGCGCGAGTTTTCAGTGAGCAGCACGGCTACCAGTACCGCCGGAATGAGCAGTAGTTCGGGTTTTCCGGCGGCCCAGGCTCCGGCCGGAGCACCACTGAACATGGCGGAAAGTGAAAGATCAGGCAGAATTTTACCGCCGAAGTTGGCGTCGTGCCATGCCAGGCAGGCAAAGCAAAGAAAAATGGCCGGTTCGGCCAGGGCCGAAAAAGCGGCTTCGCGGCTGGCGCCCATGCCTTCAAAGGCCGAGCCCGTATCCAGGGCGGCCAGCATAATGGCAAAGCGCGAAAGGCCCAGCAAATAGGCCGCCAGAATAAAATCGCCCTGGAAGTAGAAAGGAGCGGCTGTTCCACCAAAGGGAACCAGCAGCAGGGCCGCTATTGTCGCAGCCAGAGCTACGGCCGGTCCGGTATGGAAAACCCAGGTGGTGGTGCGGCTGATTACCTCACCCTTGCGCAGCAGTTTGGCAAGGTCGTAATACAATTGCAGCACAGGTTTGCCTCGCCTTCCGGCAAATTTGGCCTTTACGCGGTTAATTATGCCCGGCAGCAGTGGGGCCAGGATCAGGGCCAGCAGGATATTGACAAAGCTGAATACGCCGCTTTCAATCATGAGGACGACTCCGGAACTGACACATCTTTTTTATACCAAGCAAGGTTAAAAAATTAACCCGGGCAATCGCGGCCCCTTGCGCGAATATCAAACGCGGGGCCGGGGCCAAAAGGGTGAAGCGGGCTAGGTTGACAAACCCCAGAACAGCAGCAGAACGGCCGTTACCAGAATATACAATATATAAAGATGAATGCGCCCGTGTTGGATCACCTTGGCTGCGTCGCAGGCCCGACGCACAGCCTCGAAAAGCGGAGTGAAGAAAAGTTCTTTCAGACGGTCCAGAGCGGTAAGCTCAAGTCTGCCCTTAGCCGGGAAATAGCCTTTGTCCATGCCCTGGCGCGCGGAAAGTCCCATACCAGAACCAAAAATGTTGGAAATGGGTTCGGAAAAAGATGCGCCGGTATACTGAATGCGCGATGTTCCGGCCGCATATCCACAATCCCATGTTTTCCAAGGTCTTATCCCGGTTTTTTTCAGCAAGAGGCGGCGCAGGAACATGAAGGCGGCGGCAAGGGCCATCACCGTAAGGCCAATCAGAATCACTTTGAACAGCACGGCCGAAGTTCTGGCCACGGCCTGCCCGGTAAGGGCGCCGCTTTCCGCGCCGCCGAGCGCGCGTGTCAGTTCTTCGACCGCAGGCATGGCCTGGCCGAGAATCAAGGGAGCGCCTATTCCTGCGGCAATACATATAAAAGCGGGAATGCCCAGGGTGAAGCGCGCACTTTTTTCTGGCGGGTCACAGTTGGCCGCCGCGCCGGTGCGCGGCTCGCCAAGGAAGATTATGCCGTAGGCTTTGACATAGGCGACCGCGGCCAGTCCGCTGATTACGGCAATGCCCGCCAGGGCGGCCAAAAGAGCTATTCGTCCCTCAAGAACCGGAAAATATATTCCTTCCGCCAAAGCCATTATCAGTACGAATTCCCCCGCGAAGCCGTTGAAAGGGGGCAAACAGGCTATGGAAGCTGTGCCGACGGCAAAGGCCAGACCAACCAGGGGTATGCGTTTTTGCAGGCCGCCGAGCTGTTCCATATGCATGCTGTGCGCGCAATGCAAAATTTCGCCGGCGCAGAGAAAGAGCAGGCTCTTGAAAGCGGAATGATTAAGCATATGCAGCAGCGCCCCGCCAAAACCCAGGGCGGCCAGCGCGGGCATGCCCACTTTTGAGCCGATCAGTCCCACGCCCACGCCCATGAATATGATGCCCATATTTTCCACACTGGAATAGGCGAGCAGGCGTTTAAGATTAGCTTGAGCCAGAGCCTTGAGAATGCCCATGATGCCCGTGCTCAAACCCAGGAACAGAAGCAGCCAGCCCCACCATGCGGGCATGGCCTGGGCCGGTCCCATAAATTCCAGGGCGCGTAAAAAGCCGTACAGCCCGACATTGATCATAGCCCCGGAAAGCAGGGCCGAAATATGGCTGGGCGCGGCCGGATAGGCCTCGGGCAGCCATATATGCACAGGGGCCAGCCCAGCCTTGGCCCCAAAGCCCAGCAGAGCGCAGATGAACAGCAGCGACGCCAGGCAGGCCGGGGCCGTCGGGCCGGAAAGGGCCGAACCGGCCTCTTTCATGGCGGCAAAAGAGGTGCTTTGGGCCATTCCAGCGCAGGTCAGGAAGAAGACCATCAGAAACACGGCCCCAAGGTGTGCGGCCATAAGGTAAATGCGCGAGGCTTCGCGCACATGCGGCTCGTTGTCGTGGAATTCTATGAGGAAAAAGGGCGCCAGCGACATCAGCTCCCACGAAAGCAGGAATAGAGCCGCGTCTCTGGCGCTTATGGTCAGGGCCAGGGCCAGAATGAGCAGGGTGTAGAAAAGCCAGTGCGCGCCCGCGTTATGCTCATGGTGATGGTAATGCTCCATGTACGATGCGCCGGAAGCGGCGCATATAGCCCCCAGCCCGAATACTGGCAAAAGGAAAAGGCGGCTCATCTGGTCGAAGCCCAGGGCAAAGGCCCCGAAGGGCAGCGTCCATGGGAAGATCACTTCCACGGGCGGCGACCCCAGACCGATGGCCACGCCAAGAAATCCGACGACGCACCCGACTATGGAACCGGCCGCGCCCACCTTGTTGGCCAGGTGGTCATTACGCCACAGGGCCAGAACGGCCGAAAGAAAGACCGTGGCCGCCAGAATGCCGAGGCTTAGCATGAAGAGAAACATTTGGCTTCCCACCGCTGAATGTTTAGGTAATGGGGCAGCTTGGCTACTTCGTCAGGCGGAATTTTCCGCTCGAGTCACTTGTCCGCCGCGCTTACGCCACGTCTATTTTTATTTTACTTTTTGGCGCTATACTTGAGCTTGAGCTTGTAGCCCACATAAGTCATGACCAGCCACACGGGCACGGCAAGAACCGCCGCCTTCATGCCTATATGGTACATTACGCCAAGTATGAACACCACAAAGACCAGACAAATATAGTTGCTCCAGGGGAACCACATGGACGGGAAGCAGTTTTTGTGCCCTTCACTGTCCTTCTGATTGCGGAATTTGAGATGCGACAGGCTGATCATGGCCCAGTTGATAATAAGTGCGGCCACCACTACAGACATGGCAAACTTGAGGGCGTCGGCCCATTGGGGAATCATGTAATTGAGCACTACGCAGAGCAGGGTAGCCCCGGCGGAAAGCAGGGTGGAGGCCATGGGCACTCCGCGATGGTCGGTACTGGCGAACACTTTTGGGGCATTGCCCTGCATGGCCAGCCCGAACAGCATGCGGCTGTTGCAGTATACGCCGCTGTTATACACCGAAAGAGCGGCGGTAAGGATGACGAAATTGAGAATTCCGGCGGCATATTCAAAGCCAAGTTTGTGAAAAATCATAACAAAGGGGCTGCCTTCCTCACCCACCTGATTCCAGTGATAGAGCGAAAGCAGCACAAAAAGTGCGCCGATATAGAAAATAAAAATTCTGTAAATAACCTGGTTTATGGCCATGGGAATGGTTTTTTGCGGATCGTCGGCCTCGGAGGCGGCTATACCCACCAGTTCAAGCCCGCCAAAAGAAAACATGACTATGGGCAGGGCAATGATCAGTCCGTAAATGCCGTTGGGCAGAAAACCTCCGGTGGCCGGATCCCACAAGTTACGTACTGTGGCCCCCGGAACCAGTTCGGGATGGATGTACAGCAGGTAAAAGCCAAGAATGATCATAGCCACAATGGCTGCCACCTTGATGATAGCAAACCAGAATTCGGCCTCGCCGTAAATTTTTACCGTGGCGAGGTTTATGGCGGTGATTACCACAAAAAATGCCAGGGCCGTGAGCCATGTTGGTATTGTCGGCCACCAGTATTGCACGTAGGCCCCGACGGCCGTGAGTTCGGATATACTGACCAGGATGTAGAGAACCCAATAAGTCCAGCCGGTGAGAAAACCCGGGTAATCGCCCCAGTATTTGTAGGCGAAATAACTGAAAGAACCGGCAATGGGCTCTTCGGCCACCATTTCACCGAGCTGGCGCATGATCATGAAGACAATCAGCCCGCCAATGGCATAGCCCAGAATAACCGCTGGACCGGCCATTTTAATTGTGGGGGCCGTGCCGAGAAAAAGCCCGGTGCCGATGGCGCCGCCGAGGGCTATCAGCTGGATGTGCCTGTTTTTCAGGCCTCGTTTCAATTGGCCGTGCATTTTTTGCTGCTCTTCATTCACCGGCATTGCTCCCTTAATTTTTCGCATATTTGAGGGGGAAGTCGCTTTTCAACAGATAAAACAACAGAGTAACCAAATATGCGCCGTAGTCGACGCATTGGCCTTGCCCGCCCACTTGAGTTCTTCCAGCATTTTATATATATCGTACCGCTGTTGTTTTTCGGATATTTTGCCATCATTATCAAGCAAATTCTTTTACTATCTGGTAAACGCCATGAAACCATTTATCAAAGCCGTAAACAGGCGGGACACCACGCCGCGAAAAAAGGTCCGCCACGCGCGCCAAGCCTTGGCGGAAGTGGACGTCGAGCAATTGTCCGCGCGCCTTGGCTCCATATCCGCGCCCTTTCCAGAGGCTGAAACAGAAAATCTGGCCGTTTATCTTTCCCTGCTCATGCAGTGGGGCCAGGCCATGAATTTGACCGGGGCCGCCAACTGGTGTGAGGCTCTGGACAATCTCGCGGCCGACAGCTTTTATCTGGCCGGTTTTTTGGAAACCTTGCCCCTTGCCGCCGAGCCGCTCATTATGGACCCCGGGGCCGGGGCCGGGCTGCCGGGCATTCCTTTACGGCTGGTATGGCGCAGAGGCAGCTATTGCATGGTGGAATCCAGAGAGAAACGCGCCATTTTTCTTTCTACTGTTCTTGCCAGGTTGAGTTTGCCGTGCACTACTGTTTTTCGTGGTCGGGTGGAAGAATTTTTTCACAAAAACCCAGGCGTAAGACCTGATATGGTGATCAGCCGGGCTTTTATGCCTTTGCCGCGCGTATTGGATTTGTTTCGCGCCCATACAGGTCCGGGGGCCTTGGCGGTGTTTATGTCCAATGAAAAATCCAATGAACATACTGCGGAAAAGACCGATGGGCAAAAAGAGGGCTGGAAATTTTGCGCAGAAACTCCTTATGACGGCCCATCCGGACGACGATGGTTTATTGCATATTGCCGAAATTAAGTAAAAGAGTATAATGGAAAAGTTTCACATGAATTTTGCTTGATGCGTTACGTCAACAGTTTGGAATGAAAAAACTTTCAGGATAGAACCAAAGTGGAACCCGGCCGAAAGGCGATTATGCCGCGCTACATATGGCTGCGCGGCCTTTTCCTGGGGCTTTGCACCCTTGCGTTGGCATTTGCTTTCAGAATGCTTGAATGGCCTGTATGGCAGAACCCCGAGTTTCGCCTTGGCGATGAAATGCTCTTGGCAACGCACGATGCCTATCACTGGGTGGCCGGGGCCGAAGGCTTTGAGTTCGGGGCCGGGCATCCGTTTTCCGAAATGTTGCGCATTTCCGCCCAAATGCTTGGAACCTATCCCGCCAAAGTGGCTTTCTGGCTGCCGGCCTTCATGGCCGCTTTGCTGGCGGTGACTGTTTTCGCCTGGGTCTGGGCCCTGGGAAGCATGGAGGCCGGGGTGGCCGCCGGAGTGCTGGCCTCGCTCGCGCCAGGCTTTCTGGCCCGCACCCTGCTGGGCTTTTGCGACACCGACCTTGTTACCCTGTGCTTTCCGCTGCTCATGACCCTGGCCCCGGCCTGCTGGGCCATGCGCTATCTGTTGCTGCCGCAGATGATTTTAAAACATATGGCCGTGCGCGTCGGTCTTTTTTCCGGTTCCGCCAATGACGTGGCCTCAACATATCTCACCTCGAGCGGTGAGGCCGCCGAGGGACGTGCCAACGGCGCTTCCGTGATTTCGTGGATGGGCAATCCACTGTCCGTTACCTGGGTTCTGCTGCTGGCCCTGTCCGGCATTCTGGCCTGGTGGACGGTGGAATGGCATTCTATGTTCCCTTATCTTATACGCTATAATGCGCTGCTGCTGGCCTGCCTGATTCTGGTTTTGGCTCCTTCGGGCCGCAGATGTGAACTTTTGCTCGGAGCTACGGTTTACGCGCTGCCGTCCATGTCCGGACCGATCGGTTTGTTAATTGTTCCTTTGGCGCTTCTGGCCGGAAGCGGACGATGGCGTATGCCGCTTTCGCCCTGGGGAGTGGCCCTGTTATGGGGCACGGTTATGTTTTTTGTGTTCAGCGGCCATATTTATGAAATTGTGCTGCATCAAATCAACGCCTATCTCAAGCATGCGGGTGATGTGGCTGTCGGCTCGAGCGGAGACGTGCTGGTGTATCCGTCCGTGGCCCAATCCATAATCGAGGTGCAGGATCTCAGCTTTGAAGAGGTGCTGGCCTATTTTCATCCCTGGGAAGAAGCCGCTTTTATGGGGTTGGTCGGTTTTGTTCTGGTGCTTTTTAAGCGGCCCGGCGCTTTGTTTTTGCTGCCGTTGGCCGCTCTTGGGCTTTTGAGCATGAAGCTGGGGGGGCGCATGGTCATGTTTGGCGCTCCCATCAGCGCCATCGGGCTGATTGTGCCCACGCACTGGCTGATTATGCGAGCCATAAGGCATGACTGGCGCGGATTCTGGTCTTCGACCCTGGTTTCTCTGGCCCTTTTGGCCCTGCTGGGAGCGCCCTTTGTGGAATTTATTCCGGAAATGAGTATGGGGCCGATGCTTAACCGCCGCCATGCCGAGGCTCTTGAAAGAGCCAGAAGCTTTACTCCGGAAGACGCTATTATATGGCATTGGTGGGATTGGGGCTATGCCACCCATCACTTTGCCCGCAGGCACACCATAGCCGACGGAGCAGCTCACGGCGGCCCCTCGCTTTATCTGCCGGCGGCGGTTTTTGCTGCGGAAAATCCGCGTTTCGCCCGGCAATTGATCAAGCTCGCCGCCCAGAAAGGTAATGAGCCAAGCAATGTATTTGACGGACTGGATAATACCGGCGCCGCCGCGCTTATTTCTCTGATGAAATCCCCCGACTCCACGCTGGTGGAGGCCACAGGCAAGCAATACATTGTAACCAGTTTTGAAATGCTGCGGTTGGGTTTCTGGATCTCCACCTTCGGCAATTGGGATTTCGCCAAGAAGGAAGGTCGGGGCAGCGCCCTGTCCATAGTGCCGCAGCAAATTTCCTTCAGGCTCAAGACGGGCGAAGTACAGGTACTGGGCAATGCTGCAAGTATTTTTGCCTCCACAATCAATGTTTTTGAAGACGGAAAGCTGATCAGACGTGATTATGTGCAGGAATGGTTCGAGCAGAACCGGGGGGCGTCGGAAGAGGCGCAACGACGCTTTCTGGATCAGCGCCGCAACATAAATTTTCTTTTCAACCGGGTTACGGATGAAAAGCTGGTTATGGACGAAAGCCTATACAATACTCTTATGGTTCAGCTTTTGGTGTGCCCTCCGGGAGACGCCCGTTTTTCGCAGTATTTCAGGTTGGTTTATGACAACGTTTTTGTAAGGATTTATGAGGTTCTTTAAGCGATGAAAAAAAAATCTCCCAATACACAAGTCTTTTCTCACTTCCAGATATCCGTGGCGACCTTTTTTGTGGCCCTTCTGGTTCTGGTTGTGCTGTTGATGTTTTTTATGCAGATCAGAAACAGCATGCAGAAACAGGAAATAAAATACCTGGCCGTCAACACATCCAACAAAATCACCAAGGTCATCACCGATCTGATCTGGAAAACCGAAACGTTGTCCGCACTCATTTCCCAGGGGAAGGGCGAAATACAGGATTTTGACAAGATCGCGGCCATTCTGGTCAACCATTCCTCCATCCGCAACGTTTCCATTGCGCCGGGGGGAGTGGTATCGCGCATTTATCCGCTTCAGGGCAATGAAAGCGTTATCGGACTCGATTTACTCGGCAGCGGGGGCAGCAAAGAGACCACACTGGCTAAAGATACAGGTAAGCTGACCCTGGCCGGGCCGTTCAAACTGGTTCAGGGCGGCGAAGCACTTACCGGCAGATTGCCGGTATATATGTCCGACAAAGACGGGCGCAGGCAGTTTTGGGGATTTGTGGCCATTGCCCTGGATTATCCCAAGGTGCTTGATTACGCCTATCTGGATGATTTATACCAACAGGGTTATTCTTGCGAAATATGGCGCACAAGCCCTGATACCGGCAAAAAGCAGGTTATCTGGAGATCACACGAAGGAAGCGGGTTGGCAGACCCGGAAACCCAGGAAATTCAGCTTTTCAATGTCACCTGGCATGTAAGTATAGCCAAAGTCGATGACATATACAGCAAAATGAGGCCGTGGGCTTATCTGGTTGCGGGGGTTTTCATCAGTCTGCTCATATCTCTGGTGAGCTATCATTATCTGGAACTCAGAAAGGTAAAGGCGGCCATGGAAGATATGGCGATGACCGATACTCTTACCGGATTGCCCAACCGCAGGCAGATTCTGAGCGAACTGGAAGAGGCTGTGTCCAAATCCGATACTTCCGGCAATGAATTTACTCTGGCCTATCTGGATTTGAACGATTTCAAGGCGGTGAACGACTCGCAGGGCCACGAGGCCGGTGACCGGGTACTTGTGGAAAGCGCCAGCATAATAAAGCGCTGTGTGGGCCCTGAAAATACTGTGGCCCGAGTGGGTGGAGACGAATTTATCGTACTTCTGCGCAATGTAGGCCCTGGCGAGCAATTGGACGAAATTGTAAGAATGCTGATGGAACGGGTCAATATTCCCGTTTACGTAAAGGGAAAAAGCGACATTATCCGCGTAACCACCAGTGTGGGCACGGCCGTATGGCCGCGTGACGGGCGCGACGCGCAAAGCCTGCTGCACCATGCGGATCAAAGGATGTATGAGATGAAGAGAGGCTCCCGTTAGAGCGTTTCGCTCGCGAAATGCTCGGGCGGCCCGTGCTTTGGCAGGGCCGTCCGGACACGAAGTGTCCGTAACTTAGGCGGCGAAGCCGCCGTAATAACATGCTATTCCGAGCCGCCGGCGAAAGGCGGCGCAGGACAATCGGCCTCAGTTTTTAAAAAATAATTTTAGATTATGTATAATTTCAAAAGTAAAACGTCATAGTAGTTGATCTGGACTTTAGTTGAAAAATGTTCTAAAATAATTTTTTTTATCAGATTTTGAAGGAGATTTCTTCCATGGCCCACAAGAAAATTGAACGCAAGAAAGAATTGGATCGCCGCCGCCAGCGCCGCGCTGAACGCATCAAGCAGCGCATTCGCGACGCCAAGGCCGCCAAAGCGAAGTAGAGAATTGTTTATAAAAAGCGCCTTTTGGCTTCTAGGCATCGCTTAACGACAATTTTGAACCGGGGGTTGAACCAAAAAGTTCTATTTTCGGTTCAAAATTGTCGTTTTCCTAGGGCCTGTATCCAAATGCGTTTTTTGTACAATGTCTGCGTCAAGCGGGCCTTTTTGCTCCGGTCGAGTACCATAAGAGCACACTCACTCCGCAAAAAAGCTCGCTTTCCTTGTCTTTGAATCAAAATCCGCTATTTGGAGACAGTACCTAGCCGGAAACCAAGATTCTACTTTAATAAATACTTTTCACAGGATTTTAAATTTTTGTAAGGCGCGTTGACGCGCCCGCTTCAAACAAAATTATTTTAATTACGGCTTCAACAATGGTATAGGCGTAATTTCGCCATGCGGCGCGTTTTAAACGTCGCTCGGGCGTGTATTGCCTTTCCGATTGCCGTGCTTATATCCTGATATTGCTACGCGCGCCTGGCCGCAAGGCCGGAAATCGGGAACGCTCAGGAGAAAAAAAATGCCTATTTACGAATATCAATGCCCTTCCTGCAATAATATCTTTGAGGAATGGGTGAAAACGGCCAATGACGAAGAAGAAGAAACTTGCCCCAAATGCGGGGGCTTGGCTCATCGCATGATTTCCAACACTGCCTTTATTCTCAAAGGAGGCGGTTGGTATGTGACCGATTACGGTTATCGCAAGGGCGTGAGTGAAGACGGCAAGGCCGGCTCTGCCGGCGGTGCGGTAAAGCCCGAGGGCGCTTCCGAATCTTCCACCGCGTCCGGCTCCGCCGCGTCTTCCGGGACTTCTTCCACTGAGTCCGGTTCGGACAAAAGTGTCGCTTCCGGGGCTTCCTCATCCACTTCTTCCCCGGCCCCGTCCGCTCCAGCCCCAATGGCAGCCACCGGTTCATAACAAAACAAAAAGCTTCACGGGCAGCTGTCGGAGCGGCCGCGCTTGCCGCGTTGCGTTCGGCACGCGCCGTGCGGGCGGCTGAAAGGAGACTGCATGATCGAGAGATACACGCGCAAAGCCATGGGTGACATGTGGACGTTGGAAAAGCGTTTTGAAGCCTGGCTTGAGGTAGAATTGGCCGTGTGCGAGGCTTGGCGCGAACAGGGGCGCATTTCCGACGAGGCCATGCGCAACATAAGGTCCGGAGCGGGCATTGATGTGGAGCGCATTCTCGAAATAGAAGAAACCACCCGGCATGACGTAATTGCCTTCCTGACCATGCTGGAAGAAAAAATCGGTCCTGATTCTCGTTTTATCCATCTAGGCTGCACATCATCGGACATAATCGACACTGCCAACGCCATTATGATGAGTCGGGCCGGTGAGTTGATTATTAAAGATATCGATGGCTTACTTGATGTGCTCAAGAGGCGTTCCCTAGAGTGCCGGGGCATGCTGTGCATGGGCCGTACCCACGGCATACACGCCGAACCCACCAGCTTCGCCCTGAAACTAGCCGGTTTTTACGCCGAATTTTCCAGGCATAAAGAACGTTTTGCCGAAGCTTTGGAAAATATCCGTTTTGGCAAGCTTTCCGGAGCGGTGGGCACCTATGCATTTTTGCCGCCGGAAGTGGAAAAAAGGGCTCTGGATATACTGGGTTTGCAGGTTGACCCGCACTCCACCCAGATCATCCAACGCGACCGCCATGCCCATTATTTTTCCACCTTGGCTGTGCTGGCCGGAGGGGTGGAGCGCCTTTGCCTCGAACTGCGCCATTTGCAGCGTACCGAGGTTGGCGAGGCCGAAGAAGGTTTTGCCAAGGGGCAGAAAGGTTCTTCAGCCATGCCGCACAAAAAGAATCCCATTTCAGCGGAAAATATGTGCGGGCTTTCGCGCCTTGTGCGCACCAATGCGCTGGCGGCCATGGAAAATCAGGCCCTGTGGCACGAGCGCGACATAAGCCATTCCTCAGTGGAGCGGGTAATCATGCCCGATTCCACCATTCTTGTTGATTACATATTGACCAGGCTTACCGGCATCATGGAAAATCTGGTCATAAAAGGTGACAATATGCTGGCGAATATGGAAAGGTCCTTTGGTCTTTTCTATTCTCAGCGCGTGCTTACCGCGTTAGTGGACGCTGGCATGGAGCGCCAGAAGGCCTATGTGCTGGTGCAAAGCCTGGCCATGCAAAGTTTTGAGGCGCGGCAGCCCTTTGAAAAAGCCATTCGTGCCAATGGGGAAATAACCTCGCGCTTGGACAGCACGGTTATCGACGGACTTTTCGACCCACGGTTTTATCTTGCCCATGAGGGGACGATTTTGGATCGGGTTTTTAATGCATAAACAAACCAAATTGAAAAAGCGGGAAATATGGACGGCATTGAAATGAAGCGGCGTCTGGCCAGAATTCTCAAGGATAAGTCCTATAAAGAAGGGGATTTTACCCTGACCTCCGGGCGTAAAACGGATTATTATTTTGATTGTCGCGTTACGGCCCTGCACCCCGAAGGCTCCTGGCTCATCGGCAATCTTTTCAATGACATGTTCCACGGCCTGGATATAAAGGGCGTGGGTGGCATGACCTTGGGAGCCGACCCGTTGGTATCATCGATAACGGTTATCTCCCATGAGCGCGGTAATCCACTGGCCGGGCTTCTGGTACGCAAGCAGGCCAAGGGCCACGGCACCGGCAACTTTGTGGAAGGACTCGGCAACTTCAAGAAGGGCGATCACGTGGCCATGGTGGAAGATGTAGTAACCACCGGCGGGTCGTTGTTGGCCGCCTGCAGACACGTTCAGGATGCCGGGCTGATCATAACGGCGGTGGGTGTTATTTTGGACCGCGAAGAAGGCGGACGCGAAATAATTAAAGAAGCCGGATTTGATTTGAAATCCATCTATACGCGACGCGAACTGCTTGAATTCGCAGGGTAATAGGCCTGTTTTAGAAAGAGATGGACTTTTTTTGTGAACGGAATTAGAAAGTTACGATGCGCGCGTTGATAAAGAAGCCTATATCTTTTGTGTTGGCCGGCCTGCTTTTGCTGGCTTCGGAGCCGATTCACATGGCGTTGGCAGATGATTGGGAAGGCAGAATATATGATACGGCTCTGCCAGCCCGTCTTGTTGCCGTCGACAAATCCCGTCAACATTTCATGTTTTTTGAGAAAAAGAGTCCTCTGGCTCTTAAGTTGAGCTACCCGTGCTCCACAGGGCAGGCCAGCGGCGACAAGCAGGTGCTGGGTGACAAACGTACCCCCGAAGGCATATATTTTGTGGAATATAAAATTGCCAACGGGCTTGATTTTAAGGAATACGGCGGTGTAGCCTACACTCTAAACTACCCCAACCCGGTGGACAAGTTGCGCGGCAAATCCGGGCACGGCATCTGGATTCATAGTAAGGGCCAGAACATTGTTCCCAAAGATACGCGTGGATGTGTCGCCATTGATCTCAAGAATATAGAGCAGGTAGGTCCGGAAATGCCGGCCGGAACCGCTGTGCTGCTGGCCGAGCGCATATCTGACGACGCTTTTATGGTGCGCGACCCCGGCATAGCGCGCAAATTGCGCGAAAAAATGCATTTGTGGACCCAGGCTTGGGCCAACCGCAGCGTAGATATGTTTGATTTTTATAATCAAGATGCCTACACCAAGGCCATGCCTGAAACTTTCTCGACTTTCAAAACCAATAAAGAACGCCTTTTCCGCATGTTGCCCTGGATCAGCATTTATAACCGGGATATTTTCGTGCTTGAAGGCCCTGGTTACTGGGTGACCTGGGCCGAGCAATTTTATCGCGCCCCCAACTTGTCTACTGAAGGTATAAGACGGCTTTATTGGCAGCAGGAAAAGGATGGGCAGTTCAAAATAGTGGGCATGGACTGGATCCCGCGCGATGTGGGCATGCACGCCGACTATCTCAAAGGTGTGCTGGTGGCGGCCGCGCCCTCGGCTTCCAGTTCGGATCGCCCCCGTTCGGCGGCCATGTCCGAAGTGCCAGCGCCACCGCCTATTTCCATGCCTGAAGATGCGCCTCCCCATTTGCCTGAACCGGCTCCGCTTCCGCAGAATCTTTCCGCCGAAGTTTCACAGCAAAAAATCATGCCTCCGGCGGTCCTGCCGCAAACCCCGGCCCCAGCCCCGGCTAAGGTTCCGGCCTCTCCGGTACCGGCTCCGGCTCAGTCCGCGCCCGTTGCCGCGCAGGAAAAGGTCGCTCCGGCTAAAACTGATGTTCGGCACCAACCCAAGGCCGAGGCCGCCCCCGTGCCGGTGCGCGCCAAAAGTGAAGCTACCGGCAAAGAGGATGGGTTTCTGGATAAGGTTCAGGCCCTTTTTGCCTCAGCCGGAGCCGTGTTTGAAACAAAAACAACGCAAGAACAACCGCAGGCCCCGTCATCGGCTCGGCAGACTAAGCCCGAAGCCGCAACTAGACAGGTTTCCGGCTCTCCTCAGGCCTCTTCCGGCATTAAAACGCCTTCCGCCGTTTCCGCGCCGTCCAGCGCGGTCGCTTCAACAGCTTCCGGGAAAATGCCTGTTTCATCGGCCACATCGGCTCCTATAGTGGTCTCTTCTTCTTTGGCCGTGGCGTCCGCATCATCCGGCTCCAGTGATATTGTGATGTCGCCGCAAGCTTCCGGTTTTGCCTCTGTCTCTTCCCCATCGCCTCTGTCGGTGGTTTCCGGGCCTTTCACGGCGCCGGACGTTAAGGAAGAGACTCCTGGAGCAAAGGCGGAAAGTGTAAGCGCAAAGGCAGATAACACGAGCGCAAAAGCGGAGAACACTGCTAAAAAGGCGGAAAGCACGGTAGTAAAAGAAGAGGCCAAGCGTTTGTCTTTGAGTGAAACGGACAAAGCAGCATTGAAAAAGCTGGCCGCCGATTGGAGCGCGGCATGGGAAAAACGCTCGCCGACCTTCTTTGACTTTTACGATCAGCTCTCTTACGGCAAGTTCAAGAAAAGCGACAGTTTCAAATCGCTCAGGGCCGATATGGAGCGCCGTTTTCATTCCGCTCCCTGGGTTCATATTGTCAGCCGCCCTGTTACCGTTGAAGAAGATTCCGCCAGCGGCTATGCCGTGACTGTTTGTGAACAATACATACGTACTCCAAACCAGCCTGCGATGCAGGGGGTGCGCAAACTGTATTGGAACAAAGACCGGTACGGCGGCTTTAAAATCGTTGCTATGGAATGGACTCCGGAAGAGCTTGGCATGCAGGCCGATTATCTGGAAAAAATTGCTCCGGGCATTGTGGAATTTATTGAATCCTGGCGTAAAGCATGGGAGCAGGGCGACTTGAAGGCCTATGAAGGTTTTTACGCGCGTAATGCGCGTCAGGGAAACCGCCAAGGGCAGGCCTCCATTGTGGAACATAAGCGTATAATATGGGTCAAAGCCAATCCCAAGGATGTGGATTTGGGCGGTACCAGAATCCTGCTCGACCCCAAGGGCGTGCGGGTTGATATGACCCAGGTATATCGTGACAGTCTGGGCTTTCAGGACAAGGGGCTGAAAAGTGTTATTCTTGAGCCGGACGGCTATATATGGAAGATCCTGGTTGAAGACTGGTCGGCTTTGCCTTCCTAGCATGCTTTTTATCAGAGGAAATTCTTTTTGTAACCCTTTCCTTCAGGGAGGGGCAATCCGCACGGCTCCTATCCGCCGGAGACGGAGTCAGTCGGCGGATGGAGTTGACTGTGGACTGAAACATGCGTGTACGTAAAAAGTTCAGCATACTTATGATGGATGACAGCGGTCGTGTGCGGCGTTTCAGGATGCGCACGCGGCTCTTCATTCTGGGGTTGGCGCTCTGTTTTGTAATTTTTCCCATAACAGCCGCGCTGGGGGTATGGTTCGCTTACGAATTCTGGACGGAATCCCGCGAACTAAAGCTGATAAATCATGAACTGGAACAAAAATATACTCAGGCTCATGCCAAGGCCGAGCGCCTGGGTAACCTTGAAGTTCTGCTGCGTAAGCTCAATCCTGTGGACGCCGAGCAAATTATGCATAATTTGGCTGGGGCCAGGGCCGTTAAAAACTCCAACGCTCTTGCCGGGGACGACCCCGAGCCGCAGACAGAGCCTTCCGGGCAAGACGACGCGTCTTCAGCCATTGTCGGCAAGGCCATTACCGTCGTAAACAACGGACGGATTTCCATGGAAAAAGTTGTGGCCAAGGTCGCCCCTGGCCACAAAGTGCGTATTTCTCTGGATTTGCTCAATCCTGATCAGAAAAAAACCATTGCGGGCAAGATTAACTGCACCTTCCTGTCCGCCAAAGGGCAGAACATTCCGCTGGTTATCAGTCCGGAAATGTCCGATTTTAAGATCAATCGCATGAAACGCGTTGTAATTGTCAGCACGCTGCCTGAAAATGTCGGCACAACCAATGCCTCAATAATAGTAGAAGTTGCTATGGAAGGGGATGAAACTGTCTATCGCAATGCTTTTCCGATATTGAGATAAGTCCGGCGCGTCAGCCTCAAGACAAGGCCTGGGCTACTTCTTTTTTCTGAACCGCAATTGCAGGAGCTCTTCAAAGACCTTGATCATCGCGCCTTTGTCCTCCAGGCCGATCCCCTTGCATAGCGCCATCTGATAAGTGGTTGTGGCCGCATGTGTAAGCGGCAGGGGAATGCCTTGTTCGGCGGAAATTTCAGCGGCGCTCACCAGATCTTTGTAAGCGTTTTGCAGAGAATAGCCTTCGGAAAAATTATCTTGCAAAATACGCGGGATAAAAAATTCCGAAGCATAGCTGCGCCCTGTGCCGCTGTTGACTACCTGCCCGGTCTTTTCCGGGTCCAGCCCCATTTTCGCGGCCATAGGCAGAATTTCCGCCAGAGCGGCCACGTTTATGTCGAAAAGCAACTGATTGATCAACTTGGTAAGTTGACCGTTGCCTGTGGCTCCCATGTGCAGCACCTTGCTTGCCATGCAGTCGAAATGAGGGCGCACAATGTTAAACATTTCTTCTTCGCCACCGCACATCACCGTAAGTGTTCCGTCTTTGGCCCGAGCTTCCATTCCCGATATCGGAGCGTCGAGAAAGCCTATGCCCTGTTCCTTCAATTTACGCCCAAGCTCAATAGTGGTGGAATATTTGATGGTGCTCAGGTCCACTACAATCTGACCGGCCCTCATGAGTGGCAAAAGACCGTCTTTTCCAATGAGCGTATTTTCCACTTCAGCGCTGCCCGGCAGGCACAGAAAAATAATGTCGGCTTGGGCCAGGTCCGTTGCCTTTAGCGTAGTTTCCGCGCCTTTGGCCGCAAAAGCGGCAAAGTGTTCGGGTCTTCTGGAGCATACCGAAAGCTTCGCGCAGCCGCGCATCAGGTTCATGGCAATGTGCCGTCCCATCTGCCCCAATCCGATGAATCCCAAATGTCTTGATAAGGCCTGTTTTTCGTTCATGTTGATACTCCGCCGTAAAATGCTCTACTGCTGTCGGCTTTCTGAAATCGGAATCAGGCTTGCTGCCAGAATCCGGCCTGAACACTCTGATAGGCGTTTATGGCGCGCGCCCATACGGCCGTGGAGGTGGAAGGGTCGGAAGCCCTTTCCTCGTCTCTGCGCTTGCGGGCCTGGCTTTCCATTTGCGCCGCTTCAGAAACGACGGCTGTATCGGTGCTGGAAGGAGAGACTGGAGCGGAAGCGGCGGATTGAACCCGGCGGGCGTTTTCAATAGTTTCTTCCGGTGTGTTTCCGGAAGACATTTTTACCTGCACTTCGCCGCCAACGGCATATTGCCTGCCGTCCGGCCCAACTTCGAATTCGTAGGTAGGCGCGGAGGCTTCGCCCCCGGCGGCATTTATGTGGGCCTGCTCGTGGGCGCGCACTTCCTGATCCCGCTGTTGCAGCTTGCGAATTTGCTCCTGCTTTTCCGGGGTCAGTTCCAGGCCCGTGGCATCGGTATTCTTACGGCTTTCAGCACCGGACACACGCGAGGAATTCCGCGTGCCGCGCTCTCCACCGGAAAACGCCGCATAAACATCCAGTCCTACCCCGCCCGTATTTATACCGTTCAAAGCTTCCATAGCTTCTCCATAGTGTAAAAAACAGCTTTTCAATTTTCCTATCGGCAAGCTTCTGATAAACTTTAGGGGGGGTGCGAATATATGGTTTCAAATGAATCTTGCCGTCATTTTTTCAAAATGTTAAAAAATTTTTTCAGAAACCTTCAAATAACCATTCCGAGAAGAATTCATGCTGGACAATTTGCTGATTTTTATACCAATGTGCATTGTTTTTGCCATAATGCCCGGTCCTGATTTTGCCGTTATACTGAAAACTTCATTTGTCCAGGGGCGTAGAGAGGCGCAGGGCGTGGCTTGCGGCATAGCGGCGGGAATTTTGCTGCACACCTCAGCGGCGGTGCTTGGTCTTTCCGCGCTTATAGCCGGTAATTTATTTCTTTTTGAAATGCTCAGGTATGCGGGGGCCGCCTATTTGTTCTGGCTGGGCATACAGGCCTTGCGGGCCAGACCAGCCGCAGCGCGGGAGGGGGCGGAAACAAAGGCCGGCATCACCGAATTTAACTCGGGCCGAGGCGAGGGAGCAGTGGCCGGATTTAGAGAGTTAGACACGGGACGCGGCAGCACACCCACTGATTGGCGGCGGTCTTTCACCCGCGGACTGCTGGTGAACGCGCTTAATCCAAAGGCCGTAATATTTTTTCTGACCTTTTTGCCCCAATTCATCTCCCCCGGCCATGGCGCAGCACAGCAACTGATGGTGTTGGGCCTGATCATGACGGGCATAACATTCACCTGGTTTTTTCTTCTGTCTTCGTTCATGGCCTACGTTCGGAGATATATTGAAAATAGACATTTCCGGATCTGGCTGGAGCGTTTTACCGGGCTCCTGATGATATCGTTCGGGCTGAAGCTGATCTTGGCGGACCGATAGAGCATGAGCCGACTGAAAACCGTCCTGACGGGAGCGAAAATTCCGCGTCTATTTTGTGGATGCGCCGAAGTTGGAACGCACCATCCTACCCATCCAGTCACGCAACTGTTCCATGTCGGCCTGTTGCATTTTTTCCGAGGAATGGAGCAGGGCGCGCAGTTTGACAATTTCGTTACGCAGGGCCGCGCTTTCAGCTTCGGTAGCGGCTGCTTTTTCGTTCAAGGCTTGCAGGTCGTCCTGTTTTCGGGCCAGAATACCAAGGGCCAGGGCTATTCCTTCCATGGCGTTGGTCTGGCGTTCCATAAGCTGTATGGCCGTCTGTGAAATGAAATCGGCGGGCAGGGCCGGTTGAGTGGGCATTTCAGTGGTAACCAGAACCTGAGGGGCGGTGGCTTCAGCGTTGCGCGGAAAACGGGTGGCCAGAATTTCTTCAACAGCGCTGGCCGTGCGCGCTGTGCGCATGCTTTCCAGAACGGTTTTGATTATGTCGAGGGTTTCCGGGCGGAAGCGTTTGCGGCGACCTTCACCGGATGACGGAATAAATGCGCTAAAACGCTTGCAGTAATACCTGGCGGTAGATTCGGGCAGAGAAAGGTGGCGCGCAATTTCGGCAATGGTCAGCAAGACATCGGAATTCTGGCTCTGGCGTTTGCGCATGGGGCCTCCTGAATTTATTTGAGCATGAGGCGAATAATAATAGCGAACAATCCTACAGAGGCCGCGAGCATGGCTCCCAGACGCATGGTTAGGCGCAACTCCATCTGACGGCCCTACCAACGCACGGGCTGTCAGAGCATTTCGCTCATTTCATTCGCAAAACGCTCTAATCTTGGCGGCATCTTCGCCAGCGGCTTTTTCAAGCTTTTTAGCATCATCAAACGGCGACACATTCGATACTTCCGTTAACAAAGAATTAGCAACAATACTTCGATAAGGCAAGAAAAAGGGCTGCCGCGCAAATGCGGCAGCCCTGCAATTTTAACGTTGAAAGTCGGATCAAATACCAGTAGGGCGATTACCCGGCAAACGGAGCGCGATCCGCCACCAGCCTGTAGACCATGGCCATTTCGGCGGCAATGGAGAGGTCGAAGCGAGTGGCTCCACCCTTGAGTTCCACCTTGAGGGCGGCCAGGTTGCGGGAGTCAAGCTGCGCTTTGACCTGTTCATCTTCATAGGTGTAGCTCACGCCGTCAAAGGTCAGGTTGCTGCGCGACTTGCCGCGTACGCCTTCGAGTTTATCCTTGGCGGCCAGGAAGTAACCCCGGCTGTCTTCCTCAAACGAAGTTTTGGACAGGTGCATACGCACTTTGTCTTTGTAGGGAGCGCCGCTGGTGGGACAGAAGGTGGCGCAGTTGCCGCATTCGTTGCAGGCGTCGGCCAGGTTTACGATCTGGTAAGCTTGCCTTGCGGTGGCTTCGCTGAGGGTTTTGATTACCAGAGCGTCATTTTCCAGCACCGCTTCCTGAATCACATAGCTGAAGGGCGCATTTTTCAGGGCGATATTGGCGCGGTTGGGGCAGACTGTGGCGCAGACATTACAGAAAATGTCGCATTGCAGGCAGCGCCCGGTTTCGGCCTTGGCGTTCTGATCACTCATGGTTTTGACAAACAGATCAAAATTGATGCGCTTGTCGGCTTCCACTTCGTTGAGGCCCGGGCCGTAGTTTCGGCGGGCCTGGAGCACACGCAGGAAGTCGTAGTCGGGCTTGCGGTCGTCCAGAGGCGCGGCATGGGCAAAGGCCTTTCCGGCTTTGAACAGAATGGCTTCGGCAACGTGCCGACCGTCGGCAATGGCCCTGATCAGGGTTGAAGCGCCGCGCGCGGCGTCGCCGCCAACGAAGATATTCTTGAAGAACAGCGCGCGCAGGTCTTCGCTGGCGGGCAGGAAGTCAAGGTCGATTTTCTGGCCTATGGCCACTACGATGCTGTCGGCTTCGAGACGGAAGTCGGGGTCGCCGCAGGCCACCGGGCGCGGGCGGCCGCCGTCGCAGGAGCATTCCAGCTTCATCGGACACACGTCCAGGCCCGCCACCTTGCCGTTTTCCACAACCACTCTGGAGGGCGCGGAAAGCTCCACGAGCTTTACGCCTTCTTCCAGCGCACCGGTGAGTTCTTCGGGGTCGCAGGGCATTTCCGCGCAGGTGCGGCGGTAGACTATGGTCACTTCCGAACCCAGGCGGCGGGCGGTACGGGCCGCGTCCATTGCCGAGTTGCCGGCGCCGATGACCAGAGTCTTTTTGCCGAGGCCATTAGGCTTGCCCTGGCGCACATTGGAGAGGAAGGTAAGCTGATCGAGCACGCCTTCGGCGTCTTCGCCGGGGATGCCCAGCGGCAGGGATTTCTGCGCGCCGATGGCCAGATAGATGAAGTCATTATTGCGGCGCAGCGCCGCGAACTTGTCGGCGTCAATTTTGGCCGAGGTGTGCAGACGCACGCCAAGCTCAAGAATTTTGCCTATGTCTTTTTGCAAAGCCGAGTCATCCAGGCGGAAGGCCGGAATGGCGTCGGCAGCCATGCCGCCGGGGAAGCCCTTGGCTTCGTAAACATTAACTTCGCACCCGGCCAGGGCCAGGTAATGAGCGGCGGAAAGCCCGGACGGCCCAGCCCCGATCACGGCTACGCGGCTATTTTGCGCCGGTTTGGGCATCTGAACTAAATCTTGACTCTTTTCAGAGGCATAGCGCTTAATTTCGCGAATCAGCAGCGGGCGGTCATAGTTGAGGCGCGTACATTTGCTGTAGCACTGATGGTCGCAGACCTTGCCCTGCACATTGGGGAAAGGAATGGTGGCCATGATAGTTGCCAGCGCCTTGTCGGGTTGGCCGCGATGCACGAAATCAAGATAGCGCGGAATGTCCTGGCTGGCCGGACAGGCGGTTTTGCATGGCGCGCCGGCGCAGTCGAAGCGCGGCAGGGGGCGCTTGGTCTTGACCGTGGGATAGCAGTGGCATTTTTTGCCGTAACGGGAATTTTCGTCCGCCACTTCGGCGGCATACTTTTCCAGATTGCTCACAATGGCCGCGTGCAAATCTTCCTTGCCGGCCTTGAGTTTGATGGCTTCCTCAATATTTTTGGCCCCGAGCTTGCGCATTTCAGCGGTAAGCATGGCCGTGTATTGCGAAAGCCGCCCATAGCCGCCGGGCTTGAGCAGGTCGGAGCACACGGTGATAGGCTTCAGGCCGCAGCACAGGGTATCGAACACGTTGAAAGCGTCCACCCCGGCGGAGAAGGAAATGTCGAGGGAACCGGCGAACTCTTTTTGCAGCCTGGCGGCAAGATTGATGGAAATGGCATGCAGGGAGCGGCCGCTCATGTACACCATTTTTTCGTGCTTGGGCAGGTTTTGCTTTTCATTGCTGGTTTCGAGCGTGTTAGTGAGCTTGATGGAGAAGTCCACGCCGACTTTTTTGGCCGCCGCCACGCAGCTCTTGATGATCTTTACCCCGTCTTCATAGCGCAGGTCGTGGCCAAAGGCCTCATCAGGCACCGTAACTGAGTAGCCCAGCTTTTTGTTGAGGATTTCGCGCAGGCGATCCGGTCCGAGCAAAGTGGGATTGAGTTTGATGGTGGTGTTGAATTTGCGCTCTTCAATAAAGTAGAGGGCGATTTTTTCCACTTCATCCGGCGGGCAGCCGTGCATGCAGGAAATAGTGAGGTTGGAGGAAATGATGCCGGGGATGTTGAGATCCGCGGCGGCCGGGTAAATTTCGGCCAGCTGTTTTTGCAGGGCCTTTACATCGGCTTCGCTGTTGCCCATGCGATCGAGGAATTTTTGAACGGTGGGGCTTTTTATTCCTTCGAGGTTGTAGCCCGCGCTCATATTGAAGATAAAACCGGGGCCGGGGCCGGGCAAATCCAGACGATGGCGCATGATATGCATGAGTACCCAGGCTTTGAGATACTCGTTGTAGGACTGCTCCAGTTTGAGCTCCTGCGACCACTCGCAGTTATAGCCTTCATCGGTCATGTCGATGCAGGGCTTGCTGACCGTGAGTTCGTCCAGAACCTGGATGGTTTTGAGCTCTATGTAGCGCCCGCCGGTGAGCCAGGCCGCCAGAATATTCTGAGCCAACTGGGTGTGCGGGCCGGCGGCCACGCCGAGCGGGGTTTCCATTTCAACGCCGTAGCGGCGCATTCTGAAAGCGTCGGTCACCTTGGGCATGAAGAAAAGCTGTTTGGCGATGCCGAAAATCTCGCCTTGCTCAAGGTCGCGCAGCATCCAGCGCAACAAAACGTCGGCGTCGGTGCAATGAAAACGATCACAATGCATATCTGACTCCCGTATTGGTTTTATATCTCTCGGTGCAGGTAATTTCCGCAGCCTGTCTGTCCCTTGAATTCTCCTCTGTCGATGAGCCGCTCTCCGCGCAACCAGACATCTCTGGGCCAGCCGCGTACCATAAGCCCCTCAAATGGCGTGTAGTCACATTGCTGATGCAAGGTTTGCGCGGAAATAATGTGTTCTTCGCGCGGGTCCAGCACCACAATGTCGGCATCATAGCCCGGCTCCAGGCATCCTTTGTTTTTCAGGCCTAGCAGACGCGCCGGGGCTTCGCACAGCACCGACACAAAGCGCGGCAGGGTCAGGCGGCCCTTGAGCACGCCTTCGGAAAAGAGCAGAGGTACCCTGGTTTCAATGCCCGGGGCTCCACCGGGGCAGCGGAAAATGTTCCCTTCGGAAAGTTCTATTTTATCTTTGAAGCTGAAGCTGCAATGGTCGGTGCCCACAATATCAATTTGTCCGTTTTTCAACCCTTCCCACAGGGCTTTAGGATTTTCCGGACCGCGCAGGGGAGGGGCCATAACATATTTCAGCCCCTCTATGTCGCCCTCGCGGTAAGAGTTTTCATCCAGAAGCAAATACTGCGGGCAGGTTTCCACAATAAGGTTCAGGCCAGCGGCCCGGCTAGCGGCCAGAAGATTCAGCCCTTTCATGGTGGAGAGGTGCACAACGTACAGCTTGCCGCTGGTTAACCGACAAAAGGCCAACATTCTGGAAACGGCCTCGCTTTCGGCATAATCCGGGCGGGAAGAGGCGTAAGAGCGCACGGAATTGCGGCCGTCAACTCGCATTTTGTTATTTGTATACCGTATTATTTCATGTTCTTCGCAATGTACCATGGGCAGGCCGCCGACGGCGCTGAGCGCCTCGATTACCGCAAGGGCCTCGCCATCGACCAGCCTGCCGTCATAAGTTGTGTAGAATTTGCCTGAAGTATAGCCCGCGGCCAGCGCCTGTTCTATTTCTTCATTCGTTTTTTCATCAAAACGTTGAAAAACGGAATGCACGGCATAATCGACCACAGCCTGGCCTTCGGCTCTTTTTCGGCTTTCGTCGGCGGTCTGGGTGAGCGGACAGCCGGTTTCGCCAAAGCTGGGGTGGTTGGCCACGGTGGTTGTGCCGCCGTGGGCGGCGGCCAAAGTGCCGCCGAACCAGCCGTCGCTGACCGTAACTTCGTGCCCGGCCACATGTACGGCGAGATCAAGATGCGTGTGCGCGTCAACCCCGCCGGGCATGACTATGCATTCAAAAGCGTCGATTACCGCGTCACCGCCGGAAACCGGCAGGTTTTCCCCGATTTCGACTATGTGGCCGTTTTCAAAGCTGATGTCGGCCGTTAATACCTTGTCATGTCCGGCCAACGTGCCGTTTTTTATCACTG
The DNA here is from genome assembly GCA_031553655.1 of Desulfovibrionaceae bacterium. Lineage (GTDB taxonomy): Bacteria > Desulfobacterota > Desulfovibrionia > Desulfovibrionales > Desulfovibrionaceae > JAVBLG01. Next base: position 8,567 of record JAVBLG010000041.1, on the reverse strand, counting down.
TACGCATATTAATCCCGCCTGTTTTTGAATACTCCATACTATGGTCTAACCTGGGCCGCATACTTTAAAGCCGACGGCAGTCGCGGGCCGTTGCCCGCCTTTGAGCCGCCAAGCCGCGCCGATGCGGCGCAGTACGGCGGACTCAGGACTGCATTTTGGCCCAGAGCCGCTTGGCCTGCTTCTGGGCGTAACCTAGAATATCGTTTTCACTGCATGTTTTCAATTGGCGGTTTTCAACAATGACCTTGCCCTTGGAAATGACCGTGTGCACATGCCCGGCGTCAAGGCCGTAGAAGATATGGCCGAAAGCATTGTCCTGGGTAAAGGGCGTGGGGCTGTCATAGTCGAGAATGATCAGGTTGTTGTCGGAATCTCCGGGGGCATTGTGCAGGGCAATGTGCCGGTGCGCGGCGCGGAAACGCTTATAAGCCTCGGCGCAGTTGATGCCTTCTGTGGGGATGCCCGCGAAATAGGCGGACTGGGCCGAGCGCAGCATGTCGGAGTGCATGCCGTCGGTGCCGTACATCACATTATTGTGGAAATTGTATTTGCCAAGACCCACATTGTTATTCATGTTCGATTCCGCATTCTGCACTATCCAGCAGGGCGACTCGGAAATGATTTTTTTGTCCTCGTCGGAAAGATGCACACAATGGGCCAGAATGGTCTGGGGCAGTTCCAGAGCGCCGACGTTCTTGAGACGTCTGATTACGCTGTGCCCGTAGGTATTGTGGCAGTGTTCCTGATCCGAGGCGGCTTCGGCCACATGGATGTGAATGCCGGTCTTGTGCTTTTCGGCCAGTTTGACGGCTTTTTTAAGGGTATCGTCGCTCACGGTGAATGAGGCGTGCAGGCCCACATGGCCCTTGTTGCCCGCTCCCAGCCAGGCGTCGTGCTCGGCAAGGCCTTTTTCGGCAATTTCCTTGCCGTCGCGGTCGGAAATTTCATAGCAGAGCAGATGGCCCAGGCCTACCTGTTCAAAGGCTTTGGCAATAGTTCTGAGGCTGCCTTCCACGGCAAAGGGTGAGGCATGGTGGTCAATGCAGAAGGTCACACCGTTCTTGGCCATGTGCATGGCGGCGACCAGGGCCGAGGCGGCGGTTATTTCATTGTCCAGGCATTTATCCAGATGCCACCACACATATTGCAGAACTTCAACAAAATTGGTCGGCGTTTTGGCCGCCGGCGGCATGCCCCTGGACAATGCCGAATAAATATGATGGTGCCCGCAAACAAAGGAGCGCATTACGAAACGCCCTTTGACGTCAATGACGCTGTCGACTCCGTTGCGCTCGGCAACGCAGGGTATGGCCGCATTTAGGCGAATGCCTCCGAACGGGCCGGGGGCCACCGCAATATTGCCCCTGGTCTGGGCAAAGGTTTCGCTGTCGATATAGGTGGCGTCCTGCAAATACAAAGTCATAAACCCTCTCCTTATATTTTGTTTTCATTGACGGCACGCCGGGTGCGGGTACCCGGCGCGCCGGATTAATGGCCCCTGCAGGAAAACCAGTGCCGAGCTCATTATAAAAGTCTAAATAGTAAGACAAAACGCAATTTTTAATATCTAATGAACAAAATCACTTGGTTTCGCTGAGGGGCAGCTTGTATCTGGCCTTACCGTCCACCACGCGCAAAGCATTGGTAACGGCCGGGGCGGTGGCGATGCATGTAATCTCGCCAATGCCCTTGACCCCCAGAGGCCCCTCCGGGTCATCGTTATCCACTATCACAACCTCGATTGGCGGCACGTCTGTGCTGCGCAATAGGCCGAGATCTCTAAATTTTTCTGAAGTAAGTTTACCCTCGGCAAAAGGTATCTGTTCGCTTAGGGCATAACCAAGGCCCATGACCACGCCGCCTTCCACCTGTCCCTCGTACATAAGGCGATTGATGGGACGACCGGAGTCGTGAGCCGCCACGATCTTTTCTATTTTACCTTTTTCATCGCACACAACCACATTGACCCCGAAGCTGTAGGCCTGATGGCTTATCACCGGGCGGGCGGGCGTGGTTTCACCGGGGCGTTGCGGCTTGGTGGTGAAGTCTTGCGGGCGGTAGTCGCCCTGATAGCTGCGCCCGGCCAGGGATTCAATTTTGCCTCCGGCCTTTTCCAGGTCGGTTTTGAGCCCTCTGGCCGCATTGAGTATGGCGTGGCCAAGCTGGAATGAGCCGCGGCTGGCTGTGGTTCCACCGGAAAAGGCCCCGCGATTGGTGCTGGAACGCACGTCGATGAGAGCGTTGTCTTGCAGGCCCAGATATTCGCACAGAATTTGCCGGGCGGCGGTGTGTACGCCCTGGCCCATTTCCGTCCAGGAGTGATTGATTATGATGCGACCCTGCTCGAGCACGTCGATGAAACAGCGCGACTCCTCAGGTATGGCGTTGCCGAAACCGGCGTTCTTGATGGCGCAGGCTATGCCCGCGTATTTGGCCGACTTGAAGGCGTCTTTCACCGCCAGCAGGCATTCGGGCATGTAAGACGCGCCTTTTTCCAGAATCTGCCCGGTGGGAATGAGCGAGCCTTCGCGCATGGCATTATCGTAGCGGATCTGCCAGCGGTCAAAGCCGCCCTTCTGGCAAAGTTCGTCAATGAGGCTTTCCACCGCAAAGACCACCTGATTGACCCCGAAACCGCGGAAGGCCCCGGCGGTGAGGTTGTTGGTGTAGACAGCCTTGGATTCAATATCCTGATTGGGAAAATGATAGGCCCCGGTGGCATGCACCGCGGCGCGGCCCATGACCGGCCCGCCAGTGGAGGCATAAGCTCCGCTGTCGCCCAGAATGCGCGCCTTGAGAGCTGTAAATTTACCGTCTTTGTCGCAGCCTATGGCATAGTAGACTTTTGTGGCGTGGCGTTTGGCATGCATGCGCAGCGATTCGCCGCGCGACAGTTTTACCTTTACCGGACGCTGCAAAAGCAGCGCGCCAAGGGCCGCGTGACCCTGGGTGGTGAGGTCTTCCTTGCCGCCAAAGCCTCCCCCGGCATCAGCCAGGGTAACATGCACCATGTCCAAAGGCAGGTTCAGAAGCGCGGCCACGTCTTTGCGGTCGTGGGTGATGTCTTGCCCCATGCTGTAAAGCTTGATGCCGCCGTTTTCTGGAAGGGCCACGGAGGCTTCCATTTCCAGAAAAGCGTGTTCCACGGCCTGGGTTTCAAAATGTCCCTCAGCAGTGAAGGCCGATCCGGCCAGGGCTTTCTCAATGGGATCGCCCTGAACAAAGGCTTCTCGCTTCAACAGGTTGCCGTTTTCGGTAATTTTGATCGGCGAGGTTTCAGATTTTTCCGGATCGAGCAGCGGCTCGAGAACTTCATATTCAACTTGTACGGCGGCGGCGGCGGCTCGGGCCTGATCCATGGTGTCGGCAATCACGCAGGCCAGCACATCGCCCACATTGCGCGAAATCTGTCCTTCGGCCACATAGAGGGGCCAGTCTTTGATATGCAGACCGGAGCATTGCACGCCGGGAATATCTTTGGCCGTGAGCGCCATTTTAACGCCGGGCATGGCCTGTGCCGCGCTTACGTCCACCTTGAGGACGCGGGCGCGCGGGTGTGCGCAGAAATGCAGAGCGCCGTGTAACATTCCGTCGAAAAACATGTCGTCCACAAAGGGGCGGGTTCCCACTGCGCGCTCATAGCCTTTGTAGCGTGGAGCATCGCTGTTGGTGCCGACGGCTGTGGAAAGCTTCTGTTCCCCGCCTTCGCGCAGCACTCTGGCCGCTTCAAGAATGGCGTCCACCAGCTTCACATATCCGGTGCAGCGGCAAAGATGCGGGCGCACGGCCTTAATGACTTCTTCGCGAGTAGGATTGGGATTGCTTTGGAGAAGAATTTTGGCCCTGGTCAAAAAACCGGGCGTGCAAAAGCCGCATTGAACCGCGCCCTTTTGCACAAAGGCCTTGCCCAGAATCTGTTTGAGTTCTTCGGGAAAGCCTTCCAGGGTAACCACGTTTTTGCCTTCCACTTTGGAAAGCGGGGTAGCGCAGGCCAGGGCGGCCTTGCCGTCCACTTCCACAAGGCAGGCCCCGCAGGCCACCTGGGCGGAACAGCCGTCTTTGGCGGCCGTGAGATGTTGGTCGTTACGAAGAAAAGAGAGAAGAGAACGCGAAGGATCGGCGGAATATTCTATGGGGGCCCCGTTCAAATTGAACCTAAGCATAAAACTGCCTCCACAAGCCAGAAGCGGGGCCGGATTGATCCCGGCCCCGCCCGGCGGAGTTTGCAAATTATCTTACACGGTTCTTGCCGCATTCGAGCAAAGACTGCAGAGTTGCGGCCGGGTTGCTCTTTTTGGCCAGGAAGATCATGGCCGCAATGATATAGGGCTTGTAGCTGGCTTCTTTGTACATCGGCACGCGGTAGCGGTCGAACACGCTGGCTTCCACTTCGCCTTCCTTACAGGATACGCCGGTGATGTCGGCGGGCAGGCAGTGCATATACAAGGCCTTGCCGTTCTTGGTGGTGGACATCAGTTTTTCGGTGCATTCCCAGGACTTGAAGTTGGCGTTCTGGGAGAGCAGTTCCTGTTCCAGCTTCTTGATGCCGTCGGAATCGCCCTTGCTGTACAGGTCGGAGCGTTTTTCCATAGCCGCGAAGGGAGCCCAGCTCTTGGGATACACGATGTCGGCGTCTTTGAAGGCGTCTTCCATGGAGTTGGACTTCACGAACTTGCAACCGGAAGCGGCGGCATTGCGTTCGGCAATCTGTTCCACTTCGGGCATGATTTCATAGCCCTTGGGGTGAGCCAGATGTACGTCCATACCAAAGCGGGTCATCAGGCCCACAACGCCCTGGGGCACGGAAAGGGGCTTGCCGTAAGAGGGCGAATAGGCCCAGGTCATGGCGATTTTCTTTCCCTTCAGCTTGTCCACGCCGCCGAAGTGATTGATGATGTGCAGCATGTCGGCCATGGTCTGGGTGGGGTGGTCGATGTCGCACTGCAGGTCGACCAGGGTGGGGCGCTGTTCCAGCACGCGTTCGCGGTAGCCCTGCTCAACGGCCTGGGACACTTCGCGCATATAGCTGTTGCCCTTGCCGATGAACATGTCGTCGCGGATGCCGATAACATCAGCCATGAAGGAAACCATGTTGGCGGTTTCGCGCACGGTTTCGCCGTGGGCGATCTGCGATTTGCCTTCGTCCAGGTCCTGCACTTCAAGGCCGAGCATGTTGCAGGCCGAAGCAAAAGAGAAACGGGTTCTGGTGGAGTTGTCGCGGAAAATGGAGATGCCGAGGCCGGAATCAAAAATTTTGGTGGAAATGTTGGCTTCTCTCATGGCGCGGAGAATTTCGGCCACGGTGAAGGTAGCGGAGATTTCGTCGTCGCTCTTATGCCAGGTTTCCAGAAAATCGTTAAGATACATGTCTTTGCTGTTAAGCTGGCCAAGTTTGCGAATAAGCTCAGCAATACGTACGGTATCCATGTTGATTAAACTCCTGTTATTTTTTTTAATTTGTAAATGATTTCTTTCCGGAGCGGAGAAACCCTCGGGCTATCCCGCTCAACGGATATTTTATCGTCAGGTTAGGAAAGCGCAGCCTGACGATGCCTTAAGGCAAAAACTCCAGCTAGCCGATAATATGAGTTCCCGCGCCCTGATTAATAGCCGCGTTCATATTTTCCGGGCAGGTGATGATCACTTCCTTGCCGCCGCTGCGGATAAAGTCCACCGCAGCCTGGATTTTCGGACCCATGCTTCCGGGCGGGAAATGACCTTCGCCAAGGTATTTTTCCATTTCATCCACCGACACCTTGCCCAGCTTCTTTTCCAACGGGGTGCCGTAATTCAGGGCCACCTGATCCACTCCGGTGGAGATGACCAGAATGTCAGCCTGCAGTTTGTTGGCCAGAAGACGCGAGGCCAGGTCTTTGTCTATGACCGCGTCAAGGCCGATAAGCCCGTTTTCGGTCATGACCACGGGAATGCCGCCGCCACCCACGCCGATTACGTTGAAGCCGCCCTGCAACAGGGCTTCAATGGCTTCCTGTTCCACTATTTCCACAGGCTTAGGCGAAGGCACAACTCGGCGCCAGCCGCGATTGGAGTCTTTCTTCAGCACCCAATCACTATGTTGTTCCTGAAGATCGGGCAGTTGGTCATCGGTATAAAATTCGCCGACAAATTTATCGGGATTGGACAGACCCGGGTCATCACCGTTAACCCGCACCTGGGTTACCACCGTAACCGCGCGGCCTTTGCGGCCCCTGCGCTCCAGTTCGTTGTTCAGGGCCTGCTGAATCTGAAAGCCTATGGCCCCCTGCGTGTCGGCCACGCAGGACACCAGCGGCACAATGTGCATGCCGGAAACGGAACGGGCTATTTCTGAACGCAGCATGATAAAGCCCACCTGAGGGCCATTGCCGTGGGTAACCACCACCTGCCAGCCGGATTCGATAATATCCGCAATATGCTTAACTGTTTCACAGATGGCGTTATACTGATCTTCCACAGTCTTGTGATCTTTGCTTCTGATCAGGGAGTTTCCGCCGATGGCGATTACCGCCAATTTGTTTTGCCCGGACATAATTATATTTCTCCTGCATGGCCCGAAAGCGGTCGGGGCCTGAACAACTCAAAAGGAGCATTTTTAACAGCCTATGCGAAAAAAGCTCCCGGCCGCTCTCGGGTAATTCTGCTTACGCGGCGGGTTTGTTCTTCATGTACACGCCGGGAAGGGCGGCATATAAAGCGGCTCAACGCACCAGGTCGGCCTTCCAGGTCTTTTCGTTGGGAGCATGGGCCTGGCTTTCCTTGCCGGGGCCAAAGCCCACCACCGGAATGCCGAACATGCCCATGATTGAAACGCCGTTTGTGGAGAAGGTCCACTTGTCGCTGCGCATTTCCACATTAAAGAGCTGCTTGTAGGTTTCTTCAGAGGAGGTGCACACCACATGGTCGGTGGGCAGAACCCAGGTGGGGAAGTAGCAGTCGGTGGGGTACACAAGCCCGGTCCAGGACGGAGCTTCGTAAGTGTACATGGACACCTTCACCTTGTCGCCGCCGTCCTTGACCGAAGGCAGATTGCGAATCTGCTAAAGGGCCAGTTCCTTGTCTTCGCCCCAGGTAAGGCGACGGTCGATGGAAACGGTGCAGCTGTCGGCCACGGCGCAACGCGAGGGCGAAGTGTAGAAAATTTCCGAAACGGTAAGGGTCCCCTTGCCCAAGAAGGGGTCGTCCTTCAAAGTGGGATTGAGTTTTTCCAGATCCTGAAGGATGTGGCCCATGCGGAAAATGGCGTTGTCGCCGCGTTCGGGGGCGGAGCCATGGCAGGAAACGCCCTTGACGTCGATGCGGATTTCCATACGACCGCGCTGGCCGCGATAGATGCCGCCGTCGGTGGGTTCGGTGGAAACCACGAATTCGGGCTTCAGACCGTGTTCTTTAATAAGATACTGCCAGCACAGGCCGTCGCAGTCTTCTTCCTGCACGGTGCCAACCATGGCCAAAGTGACGTCGTCGGGGATGAGGCCAAGATCTTTCATGATCTTGCCGCCGTAAACGATGGAGGCCATGCCGCCTTCCTGGTCGGAAGTGCCGCGTCCGCCGATGGTTTCGTCATCTTCGTAGCCGACATAGGGGTCGAATTCCCAGTTGGCGCGGTTGCCGATGCCCACGGTGTCGATATGGGCGTCAAAAGCGATGATGCGTTTACCATTGCCAAGATAGCCGATGACGTTGCCCATCTTGTCGATTTCAACACGATCGTAGCCAAGGCTTTCCATTTCCTGCTTGATGCGTTTGATCACGCCTTCTTCCTTGCAGCTTTCGGAAGGAATAGCGACCATGTCGCGCAGGAACTTGGTCATCTGCTTTTCGTATTTCTTGGCCTGTTCGTTAATCTTGGCAAAATCCATCTTAAACCTCCAGTTTTGTTCCAAAATAATGTTTTAAAATTGAAATGTCTCGCGCGGGTGTATGGAGACATTCTCATTGTGCTTTGTTCTTGCCCATGAAATAGCAAAGATGAGGCCAAAACCGCGCCAAGAGGTGCGGTAGTGATTAGCTTCTTATTTTATTGCATATTTTTTTGAAAAAAAAGAAGATGCGAAAGGTGGGATGATTCTTGGCTTGAGAAATTTCTTATTTTGAGAAGGATTGTTGCTTTTTCGAGACTAAGCCTGGGCTTATCGCCCAGTGGAACCACGCACTGATCCGCCGACAACAACTTCTCCCTTGGGCTGGACTACAACCCCGGAAGCGCAAGCCGAAAGGCACAAGACGGCCAAAATAAAAGCTGTGAACAATATGTATGATCTTTTCATGTCACTCCTCCCGCCAATACAGTGATAAGCAAGGCCATTTCTGTCAAGAAGAATGTTTTTAACGCCAAAAACACCTTTTACGGCATGACCATCTTGACAAGCAACCGGCAAGATTACTATAAAGACGGAATGCCGGCTTAGCTCAGTTGGTAGAGCAGTTGATTCGTAATAGACCGGCTTGTCAACCGGGAAAAAATAAAAAGCCACCGCAAAAGTGACGAAAAAAGTTTTTTAAAACAGGCATTTGCCAGCGTAGCTCACTCGGCAGAGCAGCTGATTCGTAATCAGCAGGTACGGGGT
>JAVBLG010000073.1:0-34433 GCA_031553655.1 Desulfovibrionaceae bacterium | reverse complement strand
CACCTCTTTACTTCCTAACCGGCAGCGGCACGAAACCTATTTCGCTCACCGCTTTCTGTCCCTTATCGGGGGCGAGCAGAAAGTCGGCCAATTCCTTCACGCGGCCCTGGGGCTGGCCGTTGGTGAAGATGTAGAGTTCGCGGGATATGGGCCATTCCTTGTCCAGGGCGGTTTTGGCCGAGGGAGCCACAGCGCCTATTTTGAGGCTCTTCATTTCCCTGTTCAGATAGCCCATGCCCACATAGCCGATGGCGTTCTTGTTTTTGGACACGATTTGCGACACAGCCCCGTTGGAGGCTTGCAGTAACGCTCTGGGGCTTACCTTGGAGCCTTTCATGACAATTTCTTCCCAGGTTTCATATGTGCCGGAGGAAGTATCGCGCGATATGGCCACAATGGGTGCGTTGTTGCCGCCAAGGTCTTTCCAGTTGGTGATTTCACCGGCGTATATTTTTTTGAGCTGGTCAAGGCTCAGGGTACTCACGGGATTGGCCGGGTTGACCACCGGGGCCAGCGCGTCAATGGCTATGGCTGTGCGCACGGGGGTGACGCCTCTCTTGGCGGCATCGTCAATTTCGCTTTTTTTGATGTCGCGCGATGACATGGCTACCTGGCACAAACCTTCCAGCAAGGCTTTGATGCCATTGCCAGAGCCACCGCCGGAAATTACCAGGCTGACATCGGGATGGGAGGCCATGAAAGCTTCACCGGCTTTTTGCATGACCGGAAGGACCGTGGTTGAACCGGTAACAATCACGTTTTCGGCGGCAAGCGCCTGACCACAGGGCAGGGTGAGGGCGGCAAGCAGCGCCGCCGCGCTGAACATTTTGGTGAGTTTCATCATTATTCTCCTTTGTTTGATAGCGCGAGCCATTTCGCGTGATGCTTCGTTGGGCGGCATTTTCCGCTCGGGTCGAGTACCAGAAGAGTAAACTTGCCCGCCTCGCCTGACGCGAAACGGCCCGCGCTATTTGTATCGGTTGGGGGTGTTTGTTTTCCTGTCCACAACAAAGTTATAATTTTTCATTGTTACAAAATTGTGGCGGAGCATTTAAGAATAGGTCACAATTCTTTTATGATTGTCACAATAATGTAACGCGGCCTTAACGCCCTTGTTGCTTGGGCGGAGGACATTATGGACAAAGAATTGGGAGTCGGCATGGGCGCTAAAATTTTAATTGTGGAAGACGACAATGACGTGCGCGAGCTTCTGGTTTTCAACCTGTCTCGCGAAGGGTTTGAAGCGCTTGAAAGCGCCGATGGCCTGAGCGGTTTGTCATTGGCGACAGAGCAGCGGCCCGACCTCATTTTGCTCGACGTGATGATGCCGGGCCTGGACGGTCTCTCAGTGTGCCGGGAATTGAAACGTGAGGACAAAACGCGACATATTCCCATAATAATGCTCACGGCCCGGAGTGAAGAAGTTGATCGTATAGTGGGCCTTGAGCTGGGGGTTGATGATTATGTGTCCAAGCCTTTTAACGTGCGCGAACTGATGCTGCGGGTTAAGGCCATTTTGCGGCGTGTGGAAGGGCCGGAGCGGGACGCGGCCAAGGAAGAGAAAGAGATTGTGCGTGGCCCGATCAGTCTTGATCCTCTGGCCCATTCGGTACGGATCAACGGCGAACACGTTGAATTTACGGCCACGGAATTCAATCTTCTGGCCCACCTCATGCGCAACAGCGGGGTTGTGCACAGCCGTGAGCAATTGCTTGATGCTGTATGGGGTTATCATTTCGCCGGTTATGCCCGCACGGTGGACACACACATCCGCCGCGTAAGAGCCAAGCTGGGCGATGCGGCGGACTGGCTGGAAACCCTCAGGGGAGTTGGCTACCGTTTCAGGCGTTAGGGCATTTTGCGAACGCATAGATTTTGGTAATTTTATTACAGTAGCGCGGCAGTCGTTAGTAGGAGCATCACATGGGAACTTTTCGCAATAAACTATTCTATTGTCTGGTTTTGGTAAGTCTCTGCTCCATGGGGCTGCCCCTGCTGTATGTACACGGCGGCATGCAGCGCGAACTTATCGCGGAAGCAAGACGCCAGGCGCTGGCCGAGGCCAGGATTCTGGCCGCTTTTCTTGAGGGCACTTATGCGCGCGACGGTTGGGAAGAAACTATTATGAAAACTCTGGCCAGAGGCAACACCAGGTTGACCATTATTAACCGCAACGGCGATGTGCTGCTCGATTCCAGCCTGTATACGGCGGGCGGCATGGAGCATTCTGGTAATGGACAGCCGAGTCCGGCCAGGGAAAATGGCGTTACTTCCGTAAACGGACGATCACCTGCTTCGGAGCTGGAGCTGGACAATCATCTGGATCGGCCCGAAGTGCGCATGGCTCTAGGCAATGCCAATGGCGAGGGCTTTTCCGTGCGCGTCAGCGGCACTCAGGGAGTAAAGCTGGTGTATGCCGCCGTGCTGATGCAGAACGGCAGCGTTGTGCGCCTGGGCAGACCCTTTGCCGATCTGGATCGCTATTTTTACGAGCGTTACCACAAGATACTTATGGTTGCGGGCGTGGGAATGCTGGCACTGTTGGCCCTGTCCTATTATCTGGCTTTCCGGCTGCGTTCTTCACTGGACGTAATGCTGGAAGACATCGGGGCCATTGCTTCTGGCAATTACAAGCGCATTGTGCGCAAGGTGCCTGGCCGGGAATTTATGCCTATGGCCATGGGCATTCAGGGCATGGCCGCCTCCATTGAAGAGCAAATGGCGGTGCTGCGCGATCAGCGCGGGCAGCTCGAGACCATTCTGGACACCCTGTCCGACGGTGTGCTGGTGCTTGGCCGCAACGGGCGCATAAGACGGAGCAATCGCGCCATGCAAAAGGCTTTTCCTGAGACGGAAGACAGCCTGGGCAAGGTTGTGGCCGAGGTCATTCCCGTGCCCGCGCTCCAGAAAAATGTTACCGCTCTGCTTGCCGGCGGGGCGACTGTCGTCTCTTCCTCCGAGCCGGGGGTGACCGTGAATATGGAATATCGAGGCCGCTTCTGGTCGGTGCGCATGTCCGCGGTGCGGGCCGAAGATTCGCCTTCGGGCGGCAGCGGCGGGCTTGGCGCGGTACTGGTTTTTATGGACATGACCGATCTCACGCGTTTGGAGCGCACCCGCAGGGATTTTGTGGCCAATGTTTCCCACGAATTGCGCACGCCGCTCACAGCCATTCAGGGCTATGCCGAAACCCTGGCCGCTCTGGAAGGCTCCGAACCGGGTTATGCCGCCAATGTGCGCCGTTTTGGCGAGATAATAGAGAGAAATTCCGCCCGGCTTTCCCGCCTGGTGGATGATTTACTCATTCTTTCCCGTCTGGAAAACGACCCCGCGCCCGCTCCGGGGGCCGAAACCTCAATGGCCGGAGCTGTTCAGGAAGCGGAACTTGTGTTTGAAAGCGCCATGCGCGGCAAGAATTTGACTTTGCGCCTGAACGTGCCCCAGGATCTTGGCGTGGGGATCAGTGCGGATCATCTTTCCCAGGTGATTAATAATCTTGTGGACAATGCTGTGCGCCATTCGCCGCAAGGTGGGGAAATAGAAATTTCCGCTGAGGCCGAATCGGGCGGAACCGTGTTGTTGACAGTGCGCGACCAGGGGGCGGGCATTCCCGAAAACGACCTGGAGCGGATTTTTGAGCGTTTTTATCAGGTGGAAAAGCATCGCTCACGCCAGACGGGCGCGGAGCGCGAAAATCATGGTCTGGGCCTGTCCATATGTAAACATATTGTGGAGCGTAACCGGGGCCGCATTTGGGCACAGTCATCTCCTACAACTTTTTTTGTGAGATTGCCCGGCAAATAAGGAGAACGTAGGCAATGACTTTTTCAAACAGTTTTTTTGCCCAAATCGAGTACCGTAAGAGTATACTAATTTTGCAAAAAAACAATTTTCCTTGTCCTTGCCAACGCTCTCCTTATTTGCAAATTGCCTCTTTCGAACCTGGGATTATATTTTTTCAATAGTGTAATTATGCAGATTGATAGAGAGAAAAAGCGATGGATGTGAACAAGATTGAAGCGTCTGGCGTTGATTTTTACTACAGCCAAAGCCAGGCGCTGTACGACATCAGCATGAATTTTCCGCAAAACCGGGTTACGGCCCTGATTGGGCCTTCAGGCTGTGGCAAGAGCACTTTTTTACGCTGCCTCAACCGCATGAACGATCTGATTGCCGGGGCCAGGGTGGAAGGCGATATTTTGTTTGACGGCATGGACATAAATGCGGCAAGCACCGACGTGGTGACCCTGCGGCGCAAGGTGGGCATGGTTTTTCAAAAACCCAACCCCTTTCCTATGAGTATTTTCGACAATGTGGCCTATGGCCTGCGCGTGGGCGGCATAAAAAACGGCGGAGAATTGGCCGATCGGGTGCGCAATGCCCTGGTGCGCGCCGCCATTTTTGAGGAAGTGAAAGATCGCCTGCACCATTCCGCCCTGGGCCTTTCCGGCGGGCAGCAGCAGCGCCTGTGCATAGCCAGGGCTTTGGCGGTGGAGCCCGAGGTGCTGCTTATGGACGAGCCCGCCAGCGCTCTCGACCCTATAGCAACCCAAAAAATTGAAGAAAGCGTTCACGAGCTGAAAAAGCAGCTCACCATCATAATTGTAACCCACAACATGCAGCAGGCGGCTCGCGTTTCGGATTTTACCGCCTTTTTCTACATGGGGCGGTTGATTGAGTTTGGCGACACCGGAATGATCTTTACCAATCCGGCTTTGAAGCAGACTGAGGATTATATTACCGGACGATTCGGTTAGGGGCTGTCTCCAAATGCGTATTTTGTACAATGGCTGCGTCAATCGGGCTTTTTTGCTCCGGTCGAGTACCATAAAAGTACACTCGCTCCGCAAAAAAGCCCGCTTTCCTTGCCCTTGAATCAAAATCCGCTATTTGGAGACAGCCCCCAGGGCATTTTGCGAACGCAGTGAGTAAACTGCTTTAACCGCGACGGCCCGTGCGTGGATAAGAATTAGTCATACAGGCACTCTTGAAAGACCCTTTGGGGGGATAGGATAAATTATGTTGGAATCAGAACAAATGCTCGATGAGTTGCGCACGAAGCTGCTGGTGATGTGTGGTATGGTCCGGCAGGCTGTTGAAAACAGCTTTGCCGCGATGCGCAGCGGCGACCATGCTCTGGCCGAAACCGTAATTGACAATGACGGGCAAATAGACACCCTGGAAAATGAAATTGACGCCATGGCCCTGGCCATTCTAGCCCGCAATCAGCCCGTGGCCAGAGATTTGCGCTTTGTGGTCAGCGCCCTGCGCATGGTTATTGATTTGGAACGCATAGGCGACGAGGCGACCAGTATGTCCGAGCGGATACTGGCGGCGCGCGGCGCATCCAGCCCCGCCCGTATTCCAGAAATCAGAGCGCTTATGGACATGGCCATGAATAATTATCAGGAGGCCGTGCGCGCCTTTATGGACGGTAACGGGCAATTGGCTCTGAAAATATGCCGCAATGAAGACGAAGGCGCGCAGGCCGAGGTGTTGGCCCTGCAAAAAATTATGGCACGGGTGGCTGATGCGGATTCGGGCGGCGATCTTTTCGAGTCCATGCGCGATATTTTGATCTGCCGTTCCCTCAACCGCATAATCCGCAGGTCAGTGAATATTGCCGAGCATACCTGGTTTGTGGCCAAGGGGGATAGTTTGAAACATAAGAAGCTGCCGGAATAATTCGCTCTTTGTGAAAGAACTTTGATAAATTATACTTTAAGTATATATTAATGCTGGCTCAGGCCAACTCATTGCCCAAAATGGCCATTCAGCTCATCGGTGGGTAAGCGGCTTTATTATGTCCTGACAAAGTCAAGATTTTCTCTGGTAATCCGAAAAAAAGTGGCATACACTATATTTTACCGTAAGTCCGCTAATTATATAATATTATATATTTTCGATACTTACCATACTTTCCATTAAATAAAGGAAGTGGCCAAAATGAAAGTCGGATGCCCCAAAGAAGTAAAAAACAATGAAAACAGAGTAGGTTTAACCCCCAACGCCGCCCATGCCTATGTGCAGGCGGGTCATGAAGTTTATGTGGAAAAGGGTGCGGGGCAGGGTTCGGCCATAAATGACGAAGAATATACCGCCGCCGGAGCCAAGCTCGTGGCTGAAGCTGATGCTATATGGGCCACGGCCGACATGATTGTTAAAGTCAAAGAGCCGCAGCCGAGCGAATATTCCCTGATGCGCGAAGGCCAGATTGTTTACACTTATTTCCACTTCGCAGCTGATGAAGCGGTTACCAAAGCTTGCCTGGACAGAAAAATAGTTGCTATGGCCTATGAAACCGTGCAGGAAGGCACGGCCCTGCCTCTGCTCAAACCCATGAGCGAAGTGGCCGGGCGCATGGCCCCGCTGATGGGCGCTTTTTACATGGCCAGAAATCATGGCGGGCGCGGGGTTTTGCCCATGGGCGTAACCGGTGTGGCTCCGGCGGATGTTCTGGTGCTCGGCGCGGGCATTGTGGGCACCAACGCCGCTCGCGTGGCCTCCGGGCTTGGGGCCAATGTGACCGTGCTTGACATTAATTTGAGCCGCCTTGAATACCTCGGCGAGATTATGGAAAGAAATGTCGATCCTCTTTTTAGCGATCAGGTGAATCTGGAAAATTGCCTGCGCAAGGCCGACATTGTAATTGGCGCGGTGCTCATTCCCGGCGCGGTGGCCCCCAAACTGGTCACCAAAAAGCAGCTCGGACTTATGAAATCCGGCGCGGTGGTGGTGGACGTGGCCATAGACCAGGGCGGATGCTTTGAATCTTCGCGCCCCACAACGCACAGCGATCCGGTTTATGTTGTGGACAACATTATTCACTATTGCGTGTCCAACATGCCCGGCGCTTATGCCCGTACCTCCACCTATGCCCTTAATAACGCCACCATCAAATACGGCCTGAAGCTGGCCAAGGGCGTGGAACATGCCTGCCGCGAAAGCCAGGCCTTGAAGATGGGGCTAAATATGTATAAGGGTGTTATTACCTTTGAGGCTGTGGCTGAGGCTTTCAATATGAATGATCTGTATAAGCCGGTAGAATCAGTTCTTTAGAGCGTTTTGCGAATGAAATTAGCGAAATGCTCTGACGGCCCGTGCGTTGGCAGGGCCGTCCGGCAGAGAGGGGTAATCCGCACGGCTCCTATCCGCCGAAGACAGAGTCAGTCGGCGGATGGAGCTGACTGTGTATTGAAACATGGTATTGATACGCCTTATGCGCTATGTTGCACAACATTGTAACACGAGAAGGTGGAAAATGAAAAAATACCTATTGTTTGCTTTGATTTTCTGTTGCCTCATGTATTCCGCTTCGGTTATGGCCGCGAGCGGAGGCGCCCCGGCGGCGGCCGGTCAAGGCGGCTATACCGGTCCGTCAACGACTGGTGGAGGTTATACCGGCCCCGGTATTGGGCTGAAGAGCGTGGAAGAGGCCAAAAAGCTGGCTGACGACGCCTATGTGATCGTACGCGGGCAACTGGTACAGCATGTCGGCAAAGACAAATATCTTTTGCGCGACGCTTCCGGGTCCATTGAGGTGGAAATTGACCGCGACAAGTGGGGCGGGCAGGAAGTAGGCCCTCAGGATATGGTGGAAATACACGGGGAAGTGGACAAGGACATTATGTCGGTTAAAATCGACGCCAAGCGCGTGGTTAAAATTACCAAGTAGAAAATGTATATAAAACTCAAACGGCTGACCGCGCAACGCACGAGCAGCCGTTTGAGTTTTATATACACGTTGGAAGTTAAACCCAATTTTAGCTATAGCGCGAGCCGTGCCGGTCAATAACCAAACAGGCCGTGCCGGATTTGCCTCGCACATATTCAAGCGCTTTCACCGGAGGCATAAGGGCCAGGGCCGTGGCCAGGGCATCGGCCTGGGCGGCGCTTGGCGCGCGCACGGTTACACTCGCAATATCCGGGCTCTGCCCGGTGTGCGGGTTGACTATGTGGTGCTGGCTGCGTGATTTGTTGAAGTAGTTTTCGTAATTTCCCGATGTTGCCAGGCCGTGCCCGTCAATGGCCGCGCTTTCCAGAATTTTTCCGGGGCTAAAGGGGTGCTGTATGCCCACTGTCCAGCGGGCCGCGCGTCCTCCCTGTTGATCAGGCCTGGCCAGGCCGCTCGCGCGCAAATCTCCCCCGGCGTCAATCAGATGGTTGGTTTGCCCGTGACGGCTCAAAATCAGAGAGGCGGCATCGGCTATATAGCCTTTGGCAATGCCGTCCAGGGTCAAACTCATGCCCTGGCGTTGCAGGTTGATGTTACCGTCTGCCGTGCGTACGGAAGCAAAATCGGCCAAGCTCAGGGCTTCTTGCAGGATCGGGCCGCTCACGCCGCTGTTTTTGCGGCGGGCCGCTTCCATAAGCTCCAGGGCCGGGGCTATGGCCGGGTTGAAGGCCGCTTCGGTATCTTGCCACAGGCGGCGTGATTGTTCCATAACCAGCAGCAGCTCTTCGGGTGCGCCCCGCAGGGAACCTTGAGCATTGAGCGTGCCCAGGGCGGAGTTTGAATTGTGACGGTCGAATATGGCAACAAGCCGTTCCATTTCGGCAAAGGCGGCACTAAGGGCTTCCTCGGCCGCGCCGGGTTCGCGCGTGACCGTGGTTATACTCACAATAGTGCCCATGAGCAGCCGCGTTTGCCGCACTGTTTGCCAATTTCCGGCCGCAAAGCTCAGGGCAGTGCCCATGGGACCGCCAAAAACTGAAAGCGCGGCCGCCGCCCCGCAGGACATTTGCAGAAATTTGCGGCGATCAATGGAAAATTTGGAATTCATTGTCTGGACTCCTCCGCCTGGGCATTTCTGGTGGCCGTGGTTGTTTTGCCGCTCCCGACCAAATCGGACGCTTCATTGTTTACGGCTCCGGTCGTTTCTCCTTCAGTTGAAGCCGGGGCGGCCTCAACAGCGGATCTATGCCGCAGGATATTGCGTGGGCAGGACCCAACGCAGGCTTCACCGCAGGCCGAGCCGTAGTTCAGACACAATTCGTGATTTATTTCAATACGACGCTTTTCGTAAGAAATGGCGTCGGCCGGACACGATTTGAGGCACTTCAGGCAGTTGATGCAGCCAACTTCGCACACATCGCTGACCGACTTCAATTTTTCCCTGGTGGCGCAATGGTTCAACACTCTGGCGCGCCTGGGAACAAGTTGTAAAATGGAGCGCGGGCAGCTTTTTACGCACATGCCGCAGCTTGTGCATTTTGAAGCGATAATTTCCACCATGTCATTTTCGATCTGCATGGCGTCAAAGGGGCAAGCGCGCATGCAGTCGCCATAGCCCAGACAGGCCCAGGAGCACATGTACGGTCCACCCTCAAGCAGGGCGGCGCTGGCGCAGGTGCTTGATCCTATATAGGTGAATTTGCGCTGCACATTGCCTTCAACGCGGCTGCAACGCCGAAAGGCCACAACAGGCTCGGCGGCCGCGACAGCCTTGCCCGAAAGTTCTCCCACCTTGGCGGCCACTTCGGCCCCGCCCACAGTACATAAATTGGCGGGAACGTTTTCGCCGGTGACCACGGCGGCCGCGTAGGATTCACAGCCCGCAAAGCCGCAGCCTCCGCAGTTCGCGCCGGGCAACACTTCGGTTACAGCTTCGATGAGCGGATTTTCTTCCACTTTCAGAAGGCGGGACGCTACCGCCAGTATAAGGGCCGCGACCGCGCCGAGGCCGAGCAGAGCCAGAACAGATGTCGTTACCATTGCCGCATCCTTGTGTTAGTTGATCATACCCTTGAAGGCCATAAAGCACAGCGACATCAACCCGGCCATGATCAGGCCGAGCGGGGTGCCCTGCAGAGCCCTGGGGGTACGGCAAAGGGCGAAACGTTCACGTATGCCGGCCATGATGATCAGGGCCAGCATAAAACCCACGCTGGCGGAAAAAGCGTAAAATACGGAGGTTCCCAGGTCAAATTCTTCTCTTTGCACCAGAATGGCCAAGCCGAGCACGCAGCAGTTGGTGGTGATCAGAGGCAGAAATATCCCCAACGATTTGTACAGGGGCGGGGCCATTTTTTTCAGGAACATTTCCACAAACTGTACCAGAGCGGCAATTACAATAATAAACACTATTGTTTGCAAGTAACCTAGCTCAAGCGGGTCCAGAATGCGTTTTTGCACCACCCAGGTTATGGCCGTGGACAGCACCGCCACAAAGCACACAGCCGCGCCCATGCCGATGGACACGCCTTTTTCTTTGGAACAGCCGATATACGGGCATTGCCCGAGAAATTGAGCCAGAACTATGTTGTTTACAAAAACGGCTCCGATAAACATCAAAAATGAATCCATACCAACCTCCGCAAATTTCCCTGCTTATTTGCTCATATTGCAGCAGCCGCAACCACCTTCGCCGCAACCCGCGTTGACCGAGGCCTCGTCCGTCCCGGAGCGGCGCGCGGAGATTATCGATATGCAGTTCATCAGCGCCAGCAGACAGCCTAAGGCGATAAACGCGCCCGGGGCTTCCACCATCATGGTAAAAGGCTTGAAGCCTTCCCACATTACATGCTTGCCGAAAATGGAACCCGAGCCAAGCAGCTCGCGCAGGGCTCCCAGGAAAGTCAGGGACAAGGTAAAGCCCACACCCATACCCAACCCGTCGGCCGCAGCCAGATGCACGGGGTTTTTGGCCGCGAAAGCTTCGGCCCGGCCCAGTATGATGCAGTTGACCACGATGAGCGGCACAAAAATACCCAATTGCTGATAAAGCGGATAGGTGAAGGCCTGCATCAAAAGTTCGACCGCTACCACCAGAGTGGCGGAAATGGCGATGAAGCAGACGATGCGCACTTTTTTGGGTATGATGCCGCGCACGGCTGAAATGAGAATATTGCTCAGGGTAAGCACGAAAATTACCGCCAAACCCATGCCCATGCCGTTATCGGCCGTTTTGGTCACGGCCAGGGTGGGGCACAATCCCAGAACCACTCGGAACGGGGGGAGTTCATTCCACAGGCCCTTGGAAAATTCTTTCCACAAAGATGACATGCTCAGCTCCTTATTGCCAGCTTTTCTGGATTTCGTTTTTCAGGGCCTGAAATTCCTTGGCCGCATTCTGAACCGCCGCGACGGTTCCGGCCGAGGAAATGGTGGCTCCGGAAATCGCGTCGATATTTCCGCCTTTCGCCTTCAATTCCACATCAAGAGACTTGCCGCTGAATTGCCCGGAAAATTTGGCGTCGGCAACCTTGGTCCCCAGGCCGGGAGTCTCGCGCATTTCGGTAACTCCGATGCCCAGCAGGCTGTCATTGGTCATATTGAAGCCCACGACCACTCCTATGTCGCCGCCAAAGCCTTTGCCCTTGCCTTCTATGGCCACGCCGAGCAGCTTTGCGCCGTCCATATAGGGAAAAACTATTATGGAACGGTTTTCTAGTTTGAATGACTTGCGCCCGGCAATGGGATCGTTGGTGGCGGCAGGGTAAACGCGTTTTATGGCTGGTCCTTGCACATAGGTGAGGACCTGTTCCTCAATGATCGGGGCGGTGGTCTTCTTCAGATATGACAGGGCGAAGCCCGAAATTCCGCAGATAACCGAAAGCACAACAAGCATATTGAGAATTTCGCGCATGTCTACTTCCTCTTTCCGTAAGGCGCCACGCGGATCATATCCAGCAGGGGCGTGAACAGTGACGCGACCAGAATGGCAAAGGGAGCGCCGTCGGGGTAAACCCCGAAAATGCGGATCAGCACCAGCAGGCATCCGGCCAGCAGGCCGTAGATCGTCATACCCGCCGTAGCCACCGGCGACGAGGAGTGCTCGGTTG
Source organism: Desulfovibrionaceae bacterium (assembly GCA_031553655.1). Lineage (GTDB taxonomy): Bacteria > Desulfobacterota > Desulfovibrionia > Desulfovibrionales > Desulfovibrionaceae > JAVBLG01. Next base: position 22,649 of record JAVBLG010000073.1, on the reverse strand, counting down.
CCAGAAAGAAAGCCGCGAAAATTGTGCTTCCGGTGAGCAGATATAGATGCGGAGGCGGCGTTTTGGCCGCGCTGATGCCCCAGGAAGCGCCGAACTGCCAGAATACTCCGCCGCAAATCAGCACACCCAGCAGCATGGCCAGAGGAATTTCCCAGCGCACGGCCCGCCTGGCGGAAAGAAAAATTCCGCCCAGCAGCACTGCCGCTATTTGCGAGCTGCCCAACCCGCCCAGCTGGCGGCCCATGAAAAGCGACATGAGGCTTTCGTTTTGCAGGGCATCCCAGCCAAAGTATTTCATGCGGATCAGCGGGTCAATCAGCGTACTTTGCAAATTCATGGCCATGGGGTCCATATAAGTGGGCCACGATATGGTCAGGGCGGCCCAGCCGATCAACGGTGGGCACAGCGGATTGGCTCCCAGCCCTCCGAACACCTGTTTGCCGAGAATGATAGTAAGGGTGGAGCCGATAACCACCAGCCACCAGGGAGCGCCGGCGGGCAGCAGAAAGGAAAACAGCAGCCCGGTGATAAAGGCGGTGCCGTCATAGGCCCGCAGGGTGCGCCCCAGCAGGTGCTGCCACAGGGCTTCGGCCAGAACGGCGGTGGAAGCGGCCAGGGCCATCACCCGCAGCGCGGGCAGGCCGAAGGTCCACACCGCAAGCAGGGCCGCGGGCAGAAGCGCGATGAAGGTATCGCGCATCATGCCCCTGATGGTGTAGTTGGAGTGGATGTACGGGGGAGTCTCCACGACAAAAATCGGTTTTATCTCGGCGGGAGCGGCCTTTGAGGCAGAAACCTGGCTCATGCGTGTTTCCTCTTGTTTACGGGCGCGTTTACTGTCTCAGCATATGCTGGAATGTACTCAGTCCAAGATTGTGTTTGGCCATGCGGAAAAACTGCTGCATCGGGCGGCAGGTGGGGCAGACAAATCCGCACATGCCGCATTCAATGCATACCTCAACGTATTCTTCGCGGCACTTTTCATAAAGCTCGAATTCGGCGTAGCGGCTGAGCATGTTCGGGCGCAGGCGCATGGGGCACACGCTCACGCAGGCCCCGCAGTTGATGCAACTATTGTCTTCAAGCCTGGGCATGCCGTCTTTGCGCACAAGCTGCACCGCGTCGTCTTCTTTGCGTATGCCGCGCCGTATGCCCGATATGGCCACTCCGCGCATGTGCCCGCCAAGCACTATTGAGTCGCCGTCTTTATAGGGCACGCCCGAACGTTCCAGAAGCGCGGAAACGGGGGTACCCAGCGGTGTGAAATAATTTTTGCCGAAAGCGGTAGTTACGCTATGAGTGAGCGGCAGGCCCGACCGGGCCACAAGCCCCAGTTGGAAAAGAGAGTGCAGGCGCACCAGCGTTACCCGGCTGGTGTCTTCCCGCCCGGTTATGGCCCTGATCATGGGCCGCGCCAAACTTATTGGATATATGGCCTTGACGTGCCGCGTCTCCATACCCGGTATATTCCCCGGGCTGTCCAGCGGCAAGGCAAGAACAAAATTGGGGGCGGCGTTCAGACGGCGCAGAAGCTCGAAACCGGCGACCAGAACCGACTGATGCTCGGCCAGAAGCTCCTGGGCGTAAAGCATGCCCGGCTCCGGGTTAAGCCCGTTGACAATGAAGGTGTCGCAGGGGCGGGTAAAGGGGCGTACCGCAATGCCCAGTTTTTTCAATTGCGCGCAAAGTTCCAGAGGTTCCAGATTGGACAGATCAACAGGCCGCACCGGGGCGGCCGGGTCCGGCCCTTCGGAAGCGGCGGCTTCTGTTTTTTTCTCATTCGGAGCGGGAACCTGTTTTTCCAGTTCAATGAACAGGCTGGTGATATCTTTGACCACCCCGTCAAAAGGCGCGTGCATGTCGCCCACATTGGGGCTGGCGTGGGTTGCCAGCAGAGCGCCGGCCGCAACCCTGGAGCGCTTCTTGATCTGCTTCAGGGGAATATGCTCCCCAAGAGGAAGTCGAACAAGGTCAACATCTTCAAGCGTGGTTATTGGAAGGCGTTTTTCAGGAACAAGAAAAAAGCGTTTATCCATTTCTTCCTCAACAGTCGTTTTGAAAAATGGCAGTCCGGGAATGCTTCGGGCAGGGGTATGTTCTGTGAAGACTATATCATCACTTTCATAGATATTGAAAGAACATTTTTTCGAAATACGCTAGTGCTTTTTTTTACAAGCTCCTTTCGACGTTTCACTTGTCATATGTCATATTTGTGGATGTTATGTGAAGTTAAAAATTTTTTTAAGATATTTTTTCGATCAACATTGTTTAAAGGTAACTAATTATTGCTCGGGAAAATTTGCACTTGCTGTAATGCGTTTGAAAGTATGCTATTGGCTGTTGACAATGACTTGTTTCCATATAGGATATAAATGTCTTGTGCCATGTTGATTCACAGTTAAAATGCTATAAGTCTGCAACCAAGATTTCAGGAGTAGCCTTGAACAAGAGAGCCATCCCCATGATCGTGGCCTGCTGCATAATCGCGGCAGCGTCCCTGGCCGGTTATATGCTGCCGAAGTCTTCCGAGGCCACCCCTACGCGACTGCTGCTGGAAAACCCCGGGGGGCGGGTTGTGTTCACCCATCAGGATCACAGCACCCCCGGAGGAAAGTACGGCAATTCATCGTGCGCCGCCTGCCACCATGAATTGAACATGGCGGGCGCGACCGGGGCGGAAAAAGCCACTGGTAAGGCCACCCCTATGGTCATTCCCTGCAAAAGCTGCCACGGGGCAACGGACAATCCCAAATTCTCGGCCGAACATCAGAAACTCTATCAGACCAAAGGCGGCGGGATTACATGCGCGTCCTGCCACCACACCCGTATGAAGGGATTTGCTAAAGGCTGGAATCATGAGGAACATCAGGGCTATGCCGGTGACTGTGTAAGCTGTCACCACCCAGATTATAAAAAGCCGTCTGGCGAAAAGGTGAGCATTGAGCCGCAGAAATGTTCCAATTGCCACACTTCAAAGCCGAGTAAAGAAGTGCCTGTTTCGCTCAAGGACGCTGGGCACGCGCGCTGCGTGAGCTGCCACGAAAATTTGTTCGAGGACAAAATCAAGGGGTGCGCCAGTTGCCACGAATTCACGCCCTCCACATCCACAGCATCGGAAGCGGCGGGCAAGGCCAACGGCAGGCATTTCGACACGTGCGTCACCTGCCACGCGCCGCTGCCCGGGGTAATGGACGCCTTTCATAACCAGTGCATGTCCTGCCACGACAAGGCCGGCAAGGGGCCGGGAGTGAAGGCGCCGTGCGCGCAGTGCCATACGCCTTAGGGAATTTCGCTTGCGAAATGCTCAACTAAATATGGCAAGGCCTCCGTTTTTCCCGAACGGAGGCCTTGTGAGTTTGTTGGCGCCTTCAATACTATGCTGTTTCTCTTTGTATTATATGCCCAGAGCCTGACGCCGCCGCCATAGGGTGGAACGGCTTATACCCAGCAGGGCGGCGGTTTTGCCTTGATGTCCTTGGCACTTGGTCAGAGCCGCGCGCAGTTCGGCCGCTTCTTCGGCATGCGGGGGAGAGGTTTCGGCCAGATCCTCGACCAGCAAATCGCGTATTACGGCTTCGCTGACCGTTGTTTCCGTCACTGTGGCGGCAACGCGCTCCATAATATTTTGCAGTTCGCGTATGTTGCCCGGCCAGGAATAGCGGGCCAAGGCGGCCAGCGCTCCGGGGGAGAGCGTGCGGACTTTCTTTCCGGCGCAGGCCTTAAGAAGCTGCCGGGCCAGATCCGGTATGTCCTGTACGCGTTCGCGCAGCGGAGGTAGGGACAGACGCAGCACATTGAGCCGGTAAAACAAATCGTCGCGGAAAGAGCCTTTTTCCACCATGGCCCGTAAATTTTTGTTGGTGGCGGCTATTATGCGCACATTCACGGGCAGGAGATGGTCGTCGCCAAGGCGCATGACCCGTTTTTCCTGCAAAACGCGTAGAATTTTACCCTGCGTGCTCTGTTCCAGTTCGGCTATTTCGTCAAGAAACACGGTTCCGCCGTGGGCAAGTTCCAGAAGCCCGGCCTTGCCCTTGGGATTTGCTCCGGTAAAGGCACCTCCGACATAGCCGAAAAGTTCGCTTTCAAGTAACTGGCAGGGCAGGGCGGCGCAATTAATCGCCAGAAACGGCGCTCCGGCGCGTTCGCCATGGTTGTGGATACTTTGAGCGAAGAGTTCCTTGCCGGTGCCGGTTTCGCCCTGAACCAGCACTGTGGCCTCAGCCATGGCATAGCTGGAGGCTTTGTCTATAGCCTGACGTATGGCCGGGCTCACGCCCAGGATGTCGGAAAAATGGGCGGAAGCCTTATGCCCTGAGGCCAGGGCTCTGTTGCGGACCGTGGCTTCCATTTTTTGTATGGCGCGCACGTCGTGACAGGTGGAAACCGCGCCCATGGTCTTGCCGTTCACGCTCAAGGGAATCTTGTTACATATGATTTCCCGGCCAAAGGATTTGACGACGCAACCGAGTTCTTCCTGCCCGTTGGCCAGATTTGCCTCCAGCCCCAGTTCCGGCCATACTTCCCGCAAGGGAACTCCTGCGACTCCGCCCGGATCCCGGCGCGCCATGCGCGCGGCCGCGGGATTCATCAATGTGACGCGTCCTTCGTTGTCCACTGCTATTATGCCGTTGTCCACATGGGTGATTACGGTTTCGCGCAGCAAAGTTCTGGCCTTTTCCTGATCCAGGGCATGGCCGATGCGCATGGCTTCGGCCACGGCCTCGGCCACAGCTTCCATACCGTTGCGTATCACTACTGCGGGCATGCCCGCACGTTCCGCCGCCAGCCCGGTGACAATGCCGCCCATGAGCACATCCGCTCCGGCGGCCTGTGCCTCGGCAACCCGCTCATCAGCCTCATTTTCATTCTCTATGGGGAAAACCGTCAAACCGGCGTCCAGCAGTTCGTTAAAACAGCTTATGCCACGAATCATTGAAGAAAAAGCTATCACGCCCACATGCCTGCCGCGTTTGCGCGCTTCATGCCAGGCTCGCAGCAGGTCAAAGCCGGTAATGGGTACTGTGACCACGGTGCAGTGAGGCAGAGCTTCCGCAATGCCCTTGGCTGTGCCCCCGCGCGAAATAAAAATTTCAACACTTTTGGCGGCCAGGCGTTCGGCCTTGCGCACTCCTTCGCTCAAAAGTCCCAGTTCCAGAGTGAATGTAGCACGCCGCGCGGCAATTTCCATTTCGGCGTATTCGAGCGTTGATGCGTCCGGGGCTATAAAAGCTATGTGCGCCATATGCTGCTCCCGATGTTTCACCCCCCGGGGGCAATCCGCATGAATGCTCCGCGTGGCATGAATCACTTTGAAAAATATTTGAAACAAAAATAGTACAACTTAAAGCAAAATACAATTCAAACCCGGCATACCCTTACATGTTATGTTTTTAATATGCTTATTTATATTGATAATATTCCTTGGCACGCTTTCTGCTAATCTTGAGTAATTATCGCTATAAACAGGTATATGGAGGATATATGCACGCAACACACAAGATTCTCGCGGCGGCGGCAGGCAGAGATACGGTGGACATAGGCGAAATAGTCAACTGTGCCGTGGATGTGGCCGGCATCAACGATTTGTATTTGCAAACGGTGCGCTCTTTTTTCGAGATTGGCGGCCAACAGGTGAATAGCCCGGATAATGTCGTAATTTTTATGGATCACTACGCTCCGGCTTCCACAATTATGCAGGCTGAAAACCAGAAACAGTTCCGAGAATTCGCGAACAGCCAGGGCATAGACAAGGTGATGGACATCGATCAGGGCGTCTGTCATCAAACGATCATCGACCATGGGCTCAGCCGTCCGGGTAAATTGATTGTAATCACGGATTCGCACACCACCACCCATGGCGCGCTGGGGGCTTTCGGCACAGGAGTGGGGGCCACGGACATGGCCACCATTCTGCTCACCGGCAAGCTCTGGTTCAGAGTGCCGGAAGTCATCCGCATCAACCTTGAAGGCGAATTGCGGCCCGGCGTGTTTGCCAAGGATGTGATTTTGCATGTCATAGGCGCGCTCAAGGCCGATTACGGCGTTTACCGCGTGGTGGAATTCACCGGCCCGGCCCTGGCCCGCATGTCCGTGTCCGAGCGATTGACCATGTGCAACATGACCACGGAAATGGGCGCGAAAGCGGCCTGGATTCAACCAGACCAGATTACGTATGATTTTCTTAAGGCCAAGGGCGTAAGCAATTACACAGTATACAAAAGCGACCCTGATTTTCGTTATTTTTCCGAGCACAATTTTGATTTGAACGGGATTGAGCCGCAATTGGCCGCCCCGCACAGTGTGGACAATGTGGGGCCAGTGTCGCAATTCGTGGGAAAAGCCGTGCAACAGGCCTATCTCGGCACCTGCACTGGCGGGCGGCTGGAGGATCTGGCTGTAGCCGCGCACATCCTGAAGGACAAAAAAGTGGCTCGCGGCACCCGTTTCATTGTGGTTCCCGCTTCCAAAAAGGTACTGTTGGACGCCATGGAAGCCGGAATCATGCAAACTCTTCTGAGCGCCGGGGCTACTTTTGTTACGCCGGGCTGCGCGGCCTGCCTTGGCGTGCATGAGGGAATGCTGGCTTCGGGCGAAACCTGCATAACCTCCTCAAGTCGTAATTTTCCCGGCCGCATGGGCAGCAACGGGGCGGAAATTTTTATCGGCTCTCCAGCTGCCGTGGCTGCCGCCGCCCTTACGGGCCAATTGACCGACCCCACGCAATATCTTTCGTGAAAAGGAAATTTTGATGAAAAATCAAATTACAGGCAAAGCATTTGTTTACGGCAAGAATATTGACACGGACCAGATTTACCCCGGCCGCTATCTTGACCTCACCGATCCTCCGGACGTGGCCAGGCATGCGATGGAGGGCGCGGACCCTAACTTTGGCGCGCAATTCACCCCTGGTGGCATCATTGTGGCCGGCACCAATTTCGGCTGCGGCTCTTCACGCGAACATGCCGTAATCACCCTTTCGTCTGCTGGCGTCAGCGCGGTGTTGGCCGAATCTTTCGGGCGCATTTTCTATCGCAACGGCATCAATCTGGGCTTGCCCTTGTTGATCTGCCCCGGCATAGACGGCAAGGTGCGACGCGGCGACGAACTGCACATAGACCTTGACGCCGCCACAGTGCAAAACGTCACCACCGGCGAGAGTTATTCCCTTGAGCCGGTGTCGGATTATGCGCGGCATATTCTCGATTCCGGCGGCATCAAGCCCATTCTGAGGGCCGAGATAGCCCGTAGCGTCTCCTGACGCCGGTTGCATCCCACATCCCCCCCGCCCGCTCTGAAAAGCAAGACCCCCTGCTGTAACGGCAGGGGGCCTTGTTAAAAAAATCGTGTAAAGCAAAGCACTATTTGGAACAGAGAGCTCGGAATGATTCGGCTATTTTCAACAGCTTTTTCGAGAGATCGGTCAAGGTTCCGGCGGTATGTTCCGATTCTATGGAGCTTTCCTTCACCTGTTCGCTTTCCTTGGAAATAGATTCCACATTCTTTTGTATGCCCCGGGCGGCGTTGCTCTGATCCTGCACGGCCTCGGCCACCATGGTTATGCCCTTTTCGGCATCGCGAAGGTTGGTTACAATGGTTTCCAGGGCTTCACCGGCGCGGGTAGCCAGCGAGGTGCTGCGTCCCACCTGATTTTCGGTTTCCTTCATGCCGGTAATGGTGTGCTGCGACTGTTTCTGGATGTTGCCGATAGCGTCGGTCACTTCTCTGGTGGCCTGCATGGTTTTTTCGGCCAGTTTGCGTACTTCGTCGGCCACTACGGCAAAGCCGCGTCCGGCATCTCCGGCGCGGGCCGCTTCAATGGCCGCGTTCAGGGCCAGCAGATTAGTCTGGTCGGCTATGTCGGTAATTACGGAAACAACCCGGCCTATGCCTTCAACCTGAGAGTCCAGCTCGTTCAACGCCAGGGAAAGATTGTTGGTGGATTCGGAAACAGTATTGATTCCGGCCACGGCTTCCTTTACCAGCCGCGCCCCGTTTTCAGCCAGCGTGGTGGTGTGATGGGTATTTTCCGAAGTGCTTTCGGTGCTTTGGGCGATGTGAGTAATGGTGCTGGTGAGTTGGTTCATGGCTGCGGCCAGTTGCAGCACATTGTCATTGAGGCTTCCGGCGCAGCGGGCCTGATAGCTGGCCGTGGCCGTGGTGGCCCCGGCGGCTTCGGTAACCTGCCCGGCCACGTTATGCACGTCACCGGCGGCGGAAGAGAGGGCTTCGTCGCGCTCTTTGAGGTTTTTGCGTTCCGCCCACAATTCGGTCACGTCAATCAACACGGCCACAGAGCCGATTACATTGCCCCTGGGGTCGAACATGGGGGTTATGGCCCGCTGCAGAGGCAGGCTGCGCCCGTCCCACAGGGTGACCAGGCTTTCGTCGTGAAAAGCCCTGCGTTCTTCCATGACTTTGTTCATAACCGCCGCGCGCCCTCCGCCGTACATGGCTTCGGCCACGCTTTTGCCCACTACGGCGTTGCGCTCCTTGCGCAGTGCCGTGAGGTAGGACTTGCTGGCGTGGGTTATGGTGGCGGTAGGGTCGCACATCAGCATCATGCAATCAAGGGCGTCGAGGGTGGCGCGGTAGAAATTGCGGCGCTCCATATTATAGTCGAGAGTTGTCTTGATTACGGCGCCCATGGGACCCAGCTCGCCCATACGCGGGAAAAGTTCTTCGTAATCCATTCGGCCCCTGGTATTGTCCTTGAGCAGCCCATAAAGGGTTTCCAGATTGCGGCAGCTTGAAATAGCCAGCACCGCGCCAACGGCAATTCCTACGATCGCCCCGACCGCCGCAAAAATCCACGAACCAGTTAGCGCGCCCGCCAGCGTACACAACGCGGCAATAACGGCTGATAGAATAACTTTTATTTTGATGTCGTTGAACATGACGGTCTCCTGCCGTTGAGGACTGACGCAGCTGGCATTATTGTTAATTAATTTATAAAGATCAATGTTGGAGCAAACCGGCGTCGAAAGTCGACTTGCTCCAATCAATTATATCGGTCTCGCTAATATATTACTTTATGGCTAATGGTTATCGATACGCGGATTTTTGTGTTGTTTTTTACGTAATTTCCTCTGGGGCAAATGAAATTGCGCAAAATAATATTTGGTCAGCGCTCAAAATACGTGTATCCTCTGAGTCCGTCCTCGTAGGCCTGCATGATCGTATAGCGTTCGCTGGGGGTGATGCGCCCGGAGCGAACGGCATTTTCGGCCATGGCTCTGATGTCTTCCAGAATGCGCCGAGGGTCGTATTCAACATAGGCCAGAATGTCCGACACGGTGTCGCCCTTCAGTTCGCGCACAAATTCATATGATCCGTCCTCGTGAACGCGTATGGAAACCACATTGGTGTCACCCAGCAGGTTGTGCAGGTCGCCCAGGGTTTCCTGATAGGCTCCCACCAGAAATACGCCGAGATAATATTCCTCTCCGTCTTTCATCTTGTGCAGATCGAGAGTTGTTTTCATACCTTGGGGGTCAATGAAATGGTCGATGCGACCGTCGGAATCGCAGGTGATGTCCGACAAAATGCCCTGACGGGAAGGGAATTCGTTCAAACGATGAACGGGCATGATTGGGAACAGTTGATCAATGGCCCAGGAGTCGGGCAGTGACTGAAACACGCTGAAGTTGCCGTAATAAATGTCGGCCAGGCTGGAATCGATGTCGGCAAAGTCGCGGGGAACGTGCTTGAGCTTGCCTTTTTCTTGAGAAATACGTTTGATTATGGCCCAGAAAAAGCGTTCGGCCAAAGTGCGCTCGCGCAATGAAGCCCGCCCGGTGATGAACAGCTGGCGTATTTCGTCGCGGTAATAAACGGCGTCGTTGTAGCATTCCTGCAAATTGCGCAGGGTCAGGCCGTTAAGGGCTTCTCTGAGGTTGCGCACCGGCTCGGGGGCGTCTTCGGGCAGCTCCTCTGGCAGAGTGCCGAATTCCACCACACTGACGTCAAGAATGTTGAAAAGCAGAATGGAATAATAGGCCACGGTGGCCCGGCCCGATTCGGTCACTATGTGCGGATGGGCTTGCCCTTGTTCATCCAGTATGGACATTACCGTTTCAATGACGTCGGTGCAGTATTCGTCCAAGGTATAGTTGCGGCTGGAAACAAAGTTGGTGTGCGAACCGTCATAGTCCACGGCCAGGCCGCCGCCAAGGTCGAGATAGCCCATGGGCGCGCCTTCCTGCACCAGGCCGGAATAAAGCCGCCCGGCCTCCATTACGGCGGTACGGATGTCGCGTATGTTGGGCACCTGGGAACCAAGGTGATAGTGCAGAAGTTTGAAGCAGTCGAGCATGCCGTTGCTTTTGAGTTTGTCCACCACATCCACAATCTGGGCCGGGGTAAGCCCGAAGGTGGAGCGCTCGCCGCCGGAGTCTGTCCAGTGACCTCCGGCCTTCACCGCCAGCTTGGCCCGCACCCCGATATTGGGCTTTATGCCCAGGGCCGCGGAGCGTTCCAGAATAAGATCAAGCTCCCCGGGCATCTCTATAACGAAAAAGCAATTGAAACCCATATGTACGGCATGCAGGCCGAGGTCAATGAATTCTTCGTCTTTATAACCGTTGCAAATCAAACATGCTTCATTGTTGCGTAGTTGCGAGATGGCGGCAATAAGTTCGGCCTTGGAGCCGACTTCCAGCCCGTGGTTATAACTTGAGCCGTACTGGGCAATTTTTTCAACAACTTGCTGCTGCTGATTAACTTTGATGGGAAATACGCCCCGGTACTTGCCTTTGTAGCCTAATTTTTTTATTGCAGTACGGAAAGACTCGTGCAGCGACTTTATCTGGGAATCCAGGATATTTTCCACCCTGAGGAGCACGGGCATGTCATAGCCGCGTTCTCTTACGCCGTTTATAATCTCGGCGATGCTTACAGAAGGTCCCTTATGCTGGCCGAAAGGATATATTTCCACCTCTCCCTCGCCGGAAATGTCAAAATATCCGGCGCCCCAGTTACGGATTCCGTAAAGTTCCTTGGAGTCGTCAACGCTCCATTGCTGCAAAATTCTGTTTCTCGCCACTATATCTCCCCGCTAATTGCTGTCATGTAAAATTTTTATGATAAAAAAGAGTTATAGCCATTTTTTTATTTATATGGAAAGAATAGTACGTCCCTTCTAAACGGAGTAAATACATGCCTCTTAGATTTCTGTCCATAATACTTTTTATGCTGACCCTGCCGCTGTATTCATGCGGAGGGGAAGACAACGGCGGCAAGCGTGAAAAGGCCTCGGCCCCGGTAACTGTGGCTGAAGTGCAATTGCGCGATCTGGCCAACAGGTTGACCGTGGTGGGCAATGTGGCGGCTTCGGCTACCGTGTCTATAAAAGCCAGAGTTACCGGTGAACTGGTCAAAGTTCACTTCAAGGAAGGGGATCATGTAAACGAGGGGCAGCTTTTATTTTCCATAGACCCGCGTCCTTTTGAAGCCGCCCTGCGCGAGGCTCAGGGGCGTCTGGCCAGAGACAAGGCCCAGCTCGTCAAGGCTGAGGAAGATATGAAGCGATACGGCCGCCTGGTGGGAGATGGCTATATAAGCCGTGAGGCCTACGACAAGGCCGCCACCGATGCTCTGGCTCTGCGGGCCACGGTGCGATCCGACGAGGCTGCCGTGGAAAGCGCGGCCCTGCAAGTGGCCTACTGTACGATCAAGTCCCCCATAAGCGGGCGGGCCGGGGCCATACAAAGCGATCGCGGCAACATGATCAAGGCCAATGACGATCAGGGCATGCTGGTAATCGACAGCCTTGAGCCCATTTATGTAAATTTTTCCGCGCCTGAAGGCTATCTGCCCGCCATTCAGGAAAAAATGGCCCAGGGCCCTATGAACGTTACGGCCATACCCACCGGCGGCAAGCCGGTGGACGGCCTCTTAACCTTTATAGATAACTCCGTGGACACCCGCACCGGCACCATCAAGCTGCGGGCCACTTTTGAAAACAAAGACAGTTCGCTGTGGCCCGGCCAGTTTGTGCAGGCCGTGCTTACTTTGGGCATGGTCAACGGCGCGGTGAGCGTGCCTGCCAAGGCCGTGCTTTCCGGCCGCAATGAATACTATGTTTACGTAATCACCAGTGACAGCAAGGCCGAATATCGGCAGGTGAAAACCATAATGGATTCCGATGGCTACACCGCTATTGCGGAAGGATTGAAGCCGGGGGAAAAAGTGGCCGTTGACGGTCAGGTGCGTCTGGCTCCGGGCGTTGCCGTAGAGGTTCGCAAACAATGAACATAGCCTCAATTTTTATTCAAAGGCCGGTGGCCACTACCCTGATTATGCTTGGCCTGCTTTTTTTCGGTGTGGCCGGGTATCAGAAACTGCCGGTGAACAGCCTGCCCAATGTGGACTTTCCCACTATCCAGGTTATGGCCGAACTGGCCGGGGCCGACCCCGAAACCATGGCCGCCTCAGTGGCCACGCCTCTGGAAAAACAGTTCAGCACCATAGCGGGCATAGATTCCATGAGCTCGATCAACAGCATCGGGCGCACCAGAATCATTCTGCAATTCGCCCTGGACCGCGATATTGACGCGGCAGCTCTTGACGTGCAGTCGGCCATTGGCCTGGCGCAGCGCCGTTTGCCCACCAACATGACCGTTCCGCCCAGCTTCCGCAAAGTCAACCCGGCGGACTTGCCCATTTTTTACTTGCTGGTAACTTCTTCCACCATTCCTCTTTATGAACTGAATGAATATGCCGACACCATGGTGGCCCAACGTCTTTCAATGATTTCGGGCGTGTCGCAGGTGTCCATTTACGGGCAGAAAAAATATGCGGTGCGCGCCCAGCTTGACCCCGATGCCCTGGCCAGCCGCCAGCTGGGCATTGACGAAGTGGCCGACGCCATGGCCGCCTCCAACTCCATGCTGCCTACCGGCCTGCTCGAGGGCAGTGAGCGAACCAGCAGCATCAAAGCTTCGGGCCAATTGGAAAATGCCGCTCAGTTCCGCGACGCAATCGTGGCCTACCGCCAGGGCGCGCCGGTGCGCCTGGGTGATCTCGGCACTGTTATCGACAGTGTGCAGCAAGATCGCCAGCTGGCCTGGAGCAACGGCGAGCCGAGCATCACCCTGGCTGTGGAACGCCAGCCTGGGGCCAATACCGTGGAAGTGGTCGATTCCATCCGCAAACTCCTGCCCACACTGCAATCGCAGCTTCCGCCCTCGGTAAACATGCGTATTATGTACGACCGCTCCGAGTCCATTCGCGAGTCGGTGGATGATGTAAAGTTCACTCTGGTGCTCACGGTTTTTCTGGTGGTTCTGGTTATTTTTCTGTTTTTGCGCAACCTTCCGGCAACGGTCATCCCCAGTCTGGCCCTGCCCATGTCGGTGGTTTCCACCTTTGCCGTCATGTTCATCTGCGGCTACAGTCTCGACAACCTTTCGCTTATGGCCCTTACCCTGGCCGTGGGCTTTGTTGTTGACGACGCCATTGTCATGCTCGAAAATATCGTGCGTCATCAGGAAATGGGCAAGTTTCCCATGGACGCCGCCTATGACGGCTCCAGAGAAATCGGTTTCACCATTCTGTCCATGACCCTGTCGCTTGTGGCGGTGTTTATTCCCGTGTTGTTCATGGGCGGCATAGTGGGGCGGCTCTTCCGCGAATTTTCCGTGGTCATCATCGTGGCCATTCTGTTTTCCGGGTTTGTATCTTTAAGCCTCACCCCCATGCTCTGTGCCTATTTTTTGAAAGCCCGCCCTCACCATCAAACCCAGTATGAGGGGCTTTACGGCCTTTTGGAACGCGCTTTTGACGGGCTCACCAGACTTTACGAAAAGAGCCTGATGTTTGTGCTGCGCTACCGTCGCGGCACTTTGTTGGCCTCGCTGGTGCTGCTGGTGGTCACTGGCTGGCTTTTCGCGGTCATGCCCAAGGGTTTTTTGCCGACTGAAGACACGGGCTTTCTCACCGGTAACAGTGAAGCCCAGCAAGGCATATCCTTCCCCGGCATGGTGGGCCTGCAACAAACCCTGGACAAACCCTTTGAAGACGACCCGGCCGTGGAATTCTACAACTCTGTGGTGGGCATTGTCGGTTCCAACATGGGCATGAATAATGCCATGTTTATGTTGAGCCTGAAGCCCCACGGCAAGCGTGAAAAAATCGAAACAGTGGCCGCCCGGTTGCGCCGCGAGCTGAACAAAAACCTCAACCTCCAGGTCTATGTGCGTATTCCGCCCACCATAAATATCGGCGGTCGCTCTTCCAAAGCCCTTTACCAGTATACCCTTATGGGGCCGGACACGGTATCCCTCTATGCGGCGGCCAATGAGCTGGAAAGAACCATGCGCGGCCTGCCGCAGATTCAGGACGTGAACAGCGATTTGCAGCTTAAAAACCCGGAATTGCGCCTGGATATCGACCGCAACCGTGCCGCCTCCCTTGGCGTTTCCGCCGGACAGATCGAGCTGGCCCTGCAATCGGCCTATGGCTCGCGCGAAATATCCACCATCTACACCCCGGTTAACGATTACAAGGTCTACGTGGAGCTGCAAAAGCGTTTTCAGGAAGATCCTTCGGCTCTGAACAAGCTCTACGTGCGCTCCAACACCGGCAACCTTGTTCCCCTGAGCACCCTGGCCGTGACCCGTCGCGACGTGGGGCCGATTACCGTTAACCATTCCGGGCAATTCCCGGCGGTGACCATATCTTACAACCTGCGCCCCGGCGTGGCCTTGGGCGAAGCCGTAAAAGCTGTGGAAGACGTGGCCAGGCCTATCCTGCCTGACTCGGTCACCGCCCAGTCGCAAGGTACGGCCCAGGCCTTCCAGGATTCCCTTAAGGGCATGGGCTGGCTGCTTTTGCTGGCCATTGTGGTTATTTATCTGGTGTTGGGCGTCTTGTACGAAAGTTTCATCCACCCGTTGACCATCCTTTCCGGCCTGCCTTCGGCCGGTTTCGGAGCCCTGGCCACCCTGTGGATTTTCGGGATCGACCTCAATCTCTATGCGTTTGTGGGTATAATAATGCTCATAGGCATAGTGAAGAAAAACGCCATCATGATGCTCGACTTCGCCCTGGAAGCCCAAAAGAACAAACCGGGCATCACCGCCCTGGAAGCCATTACTCAAGGATGTCTGGTGCGCTTCCGGCCCATTATGATGACCACAATGGCCGCGCTCATGGGCGCGTTACCCATTGCCATAGGCATGGGGGCCGGGGCTGACGCCCGCAGGCCGCTGGGCTTGGCCGTTGTGGGAGGGTTATGCTTTTCGCAATTGATTACCCTTTACATCACTCCGGTTTATTTTTATTATCTGGAGAATTTTTCTAATCGCCTCAAGCGGCGTTACGGGCAACGCTTCAATGTAGTGATCGAACCCGAAATCGTTCCATGATATTGCGGTCTTTTTGCCCTCTGCCTTTGTCAGACATGTTTCAGGCGAAGCTCATGTATGTCCTTATACACATCGTTTCGCCTGAAACATGTCTTCCTCGGCAGAGAGCAAAAATTTCCGAAATATCATCATGTGCCGCGGAAGTTTTGTTGCAAGAATGATCGTCAACAACAAGATTTTTTTGCCGGACAAAACAATTCACAGAATTTGAGAGATAAAGCCGGTTGGGGTACATATTTTGCATAAAATAATCATTCTGGCAGCGTTTTTGGCCATTTTTGCCGCCGATTGCGGTGCGGCCCTGGCCGATAGCGTGGCCGTTGTGGATACGGCGCGTATTTTCAAGAGCTCCAAGCCCGGCAAGGCCGCCGAAGAGCATATGCGCAAGGTGCGCTCCGTGCTGCTTAAAGGGCTGAATGATTTGCAGGAGGCGTACAAGGGGCGTGAAAACACCCCTGAAGGCGTTGATGCCTTGCGTGAAGGCCAGGCCGCCCTGGAGCGTCAGCTTGCTGTCGAACGTCAGGCCGTAAGCCAAGTGCTGGCCGCCACCCTGGAAAATGTGATCAGGGTATGGGTGGGCGTTAATAAACAATATGATGTGGTTTTGAGCAAGGATATGGTTTTGGGCAGCAACAGACGCGCTGATGTCACCGACTCCATATTGAACGATATGGACAAGGAAAATCCGCAGTTCCCCGACTTGCCCAAAGTGACTGTAAGCAAGCCTGTCGGGAAATAAATAAGTGACGGGGGACGGAGGAACGGAACTTTTGAAAAAGTTCCTTTCCTCCTTCCCCCGGACCCCCATCCTCCTTTCCTCAAAACTTTTCTTTTTAAATTATGCAAACTGTTATGTTACGTGCTAGGAGTTATCTCCAAATAGCGAATTTTGATTCAAGGGCTGCCTCTACTTGTGGCCGCTTGATGCGTTTTGCGGGGCTCGCCGCTTTCTGTGTCTTGCTCCTGTGCCGGACGGAAATTCCGGCTTTTGGGGTTTCCGATTGGGGTGAAAGCGCGGAAGTGGTGATCCTTGGCGAAGACGGAGATTTGATCCGCGCTGGAACTGACGTCAATGCCGATGCCGACGCCACGGAAACTATTGCGGCCGGCGTGGATCTTGGCGGCGCGTTGCTGAATGGTGTGGGAATGTTTCCAATCGGCCGCGACATGGAAAATGCCCCCTATGATCTCGAAACTCTGACGGGCGCGGCTTTGGATATCGCCTTGCACTTGGCCAATGCGCGGGTCGCCGTCCCCGGCGGCAGAGTCGTTATGAGTGGCATTGATTTGAGTCTGAAAAGTCGGATACAAAAGAACAGCGGCACGGTTTTGGGCAATAGAGGAGTGAACTTTTTCCCAGCCGAGTCCGCCGCGGCGCGAGACGCTCCACCCTCCGCCCCGCAACGTCGGTCGATTTCTCCAGTTTTGGTCATAAGCGGCGGCAGCGCAACCAAGGTCAAAAGCCAATACGCATTCAGCGACTTGGAAAAATCAATTTATGGAATGGTGTTGCTGCGCGACGGCGGACCGTTGCAAACCAATGAAATTGATAAGTTTACCGCAAGGACCATGTCCAGTGGCGCCAAAATCGGCGCGGCTGTTAAAGCTACTTCTCCTTTCTCTGTTGGCGGTCAGGCCGGAAGAGGTGGTCTGTATGGGGGTAAGGTGGCGGCCACGGCCGAAGCCGTGTTAGAACATTGTGCGAATGAAATGAGCGAAATGCTCTGGTAATTCTAATTTCAGACTATTCCGAACCGCCGGTGAAAGGTGGCGAAGGCGGGGCAGGACAATCGGCCTTAATTTTTTAAAAAATAGTTTCAGGTAATGGATAATTTCGAAAGCAAAATGCTATAGAATGGCTGCCTGTGCTTGGGTAGCGTAAAACGGCCTTTTTACGGCGGGATGTTTGGTATAACCCCACCGCAAAAAGGCCGTTTTTTTGTCTGAGGGCCGCTTTCGCCCGATTTTACGGAGTGCTCAGCAATTGCTATTTACCAAGTTTTAAATGAGTAACCCTGCTTTTCCTTTATAATATTGCCCACGCCGGGGAAAGGCAGATGGTGCGCGGCAATGGGAGCGTTATCTTTGGAGAATTTTTCCATAAAGCTGATGCGAACCGCTGTGGCTTTGGCCGGATCGCTGTCAAAGACCACAGCTACCTGCGGGTTGGGAAACTGCACCACTGTGGAATGTGCAAAATCGCCCACGAAGTACATTGCTTTATCACCAGACTTCAGGGTAAAAGCGGTATGTCCGGGTGTGTGCCCAAAGGCGGCGGTGAAGGTTATGTCATCCATGAGCTTGTCGCCTTCGCTCAGTAATTGCACCATGCCGGGGTAAGCGGCCATGGCGTCGGCGGCCATTTTGAACAGCCCTCTGCGCCCTTCGGGCACGGAATTGGCATTGTCTTTGCTGAGCCAGTAGTTGTATTCAACCTTGTGTACCCATATTTTAGCATTGGGAAAGGCGGCCTTGCCGTTTGTGAGCAGCCCGCCGATGTGGTCGCCGTGCATATGGGTGATGAGTATGTCGGTAATTCTGCCGGGGTTAACGCCAAGCTCGGCAAGAGAGCTTAAAAGGCGGCCCTTGCGTTGATAATCAAGGCCGTAGCCGGTATCGACCAGAATGCATCTGTCCTGTCCTTTCAGCAGAAAAACATTAACCTGGCTGGGCACGGAACCATTGGTGAAAAGTTTTTTTTCCATTTCAGGGGTTAACCCAATAAAGGTTGAAGGCGAAAAAACGCCTTCAGCATCGGCTATGGCTGTAACTTTCCAGGCTCCAACCTCAAAAGAAGCTGTTTTACCCTCGGCCGCTTTTGCCGTGTCAACGCCCAGCATGCCCAACGCCAAGGTGAACAGGCCGCTCATGAATAGTATTTTCAGAATATGCATACATGCTCCTTTAGAATATTTTTTTGTGGCGATTATGCTTGATAACAACACACTGTTCAACTATACTTTCACATTATATCCGGCGGGGCAATAGCTGCCGGGCCGGGCGCGTGCTTTTTCGGCAATGCATTATTTTCACTAGCAGAAAAATAAACGCGAGGTTCTTGCCTTTTGTTTTAGATTGTGACATAATGTTCAAATGTCGGGCGTTGGAATCATAAGCCTTCGTCCGGAGGGTGTTTCTTTTGGCAGGGGTTTGCTGAAGATTTAGTTGACCTTTAAGATAGACGCCGCAAACATCCGGCGGCGATATTTTTCAAGTACCGTCCAAGGAGGACAAGCATGGCTGAGATTACTTATAAGGGCAAAAGCTTTGAAGTTGACGAAGATGGTTTTCTGCTTCGCTTTGACGACTGGTGCCCCGAATGGATGGAGTTCGTGAAAGAATCTGAAGGCATCTCCGAAATCGGCCCCGACCATCAGAAGATTCTCGACTTCCTGCAAGATTACTACAAAAAGAACGGCATCGCCCCGATGGTGCGTATCCTTTCCAAAAATACCGGCTACAAACTGAAAGAAGTTTACGAGCTGTTTCCCTCCGGCCCCGGCAAGGGCGCCTGCAAAATGGCCGGCCTGCCCAAGCCCACCGGCTGCGTATAGTTTTAAGTTCCAAATACCGTCTTTTGCCTGACGGCATTGTCAAACGGCCTTTTTGCGCCGGGGTTGTACTATAGTTGTGCTACCCCGCGCAAGAAGGCCGTTTTATTTTTGAACTTGCCTATTTTTTGCACTTGCTTCTGCGAGTGCCTCGCCCTCCGCGCCGTCCCTCTCCCCCATCCTCGAATTCAACGTCTTAATTGTTTTCAATTTAATCGCGATATGATATACAGCCTCTGCTATGAAAATACGATAATATATGATGGATGGGCAAGTATTTCATAAACACAAGGAGGAAATTATTTAAGACGTATGGCATGGTCAAGATTTGGTTGTGAATTGATGAAGTATATTTGATTGTTATTATTAATATAGATTAATCGATTAATATTTGTTTGTCGGCCAGAAGATTCGGTATGCGGAATTTTATGAATTTATGGATTAAATCAACATCATGCTTGCTGTCTCTGTTTGTATGTCTAATTAAAGTTTTATATATAGTATCGTATTTTTTAAGAGAACATTTACATTTTAATGTATTTTATACAAAAGAGGAGCCTAAAAAGGAGGCTCTATGCCACGCTGCTGCATCACCAAGTACCTTTTGGAATCTCTTGACTCCGGTTTACCCCCTAAAGGCTATACTCACTACTATGATGAAGAAATACGTGAATTTACTCTTGAGTATAGAGGAGTGGGTAAAGGGACGTGGTATTTTCGCTATCGAGCCGTTGATGGGAAAATCAAATTTCTGCGTATGGGAGCTCTTGGCAAGGTTGATCTCAGCTCTGCCAGGGCCAGGGCCTATGCGCTGCATAAAATGTTGGAAGAAGGGGTAGACCCGGCCGGAGAGCATCTGATGCCCGTTGGTCAGATTAGCATGGAGCAATTTGTTGTTGAACATTATCTGCCCCAGGCCCGGTTGAGAAAGAGAAGTTGGGAGCTGGATCAGCGCATCTTACGATTGCATATCCTGCCGACTCTAGGCGCACGCCATCTAGGCGGAATCAAGCGCATGGACATTGTTTCGTGGCAAAGCGGGCTGAAGAGCAAGGGGTTGGCTTCCGGCACCTGCAATCGCGCTTTCGCGTTGCTCAAAACCATTTTTAACTGCGCCATGCGCTGGGGGGTGCTGCAGGGTGATCAAAATCCCTGCCGTAATGTGTCGCTTTTTGAGGATCCGGGCTTCAGGGAGCGCTACCTTACTCCTGGAGAAGCCCGCCTTCTTTTGGACGAACTGGACAAATACCAGCACAAGGGGGCGTTGGCCATACAACTTTTGCTGTTCACGGGAGCACGCAAGAACGAGATCCTTTCAGCACGCTGGGAAAATGTGGATTTGGAACGCCGCCTTCTTACAGTGCCCTTGTCCAAATCGGGCAAAGTACGACATATTCCTTTATCGGACGAAGCTGTAAAAATTTTCCAGAAAATTCCTCGTGAAATTAATTGTCCCTGGGTTTTTCCGGGAAGCGTGGAGGGTTCGCACATACGCTCGGTATTCACATTATGGGATCATCTGCGCGTAAGGTTGGGACTTCACGATGTGCGTCTGCACGATTTGCGGCACTCTTTCGCCAGCTTTCTGGTCAATTCCGGCTGTTCACTGTATGAGGTGCAAAAGTGCCTTGGGCATTACGACCCGAGAGTGACTATGCGCTACGCGCATCTGGCCACCCAATCACTGGTTAAGGCGGCCAATATGGTGGGCAAGTCGGTCACGCAAGGATAAATTTTTTTACAAATAAAATGAGGAAAATACTCTGGCGGTCCGTATGTGGTTTGGACACCATGTGTCCGTGATGTAAAATTAAAACAGGCGGATTTTGGCCTTTCGCGCCAGGATCCGCCGGATGGCCTAACCGACCTCCCGTTCCCACCCAAGTAGCAGTTCCCGCTCTTCCGGAGAAAGAAATTTCATCCAGGCTTCGCGCAATGGAAAATAATTGTTTATACGCAAATCTTTCCAATAGGGATGATTAACATCCCAGGGCTTGGGGCCGTGAAAATGTATTATATGTCCAGCGTCCATGGCGTCGGCGTGATAGGGGGGCCTGTTCCACGTATCTTCCAGCCGCTCAATGCGTCGTCCAAAGAAATAGTTGAGCAAAGACTGGTCCATATTGCCGATATATTTTACATTCTGTTCACAGAAAGCCAAAAAATTGTATATAAGGTCACGGCTGCGCAATTTTGATAAATTGAAAAGCGCAACCCCGCTGCTGAATGTCCATATGGGAAAGGGCATGGGCACGACATATTCCCTACCCCGGAAGCTATAAGACAATTTTTGATGCTCGTGGAAAAAGGGGATGGTGCTTTCCTTGGCCATGGCCATATAAGCCGGTTTTCTGGTAAAAAGAGCGTCCAGCGGCTTAATGAAAAATACATCTGTATCGCAATACAGCACCATATCGTCATTGGCCAGTTCCGGCACAAGAGCCAGCTCGAGCTTAAGGAAGCAGCCTATACAGCGGTGGAATTCCGCAGGGATTTTATCGGGGGAGAGCAGAGGTTTGTATCTGGCCAGGGTGATATTTTCCCGTTCCAGAGTTTCCATGAGCTTTTGATTTTCCCCGGCATAAATGCAGACGCACGGTGATTTTTCACCATGCTGGGCACGAAGAGAGCGTACAGCCACCTGCAACAGCAGCAGATAGCGCGGGTTGTCGTCGATGCAAAAAACTGTTTTCATTGCTTGTGCCGCGTTTGTACTGAATAAGTGTGTTTATTTTTAATCATAAAAACAAAATAAGCAAGGAGTTGGTGGTTGGCAAGCAGAGCTGACATGCCTCGCTGTGTTGTTTGATCTCACTCTTGCATTCAGGCGGAAAAGAGGTGAAAAGAAAGGCTACCTGTTTGATAAGGAGTATACAATGGTTTTCATTTTTGTTCCTCTGATGGTTGCTGTTCTGGTAGTTTCAAGCCAACCGGCCCTGGCGGCTGATTTGATGGCCGGATTGGGTTATAAAGAAGTTCTGCATATGGCTCTGCTTGGCCTGCTGATTGTGGGCCTGATTTTTCCTGTACGTTGGCTGATGGAGCGGCGCAAGGTGAAGGAGCTGGCTGACGGCAGCGACGTGTCTCCTTCGGAGGGTATACGGGGCTGGTTGCTGGTTTTTGTGGTTTTGTCGGCACTTAGTGTGCTGAGAGACATTTTTTTGGCATTTCCGCAGCTTTTAAACACCGGCAGGACTTACCCGGAACTTGCCAGGGGCATGAATTTTTACCTGGTGTTCAACATTTTTTATGATTGTGTATGGCTTTACGGCATTTATATAATATACGCCGTAAAACCACACGCGGTGCGTTTCATTAAAATTTTGCTGCTGGCCAGTCCACTAGTGGCCGCTGTTTCACCTGTGATTATGAGTATTTTTGTACAGGCCACCTTGGGTGAGCAAATTTTCAACCCCAATTTAATAAGCAAGCTGTATACTGCCGAAGTACTTGGCGGCATAGGCGCTTCCCTGCTTGGGGCCATAATATGGTTCACTTATTTTTGCCGATCGCAGCGTGTCAGAAACACCTGGGGTGAAAACATGGCGTATCGCGGGCAATTACTTCGTTAAAGGTGTTTTTTGCTCAAGTCGAGTACCAGAAGGCGTACACTCCTTTCGCAAAAAACGCCTTGGCCTTGTCCTTGCTTTGCGCTACGCCATGTTGTCATAGGCATTGCAAGTCGTTAGTCCAATTTCACCTTGAAATTGCGTTTATTCAACGACCCACA